>JABDRN010000055.1 GCA_013041745.1 Gammaproteobacteria bacterium
GGATTACAGCTCTCGTTATCTACTCGCCTGTGAAAGTCTCGAATCGACGAAGGAAAGCTTTGCTTTTACCGTGTTTGAACGTATTTTCAGGGAATTCGGGCTGCCCAAAGCTATTCGCTCAGATAACGGTGTCCCTTTTGCGTCACCCACAGCTTTGTTTGGTTTGAGTAAATTATCTGTCTGGTGGTTACAGCTTGGCATTGCTGTTGAGCGCATTAAACCAGGCAATCCGCAGCAAAATGGCCGTCATGAACGCATGCATTTGACCTTAAAAAAGGAAGCGACTCAACCGGCTTCCTTTAACTTTTTACAGCAGCAAAGTCGTTTTGATGATTTTGTTGAGGCGTTCAATAATGAACGCCCTCACCAGGCCATCGGGATGAAATATCCCGGTGAGCTGTATACACCTTCAGTGAGAGAATATGCATCGCCTGTACCACCTGAATATCCTTATCATGATAAGACCATACAGGTCACACGATGTGGACGGATATGCCTTGAAGGAAGAAAGATTAACCTGAGTACCGTTTTTGCGGGGCAATTTGTGGGAATACGTGAAGTCAGCGACAAGATTTGGCTTGTCAGCTTCATGGATTATGATTTAGGCTTCTTTGACGAGGAGTCAAATAAAGTAGATCCTGCCGAGAACCCGTTTATGGCAAAACTGTTACCTATGTCTTCGGTATAAAGTGTTACCTATGTTCCCGGTCAGGACCTTATTTATTTGGTCGGGATAGCAGGATTTATGAAATACATCCATGTATTTCACCCTTCGGGCCGGCTTTCTCAAAAACAGAAACCCGTTAAAAATGGCATCATGCCATTTTTCATGAACCTGTACGCTTTAACGAACAAGTCCTTCCAGACAAATAAATAAGCCACCTCGTTTTTGAGGTGGCTTATTTATTTGGTCGGGATAGCAGGATTTGAACCTGCGACCACTACACCCCCAGTGTAGTGCGCTACCAGACTGCGCTATATCCCGAAAGGCGCATAGGTTACACGAAAGTATTTTAATTCGAAACTATCCCGTAGATATATTCAGTTTTAGAGCCGGACCTCAGCCAAGTATCTCCACAATATATTTAAGTGTTTATCTCTGAAAATCGCGGAACAAGATTCCGCTCCCATAAGAAATATGCAGTAAAGGAGCGGACCAGTAAAAATAACCTGGTGTTACGCGATTGCTTTAACAGGAATAAAAAAGGCCGGTATCAAAACCGGCCTTTTCATAAAAATGGGCTGTTGTTACTTCAGTATAGCTAACAAACCTTCAAGTTCGTCACGCAACTGACGGATGATCTGCTGGCTCTGTGAATTATCATCTGCTACGTCTTCACCTGTCAGCTTTTGTCTGGCACCGCCGATAGTGTAACCCTGATCATATAACAGACTGCGTATCTGACGTATCAGGATGACGTCATGCCGCTGATAATACCGTCTGTTACCACGGCGCTTAACCGGTTTTAATTGGGAAAACTCCTGCTCCCAGTAGCGTAAAACATGAGATTTGACCCCACATAGATCACTAACTTCTCCGATTGTAAAATAGCGCTTGCCAGGTATTACTGGTAATTCGTTATTGTTGCTGGCTTCCAGCATAAGCTTCTACTCTTTGCTTGAGTTTCTGTCCGGGTCTAAAGGTTACGACACGACGTGCTGAAATAGGGATCTCTTCTCCGGTTTTTGGATTGCGACCAGGTCGCTCTGTCTTGTTTCTTAAAACAAAATTTCCAAAACCAGAAAGTTTCACATGATTTGCATCACCTAAAGCTGCACGTACTTCTTCAAAGAACAGTTCGACCAGTTCTTTGGCTTCGCGCTTATTTAAGCCCAATTCTTCGTATAAACTTTCTGCCATATCGGCTTTCGTCAATGCCATACCTACTCCCGAAGTGTAGCAGCAAATTGTTGATTAAGTGTAGAAACGATATTTTCAATCTCAGATTCTACTTCATTGTCAGTAAGAGTGCGCGAAAACTCCTGTAAAATCAAGCCGAAAGCGATACTTTTTGTACCTTCATCGACTCCTTTACCCTGATATACATCAAATAACTGGGTTTCTTTGACCAAATCGGAAGATGCCCCATTAATAACTGATAAAATATCAGATACAGGTATTGCCTCATCAACCAGAATCGCCAGGTCACGCCTTACTTCAGGGAAGCGGGATAATGGCGTGAACTCAGGGATTTTGTTGCTGGAGATCGCTGACTGCTTGATTTCGAAGACATAAACACGTGGATCAATGCCCAGCACTTTCTGCACTGTGGGATGCAGTGCTCCCATCCATCCTATAATCTCACCGTCCTGTTTAATGCAGGCGCTCTGACCTGGATGTAAGGCTGGGTGCTCAGCTGCCGCAAAAACTGAATCTGTCGCTGAATATGATAACAGGGCTTCGACATCAGCTTTAATATCAAAAAAGTCAGCTTTCTGCGTCTGTTCTGCCCACTGCTCATCATGCAGGTCACCACAGATAACACCGGCAAACATAGGCTCCTGGCTGATCGCATCGACACCAGTACCTTCATCTGCAGGCCTGAAACACAGACCTGTCTCGAACAGGCGCACCCGGTTCTGCTGACGATTGACGTTGTATTTCAAGGCACTCAGCAGGCCCGCCCACATGGTCGTGCGCATCACCGACATCTCAGAGGACAGAGGATTTGCCAGGGCGATAGTTTTCGCCTGCGGATCCAGTATATCCTGCCACTTCGGATCAACAAAACTGTAGCTGATTGCTTCGTAATAACCGCGGTTTACCAGGCATCGCTTGAGTTCATCCAGCGAATTCATTGCTTCAGGTCGTGACTGTATAACGGCATGGTAACTGGGTTGAGTCCGTGGGATATTGTTATAGCCGAATACTCGAACGACCTCTTCTAAAAGATCAGCTTCGATCTCGATATCAAAACGGAAGCTAGGCGCTTTCACCAGCCAGCCATCTGGATATACTTTCACTTCCATACCCAGGCGCTGGAAGATATCTGTAACTTCTGACTCTGCCAGTTCAATACCGAGGACTCGTTTAATGCGGTCGGAGCGCAGGTGTATAGGTAATATTTCTTCGGGATGTGCTGCTGTTTTATGTTCGAGCACAGGACCAACTTCACCACCGCAAATCTCGCGCACCAGCTCTGTCGCCCGCTCGATAGCGTGAACCTGCATCTGGGTATCGACGCCACGTTCAAAGCGGTGCGATGAATCTGTATGCATGCCGTAGCTTCGCGCTTTACCAGCAATGACCTCGGGTTTGAAAAATGCGCTTTCAAGGAAGATATCAGTGGTTGAGTCATCTACTGCTGAGTCTTCACCGCCCATCACACCTGCTAATGCCAGGACACTGGAATCATCAGCTATAACCAACGTATTTTCCTGGAGATCGACACTTTTACCATCTAGAAGAGTGGCTTTTTCAGACTTTTCTGCAAAACGGACGGTTATCTTGCCATCCAGTTTCTGCAGATCAAAAGCATGCATCGGCTGGCCGAGTTCCAGCATCACGTAATTAGTGATATCAACAACCGGACTTAATCCACGGATACCACCACGGCGCAGACGCTCAAGCATCCATAACGGCGTCTCGGCTCTCGGATTAATGCCTTTGATTACCCTGCCGGTGTAATGCGTACAAGCCTCAGTCGCTTCTATCTCAACAGCAAACTCATCGGTGATCGTCTGCTTATAGGGTTCCCATAACTGCTCGGTGACCTCACACTTGTTGAGCACACCCAGCTCACGGGCGATACCGGTAATGCTCAGACAGTCACCTCGATTCGGCGTCAGATCAAGTTCGATGATGGTGTCATCCAGTTGCAGATATTTACGGATATCCTGACCGATCGGCGCATCGTCTGGCAGTTCCATTAAACCTTCCGCGCTGTCAGCCAGGCCGAGTTCTTTTTCAGAACACAACATGCCTGATGATTCAACACCACGCAACTTTGCCGGTTTAATTTTCCACGTTTCACCCGGGCCAGGACCCGGTAATACTGCACCGATTTTTGCCAGAGGAATAACCAGGCCTTCTCTTACATTGGATGCACCGCACACGATCTGTCGTGTTTCTGTGCCATCGGTGACCTGGCAGACATTTAATTTATCGGCATCAGGGTGTTTCTCCAGTGACTCAACACGAGCAACCACCACCTCGCTAAACTCAGCAGCTGCCGGCTCGACAGCATCCACTTCCAGGCCAGCCATCGTCAGCTGATCGCACATCTCCTGAGTTGAGATAGAAGGATTGACCCAGCTTCTTAACCATTGTTCGCTAAATTTCATCGTCGTATCCTACCTGCGCGAACTGCTGCCAAATTGCTGCAGGAACTTAAGATCATTTTCGAAGAACAGGCGTAGATCGTTTACGCCATAACGTAACATCGCCAGTCGCTCTACCCCCATACCGAAAGCATAGCCGGTATATTTTTCGGTATCGATACCGGCAGATTCAAATACGCGCGGATGCACGATGCCGCAGCCCAGGACTTCCAGCCAGCCGGTGTGCCCACAGACTCGACAACCCTCGCCTTCGCACATCACGCATTGAATATCGACCTCGGATGACGGTTCCGTGAATGGAAAATATGAAGGCCTGAAGCGTGTCTGTAAATCCTCGTTTTCAAAGAACTGTTTCAGGAAGTCAGCCAGCGTACCCATAAGATCGGCAAAGCTCACATTTTCATCCACCAACAAGCCTTCCACCTGGTGGAACATCGGTGTGTGCGTCAGGTCAGAATCACAGCGATAAACCCTGCCCGGCGCAATGATGCGCAGCGGTGGGCTATTGGTCTCCATATGCCTGACCTGAACTGGCGAGGTATGTGTACGCAGCAGCGTGTTGGCATCGAAATAGAAAGTATCATGCATGGCACGCGCCGGGTGATGCGACGGGATATTTAAAGCTTCGAAGTTATGAAAATCATCTTCGATCTCGGGTCCCTGCGCTACGCTAAAGCCCAAACGCGAGAACAGGTCTTCTATACGCGCCATGGTTCGCGTAACAGGATGCAGACCACCGGCTCGCTGACCACGTCCTGGCAGCGTGACGTCAATTTTCTCACTTGCCAGACGTGCATTCAGCTTTTCACTTTCCAGCGACTGTTTGCGCTGCTCGATGGCCTGCTGCACGTCACGCTTGGCATTATTGATGTCCTGACCAGCAGCTTTCCTTTCTTCTGCAGGCAGTGTTCCCAGTGTTTTTAAAAGTGAGGTCAACTCACCTTTCTTACCCAGATAATCGACTCTCACCTGATCTAAATCGTCCAGATTGTCAGCCGCATTAATTTTATCCTGTGCATCTGCGGTTAACTTTTGTAAATCCACGTTTATACCTGTTTGAAATGACTTTATGCGTTATAAATAATTATTTTTTGCAATAAAAAAGGGGAAGCTAGCTCCCCCTTTGTACTGATAAGCTTGTAGCAAACCAGCCGGGGTGATGACACCCCGGCTAATCACAGCTTTATTAGGCTGCGAGTGCTTCTTTCGCTTTATCAGCTATCTTTGAAAAGGCAGCCATGTCGTGAACAGCGAGGTCAGCCAGGACTTTACGATCGATCGCGATATCAGCTTTCGTCAGACCGTTGATTAAACGGCTGTATGATATACCGCATTCAGCTGCAGCAGCATTGATGCGTACGATCCATAATGAACGGAAAGTGCGTTTCTTCACACGACGGTCACGGTATGCGTATTGGCCGGCCTTGATAACAGCTTGATGAGCTACACGGTAGACACGACTACGCGCACCGTAATAACCTTTTGCTTTGGCTAAAACTTTCTTGTGTTTAGCTCTGGCCTGTACGCCTCTTTTTACTCTTGGCATTGTTCTATTCTCTTAAAATGTTCTGATTTGACCGATCTAATAAATTAGATGTACGGCAGCATGCGTTTAAGCATCTTGGTATCGTTTTCATGTACCTGGGCATCATCACGCAGGTGACGTTTACGCTTGGTGCTCTTCTTGGTCAAAATATGACGACGATGTGATTGACCGCGTTTAAATCCGCCGGAACCGTTCTTACGAAAACGCTTTGCAGCTCCGCGGTTTGTTTTCATCTTAGGCATGTGCCTTCTCCAAAACTAAAATTCATTAACTGTTAACTAAATAACAGCTAACTTAATGACTGTTATTTATTGGTCTTTTTAGGACCCAGTACCATAACCATCTGGCGACCTTCCATTCCAGGCATCTGTTCAACGTTAGCTATCTCTTCGAGATCAGCCACGACACGTTGCAGTAACTCCATGCCTAGTTCCTGGTGAGCGAACTCACGCCCTCTGAAACGCATGGTAACCTTGGTCTTATCACCATTTTCAAGAAACTTGGTGAGCTTGTTCAGCTTCACCTTATAGTCACCAACCTCGGTACGAGGACGGAACTTGATCTCTTTTACCTGGGTGCGACGCTGCTTCTTTTTCGCACCCTGTTTCTTCTTGCTGTTCTCGAACTTGTATTTACCGAAATCCATGATCCGGCAAACAGGCGGTTCCGCATTCGGAGAAACCTCAACTAAATCCAATGAGACGTCTTTTGCTTTTTGTAGCGCTTCTTCACTTGTCAAAATACCAAGCTGTTCTCCTTCATGGTCGATAACTCGAACTTCAGGATATGTGATCTCGCTATTTACGCGCGTCTTTTTTGGTGCAGCGATAGTTTTATTCCTCTAAAACGGTGTTTCTATAAAACAGCGCGACCGCGGCCCGCGATCTCCAATGAGAACCTGTTGGCTACATCGTCGATCGACATAGTTCCGAGGTCCTCACCGCTTCGCGTGCGAACGGCCACTGTATTTGTTTCAAGCTCCCGATCGCCGATAACCAGCATGTAGGGAACCCGTTGTATAATGTGCTCGCGAATTTTATAGCCTACCTTCTCATTTCTCAAGTCCAATTCGACCTTAAATCCTTGCGAAACAAGACTTTTTTGCACTTTTTCGGCAAATTCGGCCTGTTTGTCGGTAATATTGAGCACCACAGCCTGAACCGGGGCCAGCCAGAGCGGGAATTTGGCCTCGTGTTCTTCGATCAAAATACCGACAAATCGCTCGACTGAACCCAGGATGGCCCGGTGCAGCATGACCGGCGTGTGCTTGCTGTCATCAGCGGCGATATATTGCGCATCGAGACGCCCCGGCATGGAGAAATCGACCTGCATGGTACCACACTGCCATTCACGTCCCAGGCAGTCGCGCAGTACAAATTCGATCTTCGGCCCATAAAAGGCGCCCTCACCCGGCTGCAGCTTCCAGTTCAATTTCTTGTTATCCAGCGCCACTTCCAGGGCTTTTTCGGCTTTGTCCCAGGCTTCATCGTCACCGACACGCTGCTCAGGGCGGGTCGACAGAGCCACCTGTATATCAGTGAAGCCAAAATCATTGTACACCTCGTAAACCAGGTCGATAAAGGCCGAAACCTCATCCTGCAGCTGGTCTTCGGTACAGAAGATGTGGGCATCATCCTGCACAAAATTACGCACCCGCATCAGGCCGTGCAGGGTACCGGATGGCTCGTTACGGTGACAGGAGCCAAATTCTGCCAGGCGCAGCGGTAGATCACGATAACTCTTCAGGCCCTGGTTAAAAACCTGTATGTGGCACGGACAGTTCATCGGTTTAATCGCATAATCACGATTCTCAGAGTGTGTGGTAAACATCATGTCACCAAACTTGTCCCAGTGGCCAGACTTTTCCCACAGGCTGCGGTCGACGATCTGCGGTGTATGGATCTCCTGGTAATCGTGCTGGCGCAGCTTGTCGCGAATATAGTTCTGCACGGTGAGATAGATCGACCAGCCCTTGTCATGCCAGAACACCATGCCCGGTGCCTCTTCCTGCATATGAAAGAAATCCAGCTTCTTGCCAATCTTGCGATGATCGCGTTTTTCCGCTTCTTCGAGTTGATGCAGATACTTGTTTAACTGTTTCTTGTCCGGCCAGGCAGTACCGTAGACACGGGTCAGCATCTCGTTGTCGGAGTCGCCGCGCCAGTAGGCACCAGCCACTTTCATCAGCCTGAAGCCTTTACCCAGCTTGCCAGTACTCGGCATATGCGGGCCCCGGCAGACGTCGAACCAGTCCCCCTGACGGTAGATAGAGACTTCCTCACCTTCAGGGATAATATCCTTGATGATCTCGACTTTATAATCTTCACCAATTTCAGAAAATACTTTGACTGCCTGATCACGATCGATCACCTCACGCACGATCGGCAGATCGCGTTTCACGATCTCATGCATGCGTTGTTCGATAACTTTCAGGTCATCATCGGTAAAGGGCTTGTCACGTGCAAAATCATAGTAAAAACCGTTTTCGATGGCCGGACCGATGGTTACCTGGGTGCCTGGAAACAGCTCCTGCACGGCCTGCGCCATCACGTGTGCAGCATCGTGGCGCATCAGTTCCAGTGCTTCTTCATTCTTTGAAGTAACGATCGAGACTTCCGCATCATCAGCAATGACATGAGATGCATCGACCAGTTCACCGTTAACGCGGCCAGCCAGTGTCGCTTTGGCCAGACCCGGGCCGATATCAGTGGCGACATCCATTACGGTAAGCGGTGAATCGAAGGAACGTTGGGTTCCATCAGGCAGGGTTACAACAGGACTGTTCTGAGGCATGTCTTCTCCAGTGGCGATCACTACTAAAGACCGCTTGCATGTTACGTAAGCATCTGAAATAGATGCATTTAAATTTGGTAGGCACAGGCAGATTCGAACTGCCGACCTCTACCATGTCAAGGTAGCGCTCTAACCAACTGAGCTATGCGCCTGAAATTCAGGTATTAAATAGACTATGTTATGGTGACGCTACAGCTTCCTCGGCAATTGCTCCTGCATTGCTCTACCTAACTACATCCATGTAGTCGTGCCTCCGCTTAAATTCAAGCTTCGTCCCGGCCAGACTCCCGTCTGGCGTTCGCAGCTCCTTGCCCGCCGCTCACCCAACTGAGCTATGCGCCTATTTAAGGTCGCGAACAGTACCAAAATATAACACTTTACTCAAGAAACTTTTTAAACAAAAGCGAAGTATATTAGAAAAATTAAACATAGATTTACAAAACAAATACCTTACAATATCAATGTGTAAATAATTAGACACACACATTTCCATACAAGTATTTGAACAACAAAGGGACATTTAGATATGAATAACTACCTAACACTTTCCGCTTCTGCACTACTTCTTTCAGCACAACTATTAACTACCGGCTGCAGCAGCGATGATGGCGACGGCGGCGGAACAGCAACCGTGCCTGCAACCGTGCCTGCAAATGCGACCGTGATCGACGCCAGCAATGCAGAAACACTGGTTGCAACTGTATCGACATCGTTAAGCTCTCTTGACCAGGCCCTTGCAGTAGAGGCGACTCCGGTGATCGGGATAAACACCGCGCTCGACATAATCTTGCCACGCATCAAGAATAGCTCTAAGGATTCTGGCATCGATCTGGCCACAGGCGTTGCCTTCAATGACAGCGGCGCCTGTGCTGTTGACGGAACATATTCTTTCACTGGCGATGAGAGCGATGACGGCGTCATCTATTCTGAAACCGTCACCGCCACCTTTGTCGCCTGTGATGATGGACTGGGTTTTGTTATAGGCGGAACCTTGTCAGGTACATTTACCGAAAACAATAGCACTGGTGATTACACTGACAATTTCAGCGGCTCATTGGATCTAACCATCGTTTCTGGCAGTGATACCATCACGGTCAGCTTTACTGGACTTGACTTCTCGGAAACTGGAAACAATTTTGAGAGCACATATACTACGACTAAATCAACTTTTGCACTTGTGATCACTGTCAATGGCGCCAATCAGTATGGCTTCCTTGCAGAATTGAGCGCACCTATTGTTGAAAGTAGCGGTGGTGAATCCTCATGTCCAGAAAGCGGGACTATAAAAATCACCGGTGGTAATGGCACAACGGCAGAAGGCATTTACAATAGTGATGGCACAATGACTATTAATGCAAATGGCTCCTTTGTAACAACCGCCACTACTTGCTATTCTTAAATCATAATTTTTTTATAAATTTATGTCATTATAACGGGGCTATAGCCCCGTTATTTTTTTATGAATAAGTTAACACTCAGCACAACGATATTATTGTGCCTGGCAACTGCATCATTCGCAGAAGCACGATTAACCATATCGCCAGCTATATTGCATTTTGATTACACCGAATTCAGCACCACTGACCAGGAGCTGAATAATGAGACCGGGTGGTTACCCGGTCTGAATGCTGGCTTGAGCTACGCTATTACGCCTGACTGGTCAGTTGCTATCGATACATCCTATTATCAGGGAACCGTGGATTACGATGGCCAGACCCAACAGGGCATACCCCATACCACAGACAGCGATGCCACACTCTTTCGCATCGGGGCACGACTGGACAGATCAATCTACAAAGATATACGCCTGTTTATCGGTGCTATGTCCCATCAGTGGAAGCGAGATATCAAAGATAAAAATAATATCAGCGGCATCGACGAAACCTATGAATGGTATGAATACTCTCTGGGCCTTGACACTGATTTTGTCATCACTAAAAAAGACAGGGTAAACCTGGAAATCAGTTACTTTTTAGTAAGAGATGCAACTGTTTTTGTCGACCTGTCCAGGGTCGATCTTGGTACCACGACACTTGATCTTGGCGATGGCACTGGCGGACGTTTGAACCTCAACTGGTTCCACCAGTACAGACAGAACATCAACCTTGGGCTTGGCGTATTTTTTGAAGGATGGCAGTTTGGCCGCAGCAATACAAAGCAAACAGAGAACAGTTCAGCTATCACCTTTGTCACGGAGCCAAGAAGCGAAACTAAAAATACAGGACTAAAATTCAATATCCAATATATGTTTTAATTGGCTAACACTAGAAGCGGTAATGAATGCTCAGCCATGAAGATTAAGTCCAGCCAAAGCCTTGCCAGTCGCCTTAGCTTATGGATCGTGTCACTTGCCATAGTCATTTTCACTAGCGTAATCACGACCAATAATTACCTGTCCCGTGCACTGCTCGATGATTATGTCGACAAACTTGCCAGGGCTGCGACATCATCCACCGTTGACAAGATTGAATCTGTATTTGACCGGGCTGAATCAAGCGCTGACTCACTCGCCTCTGTTGTCGCAATAGCAGGTACCACAGAAGACGAAGTTCACAAAGCCATTAAATCCCTGCTGCCGATCAATGCTCAAACATTCGGCATGAGCGTAGCCCTGGAACCACATTCATTGCTCGATACTGTTGCTGACTTTGCACCTTATTATTATAAAAAAGGTGAAGCACTAATCTATGAGAACCTGGCGACGGACGATTATGATTACAGGAACCAGTTCTGGTACAGCGAAACAAAAAAAATCAATGCCCCGTTGTGGTCTGACCCTTACTTTGATGAGGGCGGCGGCAATGTGCAGATGATCACTTATTCAAAACCGATCTATCATTCTGTCACAAAGGAATTTGCCGGTATCGCTACTGCCGATATAAAGCTCGCATGGCTAGACAAGATCGCTGATGAAATAAAAGTCGGCAGAACAGGTTACGGTTATATCATCTCCAGGAATGATATCGTCATCGCACATCCGGACAGATCATTGAACATGAAAAACCTTGCCGATGTGGTGAGTGACGATATCAAACCCGAAGACTGGCAGAAGTATCTAGACAGCAAGAGCTCTTCAGCTTCTGTCTCGTTAAAAGTACCCTGCCCTTACCAGGAGGGAAACTGCAGGGTTGCCATAGAGTCACTGGCAAATACCGGCTGGAAAGTCATCGTGGTTTCACCCGAACAGGATTACCTCTCTGATATAAACAGGCTGACCAGGAACATCTCTTATGTTGCTGCCAGTGGCATCATAATCCTGTTCCTGGTGATAATGGTCGTCACACACCGCTTGACCAGCCCTTTATCCAACCTTGCACTCGCCACCAAAGACATAGGCGCCGGAAACCTCGATGCTGCACTGCCTGATGCGATAAGAAGAGACGAGATCGGTGCCTTAACAGAAGATTTCAGCAGCATGCGCTCTGCATTAAAGACTTACATAAAGGAAGTTCGAACTGCGACGGCAAAGCAACAGAAACTGGAGAGTGAGATACAGATCGCTAAAGATATCCAGATGTCGATGATACCGCAATATGGTAACGCATTTATCGATAGTGATGAATTTCAGCTATATGCTCTGCTCAGGCCTGCACGTACGGTCGGTGGTGACCTGTACTATTTTCAGCAGACTGATAAAAGCTTGCACTTTATCCTCGGCGACGTTTCAGACAAGGGTGTGCCTGCCGCCTTATTCATGGCCAAGACCGTAACCCTCTACACTCGTGCATTACGCGACAAGCTCTCTCCCGGTGAGACGTTTACCATGATGAACGACATACTTGCTGAGAACAATGATGCCTGCATGTTCGTCACCGCACTGTGTGGCTCCATCGAGCTGAAGACCGGCTCGATCGTCATGAGCAATGCCGGACACATGGACCCTATCATCCGGGATCCTGTAGACACGAGGGCACAGGAAATCAAAGGTGCCACTGCTCTTGGTCTGATGGATGCTATAGATTACCCCGATATCGAATTTCGACTGGAACATGACACATCTCTGATCATGTACACCGATGGCATATCCGAGGCGCATGATGTCGATAACAAGCAGTACTCGGATGAGAGATTGATCGAGCTGATCAGCAGTATCGAGAGCAGTAACAGCGAAGATATCGGCCATAAGATCATCGACAGTGTCGACAACTTTGCTGGTGGTGATACCGAACAATTTGATGACATCACGCTACTCATTATTCGTTACCACTGATTGCTATGGACAGACAAATGCAAGGCACTCGAAGCATCAGGCTGCAGAATAAGAAGGAAGACGCCATAAAGCTGGCAGACTTTTTACACAGCTGCGCCACAACATACAAAATTCCGGATAGCGCATACAACGACCTTCGGCTGGTTCTCGAGGAAGTCTTTATCAATATCGCCAGTTATGCATACGACAAGGATGATATACAGATGATTTCCGTTGATTTAAACGACATAGATGATGGTATCAATATCACATTCACCGATACCGGCGTTGCCTTTGACCCTCTCAGCTATACCTATGATGACATGGAGTCAGCTGACCATTCTGAGGGCGGCATGGGTATCCATATAATAAGATCACTCACCGATCACCAGCATTACCACAGGGCAGGGCAAAGTAATGTATTTACCGTCACAAAGCACTATACTAAGCACAATAAAGAATAAAAAAACTGGAGCAAAACCATGTCATTAGATATCGTCATCACACCTGAAGCTAACAATGGCAAACGCATATCCATCGCTGGCAGCCTGGACAGCAATACTGCCCCGCAATTACAGCAGTCTATCGATAATGAGATAAGCGATTCGGTAACAGCGACGATCATAGATTTTAACGGCCTGGACTTTCTCAGCAGTGCTGGCTTGAGGGTCATTTTCAAAGCCAAAAAATTAATGGACGGCAATGGCGGCAAGTTTCTCTTGGTAAACCTGCAGCCACAGATCAAGAAAGTATTCGAGATCATCAAAGCTTTAGACGGCATGAACGTTTTCAAAGACCAGGAGGAGATGGATGAATACCTGGCTGCTATGCAGGATAAAGTTAAGGAAGGGGAATAGATGGGTTTAAGTTATAAGTTATGAGTTATGAGTAGTAAAGTAAGTATAAAACTTTTGTCATCCTGAGCGATAGCGAAGGTTCTTGAAGTTCTGGGTGGATATGCTGGCAGAAAGATCCTTCGCTATCGCTCAGCATGACAGAACCAGACTTGTTGAAACTTATAACAGCGCCATCACTCATCTGCCTCTCTGATGTCATCAAACACCGAGTAGACATCACTTTCCCAACGCTGAAATATCACCCTGTCAGATTCATCCGTAATCATCTCTGCATAGATTATAGGATTAGCCGTTACCAGAACGGTATCCCCCTCCTCGGCAAAGATTGATATCTGTGGTGGCATATATGCAGCCAGTACCGGGTACTTCCCTATCAGATACTGTATCTCTTCGGGCTTACCGACAAACACCACCCGGTACTTGTCTGTCTCGTAACCCATACCGGTCAAACCGATATCGATGCGCTGCACCCTGGTAATCGCATAACCATGCTCTTTAACAGAGGTCTGCAATGTCAGCATAGCCTCAGGAAATTTCTGCTGCGTACGAACCATGAGCATGTCGCCCGCATGAAGCACTGTCGCAACACTACTCAGCACCAAAACAAGGATATTCCTGGTGATAGCCTTCATAAGGTAGCATCCTCCAGCAGGGTACTGTAAACCTCATACATCTCATCACAATACTCATCAAGTTCATGGTTATTAAACAACTTGCCGAGACGTTTTGGATTGATGGTACTCACCTGCACCTTGCCATCATTTTCAATCACGGTGACACGACAGGGCAGAAACATTCCGACTCGCGGATCTACTGACAATGCTTTGAACAGGAAACCGAAGTTACAGAAATGTAGTGCGACCTGCTTCTTATTCTCCTTGCCCTCTTCTACCAGACCATGCTCGAGATACTCTGTCCGAATCAGGGTAAAGTTCTGGTCGGTTATCGCCTGTTTTAGATTGGCGACCGTCTCATCAAGATCATAGGGCGAATCCACCATGATCACCGGGGAGTCGCTGCCATTTCCATTCAAAGCCTGTTTCGATCTTTCTGCCGCCTCTTCCATTGAACGTATGTAACTGACGATATCATCGATATCTGTTTCAGTTAAACCGGCAACAAGCATCGATGTCATCGGCGTTCCTTCACGCCCGTAGGTGATGGTGTCGCGCAACATGACATCAGTGGCTGATGCCAGGAAACCCGCATTATTCAGAGCGGGTGCGATTATCGGAAGATCGCGCTTGCGAGAGAATGTTACGCCAGTACCTTTACCGCCACTGCCATCCTCACCATGGCATTGCATACAGTATTTAGCAAAAAGTACTTTTCCTTTTTTTGCGTTACCTTTGATAACGCTATTATCTTCTTTTGGCGCAGGTTTATCCGACCAGCTTCTCAGGTGTTTAACGACAGCGGTCAACTGCGCATCACTCAGAACATCAAATGCCGGCATGATCCTGCCTGGTCGTCCCTGCCGAATGGTTTTCTGCAGATACTCATCTGATACGCTGTCCAGAAACGAGGGTAATGCCAGGGGCACACCGACACCACCCTTGCCATCATTACCATGACAGGACGAACAATGCCGGGCATAAAGTTCATCGCCATGCGGCGCAGCTGATGCATTAGCAGATAAGAAAGCAATGAAAAGACAAGCTATGATTCTCATGATGTTTAACCAGGCCCGTCAGAAGAGACCTAGCCGGGAGGCCAGGTCAATGCACGATCAGCCAGCATGTGCATGTGGATATGAAACACGGTCTGACCGGCTTTTTCATTACAGTTCACCACCAGGCGATAACCATCATCACTGACCCCTTTCTGGCTCGCGATAGTCCTGGCGGCACTGAACAACTTACCCATGATCACCTGGTCGTCGTCGACCATGTCATTAACCGTAGAAATATGTTTTTTTGGAATGATAAGGAGATGTACGGGGGCCTGCGGGTTAACATCGTTGAAAGCGAGCACGTCATCGTTTTCAAAAATGATATCGGCAGGTATCACACCTTCTCTTATCTTGCAGAATAAACAGTCACTCATAGGCGCACCTCGATGCTCACAATTAAATCACAACACTGAAAGAAAACTTTTGACTATGGTCAAGAATCGAAGCGCTGCCGACCGCTGAAGGCATGTGCCAGCGTACCGGAATCGATATATTCCAGTTCTCCACCCAGTGGCACACCATGCGCGATTCGCGTCGTTACCACCTGGTGCCTGGCGGCCATATCAGAGATGTAATGCGCCGTGGCCTCACCCTCGACCGTGGGATTGGTTGCCAGGATCAGCTCTTTGACTTCACCGCCGGCGAGACGAGCATCCAGAAGATCCAGACCGAGTTCGGCAGGACCGATGCCGTCAAGTGGTGAAAGGTGTCCCATCAGAACAAAATACTTGCCTCTAAATTCGGCGGTATGCTCGATAGCAAATACATCTGCTGGCGTCTCGATAACACAGAGGGTGCTGTTATCTCTGGAGGGGCTGGCACAAATCTCACAAAGCTCATTCTCACTCAAGGTCCGGCACATCGAACAATGACCGATCTTTTCGACTGCCTCTGTCAGTGCCGCCGAAAGATTTTTTGCGCCGTCAGTATCACGCTCCAGCAGATAAAAAGCCATGCGTTGCGCAGACTTTGGTCCGACCCCCGGCAGGCATTTTAAAGCATCGATCAGCTGCTGCAATAATGGTGACATAGGTTATTGAACTGGCCTAGAAAGGCAGCTTCATACCACCTGGCAGATTCAGGCCTGCAGTCAGGCCAGACATTTTTGAAGATGACTCCTGCTCGATCTTTCTTACTGCATCATTGACCGCAGCTGCCAGCAGGTCTTCGATCATCTCTTTATCATCCTGCATCAGGCTGTCATCGATGTTCACCCGGCGTAGTTCATGGCGCCCGTTCATAACGACTTTGACCATACCACCACCTGCCTGTCCTTCGACTTCCATATTGGCTATTTCCTGCTGCGCTTTCTGCATATCTTCCTGCATCTTTTGCGCCTGCTTCATCATGTTGCCCATTGCACCTTTCATAAATACCTCTTTTTCTTAAATTGCTTTAATCGAAAATCTTTACTGCTTGTTCTGATCGCTTTATCGCGGTTTACAAACCGCGATTTCCTGCTGCTATGTCAGTGGCTTCACCGAACCGGGAATGACCTCAGCATTAAATTGCTCTTTTAATGTCTGGGTAAAGCTGTCTTCATTGATAGACGCAACAGCCTGTTCCTGCCTTTCCACCGTCTCACGCTGCACTGTCTGCGCGGGAGATTCACTCTCTACCTGGTCGACTACCTTGATATCAAGCTGCGCATCGATATTGAAATATTCACCCAGCGCCTGCTGTAAACGCTGCTTCGCTTTCGGGTTAATCAGGTTACTGTGCCCGCTTGCTATCTGCAGCATGATATTACAGCCGTCACGCTGCTGCATCGTACAATTGATCGCCAGCTGCTTGACCAGGCCGCCGAGACCCAGGGAATTAACGACTTCTCGCCAGTCATTCGATACCACAGCTGGGCTGACTGGTGTTTCAGCCTGTGTCCGCTGTGCAGGCTCTGCCACAGCATTATCAGGCTGCTGTGCTGCCTGATCTGCCTCAGCAACCGGTTGCTGGCGGCTTTGAGGCACGCCCTCTGACATAGCCCGAGACGCAGCCTTGGACACAACCCGGGACACAGCTTGTTGAGGTTGATCTGTTTGTCGTGCAGAAGCCCGGTCCTGAGCAGAACCCTGGGGCGAACTTGAGACCTGCGGTGCAGCCTGGGCTACCTGTCCGGCATCGATGCTTGCCGGCCTGAAGGCCAGCATGCGTAACATTATCATCTCAAAACCGTTGCGGGCATCGGGCGATAGTGGCAGATCCCTGCGCCCTATCAAGGCTATCTGGTAGAACAAATGTAAGTCTTCAGCTGACACGGTTTCACTCAATTTCAGCAGTTCTTCGCGTGCACTGACAAATTCGTCCAGTGCCTGCGGAACTGTTTTTGCCAGGCTCATGTGATGCAACAGGCTCAACAGCTCGGCCAGCACATTCTCAAAATCCGGTGACATCTCGGCAAGTTCGGCGACCACGCTCATGGTCTGCTGCGCATCACGCTGCAACACAGATTTCAGCAGCCGGATCACTTTATCGCGCGATACACTGCCAAGCATATCGCGAACCTCCTGCTCCTTGACCGAACCACCAGCAAAAGCCAGCGCCTGATCCAGCAGGCTGAGCGCATCACGCATACTGCCATCAGCTGCTTCAGCGATGAGTTGTAGCGCAACCACATTATGCTCGACCTTTTCCTCAGCCAATATGTGCTGCAGATGGCTGATGATAAGGCTAACCGGTAGTCGCTTGAGATTAAACTGCAGACAGCGTGACAGGATGGTGACAGGTAGTTTCTGCGGATCGGTTGTCGCCAGCAGGAATTTAACGTGCGGCGGCGGTTCTTCCAGGGTTTTCAGCAGCGCATTGAAACTGCTCTTGGAAAACATGTGCACCTCGTCGATCAGGTACACCTTGTAACGCCCCCGTGTCGGGGCATACTGCACATTTTCCAGCAGATCACGGGTGTCATCAACACCGGTGCGTGAGGCTGCGTCGACTTCGATCAGATCGACATATCGGCCCTCGGCGATCTCGACACAGGTAGAACATTCGCCACAGGGCGTGGAAGTAATGCCGGTCTCGCAATTCAGGGATTTTGAGAATATACGTGCGATGGTGGTCTTACCGACACCCCGAGTACCGGTAAACAGGTAGGCATGGTGCAGACGGTCGTCATTTAAGGCGTTGACCAGGGCTCGCTGGACATGCTCCTGGCCGACCAGCTCCTGGAAATTTTGTGGCCGCCATTTTCGCGCCAGAACCTGATAACTCATGCAGCACGACCCACTAAGGTATTCTCACAAAGGTAAAACATCTGTCAGAGTCTATCGAACAATTCGTTTGAGTTACAGCCAAGATTGCAGCAAGTTTTGAATGTTATCAGGAAAAATTGGGTGGTAACCTGCCCCAGCCGCACCTCGGCACCCGAGATCACTGCTACCGTTGCTTCCTTCCGGACCTGGCGGGGTTCACAGCTTATCGTCGCGAGGGAACCAGAACAGGTCACCATAAGCCGCGCATTATACATTTTCTCGAGCAGAAATCCCCGACATTTCAGCAATTTTTTCGCTATTTCCGGTAATCGCGAAGTCTCATTCACAGAGTCATGTATAATGCGCCCTTTAATTTCAAAACATTATTCGCTTAAAGCTCACCGATGAAATCTACCTTACGTATAGCAACACGAAAAAGCCCACTCGCGCTATGGCAGGCGGAACATGTGAAGTCGCAATTAATGAAAGCGCATCAGGGCCTCGAGGTAGAGCTGGTAACATTCACCACCAAAGGTGACAAAATTCTCGATACGCCATTAGCCAAGATCGGCGGTAAAGGCCTGTTCGTCAAGGAACTTGAAGCGGCGATGCTCGACGGTCAGGCCGATATCGCGGCACATTCGATCAAAGACATACCGATGGAATTTCCAGAGGGGCTATTCCTCTCCACTATCCTGGAGCGTGAAGAACCCTGTGATGCATTCGTCTCGAACACATATGACAGCGTGCAGAACCTGCCAGAAGGTGCCGTGGTCGGTACCTGCAGTTTACGCAGGAAATGCCAGCTTTTAAGCAAGCGCCCCGATCTGAAGATCAAAGATCTGCGCGGCAACGTTAATTCGAGACTGGAAAAACTTGATAACGCTGATTATGATGCCATCATACTGGCCTGTGCCGGACTGGTCAGACTTGAGATGGCCGACCGGATCAAACAGCGCATATCATCTTCATGGATACTTCCTGCCGTCGGTCAGGGTGCTGTCGGGCTGGAAGCACGCAAAGGCGATGATGAGACACTCGAACTGCTGTCCGTGTTGAATCATGATGATACAGCTGACCGCGTCACCGCAGAACGTGCATTGAACAAACGCCTCGAAGGTGGCTGCCAGGTACCGATAGCAAGTTATGCCATGCTAGACGGTGATACCTTGCACCTGCAGGCACTGGTCGGCGAACCGGACGGCAGCAAGATCATCGCAGGTGATATCAGCGGTCATCGCAGCGAGGCTGAACAACTCGGCACCAGGCTGGCAGATGACCTGCTGTCGCGTGGCGCTAAAGAAATTCTGGAAAAATTATACAGCGAGCAATAAAATCCAGTCACAAACATTAGAGAGGTGGCCGAGCGGCTGACTAAAATTGCCTGGAGCAATTTTGAACATAATCGACGTTTTTTCGATTATGACCCGAAGGGTGAAGTACAGGAAGTACTGAGTGACGAGCACGCTGCGTGCGGCTTGGCTCATATAAAAAAGGAATATAGTGTAATAGCATAATTTACAAATTTATAGAGAGGTGGCCGAGCGGTTGAAGGCGCACGCCTGGAAAGTGTGTAAACCGAAAGGTTTCGAGGGTTCGAATCCCTTCCTCTCTGCCAAATAATGATAACCAACCGTCAGCGGTATCAGCATTCATATTCATGTGTGCTCTAACAATCACATTGAAAACAGGTCGACGTGTCAACCATCATTAAAAGCCTGATAAAAGTATTCATACTTTTTGCTGCACTCGCAGCCATTCTTGAATTCCTCGAGCCGACGCTTACCCTCGATGGCGCGCGCAACACACTCAGTAAAAAACTGCAATCCTATACTGGGCGAGAGATACATATCGATGGCGATATACAGCTCACCTTATCCTATTCTCCACATCTTCTAGTAAAACGTATTCATATAAAAAATAGTGCTGATTTTGATGATGAAGATTTTATTACGATAAGTGAAGTCAGTATCGAGATACGGCTATTACCTCTTCTGCAAGGCCAGATACACCTGAGCGATATCTCCGCTGACCAGGCAAAAATCGACTTCCATCAAAAAGCCGACGGCGACAATAACTGGTCACCGGCAGAAACTACTGAAACAGTGGAGGTTACCACCAGGGAACCTTCTGACAGCAAAGATGGCAGCTTTGATATCGAGCGCATAATTCTGGGCAAAATAGAACTGACCAATATCGACATCCTGTACAGGGATGACACGCGCCAACAGAGCCTGAAAAATAGATTTGACCAGTTACTCATCGATATAAGTGATGAAACAAAACCTGTGGCCGAGATCAACGGCAGCATCGAAGATCATCCCTACGCTATCGTTATTCAATCTGAATCACTCGACCGCCTGTTAGCAGGAGAGCCGTTGACACTTCGTGGCACAGGACACGTTGCCAACAGACAAACAAGTATTCACGCCGACATACAGTTCAAAGAAGGTGAGTTTATCTCCAACCTGGATTTCGATGTCAAAGATGTCGATCTTGGCCTGTTACTGAATGAACTTAAAATCATTCCTGACCTGACAGCAGTAACCGAAAACATCAACATCAAGTCAAGGCTAAAGGGTAAAGACCTCGCCGAATTATATGAACGGGCAGAGATCTCATTAGAACTGGGTAAGGGCTATTGGCACCTGCAGCAGAAAAAAACAGGGAAAGACAAGGAGCTCATGTTCAACCGCGCTTCTTCTTTTGTCTCATGGAAGCAAGCCGTTGAATTGAGCATAGATGGAAGAATCGATGACACATCAATCACGATCGACCTCAAAAGCAATCGGCTTGAGGAGTTTTTCGATGATATCGAGAAGTTAGATATCGACCTGGTTGCCAGAGTCGCCAAGACTGAGATGACATTAAAGGGAGACCTTGCGCTACCTATAAATAGCAGATTATTTTCACTTGATATAACGATTCGTGGCGAAAATATGGAAAAACTGAACCCGATAATCAACACCGAATTCCCGCCGATCAATAACTATACACTGTCCGGGAAGCTCATCGCTAACGATACAGGTTATATCCTGAAATCTGCAGCGGCATCCATCGGAGAATCAAAACTGCAGGCTTCTGTCGTCATCGATACTAATGCGATAAAACCTTTATGGTATATCAATCTTAACAGCCAGCAGATCCAACTTGAAGACTTTGCATTTAGCGGCCTGGACCTGACTGAGAACGCATCAACTGACGACAGTATCGCAGTGTCTCAAAAGAAAACTTCTCGAGAAAGACCTTTACTCGAGTATCTTCGTCAGCTGGAAGAAGCATTAAAAACCCCAGCAATGCATTTAGATCTAAATCTCAATGTTGGTAAAGTGCTCTCAGGGAGAGACCAGCTGGGCAAAGCACAGTTGAAATTACATCTTCGCGACGACATATTCATCATCGAAAACGCCAAACTTGAAATCCCTGGCGGAATTATCTCGTCATCGATATCACTCAAGCGTGGCAACGATGAAGCAAGCGGCCATGTTAGCCTCGACATTGATAAACTCGATTACGGGATTACTACCCGTCTTTTTCAGCCGGACTCAACGATAGATGGCAAGATCAGCACCAGGATAGCCCTGGACCTTGGCGGCAAAGATTTCACCCGGCTTCTCGAGAGAGCAAGCGGCCAGGTCGATTTTGCAGTCTGGCCAAAAAACACGAAACCAACCAAAGCGCTCAACCTGTGGACGACCAACCTCTACCTGATATTGTTACCGGAACTCAAGAAAAAAGAATCTCTCGTCAACTGCCTGGTCGGTTTACTAGATATCGACGACGGTATGATGAAAGAGGAACTTTTTGCTATCGATACCACAAAACTGTGGATATATGGAAACCTGGATGTCGACTTCAAACAGGAACAGATCGAGTTATCCCTGTTCCCCGTATCGAAGACTGCTCGCCTGTTTTCATTAGAGACGCCGTTAAGGGCACAAGGCAGTTTTTCCAGCATCAATCTGCTGCTTAACCCCATAGATCTCACGGGCACCTATATCAACTTCATAACCAGCCCCTTGCATGTGCCAGTACGCAGAATCTTTGCTGACAAGGTGCTCGAAGATGGCAGTACGATATGTGAACGCCTGTTCGACCGCGATCATGTAACAAGACTAAAGGCTAAAGCAGAAACAAAGTCCCAGCAAGAAATTGAGGAATTACTGGAATCATATTAGCAGCAAACTTGTATATGAAAATAATGTTTATAGTACTTTCAGCGGTACATAAACAGTGCTGTCATCACTTATCGATACCATAGCCTGGCGGAGACCTTTTCCACTGGTATCCCTCGAGTGCCATCTGGCGACCGACATTGAACAACCTGGTCATATATTCCTTATCAAAAGGCTCACTGGATTGCTCATCAAAACTTTCTGGTATATAAGCAAGATGGTACTCGATACCGTCACGCTGTGTTGCGAGATAAATCCGGTATGCATCACCAAGCACGGCACTGCCCATCAATGAATCCATACTGCGTAATGCAATCGGGATAGTACTGCGCTCGACACTCTCCCAGTCTTTTCTCCATACGCCATTACGTAATATATACACCTTAGGCTTTCCTTTCACTTCCAGCTTCTCAGCCAGTTTTCCCCAGTCGAGGCCGATAGGATAAAGATACACAACGGATGTCGCTCCGCCGTCGACATGCAGCTCGTCATAACGTTTAGCATTAGCCTCAACCTCAAACATCACCGGTGGAAAAGCGGCAGGAATCGAAGCAGAAGCCAGCATGACATCACGGATGAGCTGTAAGGCCTGCGGCGTACCTACAGATGCGATACGGCCGATGTTCCAGGCAACCGGTCGAGCTGCATCGAGATTAGTAGTAACGATATCCAGCACACGGCCTTTCTTGTATTCTGCCGCTATTGCCGCCATGACATCCTCATCGACATATTTGGCAAGCTTCTCACGTAGTGGCGATGCATCGGTGGCTGCGTCACCAAACAATGCTTTCAGGCCGCTACGTGGCTTTACGATATCTGTCGTTGAATAACTGGTATATATCTCCCTGATGACATGATCATAGTCAGGCCCGAGAAATGCAAAGGGTGCGATCAGTGCACCGGTACTAACGCCGGTAACTACGGTAAATTCCGGCCGTGTTCCAGCTTCTGTCCAGCCACACAATAAACCTGCTCCGAAAGCACCACGCTGGCCACCGCCCGATATCGCCAGGTAATTATGCTCACGGCCATAAGTCGCCGGATAGCGTTTTTTCAGATCATCTTTCGTTAAGTTAAGCCAGTCATCTATTTCAGCTGGCGGCTCATCTGCCCAGTCGCGCGCACCCTCAATACCGGGTATCACTGCAACATCACTCAGCGACTCAGGCAACGGGTTACGTTCAGGTAAATTGGAGCAGCCTGTCGTCACAACCAGGATGCATAGAAAAAAATATACAGCTCTCAATACTGACTCACTCATAAATAGTATTTTTTGACTTTTACATCCTATTCAGGCGGCTCATCTGGTGATTGATCTGAGTAATCCGGCTTTGTCTCGTCGAGAACCTTGATGCCCTTTTTTCTCTGGGTATGAACGATCTCCAGTTCTTTTTCCAGACGATTGCGCTTGAGCTCGTCTTCTGTCGACGCCAGTTTCTCCTTGAGCTTGTTCTCCTTATGCTTCAGATCTTTCAGCAATTTTTTAAGTTTCTTACGATAATTTTTTTTCTTGCTGGCTTCCGGTTCCAGCATATCACCGAGTTTATCTAGCAGAGTGTTCAAGCCCATCAGCATGCTCCGTATTGAGTGTTTCGTCTTGTGGTACCGGATTTTTAGTATTTACATTATCAAGGTCATGATAGTCATCAAGTATGTCATGAACCGTCTGGGTCAGGTCGCTATCTCTCGCCACATACAAAGTTTCAGCCGCCTGGATCAAGCTTGACATGATATTTATAGCATAGCCGCTGTCATTCATCAGTGATGAGCCCATGATCGGGCTGATCGCACCTCTTCCTATCAGATCTGATAGAGAATTGTTAAATTTCTCTCTGTCTTCATTGACTATCTGTTTCAATGCTTCCAGAGATGTCATATCGATCACACCGCCTTCAGCATTACGCAGGTCATCTATCTCTCTGATGATGTAAGCGATCTTCATTCGGATCTGGTTATAGGCAGCTTTCATATCCTTATTACCCGGTCCAACATATCGCACCAGGTTCTTCTGCAGATGTTTTGTGTCCTTCACCGACTCAACAATATTCATGCTGGCATCCCTTAACCAGTGAATTCTTGCAGAATGCTCATCATGGCGTGAAAACGTCGTGGTGCTGATAAATGCGATGATAGCGCTGTAGATACCCTTGATTCGCCGCTCATAGACAGCGTCGATATCCAGCTGATGTATGCGGCTCTGTGAGGATGCGACCTGTTCGATATCAGCATCTGACATAACATCTTCTTTTCTAAAACCTAATCCGTTGATTATTACGCGTAATGCTGCATCGAAGATACGTATCGTCTCATTTCTCAGCGCCTCAACGGCAGTGCCAGGATAATCTGCCGACAGATCGCTAAGATACTTCGGCTGATCAACTTCAGGGACTTTTTCTGGAATTACCCTTTCCAGGGTTGTCACAAGTTTACCGATAAACGGCAACATCACCAGCACACCGATGAGATTGAATATAGTATGAAATACTGCAAGCTTTAGAGAATAGTCATCATCTGCGATATCGACCTGTTTAGCAAACCAGTCGATGAATTCCATCAACTGGTAGATCAGCGCAATCGCGATGATGCCTGTCACCAGGTTGAAGATGAGGTGAGCAGAAGCCAGTCGCTTTCCAGCCTCATTGGCGCTCATCGCGCCGATGATTGCGGTGATAGTGGTGCCGACATTTGAGCCGATCGCTAATGCAAGTGCATTTTCATAACTGATCTGGTTGACCGATAATGCGGTGATGATGAGCACCAGTGTGGCGTGACTGGATTGCATCACCACTGTTGCGATGATTCCGATCAGCGCAAAAAGAAAAAGGCCGGGATATCCTGATACAGAGAACTGGGAGAGATCGATGTTACCGCTGAAAGCATCGAAACCTTCCTTCATATAGTGGATACCCAGGAACAGAAAACCAAGTCCAGACAGGATATAACCCGCGCCTTTCAGCTGCTTGGATGGCTGGAACATCATGATCACACCAAACACCAGCATGGGCATCGCGTATGATGCAATATTGACCTTGAGACCGAAACCTGCGACCAGCCAGGCACCTGTGGTGGTACCGAGGTTTGCGCCAAAGATGATACCGATTCCTGCAGCCAGTGTTATCAGCCCTGCGCTTAGAAACGAGATAGTAATGACCGAGACCAGGGAACTTGACTGCATGATCGTGGTGCTGATAATACCAAAGCCAAGGCTGTGATAAGTACTCGATGTAGTATGGCGTAACAGTCTTTCCAGGGCGCCACCGGTAAAGGCACGAAAGCCTTCTTCCAGTGACAGCATACCGAACAGGAAAATCGCTACGCCGGCAGATATCGTCTTGAAATCAGGACTCATCCAGAATCCAAAGCCAAGGATCAGCAATATCGTCGGCAGCAGTATTCTTCTTAACATGTATTAATATCCAGGCATGTATTACTCAAGATCGATTTAGTTTAATACGGCATTATCGATAGACCACTTATACCGCTACAGTCTACAACACAATCATAAGGTAACAACAGTTTTTGCTATTCGACACGGTCGAGCCAATATTCAGAAATTAAGGTATCTTCCAGCACGAACAACTGGTTGAAGCTGTCTTTTCGACCATGCGCAAGATTGAGCGTGGCAACACGTATTACCGAACCTGGAAAATCTCGTTGAGGGGCGATACTGTCGTCAGCCCTGATATCAGTGTGGTAGATCGTGCGCTGCTTATCGGCTGTTGCGCATGCCAGGAGCAATAATAGATTCAATACCAGTATTACAGGCCGGTAGGGCACGATACACATGTCACCGATTCTGATAGCGGTTCAGGTCAAAGATACCGGACAACCTGGGCTGTTCACGTGAGTATTGCCGGTTAAACCAGTCTGCGTGCTGCCAGAAGTCTTCACTGGTACGCCGCTGCCCATAGCGTGCAACAAACTGTTCATAGTCCTTCCGGTTCTCGATCGCATTGTAGCTATCGACAAAGTTCTCGATGTCATCAATCTCAACCACATAGAAGAAGTCGGGATATGAACCTTCCAGCCATCTGACCACGGTCTGTGTATCATTTCTATAATCACGACGGTCATGCAGGCTCTCATGCTGAAACATGGAAGTAACGCTGTGATATGCCTTATTGCTGATCATAGTATAGGCAATATCATCTTTTGGTTTACCTCCCATCTTGACACGGACAAAAGCGACATCAGGCAAAATCTTCACGACCAGGCCTTCCATCTCTGTCGCCCGCTGCATCGCTTTATCAGCACGTAACACTTCTTTGCTTGCCTCAGGCTGACATTCATCTTGCCTGCAGCGGTTGATGAAATCGCCATCACCTGCCAGGGGGCCGAGATGCCGCTCGAGATGCTGGTAGAGCTCACGCTGTGGATTATCGGTCCTGTATCCGCTGACAAAATCCATATTCATCCAGCGATCGACCCCGGCGATATCTCCATCACCCTGTCGAATACCCTGGTTCCATCCGTCGCGGATTAACTGTCGTTTTTCTACAGGCAGAAAGGTTAAAAAATAGTCCTCTCCTTCGGTACGTAGAAAATCCATATACAGACGGGCATTAAGCTGATGCCCCAGATTGCCGTAGACATCATAACCGGCAACCAGCAGGTAGTGTATGCGCTCAAGTACCGAATAATCGATCACCCAGGCAGTTTCCGGATAATCACCGATAAAACCAAAATTCACCGATGCACTATCAAGGTGCCTGAATATGGTCAGCGCCGCGTTCGGGTTTTTTCCGCCCCCTTTCCAGATATAGTCCATCGCATCACGAATATCGACAGGGCCATTGTTTTTAACTGTCGCCACCTTCGACTGAAAGTACTCCTCTATCAGAGTCTTGTAATGTGTTTTGCTTGCCAGTAACTTAAAGTTGTCTTCCAGTTCTGCGGGGGATGCCAGATAATCAGCCGTCTTATTCAGAAACTCGTCCTTGAGCATCATGATATCGGCATCCGGATCAAAGAATACTACCCAGAACTGGTCTTCGATCACACTCAGTGCAGTCTGCCCGCGACAGACTGGCCCCTTGATGAAGCCCTCGATAAAGAAACGTGCTTCATCGAGCAGGAACTTATAGCGCGAGCTGACGGGTATGGCAGCAAAGGCTTTTATCGGATTGGAGGCGACGTCAGGCTTGTAAGAAGGCAGACTGGTGACTTCATATTCGGCATCGTAGAACAACTCTTTTAATCGCTGCATACGTTTGTCTGACAGATCGTACACCATATGCGTTTTGGCTACGATACTACCCTGATGGCGGATAATACGATAATAAACTTTTTTAGCCGGATCGTTATAGGGGCGCCTTGTCGCAATGACTTCGACAGGCTTTCCGGAAGCTGTACTTGAACGCACCAGCCGATAGAATTCGCGGTCATCCGTTCCTTCAAAGTGCAGATGGGCCTGGAAAAGATGTTCATAAAGGTAGCGGGCGACAAGCCTGGCCTTGTTGTCACTGGTGCCACTGGTACCCTGGTTGAGCAGCGCCTCCCATTGCTCGATCTGTTTTTCAGCAATTTTTGAGGGCACATCATCATCGGGCATGGGGGCGCCCTGGGCCAGCCAGTGCACCAGTGTGGTATGTTCTTCTCTGCTCAGGTTTGGCAGCGCATAGGGCATACCCCCCTTAGGATGTTTAGCAGCATAATCGTCAAACTCGTCCACAGTCGGGCATGTCTGGGCTCGGTCGAGAGTGACATCGAAATCATCGCTGAGCATGCCGGTGCGTGCCTGCGGGTACAGCTGCTTCTGACGCAACATGCGATACAAGACAGAATCTTCCAGATTTCTGACCTTGTTAGCTTCACCCTCATTCAGCACTGGCTCAAATCCTTTCTGCCGCCATTCTTCGGTAGTCATGGCGTCGATAAACAATCGTGTGGGTTCTGCTGCCGTCAGACGAGCCGCATCGTAGACTTTTTCTTTATTGGAACCACGGTGGATGCCTTCGGCAGATGTCAGTTTTAACTGGCAGGGTGCATCGTAGCAGCCGTGACAGACAACACAACGGTTTTCCAGGACAGGCTGAACCTCTTCCTTAAAAGATATTTTTTCTTCGGGCAATGTGTACAGCAGATCATACTCGACCGTCGCCTGCTCTGCAGTGATCGATTTCTCTGAAGATGAGCAGGCGGACAGGAAGAACGAGAGTAATATAAGACCAGTCAGCAGCCTTGTTTGTTTTATTATTGATGCAACAAATATTTTCATTCGATTATCTCTCTGAATACAATCTGCACAGGTACACTAAACCAAGAGTCGGTATTGTTTTATTCATACCAAGCTGTATACATGCTAATCCAGCTTTGCTGCTCTCTATCTCCATAGATTTACATATCCGCATCAACATCCTATCAAATACTTAGTTTTCTGTTAATAAATCAAACACGGTACAATAATGCGATGAGTGATAAACAGAAAGCAATGCTTGATGATGACCGGGATCATATCTGGCACCCTTACAGTTCGACAAATTCTAAT
The DNA here is from genome assembly GCA_013041745.1 of Gammaproteobacteria bacterium. Lineage (GTDB taxonomy): Bacteria > Pseudomonadota > Gammaproteobacteria > SZUA-229 > SZUA-229. The sequence goes on from JABDRN010000055.1 coordinate 29,189, forward strand.
GTACCTGTTTTTGCTGTCAGATCGGCCAAAGGTGTCCATCTGACCCTTGAGGATGGCAAGCAGCTGATCGACGGTATGTCGTCGTGGTGGTGCGCTATCCATGGCTATAATGTCCCCGAGTTAAACACTGCTATCGAACAGCAACTCGATGATATGGCACATGTCATGTTCGGTGGCCTGACCCATGCACCGGCGATCAAGCTGTGTAACAAACTGATCGAGATCACTCCTGAAAAATTAGAGACCGTATTCCTGGCAGATTCGGGGTCGGTTTCCGTCGAGATCGCCATGAAGATGGCGATACAGTACTGGCAGGCCAGAAAACTGCCAAAAAAACAAAAATTTATCAGCCTGAAGAATGGCTATCATGGCGACACACTCGGTGCGATGTCAGTCTGTGACCCGGTTACCGGTATGCACACCCTGTTCTCGGAGGTGCTGGCAAAGAACTATTTTGCCCCCTCTCCCAAATGCAAGTTCGGTGACAGCTGCCAGCCACAGCATATCGAAGAGCTGAAGGAAATTTTAAGCACACATCATAAATCGATCGCAGCCTTGATCCTTGAACCCGTGGTACAGGGCGCAGGCGGTATGAAGTTTTATTCGCCTGATTATCTGAAGCAGGCTAAAGCTCTATGTGAGCAGTATGATGTATTGCTTATCGCCGACGAGATCGCCACCGGTTTTGGACGCAGCGGTAAGCTATTTGCCTGTGAACATGCAGCCATCTCACCTGACATCATGTGTATAGGCAAATCTCTCACCGGTGGCTACATGACCATGGCTGCGACACTGTGTACGAGAGAAGTCAGTGACATGATAAGCAATAATCCGCCATACGCTTTTATGCATGGCCCGACCTTTATGGCCAACCCGCTCGCCTGTAGCGTCGCTTTAGAAAGCATCCATCTGTTACTGGCATCAGACTGGCAACAGAAGGTTCATAACATAGAGCAGCAGCTGAATGATGGACTGGCGCCGTGCAAGGCAATAGACGATGTCGCCGATGTCAGGGTACTGGGTGCGATCGGCGTGGTCGAATTAAAACAAGCTGTCAACATGTCGAAAATTCAACAGGCATTTGTCGACGCGGGGGTATGGATTCGCCCCTTCGGCAAGCTGGTGTACCTGATGCCGCCCTATATAATCGAGACCGCTGAAATAAACATATTATGTGACGCAGTCTTCTGCATACTTAACGATGGTAAACACCTATAATCTGAGATAATCTTATTTAAAACTATTGCTCACTAACCAGGGTTACAACCATCGAAGTTACAAGATCGCTATGCCGCCCGTTATTCCTCTCCCTTGCAGTTGTTGTTGCGTGCATAATTTTTGTCTTTAATTACCTGCCGAAACTCAGCAGTCAATCATTACTCGAACAGATCAAAAATGATGGCCAGCTGGTCGTCATCACTCGCAATAGTCCAACGACTTATTATGAAGATGCTGATGGACCAGCCGGCCTCGAATATGAGATGGCAAAGATGTTTGCAGATGAACTCGGTGTCGAACTAACACTGCTGGTGCCCGAATCACTTGGAGATCTACTTAAACAATTGTCTCAAAATGCGGTACATATCGCAGCTGCAGGACTGACCGTCACTGAAGAGCGTAAACAGTTATACCAGTTCGGTCCAACTTACCAGGAGATTACCGAACAGCTCGTGTACAATGTCAATAACAAGCGACCAAGAAAATTATCCAGAATAGATGGCTCACTCGAAGTAGTTGCGAACTCCAGTCATGAAGAAAGACTGAAAGAGCTTAAGCAAGATGTCGAGAATCTCAACTGGAAATCTCACGATGATCTTGAAAGTGCAGATCTGTTACAGATGGTGTCTGACAACCTCATCGAGTATACCATCGCTGATTCTAACGAGCTCTCACTAAACCAGCGTTTCCTGATCAACCTGCGTGTTGCTTTTGATGTAAGCGAGCCCCAGAGACTGGCCTGGGCAATGCCGAAGACAGATGACAAGAGCCTGTTTCGAGAGGTTCAAAAGTTTTTCAAGAAAATTAGAGAGAATGGTGAGCTGACGCGCCTGATCGAACGTAATTATGGTCATGTCGATGATTTTGATTATGTTGGCACCAAGATATTCATGCGCCATATCGAAACAAGACTCCCCGCCTACCGGGCTTTCTTCGAAGAAGCTGCAGCCCAGTATGGACTGGACTGGCGGCTTATCGCAGCCATGGGCTACCAGGAGTCACACTGGGACCCGGATGCCGTTTCCCCGACCGGCGTACGTGGAATCATGATGCTAACCTTAAAAACAGCAAAAGACATGGGCATAAAAAACCGGCTTGACCCTGAATCAAGCATTAGCGGCGGTGCGAAATATTTCAAGCTGGCACTGGACAGGATCGATGAGGACATAACAGAGCCTGACAATGTCTGGATGGCGATGGCTGCATACAATGTCGGTTATTATCACTTACAGGATGCCAGGACTATCACACGGAAACTAAACAAGGACCCTGATCGATGGATCGATGTCAGAGAATCACTGCCATTACTGGCAAAACCAAAATGGTATAAACAGACTCGCTATGGCTACGCCCGCGGCTGGGAGCCAGTCCGTTATGTCGAGAACATCCGCAGTTATTACGATATTCTAAAGTGGGTTGATGAGGGTGAAGTCGAGGTCACACCTGTTCCGGAAGAATTTTTAAAGATACCCAACAGCCTGTAACCAGGTTCCTATCAGTTTTTCTGCCGATAAAAAACACCTGCGGGGTGATCAACACGTTCAAAACCATCACTGAATGGCAGCACGGCCTGGTTATGGCCGGTCAGGAAAATACCGCCTGGTTTTAACTGTTTAGAAAACTGTCTCAGTACTCCTGCTTTCACACCATTTGAAAAGTAAACCAGCACGTCTGGACAGATGATCAGGTCGAACTTGCCTAAGGAATGAAAATCTTCCTTCAGATCACATTGGCTAAACCTGATATTTTGCCGGATCTTATCTTTGATGATGCCGCTATCCGCGTCGTCTCCAGCTGCGGTATATAGTTTCCTGTAGCCATCACCGAGACGAGACAACTGGTGACTGCTGTAGCTTGCTGATTCAGCCTGCTTGATGTCGTCATTTGAGCATTCAGTTGCAAGCAACTGGAAATTTTTGTTATCGTCTTTTCTATTTTCGTATTCTGCGATCTCCATGGCAACCGAATAAGCCTGCTGCCCCTGCCCGCATCCAACAAACCAGATATCGGCGTTGTCAGGTAACTGATCGAAAACGTACTTTTGCAAGATATTGACAATCGAAGGATTCAATACCCAATCTGACTGGCGTTTGGAAATGGCCTCGAGTACAGATGACTTCACATTATCAGCATCCCCACCTTTCATGCTCTGTGCCAGTGCTGCTAGTGATTCCAGAGAATATCGAGCCAATAACGGTTCAATCCTGTCTAGCAGACAGCTTCGCTGAGATTCAGGGACAACGACACCGAGTACATCCTGCAGTACTACCAGTAGGGACTCATAATCATCGATATTGTATGGTGCAGCTGATGGCATATCTTGACCTTCAAAAAGAATATTAAAAAACTACCATTCAAGCATAGAAGGAAAATGCCGAAGTTCAACAGTCAGGCCCTTTTCACGACTAAAATCTAGGAAAAACCTGTCCCAGAGAAGTCTTTATTGACCGGTCTGAACAATTCTCTACTTTTCAGTTTCTTGTTACCCAGGTGAAAGTTGATAACAAAACGCATCAAGCGCTTTATTTCCCGCAAATGCTCGGTATTGGCAGACAGTTCCCGATAGTTTTCAGCGGCTAATGCCTGAAGACAGCGACCAGACAACCGCGGCATCGAGACATTTTCAGAGCGTGTAGCCGCATCAGTACAGAGGACGGGGCCATGCTCGAGATGGTAGTAATAATACGCCTCAGCGATAATAGGCTTTCCGCTATCGGCCTCTTCCAGCAGATTCAGACCGAAGCCCAGTAACTCAAGCAGTTTGATCTCGAATTGTCGTAGCGTAATCTCCAGTTCCTTATCATTTTCGAGCGCATAAAGACAGTGATGATAATGCTCAAAAACTGTTTCATGGACATCATCACGATGCAGCAGATACATCATTAACTCGTTGATATACATAGCTGAAAGAAGAGATTTACTCTGTAGCGAAGGTGCTTTCAGGTCTGCTCGTTCAACACTTTTCAGATAAGGCAAATCGCCTTTACCCTGCCAGCTTATCAGCAGCGGCGTAAACGGCAGTAGGTTACCCGCAATTTTTGACTTTGCCCCACGAGTGCCTCTGGCCATCAACGCCAGACGCCCGTAATCCCTGGTCAATACTTCCAGGATACTACTGGTCTCACGGTAGGCACGTTTGTGCAGGATGTACGCAATCTGCGTGTTAACGACATTCATTTATGACAGTGAATAGTGAATAGTGAATAGTGAATTTTAAATCTAGCAACAAATTAAATCATCGGATTATTTGCTGTGTTTTTAACTATTCACTATTAGTTATTCACCGCTTATTCGCTGTAGCCGAGTCCGCGCAATGCCCGCTCATCATTCGACCAGCCTTCTCGAACTTTCACCCACAGGTTCAGATACACCTTGGTATCGACCATCTTGCTGATATCGACACGGGCGGCAGTCCCGATACTTTTTAGTCTTGCACCTTTTTTGCCGATAATGATGGCTTTCTGACCTGCGCTCTCCACATAGATAGTGGCATGTATCCTTACCAGGTCATCTTCTTCAATATACTTGTCGATATCCACGGTCGAGGTATAGGGTAGTTCCTGTCCCAGTTCACGGATCAGTTTTTCACGGATGATCTCGGACGCCAAAAACCGCATACTTCTGTCGGTGACCTGGTCATCGGGATAAAAATGGGCATTTTCAGGAAGCAGTGTCGATATCTTCTCTTCGAGCACGTCTACATTCATGCCATTCATTGCCGATATCGGTATGATTTCAGTAAAGTCATAATGTGATGCAAGATCACCGATCAGTGGTAATAACTCTTCTTTACTCGCCAGCTTGTCTACTTTATTGACGGCCAGTACCACCGGACAGTTCACCGAGACTAACTTCTCGATTATCGCCTGATCTTCCTCGGTCCACTTCTTAACCTGTACGACAAAAATAATTATATCCACATCATTCAATACTGATGTCGCGGCCCGGTTCATATACTTGTTGATGGCAGTACCTCGACGCTGATGAATGCCCGGCGTATCAACATAGATCACCTGGGTTTCATCTGTGGTTTTTACACCGAGGATCTGGTGGCGTGTCGTTTGCGGCTTACGAGATGTGATGCTGAGCTTCATGCCGAGGATATTATTGAGTAACGTTGACTTACCGACATTTGGCCGGCCGACGATCGCGACATAGCCACAGCGCTGTTTCATTTTCTCATTCACTTTGACTTGTCCTCAAAGCGTTGCATCACTTCGATAATTGCTTTTTTTGCCGCTATCTGCTCTGCTTTACGACGGCTTTTACCCTCACCTGTCACCTCGATCTTCATCTCATCGATATTGCATTTGACATGAAACACCTGAGCATGTGCTTGACCAGTAATGTTTGTTACCTGGTAGCCCGGTAAAGGAAAGTGGCGAGACTGCAATAGTTCCTGTAATTGCGTCTTGGAATCTTTCAGGCTCTGCAGATCCGTCGAAGATGCCAGCCGGTCTGCATAAAGACGGATTATAAGCGCACGGCACTGTTCAAAACCACCGTCACAATATACAGCTCCGAGGATACTCTCTACCGCGTCAGCAAGTATAGAAGGTCGACGAAAGCCACCGCTCTTCAGTTCCCCCGAACCCAGTTTGATAACGTCACCGAGCTGAAGATGTCTGGCGATGTCAGCAAGTGAATCTTTATTGACCAGGTTTGCACGCAGCCTGCTCAGATCTCCTTCCTGGACATCGGGATACAATTTGAAAAGCTCATGGGCGATAACAAAATTCAAGATACCGTCACCCAGAAATTCGAGCCGCTCATTGTTTTTAGACGCATAACTACGATGCGTTAACGCTTCATCGAGAAGAGAAAGGTCGTTAAATGAATATTTGAGTTTTTTTAATAATGCAGCTATGGCATTTGACTGTACCATAGGGTTATTCAAAACTAAATGTCACGGCTAGAGCTTCGCTACTATCTGGTTGGGATTCGAGCTTCGTGTTTAAAGCTGACGATATACTCAAGGTTTCCTATCAATTTCCCACGTGGCTCATATTCGATGGTCACTATATTTTCACCACGACCTTTTTTCACCTGTATGTGTTCCGGTTCTATAGAATAGATGCTGTTGATGCTCAAACGCTTTGCTACCAGTCCTTTAAGCTGTTTTGTACTGGTATCTTGTGCCGTAATATCAGTAGGCAGCCCTTCCATGATCTTTTTTACACTGGAATCGGTCATATACACCGGGATAACGTTCATTGCTATGACGCCCTGGAATAATAAAAAGACGATAACAATCAACCAGCTGATCATGGTGAGGCCACGTTGGCCAGACACAGTCTTATCGATGGATTTTATTGTTGTTCTGTCAATCATGCGTTTACCCCTTTTACTCTCGAAGTTTACTTAATTATGGTACCAATACGGTTAAGATGCCACTCATCACTGTAATGCATCCAGATCATGAACGCCTTGCCTAACAGGTTACTTTCCGGCACCGGACCCCAGACGCGACTGTCATTACTGTTATCTCGATTATCTCCCATAACGAAATACATGCCTTCCGGTACGATATATTCGCCCTGGAGATTATTTGGTTTGGCTGGCAATAACAACATGGAATGCTCGGTCTCATTTAACTTTTCAGAATACTCATTGGCAAACGTTTGCCCCGGACCTTTGTATTGGCCGACAAAGTTACGTTCCACAGGCTTACCATTAACATATAACACCTTGTTGTAATAAGCGATGTGATCACCGGGCAAGCCTATGACGCGCTTGATGTAATCCAGGTTTGGATCACGTGGATAGCGGAAGACGACGATATCTCCACGTTCAGGCGGGTCCAGGTCGATTATTTTTTTATTGATAATCGGCAGTTTTATACCATACGCAAACTTATTTACCAGGATGAAATCACCGATATAGAGAGACGGCAACATCGAACCCGATGGGATCCTGAATGGTTCTACGATAAAGCCACGTAATAAAAAAACGACGAGTAAGACTGGGAAAAAGGATTTGGAATACTCTACGATGACAGGCTCACTACCCTTCCTGCTGATCTCGACACCCTGGTGGATCTGTGACGAAGCCTGTATCACCTGATTACGTTTTGGCGCAAGGATCCATATATCGATCAACCAGACAACACCGGTAAAAACGACCGCAATAAATAAATAAAAAGAAAAATCTAAAATCATTACTCGTACACTATAAAAATTCTTGTTAGAAGTTTAGGCTGTAATTGCTAATTATCTACCCTAGTTGCCCACTTTCAGTACTGCCATGAATGCTTCCTGCGGAATCTCCACCTTGCCGAACTGCTTCATGCGCTTCTTACCTTTCTTCTGTTTTTCCAGCAATTTACGCTTTCGCGAAACATCACCACCATAACACTTTGCCGTAACATTCTTGCGCAGCGCTTTTACAGTACTGCGCGCGATGATATTCCTTCCGATGGCAGCCTGAATCGCTATATCGAACATCTGCCGGGGGATCAGTTCACGCATCTTCTCTACGACTTCACGACCGCGCCTGGTACTGGCATCACGATGTGCGATTATTGAAAGCGCGTCGACTCGTTCACCATTGATCAGGATATCTATCTTCACCAGGTCAGCAGCCTGAAAACGGTCAAACTCATAATCGAAAGAGGCATAACCACGGCTGACAGATTTCAAACGGTCAAAGAAATCCAGCACTACTTCGCTCAGTGGCATCTCGTAATTCAGCGACACCTGGCTACCCATATACTGCATGTTCAATTGTACACCACGTTTTTCTATACACAGCGTGATGACATTACCGACATAGTCCTGTGGCACCAGGATATTGGTCTTGATGATGGGCTCACGCAGCTCCTCGATGAAATTCACTTCCGGCAGATCTACCGGGTTATGGATCTCGTAGACCTCACCCTTGGTATCCAGGACTTCGTAAACAACTGTTGGTGCTGTCGTTATCAGGTTCAGATCATACTCACGCTCAAGGCGTTCCTGGATGATCTCCATGTGCAGCATGCCGAGAAAGCCGATACGGAAGCCGAGGCCCAGAGCCGTGGAATTTTCCGGCTCAAACTGCAACGAAGCGTCGTTCAAGGTCAGCTTCTCGAGTGAATCACGAAAATCATTATAGTCATCAGAACTCACCGGGAACATGCCGGCAAAGACTCGAGGTTGCACTTCCTTGAACCCTTCTAAAGCCTCAGTCGAGGGATTATCCGTCATGGTGATGGTATCACCCACCTTGGCAGAATCGATCTCTTTCAGACTTGCGATGATATAGCCTGCCTGGCCAGCTGACAGTACCTCACGGTCCTCCCGCTTCGGTGTGAATACCCCGACTTTATCGACCAGGTAACTTCGTTGTGTCGACATCACGGTCATCTTTTTACGTGGCGATATCTGGCCCTGCATGACGCGCACCAGGATGATGACTCCGACATAGGGATCAAACCAGGAATCGATGATCAGCGCCTGCAGCGATGCATCAGGATCACCTTGCGGTGGCGGTACTTCGGCGACGATCTGTTCGAGCAGCTCATGGATACCTTCACCAGTTTTTGCACTGACACGCAAGGCGTTACTGGCGTCGATACCGATAACCTCTTCGATCTCTTCACTGACGCGTTCAGGGTCAGCTGCCGGCAGGTCGATCTTGTTCAGCACCGGGATGACTTCCAGCCCCTGCTCTATCGCGGTATAACAATTAGCCACGCTCTGGGCTTCGACGCCCTGTGAGGCATCAACGATCAGCAATGCACCCTCACAGGCAGCCAGAGAACGGGAGACTTCATATGAGAAATCGACATGACCCGGCGTATCGATAAAGTTTAACTGGTATATCTCGCCGTCATCCGCCTTGTAATTGAGGGTTACACTCTGAGCTTTGATGGTGATGCCACGTTCGCGCTCCAGGTCCATCGAGTCGAGCACCTGCGCTGACATCTCTCTATCGCTTAAACCTTCACAAGACTGGATCAGGCGATCAGCCAGTGTCGATTTACCATGATCGATATGTGCGATGATAGAAAAATTTCGAATGTTTTTCATTGCTTATATTTTTAGAATGAGCTACTCAATTATTATCTTTAATGGTGTCACGCAAAGTATCCGCATCAAGAAAATAGTTGCAGACAATCTTATCGTGTAAGGTCAGCACCGGCACTTTGTCAGCATACAACTCCTGTAATGCTGTCTGGTTATCTATATATTGACGCTGCACCGATATATTATATTTCTCGATAAATGGCCCCAACTCTTCTTCCATCGCTTCACAGAGTGGACAGTCACTACGAGAATAAAGTATGAATTTCAACAGTAGACCCAAAAAATTGGTGTAATATCCGGCTTATCGTGTTCCTGTCAGACAGAAAAAAACCGGCAAAGCCGGTGTATCAAACAAACAACCTTTTTCTGCTAGACGATTATCAGGGCTGGAGTTTACCATGTTCAACGATTTTTCTCAGCACTACCGGCCGAAACCTGTGCACATTATGCCGTCGTTGAAAATACCATCTGGACAGCAGTGAGCCTGAGACCAGCCCGGCGATGCCTGAAGCGGCAACCAGGAGATCCCTCTTGTCTGCCAGTATATCCAGCATATGATCTGAAACCACGGCAAAAACCAGCATTCCCATGATTGGGATGATGTACATCATCAGCGAACCTCTGAGCAGCGCCTGTTCTGAGATACCGACGATCACTGTATCGCCCACTTCGGCCTCGACGCTATTATCAGCCTGAAAACGGGTGAACTTTCGACCGACGACCTTTGACAGTACTGATGTACCGCAGCCCTTCCTTGCCGAGCAGCTGCCACATGAAGACTTTGTCTGCGCCTGCAGCAACAGTTGATCTCCACTGATCTCGACGACCTGTGCCTGTTCTTCTATCATAGGGGTATTATAAGGTTTTATTGAGATATTTTTACTGCTGATTGCGCCATCGAGCGTACTGTTTTTTCAGGCACTTCACCGACCACGGTGACGAAATACTCTTCCACTGAATTGCCATAGGCGTTGACTGCACCCATATTGGCAGCACCCTGCAGGTGCTTTTCACCACTCTGTTTCTTTTCGATAAACACCGACACGGATGCCAGGCCGTCAGAATATACCAGGTGTAACAGGTCCGGCTTTGCACTCATGTGACCGGATAACGCCATCGATTCGGCATTCTCGAGTAGTGATGATTGTGTATAGCGCATAGTGCTCTGAGTCAGCATGAAGCCATCTGGCAGAGTGTTTATCGCCCACTGCAGAGGAAGCTCACTGCTAGCTTCAGCTTTAGGGTCGTCCAGGAATTGCTGCTGGTAATGCTCATACTGTTTAAGATCAAATTCCGAAGGCGGTGTCTGTTGCAGATAATCCAGCGAGGTGAACATCATCTGCTCGACAACAGAATCATCTTCAGCGACCAGGTCACAGCGTAGTAACATGCCTGTATTCTTGTCTACCCAGTAACGATAGCCATAGCGAAGCTCATCATTCGGAACAAGATCTACAACCAATGTCTGATGATTAGCGATACGGTCATCTGGTAACTGGTTGATAGAATAAAATTTTTCTAGTCGCTCTATATTTTCAGGAAGCTGTGGGTGCAGTGGCTTCCTGTTGGCATTATTTCGAATAGTGATCAGTTCACGATCAGGAAACACTGAGACAACCCTGTCATTTCTCCTTATGACCTTTCTGTGCTCACCGTCCAGCGCCTCCAGGCTCTCCCAGACACCATCACCGTCTTTGCCATGGATAACCCTGAGAGTCGAAAGATTATCTGACTTTCTTAATATGAATACACCCTGGTAACTGTGCTCCTGGTCGGCATCAGACATCCTCTGCAACATATCGAACAGGTCACCAGCGATGACGCTGGTGCTTGACATAAAGAGAAAGAATGCGACGGATACAGAGAAAACAGGCATTACTTTATAGACATATTTACACTTGATGGCCGGTCATTTAGCTGTGAACGAATCTCAGTGAACTCAACGCTTACTTTTTTTGCTCAAAACTGACCGCCCTGACGTAAGGCATACGGCCCTGCAGGGAGTCCTGTGTGGCAAATTCCAGGTGCTGGTTGATATAAGGATTCAGATCGGTGTCTTTATTTTCGACAGTATTCTGTAGATGCGTATTGTCTTCAACTGCCAGTTGAACTTCGGGCTGTGTCGTGATGTCTGTCGCTACCGGGGCGATTGCGGGCCCTTCCTGCTGGGTCACTGTCACCACCATGACAACCGCTACAGAAGCCGCTACAGCCATACCCGCCAGCGGTTTGAACCAGCCAGAAAGGTCAAACAGGCCTGCTTTCCCTGTAGTTGGTTCAGCTCTTGACGGACCTGAATCAGCAGCGACCTGGTCAGCTATATTCTCATCAGCAAGCGCTTCGCGCACAGCGGCACTAACATCGACAAACGATGAATCGCTGACCTCACCTCTTAGACTATCGCCTATCATCTGGTAACGCTGCGCCACCTTCGCATCGTCATGTTCCGCTGACAGCGAAAAAGACATTAACTCATCGCGATGCATATCATTATCCAGGAAGGCTGAAATTTTTTCTTTACGCTTGCTCATATTGATTACTCATGTTTATTGCTCATGACCAGTTCAGGTATCTTTTCTTTAATGACCCTTTGACTGTTTATTTCTCTATAAATTCACTATCAAGCTAAATTACTTTCTACGTGATGACTGTCATCATCGAGTATAGGTTCCAATTTGCCATCGATGGCCTCGCGGGCGCGAAATATGCGTGATCTCACGGTACCGATCGGGCAATCCATAACCGAAGCGATGTCCTCATAGCTCAAACCTTCAATCTCACGCAAGGTAATGGCTTCACGCAAGTCTGAGGGCAGTTCACCCATCGCCCGATGGATGGTCATCTCCAGTTCGCTTGCCAGTGCTTCACGTTCTGGCGAGGCAAACTCTTTTAGCCACTCACTGGCGCCATAATCTTCAGCATCCTGCACATCGATACTGTTCACCGGGCTCTTACGTGACTGTGCCACCAGGTGATTTTTAGCTGTATTAATTGCAATACGGTATAGCCAGGTATAAAAAGCACTGTCGCCACGAAAATTCGGCAATGCACGGTATGCTTTAATAAATGCTTCCTGTACGACATCTGGAACATCGGACTGGTTCCTTAAAAAACGGGAGACAAGTTTGGACACTCGCAACTGATACTTTAATACCAGCATATCGAATGCTTTTTTATCACCTTGTTGCACCCTTTTGACCAGTTCATGGTCTATCTCACGTTCGCTCATCGAAGCCCCTTGTATCTGAGCGAATCTTCACCCTTCGGATTATGACCGAAAAATTCCATTATAGTTCCCGTTGTTTTTTAAGTTTTTGAATTAGGTATAATTAAAGCAGATACGATGCTGTAAACTTACCTTATTTTTACAATTTCTTAAAGCCAGATTAGCCTGAGACCAGAAAAGCATGCCGATGACATATGAACATGATGTACTGATTATAGGCGGTGGCGCAGCCGGTCTGGGACTAGCTCTGCGCATCGCTGATCAATACAGTGTCGCCATCATCACCAAGAGCTCGAGTAAAGATGGCAGCACGCATTATGCCCAGGGTGGGATATCGGCTGTTCTCAGTGAGCATGATTCGTTTCAGTCACATATCGAAGACACCCTGAGTGTAGGCGGCAGCCTGAGTAAAAAAGAAACTATCCAGTTCGTCGTCGAACATGGGCCAGAAAACATACGCTGGTTGCAGGAGCTGGGCGTGCCATTCAGCAGCGATATATTCAAATCAGGTAAACGAAAACTGCACCTGACCCGGGAAGGTGGACACTCACACCGCCGTGTAGTGCATGCTTCTGATGCAACCGGCAAAGCATTGAGTGACACCCTGGAAAACCATGCCCGTCATCATGACAATATCACTTTCTATGAACATCATATCGCAGTCGACCTGATTACCACCGATAAACAGGGTATCACTGATGCTGAAAACAGATGTATCGGCGCCTATATCTTCAACAAAAAGAATAACCATGTAGAGACTTTCCAGGCCCGTTTCGTGATACTGGCCACTGGTGGCGCCAGTAAAGTTTACCTCTATACCAGTAACCCTGACGGTTCCACCGGTGACGGTATTGCCATGGCATGGCGGGCCGGCTGTAGTGTCGGTAACATGGAGTTCAACCAGTTTCACCCGACATGCCTGTATCATCCGGAAGCAAAATCCTTTCTTATCAGTGAAGCCGTGCGTGGTGAAGGCGGGAAATTATTATTACCCAATGGTAAACGTTTCATGCACAAGTTTGATGAACGCGGCGAGCTGGCACCACGTGACATCGTCGCCCGTGCTATCGACCACGAGATGAAACGCCTGGGTGCCGCATGCGTATACCTCGATATCAGCCATCGATCCCCCGCATTCATCGCATCTCACTTCCCTACCATCCATGAGAGGTGCCTGCAATACGGTATCGATATAACCAGGGAAGCGATACCAGTAGTGCCCGCAGCACACTATACCTGTGGCGGCGTAGTGACGGACCTGAAGGGCCGCACGGATATCAGCAACCTGTATGCCATTGGTGAGACTTCACATACCGGGCTTCATGGCTCAAACCGGATGGCGAGCAATTCATTATTAGAGTGCCTGGTCTTCGCACAATCTGCGGCAAAAGATATATCCACCCTGTTCGAGAAACCATATAAGCAACATAAGATCTCTAACTGGGATGAGAGCCGAGTGACAGATTCAGATGAAGATGTAGTGATCTCACACAACTGGGATGAGCTGCGCCGTTTCATGTGGGACTACGTCGGCATCGTACGAACAAACAAACGGCTGGAGAGAGCGATGCATCGTGCCAGCCTGTTACAGCAGGAGATCGATGAGTATTACAGTAATTTCCGTATCAGCAACGACCTTATCGAACTTCGCAACCTGACACTGGTCGCCGAACTCATCATACGCAGCGCCATGTTACGCAAAGAGAGCCGGGGCCTGCATTTTTCACTCGACTACCCTGTTGCCGATGAGTCCGCTCCTGCGAAGGATACGATATTAAGACCGCAGCAAAAATCGACGACAGAAAAAATAAAGATCATAAAATAATTTAAAAAAGGGTTATAAGTTTTAAGTTGCAAGTTATAGGTTGCTGGCAAAAAACTTATAACTTACAACATACAACTTAAAACAGATTTACACTATGTCACAAGCAAGTTATTTCATCGAACCGGATCAACTGGAAACATTACGTAACAATGAAAACATTGTTATCGTAGACCTGTGCAAAGCGAAACAGTATGCACAGGCGCATATTCCCGGGGCACATTTTGTCAACTATATGGATATCGTTAAAATCGATAAACCGGTGATGGGCCTGCTGCCTGATAACGAGGTTTTTTCAGCGCTGCTGTCCGGCCTGGGTGTCAACAAAAAATCGCTAATCGTGGCCTATGATGATGAAGGCGGTGGCTGTGCGGCTCGTTTTGTCTGGACGCTGCACGTGTTTGGCCATGAGACCGCCGTGGTACTCAATGGCGGCCTGCATAGCTGGGCGAACGAAGGCCATCAGCTCAGCAACACTGTACCGGAAAAACCTGAACCCAGTAACTACAGCCTGAAGAAGACGCACCACCATACTGCCACTCGCGCTTTCATACAGACTCACCTGGATGACGAAAACGTGGTATTCCTCGATGCACGTACCCCGGCGGAATATAACGGTGAGAAAATCTATGCCAATAAAGCCGGCCATATACCCGGCGCCATCCATTACGAATGGACCACATCGATGAACCCGAACAACAACCTGCGCCGCCTGCCCGAAGAAGTCATCCAGCAACAGCTCGATCAATTAGGCATCAGCAAAGATAAAGAGGTGGTCTGCTACTGTCAGTCACATCATCGCTCTGCCTATTCCTGGCTGGTGCTGAAATCCTTAGGCTACGAGAATGTGCTGGGTTACCCCGGATCATGGTCTGAATGGGGCAACCACCCTGATACCCCGGTAGAGAAATAGAAAAAATATAATAAGTTGTAAGTTACTTAAAACTTACAACTTATCACTCTCCACTCAAAACCAGCCTGTCATCCAGCAGCTTAAAATCCATGCGTGCTCTAAGAGAAGGTTTTGTAGCCATCGGCTGCGTCTCGCGCCTGTCGAAAAACTCGACAGTGATTATATCCTTTATTATTTTTAACGAAGTGATATTTATCCTTTCACCCAGGAAGCAGGATTCGATCAGGCGATCTCTGGCCGCTGCCAGCAGATAATAAAACGTACCGCTACCACCGGTATGCTGCATCACTACAGATACAGCTTCTTTACTGCCGTCACCTGTCAGATCTGCATATACCGGGCGGCGGATAATTTCGCTGATGATGACTGCCGTAGTACCCGGTATCTTTTCTCTGACATGGCCATCACGCAGCGTTACTTTTTCTTTTTCGATGAGATAAGAGTGGTTCAGCGGATCGATATCATGAACCGAAGCAGTATCATGCTTCATGGCCTCATCGAGGCATGCCCCTTCCTGCAGATAACGCCCTGCAACCCAGCCAGTTGTCCCCCGGTAACTGATACGGCACCAGCGTGGCCGCTGCCTCAGTACCTGCTTTTTTTCTGGTCCTGATAAGGTGCTGAATTCCTGGTAGGTCAAACCACCCTTGCAGCCCATGTTTTTGATACAGTCGGCATCGGACGGGATCTCACCTGTTTTCGGTGCTGTAAAACTGGCGTTGGATCGTATGTTCAGCACATCATCTTTTGCCACATCTCGCACCCGCCAGTAATCCGGCCCGTCTGCTTCGGCCAGTGATAGATCAGAGTACAGGAGTAACAGTATCGCACCGAGGTTTGCGGCAGATTTGCTATATAGTGAGAATATTCTCACGGTAATGCTTGAGTTCAGAAATCGAGTCCTTTATATCGTCCATCGCCAGGTGGCTGGACTCTTTGCTATAGACCATCTTTTTCTCCGGTGCCCAACGGCTGGTCAACTCTTTGAGAGTGCTGACATCCAGGTTGCGGTAGTGAAAAAAGTCTTCCAGCCGTGGCATATAACGAGCGAGGAAACGTCTATCCTGGCAAATACTGTTGCCGCACATGGGTGACTTTTTCTCAGGCACGTATTGTTTCAAAAATGCCAGCGTCAGGTTTTCCGCGGTCTCTTCCGAGATCGAACTGTTACGAACCCGGTCGGTCAGGCCGGACTTGCCATGTTGATTGGTGCACCACTCATCCATGTTATGCATGACATCATCAGGCTGATGCACGACGATCGAGGGGCCTTCATCCACTACCTCGAGATGCTTATCTGTAACGATGGTGGCGATCTCGATTATGACATCTGAATTCGGATCCAGCCCCGTCATCTCCAGGTCTATCCAGATAAGGTTTTCATCACTTATTTTCGCCATAGCAAACTATTTTCCATAAGACATTAGTGATCGAGCAGTTTTTTTAGTGCTGCATCGATGGTATATTCAACAGATATTACAGGCAACAACCGATAACACAAAGAGTTTTTAATGGACCAGCTACATAATTTCACGATTTTATTCCTTGTCATGCTCATGGTATCGACTTCGATGCGCTTATACCTGTCTCAGCGGCAGATAAACTTCGTCGACAGAAACCGTGCCCGCGTCCCCGATTCATTTGCCGATAAGATCTCACTTGATGACCATCAAAAAGCGGCAGATTACACCACGACAAAGGTCAGGTTTGGACGTCTACCGCTATTCTACGAAGTGGCACTGATCCTCATCTGGACACTCGGTGGCGGCCTGGAGTGGCTCGACCAGTTAGTAACGTCACAGGATTTAAATCCGATTATCACCGGCATTACAGTCATACTGGCATTCACATTGATCTCATCGCTGCTCGACCTGCCTTTCTCCATCTACAGCACGTTCGTTATCGAAGAGAAGTTCGGCTTTAACCGTACCACGGTGAAAACCTTCGTCATCGATATTTTCAAGGGTGCTGCGCTGGCGTTGGTTATCGGTGTACCGCTGTTATACGTGATCCTATGGCTCATGCAACAGACCGGTGATCAGTGGTGGATCTACACCTGGTTGGTGATCAGCGGATTCAGCCTGTTCATGATGTGGGTCTACCCCACCTGGATCGCACCTATCTTCAATAAATTTGAACCGCTGGAAGAAGGTGAAACACTGAACCGTATAACCAGTTTATTAAATCGCTGCGGCTTCAACAGTAATGGTATCTTCGTCATCGACGGTTCGAAACGTTCTTCACACGGCAATGCATATTTCTCAGGTTTTGGCCGTAACAAGCGCATCGTGTTTTTTGACACCTTATTGAAGATGCTGAATGACGACGAACTGGAAGCGGTGCTCGCTCATGAGCTCGGCCACTTCAAGAAAAAGCATATCATCAAGGGCATGGCCATATCATTTACCACGACCCTGATCGCGCTGGCAATACTTGCCTGGCTGATGAAGGCTGACTGGTTCTATACAGCACTGGGAATAAGCCAGCCATCAACCTATATGGCCCTGCTGTTATTCACCCTGGTACTGCCAGTATTCACTTTTGCTTTTCAACCGCTGTTCAGCATCTTCTCACGCAAGAACGAATTCGAAGCAGATGCCTTTGCCGCCGAACAGACCGATGCCAAATACCTGGTACAGGCACTCGTCGGCCTGTACCGGGAAAATGCAAATACGCTAACACCTGATCCTGTCTATTCCGCATTTTATGATTCTCACCCGCCGGCACCGGTAAGAATCGCACACCTGAATGCTCAGGCCTGACTTTTAACCGCGGCAAAAAACTATCGAGGATAAATAGATGAAATTTTTTAGTAAAAGAATACTTAACAGCATAATGTTTTTATCAACAGTAAGTTTTAGTGCTATCTGCCTCGCTGACGGGGAAGATATTGCCGATCCTATAGCCTATGGCGAACAGGCACATAAGACCCACTGTTATAAATGCCACAGTGATGACATCTATACTCGCGAAAACCGGATTGTTAAATCGATCGATGCATTAAGCAAGCAGGTCGATCGATGCAAGGATAATATCGGCATCCCATGGTTCGACGAAGATGCTGATGCAGTGGTGCAGTTCCTCAACAAAAAATACTACCGTTTCTAACGGTGGTTTTACGCAATATGTCAATAAGACCAATTGATGACTAAACTATGGACAGCCTGAGCACGCAACAATGCAGAAATTTAACCGAAAAAGATTGTGCGCTCGAAGAGGAGGACATCACACGCCTTAGCCAGGCTCTGGACCCACCCTGGCAACTGGATACCGAGAATAAAAACATCAGCCACAGCTACCAGTTTGATAACTATTACCAGACCATGGCGTTTGTCAACGTCGTCGCCCAGATCGCGCACCAGCAAGACCATCATCCTGACCTGACCGTCAGCTACAACCGCTGCACCGTCGCCTATACCACTCACAGCGTTGGCGGGTTATCGATAAAAGACTTCATCTGCGCAGCAAAGATCAATGCTGCACAGAAGTTGTAATTTTTCTAACATGGCAAAACGCAGACTATCAAAACAGCAACAACGCCGGATAGATTCCAAACAGAAAAGTAAGATCCACAACGACCTGCTCGGTGATGGCAAACTGCAACTGGACGAAGCGAGCACACAGACCGCTCGCGTCATCAGTCATCATGGTCGCCAGCTATACGCCGAGACCGAAGAACTAAAAAAAATAAAATGCAAGATCCGGCAGAACCTGGGCGACATTGCCTGTGGCGATTATGTCGTCGTGCAGCAGGCAAAAGATCCGGACAGTCAGGACCAGCCGACAGCACCTCATTCAGATGCATCTCAATATGTCGTGGTAGCCGTCAAGGAAAGAAGCAACCTGCTGGTAAAAACCGGTTTTGCCGGCGCGATCAAACCCGTTGCCGCTAATATCGGGCAGCTGGTTATCGTTACCGCATTAAAACCGAAACCTAATCCTTACCTGATCGACAGGTACCTTACTGCAGCGGAAAACCTGCCGGCGAAAGCACTGATCGTGATCAACAAAGCCGACCTGATGGACCACGAGACGAAACGTACCGTCGATGATTTGACCAAGCTTTATAGCGGCATCGGTTATGACGTCATCTGCACCAGCATGAAGCAGGACCTCGGCCTCGAGGCACTAGCTGAGGCATTGAGCAACACCACCAGCATACTGGTCGGACTGTCAGGTGTCGGTAAATCTTCTATCGTCAAGGCGATATTGCCAAAAGAGGAGATCAAGATCGGTGATACATCGCAAGCTACCGGTGAAGGTAAACACACAACCACCGTCTCAGCACTCTACCACCTGAAAGATAATGGCATTATCATCGACTCTCCCGGAGTACGCGATTTCACTCCTATCAACAACAGTATCGATGAGATCACAAACGGATTTAAAGATATAAGAAAATTCAGCGGCGCCTGTAAATTCAGCAATTGCAGCCACACCAATGAACCCGGCTGTGCGATAAAGCAGGCGGCCAGCGATGGCCTGTTAGATGAACAGCGCTTCAAAAACTATCTGCGCCTGATCCAGGAGTTTAACGAGCAGCAATGACCTCTTCTTCCGGCGCCAGCCTGAATGTTACCGAGATCGGATTATGGTCAGAAGAAGAGACCTGCCAGACCTTCTTACTTACAGGCTGTAACTGACGGTAAAAAACATGATCGATAGCATTGCCGAAGACGTGCGTTTTATTATTCACCTCGTACTCGAGAGAAGACATCGATAACCTTTCAACTAGCTGGATGACCTCGGTCATACGTTCATCACTCCAGGTATTAAAGTCGCCGGCGACGATCATCGGTCCAGTGTGATGCCGTATCGAGTCGAACAGCTGATCCAGCTGTTCACGGTAAGCCGCAACACCAAGGGTGAAGTTGATACCATGAATATTAGCAACCAGCAACCTGGCGTCGTGACCTGCTATATTGTAATAACTGACCAGTGTCGCTTTCGGAACACGGATGATAGGCTCATCATTCTGAAAGCCGCAGCTGCCTATGGCATGTAGATTTGCAGCTGTCATCACCCCGGCAGCCGTACCATTCAGGTGAAACGCGGTATTCATCACCCATTTGAAATTTTTCGTTTCTAACAATCCCGATAACTCATCGTCCAGGTACGCTTCCTGTATCGTCATCACATCATGGCTTTGCGCATAGGAAGACAGGTCGCGCTGCCAGCCATCGCCATTACCCTTGTAGAGATTCCAGTTCAGTAAAGCGATACTCTCCGGGTCCAGACCCTGCTTCTGGATATCCTGGTTCTCATCTATAGCCATCGGCTGGCATGTTTCTGTGTCTTCTGCATCGCCAGCTGCGGCAGATGCGTGATCGCTCTTGCTATCGAGACTAACGCATGAAGTAAGTAGCACAGGTAATAAAATAAGGGGGAGGTTCTTGAACCTGTTTATCATATAAAATCCGGTAGAGTCGATACATCATTTCAGAAATGATGATACCTTTAAAAATCATCGTGTTTCAATTGTAGGCAGAACACTGGTTGCAACTTGACCATATGCGACAAATATTTGACAAATGTACAAAATGACCTGTGAGTTGACTAATGAGTATGCCGTTTAATAATAATAATTCAAGTCAGAGCATAAATGATGACTTAATATCAGGTACTTACTAGCACATATGCCTAATTATTTTGGATACCAGTAATAAAAAATCCGGCTTTTATCTACTAAGCGACAATACCGATGCCTTCGTCGCACGCTTCGCACTGGCGACCATCGCGGAAAAAACCCTGGATATCCAGTATTACATCATACATAGCGACGCCAGTGGCCGATACCTGGCTTATGCCATCTTATCAGCAGCAGACCGTGGTGTTCGCGTGCGCATCCTGGTCGATGATATAAATATGTCTGGCCATGACGGCAACTTCAAGATGTTTAGCCAGCATGAGAACATCGAGATTCGTATCTTCAATCCGCTGTCAAATCGCGACTGGTTCAGAAACATCGAGCTGCTGATCAATCTCAACCGTGCCGGACGCCGTATGCATAACAAGACATTCATCGCTGATAACGCATCTGCCATCATCGGCGGCAGGAACATCGGTGATGAATACTTCGATGACAGGAATAACCTCAACTTTTTAGACCTCGACCTGCTGACCGTGGGGCCGATCGTCGATGATGTCAGCAATAGCTTCGATGATTACTGGCACAGCCAGTGGGCGACACCGATCGAGCAGCTGAGTAAAACCCGGGTCATGCGAAAACAGCTGATGACACTTCGCAGCAATCTAAAAGACCGGTGGCATCGGCTAAAGAACACAGACTACTTCCAGTCTTTGAAAAATGCCTCGTTCACACAAAAGATAATCAATCGAAGAATCGATTTCATATGGGCGGAAGCAGATCTGTTCTACGATAGACCGGAAAAGATCAGCAGCGATGATCCGGATAAAACCGTCCACATCGGTCCACAGATCATGCCCTATTTCGAGCATGCCGAGAAAGAACTGCTGATCGCAACGCCCTACTTCGTACCGGGAAAAAAAGGCACGCGCTGGTTAAAGGAGAAACGTGACCAGGGTATCGAGATAAGCATCTTGACCAACTCGCTGGCAGCGACCGATGTCAGCGCAGTGCATGCCGGCTACAGAAAATATCGCAAGCAGCTTCTCGCCACAGGTATCGATCTATATGAATTAAAAGCGACCGCCCGACCCGGCCAGTCTAAAACCAGGAAGCTTATCGAGGGTTCACGGCATGCCAGCCTGCATGCAAAATACATGGTCGTCGATCGACAGTATGTCCTCATAGGCTCAGCTAATATCGATCCTCGCTCACAGCTGCTCAACACCGAGATAGGCATCATGGTAAACAGTCCGCAACTGGCAAAACAGACCATAGAATTATTCGCCAGGAGTAGCTCGTTAGAGAACAGTTATCACCTAAGACTCGATGATAGCAGCAACAGGCTCAACTGGCTGACAGAAGAAAGCAGTGGCTCGACTTTGTATACTACCGAACCCGGGGCCGGCCTGTTGAGGAAGCTAGCAGTAGAGATGATGAGCTTACTGCCGATAGAAAGCCTGCTCTAGGTGCTACGGCCAGCTGCAGCTAGCGCCATGCATGACCGAACTGCAGATAGAAAGCCGTATCTTCCGGACCTCTGGCGATATCAAAGCCGACATGCGCACCAAAACGACGGGCGATGAAATAGCGCAGACCGACACCTTTACTATATACCCTGGTGACCTTGGCATTATCGACGATGCCTGTAGTGCGACCAGCACCACCAAATCCCAGTACACTCCACCGGCTGGTAAAGTTCCAGCCCAGCTCTGCTTCTGCGACAGCGACGCTCTCACCCTGGTAGCGCATCACCGGGATCCCGCGAAGACCGACATCCGGGTACATGTAGAAAGGTATATCATTTGGATCGCCGTTGATGGTCTCGACATCGCCGCGTAAACCCAGGACAAAAGTATCCGCCAACGGCGTGAAATAGAATAGTTTGGCCCGGTACTTTTCAAATTCCGTATCACTGCCAACCGCTTCACGGAACAGTGTTGCTTCCAGCGACGAGCTTATGCCATCGGTAGGCGTGAAGATGGTATTGCGACTATCGTATTCGAGGCTGAGTATCACCGCGGCGTCACGGCTGTTGCTCTTAAAAGTTGGATCGACAGCAGCAAAACCAAACTCGTTGCTGGTATCCAGCAGAAGGTAACTGGCACCTGCGAAAAATTTCGATCCAGCCAGTCTAAACTTCAAGTCCTGATACAGGATGTCCGGCTCGATCGTCGAGTCTACGGCGATATCCTGGCCCAGAATATTTCGATAAAATTTTATTTTGATCGAACCGGTCGCTAAGGCACCGGTATAACGGATATTGTCATTCTTCCAGACACCCATATGGGCACCGCCAGCCATCCAGGTATCGTTCTCGGTATACATACCAAACAGTGCTGAAACACTCGGTGGGATCAGTTTGCCTTCAGCATCCTTTGATTGCGGATCAAAGGTTTCGCCATCCGGCACACGCCCCGCCAGCGGGTCATGCAAAAACACCAGTGCCGCGCCTGCGCCATATCCGATGGCAGGCTCGGTGATAATGATCGGTACAGGAAAAAAACCTTTTTTCTCAGCCAGCCAGTGACTGACATCGAACATGCCGTCTTCCGGATCGGTGAATCCATCCATCATCGATGCAGCAATGACTGGAAAGGTCATAACAGAAAGGCAAAATAAAATTATATTTTTTAAGTTTCTGCTCATGATCTGTTTTAGCCTTTATTCTTTCTTCGTGATTGAAAGAAACTTTGCAGCATCTCCCTGCTCTCTTCTGCCAGCACACCCGATACTACTTCAAAATCATGATTGTGATCATTGGACTTTAGTAGGTCAAAGGCACCGCCTAATGCGCCTGTACGCGGCTCTGAGGCAGCATAGACAACTTTTGATACACGCGCATGGATCATCGCACCGACGCACATAGAACAGGGTTCCAGCGTAACGTACATGGTGGTATCGATTAACCGGTAGTTGTTGAGGGATTTACCAGCTTCACGCATCGCCATGATCTCGGCGTGTGATGTAGCATCATGACTGCTGATGGGCTGGTTCCAGCCTTCGGCGATCAGCTGGTCATCTTTGACAAGCACGGCACCGACAGGAACCTCACCGGCAGCTTCTGCCTTACGGGCAAGCTGCAGTGCTTTTTGCATCCACTTAATGTTGGCTTCTGTACCCATAATAATTAATGAAGTATTTTTAATTTGAGTGATGTGATTTTTCATCAGCTGCAAGGCATAAATGAAAATATAAACGGAGCGTACAATTGTACGTGAGTATTATATTTTTATTTATAACGCCGCAGATGATGAAAAAGTGCATTAATCAAAATAAAAATTCATTCCCACTCGATAGTAGCAGGCGGCTTACCAGAGATATCGTAGGTAACACGTGAGATACCATCGACTTCATTGATGATACGTGTTGATACATGACCGAGGAAGTCATATGGCAGATGCGCCCAGCGCGCGGTCATGAAATCGATAGTCTCCACTGCGCGTAACGCAACGACATAGTCATAACGACGGCCATCACCCATGACGCCGACAGACTTGACCGGGATAAAGACGGTGAAAGCCTGGCTGACCGTGTCATACAGATTGTTCTTGTACAGCTCTTCGATAAAGATGTTATCTGCCAGACGCAACAGGTCGGCATATTCTTTTTTGACCTCACCCAGGATGCGTACACCCAGACCCGGGCCCGGGAACGGATGACGGTACACCATGTCGGAAGGCAGGCCGAGCTCGACGCCGATCTTGCGCACTTCATCCTTGAACAGTTCACGCAACGGCTCGACCAGTTTCAGGCGCATGTCTTCTGGCAGACCACCGACGTTATGGTGTGATTTGATCAGGTGTGAATTTTTACTGTCGGCCGATTCGATCACATCCGGGTAGATGGTGCCCTGCGCCAGCCAGTTTGCATTGGTCAGTTTGTTTGATTCTTCTTCAAATATCTCGACGAAAACCCGACCGATGATCTTACGTTTTTTCTCCGGCTCATCGACACCGCTCAACTCATCGAGAAAACGCTGCTCGGCATCGACACGGATGACCCTGACACCCATGTTCTCGGCAAAGGTCGCCATCACCTGGTCACCCTCACGATAGCGCAGCAGGCCGTTATCGACGAACACGCAGGTCAGCTGATCGCCGATGGCCTGGTGCAGCAAGGCAGCGACTACGGAAGAATCAACGCCGCCGGAGAGGCCGAGAACCACCTCGTCACTACCCACCTGCTGGCGGATACGCTCGATATTGTCCTGGATGATATTACCTGCGGTCCAGTCAGCGGCACAGCCGCAGATATCGTGCGCGAAACGTTCGATGATGCGCTGCCCCTGCTTGGTGTGTGTCACCTCGGGATGAAACTGCAGACCATAAAAACGGCGTGACTCATCAGCCATGCCCGCGATAGGTGCATTATCAGAGCTGGCGATACAGACGAAATCGTCAGGCAACGCTTCGACCTTGTCACCATGCGACATCCACACGTCCAGCATGCCGAAACCATCGGCAGTCACGTGGTCCTCGATGTCCTTTAATAACGCGCTATGATTGCGCGCACGCACCTGCGCATAACCGAACTCGCGGTGCGTCGATGAACCGACTTTACCGCCCAGCTGTGCTGCCATGGTCTGCATGCCGTAACAGATACCCAGTACAGGCACACCGGCTTCGAAGACATACGGTGGCGCCACCAGGGTATCGTCAGCTGTAACAGATTCGGGCCCGCCCGACAAGATGATACCGTTAGGGTTAAAAGCCTTGATCTCTTCGCCAGTCATACCCGTATGATGGACTTCACTATACACCCCAGCCTCACGGACGCGTCTTGCGATCAGCTGGGTATATTGCGATCCGAAGTCGATGATTAGGATACGATCTGAATGGATGTCATGCATAGTAATATTTTCGTTCAGTCTATGGTTTTATTTTTAAACGCAAAAAGCACACTCATCCGCAAATGAACGCAAAAAACGCAAATATAAAAAACTTATCAAAGCTCTTCTTTGCGTTTTTTGCGTTCATTTTTGGACCAATAAAAAGTTTTTTCACTGCCCTGTATTATTAAGAAGAACGGTAATTCGGCGCTTCTTTGGTGATAGTCACATCGTGTACGTGCGACTCTGACATGCCGGCACCCGAGATGCGGACAAAACCCGGCTTGCTGCGCATCTCATCCATATTTTCACAGCCGACATAGCCCATGCTTGAGCGCAGGCCGCCCATCATCTGGTGCACGATGGCACCCATCGGTCCCTTGTATGCGACACGGCCTTCGATACCTTCCGGCACCAGCTTCTCGCTGCCTTCAGAGCTATCCTGAAAATAACGGTCGCTGGACCCCTGTTTCATGGCACCGATCGAGCCCATACCGCGGTAAGACTTGTAGGAACGCCCCTGGTACAGGATGACATCACCCGGTGCCTCTTCGGTACCGGCCAGCATACCACCGACCATGATGCAGTAACCGCCGGCAACGATGGCTTTTGCCATATCACCCGAATAACGGATACCACCGTCAGCGATGAGCGGGATACCGGTGCCTTGCAGCGCTTTCGCGACATTGGCTACCGCTGTTATCTGTGGCACACCGACGCCGGCAACGATCCGCGTGGTACAGATAGAACCGGGACCGATACCGACTTTGACGCCGTCAGCGCCGGCATCGGCCAGGGCTTTTGCCGCCTCGCCGGTGGCGATATTGCCACCGATAACCTGCACCTCATAATTCTTCTTCACCCAGGCGACGCGATCGAGCACCGCCTGCGAATGGCCATGCGCGGTATCGACGACGATGACATCGACGCCGGCATTGACCAGCGCTTCAACACGTTCTTCCGTGCCGGCTCCGGTACCAACTGCTGCACCGGCACGAAGACGGCCATGATCATCTTTCGCCGCACTCGGGAAATCGGTCGATTTCTGGATATCTTTTACCGTGATCATGCCGCGTAGCTGGAAAGCATCATTGACTACCAGTACACGTTCGATACGATGTTCGTGCAACAGCGCCAGCACATCCTCCTTCGAGGCGCCTTCTTTTACCGTTACCAGTTTTTCTTTTGGCGTCATCACGTCGGTAACAGGCTTGTCCAGACCAGACTCGAAGCGTACATCACGGCTGGTCACCAGGCCGATCAGCTCATCGCCCTTCACTACCGGCATACCCGAAATATTGTACCTCTCACGCAATGCCATGACATCACGTATCGTCATATCAGGCGACACCGTCACCGGTTCGGTGATGACACCACTCTCATATTTCTTCACCGTCTTGACTTCGGCTGCCTGCTCACTGGGTGTCAAATTCTTATGAATAATCCCGAGGCCGCCTTCCTGCGCCAGCGCGATGGCGAGGCGAGATTCAGTCACCGTATCCATAGCGGCAGACAAGAGAGGTATATTCAGGGCAATATCACGGGTGACTTTGGTTTGCAGTGATACATCTTTAGGCATCACCACCGAGTGCGCAGGAACCAGTAAAACATCATCAAAGGTTAAGGCTTCTTCGATTATTCGCATAACAATTCCCGCTTGGATTTGAAAAGCGGCTCATTATAAGCTGTAGCGGCATTTGTAACAACATTAGAACGTGTTTATATTTGTAAAAAAATATACAAGATCAGCCTTTTGGGGTATAAATGATCGCTCTCTAAATAAAACCTTCAGGAGAAACTATGAAAATAAAAAATCTCAGCCTGATCGCTGCTATCAGCGCCTGCATGCTAAGCCCTGTTCTGGCACACGCAGGAAGCTATGAACAAGCGGTGCTCGACGCGACAGCTTCGATCGATAATGCCAAAAAGCTTAACTACGAATGGCGGGACAGTCGTAAATTGCTGAAAAAAGCTGAAAAGCTAAACAAAGAAGGAAAAACAGACAAAGCCCTTAATCTGCTAGCAGAAGCAAAAAAACAGGGTGAGATGGCCGTTGTCCAGGCAAAGCTGCAATCCAGCGTAAGCGGACCTTATAACTAAAAATAAGTGATAAGCGACGGCCTGCATTATCCCGCAGAGGGTATGCAGGCCTTTTTTATTCTCAGCCGCCAGATCCATACCAGCGATAAGATATAACCTGCCATGTTCTCTACCACAGAAAACGATAATGTTTACAGCGTCAGCACGCTCAACCGCACCGTCGCCAGCCTGCTCGAGCACGAGTTCTCATGGATCTGGGTCGAGGGTGAGATATCCAACCTGGCAAAACCCGCCTCTGGCCACATCTACTTCAGCCTGAAAGACAGTTCTGCACAGGTCAGCTGCGCCATGTTCAAAGGACGCACCCGTGCGCTCAAATTCCAGCCTGAAAACGGCAACCAGGTACTGCTTCGGGCCAAAGTCAGCCTGTACCAGCCGCGGGGCAATTACCAGCTGATCGTCGACCGTATGGAAGAAGCCGGTGACGGTGCGCTTCGCCGCCAGTTCGAAGCACTGAAGATCAAACTGGCGGATGAAGGCCTGTTCGATGAAGCTGGCAAACTGCCGGTCCCTGAACTGCCAGAATGCATCAGCATCATCACCTCAAAGTCAGGGGCCGCCATCCACGATGTCTTAAGCGTCATCGCCAGGCGGTTTCCCTCGATACCAGTGAAGATATTCCCGGTGCCGGTACAGGGCGCAGAATCAGCGCCTGCGATCTGTAACGCCATCCAGCTGATCGACCAGGCTGTCGCCAGCGGCGAGCTGTCCTGCGATGTGATCTTGCTGGTACGAGGCGGCGGTTCACTGGAAGACCTGTGGTCATTCAACGAAGAATCGGTAGCACGCGCCATCGTTGATTGCCGCGTCCCGATCGTCACTGGTGTCGGCCACGAGACCGACATAACCATCGCCGATTATGTCGCCGATGTGCGCGCTGCCACCCCTACCGCTGCAGCGGAAACAGTCACCCCAGACCAGTCTAGCTGGCTGCAGTCATTCGACTGGTACCAGCAGAGGCTGCTGCAGCTGGTTAGCGATAAGATCGAACGGCAGCGGGAAAAAACGCACTGGCTGCTGCGCCGGCTGCATCAGCAGCACCCGGAGATACAGCTGTTACGTGACCAGCAGCGAAGCACAGAACTGAGTAAACGCCTGCTCAGGATAAGCCGGTCGATGCTGGATTCTCGTCACAGCCAGCTGGCCACACTCGATGCAAAACTGGGCGCACACAATCCGCTGCGGCTATTGAAACAGAAGCGGCAGACAGCGAAATACCTCGGCGCACGATTACAGCAGGCGTCAGCTAATGTGCTGATACAGAAAAAGTCACAGTTGAGCAATGTGGCAAGAACGATGAACGCCATTAGCCCGTTACAGACCCTGGAGCGTGGTTATTCGATAACCTTAAATGCAGACGGCGAAGCCATCAGCTCGAGCGAACAGGTAAAACAGGACGATATGATCGAGACACGCCTGCATAGCGGGCGTATCATCAGCAAGGTCAGCTCTTGCATCGAAAACGATTCGTAGCATGCTACAGTCGGCTGCATACAAAATATAAATAGACAAGTACTATTTGTTATGAGTGATGTGATCTTTGTCGATGATTAAACAGGATTCGTCATTTTAGCTTTCAGGATAAAGATTTTTTTAATTTGCACTGAGCGCCAGATTTATGGTAAAAAGTCGCTCGCATTATTTTATCGAAACAACTTTATACAGCTAAGTTGTTGTTTTTAAATACATTTGGAGTTTTAGATGGCAAATACAGCGCCAGTCGAACATACCGCTTTCAAGCCGTACAAAGAAAAGAAAGGCGAAGAATATATGAGTGAAGGTCAGCTACAGCATTTCACAGATATACTTCAAGCATGGAAAGCCGAACTGATGACAGAAGTTGACCGCACTGTGGATCACATGAAGGATGAGGCAGCAAACTTTCCGGATCCTGCCGACCGTGCCACACAGGAAGAAGAGTTCAGCCTCGAGTTACGCACACGTGACCGTGAGCGCAAACTGATCAAGAAGATTGATGACACACTGACCCTGATGAGTAATGGTGAATACGGCTATTGTGAGACCTGTGGTGTCGAGATCGGCTTGCGCCGTATGGAAGCAAGGCCAACCGCGACACAGTGTATCGACTGCAAGAGCCTCGACGAGATCAAAGAGAAGCAGACCCGCGGTAAATAAGGCAACACTACCTACATTAAAAAAGCCGGGCCAAGCCCGGCTTTTTTAATGTTTCACCCAGACAAGCTTACAGGTCGTCTAACTGAACCGTCTTATAGCAGTGACTATCAGCATCAGGAGCAGCCCGTAAGCTGACAGGCTACCACCGCTGGCTTCATCAGAACCTGATTCAGCAGCGGAACCTGTATCGATAGCAGAAATCATCACTGACAATGTTTCCATCCCGCTTACACCTGGCAGAACACCGCGAGCAACATCGGTAGCGAAACCGCTAACCTCATTCAGCGTAAACAGGTCACCGACTCTATCCATCACATAGATCACGCCATCTTTGACAGCGATCGCCATGATGTTCTCGACACCTGTTTTACCCAGTAACATGAGCGCCCCTGTCTGGGTAATGACCGTACCCAGGTAACTGTAAGGGATGCCGGGAAACTGGACACAGATTTCTGATTTTTTACTGTTGTTGTAGTCATGATCTATTCCCCTGAAAAACATTGATGTTGTGTTTTTCACAGCTGTATCTATATGCGCTGTGTATGAAATAAATTCTGGCCGAGACAGGCTGTTTTCGACATGGGGTAAAGCCCCCAAGCGATCAGCAAAAATGGTGAAAAAATGTGAACCCGTTCAGGTTTAGTAGATAACGAGAAAAAATCGCAATATAGCAACGATCAGACGATATAGAAAACCAGGAACTTGATTGCCCTATTTGGTTGTCAAGCACTCATTATTTAGAATCTAAAGCTAGTCACCGAACCTTAAGAGTCATTCGATAACTGTAAAATTATTTTAATTACTGTAAACACATCGTTACACTTGTCCTCAAGCTAAATCTAGCTGTGGCAAATAACTTATTGTTATAAAAAGCTTCGATATAAACAAGGCATGAATTATGCTTCTATATTTACAAGCCGGACTTTTATAGGTAGAGGTTCCTGTAATGGAGATAGTCATTAAATTGTTTTTGCTGATCTATTTGTTGATCATTGCGCTAGTGACAATTCTTAGTGTCATCTGGATTTTGACGTCGATATTTACATTCGACAGTGAACAAAAGAACAGTATTGATGATAACAGCCGTAAACATGTTTAAGAGGTAGTAAAAATGATTGATTTATTGAAGAAAGGAATACAGATATTTAGTAGTAAACCAACTCAATACGACCGTTTACACATTAGCGCTGAGAATGAATACCTGGCAATGTGCTGCGGGGCTTTTAACCCGCAATTATTAGCCAAGATTAAAAGAAGTAATGCCAATGAAAAACATTAGGATTTACCCGACTGGTTGATTCTAAGTGTAATAATAATTTTTCATAGCAAGTTATCGGCAGTCTTTATGGCTGCTGTTTTTTTTCTAAAAGTTATTTATAAAGTCGAGTTAAAGGGGACAAAGGGATTAAAAAATGATCCATTTAAAAGTTTGGTAAAAATAACAACCCCTCCGTCTCCTTTAACTGCTGCGAGTGTATTGGCGACATACTTCATGTAGGCAGACTGAATCGGCCTCGATCAGCAGGTGTTCATCCGGCACCATGCGGGCAACAACTTCGCGCAGAATTCAAAGCTGACGGAGTGTTTGAATATTAACCAACACCTGCGTTTACATGAGGCTAATACCTGTTGAAGTTCTGGTTAATACTGAGCGAATGCTTTTGTATATTTCTGATGCTCCCATCTGTATAAAAGAGAGTCCAGTTCTTGCCGAGACATGACACTTAGCTAGACAACATTATTAGCTTTATCCTACTGACAAAAAACAGGTCTAATAGTATTATTTACGATACTGAATATAGTTGTTAGAGAATACAAGACACGGAAAGTTACTAAGCGGCTCCTCGTGGATGGAGTACCTTAAGTGCTTTTCCATTTATAGGTAAATATTATGGGTAGTTCTGGCTCAATAGAAATAAAAATATATGAAAAAATTGTAGAGCACGCAAAAGGATATAAAACTCGGGTTCAACTGAATGCAGTTATTGACGCTTTAGATCATGCTTCATTGAACCCTAGCGTCGCAAGAGATTCAAACGAACTCCAACTCGAAATAGACAAGCTTCGAAAAATACTTAACAGCTTACCCCAAGACGCATAATTAGGCGTTAGCGTTAAATAAGAAAGAAATAGCCTAAATGCCCGCTATCGATGGTGACCTTGAATTAAAGGGGATCGAGGGATAATTAAAGGGGACGGAGGGATTAAAAAGTGATCAATTTCAAAGTGTGATTAAATAATAATCCCTCCGCCCCCTTTAACTTGGTTGCTCCAGCGTACAAAAACGCAACCACCTTTAACCGTAATAGAAAATGTTGAACGTCTTGGCTGATAGCTGATGATGGCCATATCCCTGGCCGAAAATCATACATTTCACACTTCACCATAAGCTAACGATTTAAAGCGAACAATTGGTGTTAATTATTACTTAAATAAAAAGCGAGCTGTAAAAACAGCTCGCTCTTCAATGTGGCATGTAACTATCAAGTTATTTAATCAACTTCAACCTCATCTGCCGTACCATCGGCACCATTATCTTTAATGCTCACGCTGACTCCGGCAACTAATCCCGTTTTATCCGGATCATAGGTCGTCCCAGGGTTAACGGTAAAAGTGACACCGAGCACGGTAATATCTGAATTATCATTAAAACTATCGAGCGTACCTTCTAACTCGTATGAGCTACATCCGGTGCCTTTATCTTCGATCTCGATCAGGCCGGCAATATAATCACCATTAGCATCTTTGCTGAATTTGATTTCAACACAGTCACCGCTAAGAACATCGGTTAAGTCAAATGTACTGGCCGTACTATCACCAGAAAACATGGCCATGTCGGGCGTATCATTAAACTTGATGGTCAATGGGCCACCGCTAGTTCCTGTGAAGCCGCACTCTACGGAACCGACTTTAGGTTTGGTCTCATCGGGAATGATCGCATTGTTGCTGACCATACACTTGACTTCCATATCTTCGTCTTCATCCTCGCATTCCCTGACGACCAGTATGCCCGTATCCGCATCATAGTTACCCTCTGCTTCGACGAGTAAACCGGTCAGGCCACTACAGGTAGATGCGTTGCTGATATCGACATCAGTGTTAGCGATGGAGAAGCCTGTCGGGCTATCGCTATTCGTGGACAATATGCCGGTGATCTCTGCTTCGGAATCACTATAAAAATCATCCTCATCCTCGATCTCAGAGCTGGTCGCAATGAATACGCCGGCAATGTAACTGCCTTCGAGCTCGACAAAGTCGCCTACCGCTGGAAGCAGGCTGAGCGCACTACCGTCAACATCTATCGTACCGCCGCTCTTTAGTATTAACGGGAAACCGGTGCCATTGATGGTACCTACCGTACCTTCCACTTCATGCTCGCTGTCATCCTGTTTTTCAACATAACTAGCCAGCAAACTACCGTCCTGCTGCCATTCACCACTGATCTCGATATTTGCACCATCGAGTTCAGCAATGCTCGGCGGTGTAATAGTAAAGTCATCCCACTGCGTGTTACCACTGCTGGTGATAACCGTTACACCGAAGACATCAAAGCTATAGTCGCCTTTATCACCAGTGACACTACCGCTCGTCACCGCCCCTTCCAGTTCATCATCATATTTTAATGAGGTTACAGCGCCATTGGCATCCGTTTGCAGGGTGACATGCATGCCGGTATAAAGACTGTCTTCACAGACACCGGCGACTACCATGTCATCGACTTCACAGTCGGAAAGCCCATCTGTTTCGTACTCTACCCCGTTATCCATAATGATACTGCCGAATCCGGCGATGGTGCCAACCACGGTACTGCCGGAAGTATCAGTGGCTGAAGTGTCGCTGCCACTGCTGCATGAAACGAGCCCGGTGATCGCCAAAGTGCTAAGGATCGCACCTGTGATGATTGATAATTTCATAAATTTTCCTCTGCTTATTTAGTCTGTCTTAACTGTTTAACGTTTACCTGTTTAAAAAGGTTCCACTGAAAATAATTTTTTTCCTGGGCAAGTTATCTCCCAGTGATAGGTGGCCGGTTATAGCGGCCAGTCGCTTGATTTTTGCCGGGATTTAAGGTCTGGCTGCCTGGCTGCAGGCCTTATTATTTTTTCGTATATGCTGCTCAATTCGGTGTATCGCTAATAGATGACGCTTTCTTAACAGCCTGTGACAGAAAACTGACATTTTCCATCGGCTTGCTTCACATACAGGCGCACATCCACTCCCATAATCTATGATAGCCAGTCATCAGTAATCGCGTCGAAACGCCGCTATGAATGGCTTTTTGTGACTATTTGAGTTTGTAGACGCCTTGAAATGAAACTGGATTGAACAGCGGGGAAGATGGCGATCAATCTGGCGTGTATCTTGCAATATTAAAGTTAAAGAATTTTTAAAAATATAAAGAAGTAAAGGAGTATTACAATGATCTTAGATACAATGACATATTCGGTAATGACTGTTGTAGCAGTATGGACTTTAATCGTTATCCTATTGGCCTGGTATTCTCAAGCTCGACACGATAGCAGCGATAAATAGATATCTGCAATAATTGACTTTCTAAAGAGCGAAAGAACCAGGGACTCAGGCTAACTGGTTCTTTGTTCCCTGTTTTTAATACTAAATGGATAAAATTATAAACGCAGATAAATACATCGGCCGCTTCGCGCCCTCACCGACCGGCCCGGTACACTTCGGCACACTGTTAGCGGCAGTCGGCAGTTACCTGCAGGCAAAAAAAAATAATGGCGACTGGATCATCCGCATGGAAGATGTCGATATCACGCGCAAGGTTGACGGCTCGGACCTGGAGATACTGCACACCCTGGAAGCTTTTGGTTTTGAATGGCAGGGAGAAGTCCTGTACCAGTCGAAGCAGACTGAATGCTACCGCTACGCGCTCGAGCAGCTCATCGAACAGTCATTGGTGTTTCCCTGCATCTGCTCGCGCAAACAGCTGGTAGAGAGCGGCAGCGGGATATATCCCGGCACCTGCAGAACACGTAGCCTGCAGGAAAAAAGCGACCATGCGCTGCGTTTATTGGCAGAAGATATCACCATCGAGTTCGATGACCTGGTGATGGGCCGGCGATCACAGAACATGGCCAGCCAGTGTGGCGATTTTGTCATCAAGCGCCGCGATGGCCTGTTCGCCTACCAGTTGGCTGTCGTGGTCGATGACCAGCTGCAGGACATCACCGAAGTCGTGCGCGGTGCAGACCTGCTCGATTCCACGCCACGGCAGATCTACCTGCAGCAGCTGCTGGGTTATTCCACACCCGGCTACTGCCACCTGCCACTGGCAGTCGATGCAGCCGGCAACAAGATCAGCAAGTCAGAAGGTGCTGCCAGAGTTGATATCAAAAACCGTGAGTCACTGTTACGCCATGTTCTGGATTTTTTAGGGCAGAAGCCACCAGCCGATCTCTGCGACGCAGACATCAGTGAAATCTGGAAATGGGCTACCGAGCACTGGGACATCGACCTGGTCTCTGCCGCAAATAAAATACCGCTTCATACCTGATGTAGCTGAATGCATAGCATTGACAGCCTGCTGATGGCAACCATAGAGCCGATTGACAGGATCTATCCAATATCCAACCTGTCCCAGATCAAAAATAGCAGCTGCTATTTATGATAAAAGTGGCGAACCAGCAGCATAAATAACTATCGAAGTTTCGATAAACACCGTGTATGCTAATCAAAAAACTAAAATGCAGATCAAGAGGAAACCATCGTGTCTGATATCGAAATCAATTCCGTCCTAACTGAAAACCGTCTATTCGAACCCAGCGCTGAGTTCGCTGCAAAAGCACGCATAAAACCCGAAGATTACCAAGCCCTGAAAAAGAAGGCTGATGAGGATTACGAAGGTTTCTGGGCAGAGCAGGCAAAACAGCTGATGGACTGGCATACGCCATTCACGAGAACACTGGATGACAGCAATGCACCGTATTTCAAATGGTTCACCGACGGCAGCATGAATGTCAGCTACAACTGTATCGATCGTCACCTGGCAGAAAATGCCAACAAGACCGCGATCATCTTTGAAGGCGAAGCCGGTGACACCCGACATATCAGCTATCAGCAACTGCATGATGAAGTCTGCCAGTTTGCCAACGCGTTAAAAGCCAAAGGCATAAAAAAAGGCGATCGAGTTGTCATCTATATGCCGATGGTTCCGGAAGCGGTCATCGCGATGCAGGCATGTGCCCGCATCGGCGCGATCCACTCCGTGGTGTTCGGCGGTTTCTCGGCTGACTCCTTGCGTGATCGTATCGACGATGCAAGAGCGGTGATGCTGATCACCGCCGATGGCGGCACCCGTGGCGGTAAGGTCGTCGAGCTGAAGGAAGCGGCTGATAAAGCACTCAGCTCTGGTTGTGACAGCATCGAGAATGTCATCGTGCTGAAACGCTCCGGCCACGATATCGCCATGCAGGATGGCCGGGACAGCTGGTGGTCAGATGCTGTTGCCGGCCAGGACACGACATGTGAACCGGAATGGGTGAATGCCGAAGATCCGTTATTCTTACTCTACACCTCAGGTTCTACCGGCAAGCCCAAAGGTATCCAGCACTCCAGCGCCGGCTACCTGCTCAATGCCATCACCACCAACCTGTGGGTGTTCGATCTGCAGGATGACGACATCTTCTGGTGTACTGCCGATGTCGGCTGGATCACCGGTCATACCTACGTCGCATATGGGCCGTTAGCCACCGGTACCACCATCGTCATGTATGAGGGCGGCCCGATGACGCCGGATGCCGGACGTTTCTGGAAGATGGTCGAAGACCACAAGGTCAGCGTTTTCTATACCGCCCCGACAGCTATCCGTGCGCTGATGAAATTCGGTGACGAGTACCCCAATAAGTACGACCTGTCCTCAATACGTTTACTGGGCACGGTCGGCGAACCGATCAATCCCGAGGCGTGGATGTGGTATCACACCGTCATCGGTAAAGAGCGCTGTCCGATCGTGGATACCTGGTGGCAGACCGAGACCGGCGCCAATGTACTGACACCACTTCCAGGTGTCACCGCGACCAAACCCGGATCATGCACTCTGCCCCTGCCGGGCATGGACGTCGATATCGTCAATGAAGACGGCGAATCCATCACCGAGGCCAATACCGGCGGTTACCTCGTCATCAAGAAGCCATGGCCTTCCATGCTGAGGACCATCTGGGGTGATGACGAACGCTATGTCGATACTTACTACCCCAAGTTTGGCGGAAAATATTATCTCGCCGGTGACAGTGCACGTCGTGATGAAGACGGTTATTTCTGGATCATGGGCCGTATCGATGATGTATTGAACGTCTCCGGTCACCGCCTTGGTACCATGGAAGTCGAATCCGCACTGGTGGCAAATGATGCCGTGGTTGAAGCGGCCGTGGTCGGTCGTCCGCATGAAGTCAAGGGCGAATCGATCGTCGCTTTCGTGATCTGTCAAGGTGAGCGCCCGGTCGGTGAAGATGCTGAGAAGATGGTCACCGAACTGCGTAACTGGGTAGGTGATCAGATCGGTGCCATCGCAAAACCGGATGATATCCGTTTTGCAGACGGTCTACCGAAAACCCGGTCAGGAAAGATCATGCGTCGATTGTTGAGGACCATCGCTGCCGGTGAAGAGATAACCTCGGATACCTCGACACTGGAAAACGAGGCCGTGGTCGCACAGTTGCAGGGCAAGGCATAGAGGTAAAGTGCCAGGTATAAATATGCCAGATATACAACGGTCATGACTGTGATTTGAAGTACGGATACAACATCTTCTTATAGTTTTTCAATGGAGGCCAGCTAATGAACGATTGCTGCAACACTAAAGACCAGGCTGTTGGAGATCTGGCTGCTGGAAACAAATCCGGGCATCATGCCAGCTCACATCCCTGTCCTGTCAATGGTAAAAAATACGCCAGCGTGCAGCGCAAGACCCTGTTACACCACGTTCAGCAGCCGTGGAAAAATACAGTGACCGAGCAGGCGTATTATTTCTGTACCGACCCTGATTGTGACGTGGTTTATTACGGCCAGGATGACACTGTATTTCATACCGATGAGCTGAGAACGACCGTCTGGCAAAAATCCAGGGATAAACGGGACACTATCTGTTATTGCTTCGGTGTGACAAAGGCACTGGCAATGCTGGACAAAAACATCAAAGACTTTGTCATGCAGCAAACCAGGGATTCACTCTGCGCCTGTGAGACCAGCAACCCCTCGGGCCGTTGCTGCCTGAAGGACTTACCCGAGGGGCAATCCGAGAGCACTGAATGAAGGAAAAGCTGCTGCAGTACCTCGGGGTCGAACGCTACCGTGTGGGCCATTCTGAAAAGCTGATCTCCGCCCTCGGCGCCTTCCTGGGCATCGCCCTGATCTTTTATAGCAGCTCGTATTTCCTGCAGGACGCATCCTCATACCTGGTCGTCGCTTCGATGGGGGCATCTGCGGTATTGCTTTTCGCCGTACCTCACGGCCCGCTGTCACAGCCATGGTCCCTCATCGGGGGGCATCTCATATCTGCTGTCATCGGTGTCAGCTGTGCAAAGTTCGTACCGGATATCTTCATTGCCGCATCGCTGGCAGTCGGACTGGCTGTTGCTGCGATGTACTACTGTCATTGCATACATCCGCCAGGCGGTGCTACCGCGCTGTCAGCAGTGGTCGGCGGCACCGCGGTACATGAACTGGGCTATCAGTTCATCGTTACACCTGTACTGATCAATGTCATCGCCATGCTAGGTGTTGCCATCGCTTTTAACTATGTTTTTAAATGGCGGCGCTACCCTGCCTACCTCGCGCAGAAAGCCAGATCCAGGGAGAGCATGAAGACCACTGGCTTCTCATACGGTGCCATCACGCATGAAGACTTCGTATATGCGCTGAGTGAACTCGAGACCTTCATCGACATCTCCGAAAACGAGCTGTTAAAGATCTATGAACTGGTGACACATCGCCACCAGGAAATCGCCATGCGTTACCAGGAATTAAAACACGGGCATTATTACAGCAACGGTGAAAACGGGGACCTCTGGTCAGTCCGGCAGATCGTCGACTGGGCCGAGACCGAAGATTCCGGTGAAGAAAAACTGATCTACAAAGTGGTCGCCGGGGCTGGCCGGCGCAGCTCGGGAGTGATGAGCAAAAATGAATTCTCCCGCTGGGCAAGACACGAGGTCATGCGCGATGAGAACAACTGGCGGCGAGTAGAGAAGGAAGCCGATTTATAAAACAGCTGCCTATGAAGCTTCATATAAAAGTCATCCCGTCTTCCTCGAAAGATACCATCGCCGGCTGGCTGGGTGACACTCTCATAGTAAAAGTGAAGGCGCCGTCTGAGAAAGACAAAGCCAACAAGGCAGTCATCAAACTGATGCAGAACATACTCGAGCTGCCAAAGAGTCTGGTATAGATCAGCAGCGGAACCACTTCTAGCAGTAAGATCATTGAAGTACATGGTGTCGATGAAGACACTATCGTTAACAAGCTGTCTGCGGTCCATAATCGCTAAAGCCAACTCTACGCTATCAAAAGCGTGTAAACATTAAACAAAGACCAAGGCATAGAGGCATCGTGCAGAGTGATGCAGGCGCAATTATCGAGACACTAAGTGCTCAGAGAGAGCACGGCGCACACAGTAAGCAAAGAAAACACAAGGTTATTATATTGCCGTCATTGCGAGCGTTGCGCGGCAATCTATTTAAGCGGTGATGTCGTCTACAGGAGATTGCTGCGCTGCGCTCGCAATGACGGCCTGACCGATAAAAAGTTAAACGACATATGTAAGCCACAACCTTAGCATTGCTTTAGGCCAATATAGTCAAGTAATTTAAGCACTTACAAAACCTTTATAAACACTCCGTCAGATATCAGCGTTGTCTTTAATCGTCGCTGGCAGTAAAATATTTTCGTTACCGGAGCAATTATGTCAGCCATACTGTTCGATCTCGACGGTGTTTTGTATGTAGGCGACAGGCCGATCGATGGTGCCGCCGAGGCCATCGGCTGGTTCAATAAAAACGATATCCCGCACCTGTTCCTGACCAATACGACATCCAAATCACGCTCTGAACTCGTCGATAAACTTTCTGCTTTTGGTATCGAAACCGGGATAGAAGATTTCCTGACGCCGCCGGTGGCGGCCACCCAGTGGTTGCAGACAAATGCGCTAAAACGTATCGCCCTGTTCGTCCCCGACTCAACCAGAGAAGAGTTCTCAGATTTCGAACTGGTTACGGATGAGAACAGCGATGTCGATGCTGTCGTTGTCGGTGACCTGGGCACTGCCTGGAGCTTTGAAATCATGAACCAGGTGTTCAGGACCATAATCAATAATCCCCAGGCAAAACTGCTTGCACTGGGGATGACACGTTACTGGCGGGCGGACACTGGCCTGCAACTCGATGTCGGTCCGATGATAAAAGCCTTCGAATATGCAACCGGCAGCCACGCGATCGTCACAGGAAAACCGGCAAAAGCTTTTTACCAGGCAGCTATCAACATGCTGGGAAAAGACGAAAACATGATGATGATCGGTGACGATATACACGGAGATATCGAAGCGTCACAGCAGGCAGGATTGAAAGCGATACAGGTACGCACCGGCAAGTTTTCCGACGCCGACCTTGAGCTCGGTATCACGCCGGATGTGATACTCGATTCGGTCGCTGCGCTGCCGCAGTGGTGGCAGTCAAACATGTGATGGTTTCAAGTTTCCAGTATCGTAATCTTATCCAGCCGAATACATAGCGCCTCACCATCCTCGCCATCAGCGACCAGGAACTCCTGCTTGTCTTTCACCAGGATATCTTTTGGCCGGACATTTTCTGTATGCTGTTCACCCACTTCACTCGACCATTCAATCCTGAGGTGCTTTTTGTGCATGATGGCGATCTCGTATTCGTCATGCAGAGCGCAGGGGATTGGCTGGTAGGGTTCTGTCATGGTTTTATTTTATATTAGATCGATGTGATTTTATATTAGGCTGCTACCACGCTGGCTCGTTAAGGTGGAATAACAAAAGCAAATACATAAAGCGTATTACGTAATGGCAGGTATATTGTGATAGACAGACTTCTGCCAATCACTGATGTAAATGCCTGCCATATTCATAACCCGAAGTTTTACATGGAAATTATGGTTGTTGCAATGCATCCGGTCTTTTACCGTTTTTGACTGTCCCTCCACCTCAGCAAGCCATATAGGCAGTACCGTTA
>JABDRN010000083.1 GCA_013041745.1 Gammaproteobacteria bacterium
CTTCGGTGAACTGCCATCTGAAACCTTGAAGCGCACCTAATGGTCGACAACAGACCCTCAAGCTGAGTAGTTCCACTATTAAATTAAACCTACACGACTTTCGTTACGAGGGTGGAGCCCCCATAAACAGTGGGTCTCAGATTCCAGTGGTAATGAACAAATAAAAATATGGTCCAAGCTATCAAGCTAGGGCCATCTAACTCAACTGGTACGAGCTAACGAAGTAGACGTGAAGCCCACGTAATACGCGGCTTATCGCTATCTTTAGGAAAATATTATTCAGGAATCGGCAATGCCGAGAAGTGGAATAAATGGTGGGCCTGGAAGGACTCGAACCTTCGACCTGCCGATTATGAGTCGGATGCTCTAACCAACTGAGCTACAGGCCCTTCAATGAAGGTGCGTATTCTATATAGCTTTGTGCCGGATGTCAGTACTAAATTCCGGTATTAACGGCCGATATTAATCTTCGCCATCACCCAGGAAGCTGCGCAGGTTTTCCGCGCGGCTCGGGTGGCGTAACTTACGTAGTGCCTTGGCTTCGATCTGACGGATACGTTCACGGGTTACGTCGAACTGCTTGCCGACTTCTTCCAGCGTGTGGTCGGTATTCATATCGATACCGAAGCGCATGCACAGTACTTTCGCTTCACGTGCGGTCAATGTGGTGAGGATGTCACGGGTTGATTCGCGCAGTGACTCGCCGGTGGCTGATTCCATGGGAGCGATGATGTTAATGTCTTCGATGAAGTCGCCAAGATGTGAATCTTCGTCGTCGCCGATCGGTGTTTCCATCGAGATCGGCTCTTTCGCGATCTTCAGTACTTTGCGCACCTTGTCTTCCGGCATCTCCATCTTTTCTGCCAGTTCTTCCGGTGTCGGCTCTCGGCCCATCTCCTGCAGCATCTGGCGGAAGATACGGTTGAGCTTGTTGATGGTCTCGATCATGTGCACCGGGATACGGATGGTGCGTGCCTGGTCGGCGATCGAACGGGTGATCGCCTGGCGGATCCACCATGTCGCATAGGTCGAGAACTTGTAACCGCGGCGGTATTCGAATTTGTCCACTGCTTTCATCAAGCCGATATTGCCTTCCTGGATCAGGTCGAGGAACTGCAGGCCGCGGTTGGTGTATTTCTTCGCGATCGAGATGACCAGGCGCAGGTTGGCTTCCACCATCTCTTTCTTGGCGCGGCGTGCCTTGGCTTCGCCGATCGACATCTTGCGGTTGATCTCTTTGATGTCTGAAATTTTGAGGCCGAATTCTTTCTCGATGACCGCCAGCTTCTGCTGTGTGATCTTGATCTCGGGCGCCAGCTCTTTTAATTTTTCGGAGTATTCATGGCCCTTGCAGTACTTGTCGATCCACTTGGTATTGACCTCGTTCTGCGGGAACGTGGTGATCATGATCTTGCGCGGCATATGCGCCTTATTTACAGCAAGGTCGAGGATATGTCTTTCCAGCTGGCGTACGCGGTTGATGGTGACGTGCAGTTCACGGGTCAGGCGTGTGACCAGTAAGGGGGTGTATTTGAACTCGAGGAAAGCATTGGCCATCGAAGCGCGGGCTTTCGTGATCTCTTCAGCGGTGCTGTCACTTTTCTCGATAACATTAAAGCAGCGGGTATGCGCACGCTTGATCTTGGCAAAAACCTTTTTGACTTTTTCAGGATCTGGACCGGTGTCTGTAACATCTTCTTTCTGAGAAGGTTTTCCGGCTGCAGCCAGTTCGGCCTCTTTCGCAGCACGCAACAGGGCTTCTTCTGCGAGCCGGTCGAGTTCTTCATCACTCTTGTGGAAGTCGACGATGAGCTCGTTCATGCGCATTTCGCCTTCCTGCACTTTATCCCATAACTCGATGGTCTTGAGCACGGTTCGAGGATTGGTGGCCAGTGCCTGCAACACCTGCTTTAAGCCTTCCTCGATACGTTTGGCAATCTCGATCTCGCCTTCACGGGTGAGCAGCTCTACACTGCCCATCTCACGCATATACATGCGCACGGGGTCAGTGGTACGGCCGAGCTCGGACTCGATGGAAGCCAGCGCGGCAACGGCTTCTTCGGTGGTCTCGTCATCGGCTTCACTGACCGATGCGTCAGACAGTACGATCGATTCAGCTTCAGGCGCTGATTCCAGAACACGGATACCCATATCGGTGATGGTGTTGATGATATCTTCGATCTGTGTCGGATCAACGATACCTTCCGGGATGTGGTCATTAACTTCAGAGTAAGTCAGATAACCTTGTTCCTTGCCTTTCGCGATGAGGAGCTTAAGACGTGACTGTTTGTCTTGTTCCAGCAGGGGAGTTGCCATAAAATTACCTTTAGTTACCTG
The DNA here is from genome assembly GCA_013041745.1 of Gammaproteobacteria bacterium. Lineage (GTDB taxonomy): Bacteria > Pseudomonadota > Gammaproteobacteria > SZUA-229 > SZUA-229. The sequence goes on from JABDRN010000083.1 coordinate 2,338, forward strand.
AGATTACCTTGAAATAAACTTGTTTTCACCGGCAGGGTATCGTCCTGAAGGCCAAGAAAGCCTGCAGGTTGATAAGTCTGAACCGAATCGACTATTTTAACAGTATATGGATGCTGTTTCTATATTTTCAAGATGTAAATAAGGTGTGAAGTGATACGGAGTTGGCATGATTTTCTCCGGAAGAGCTATCTAAGCGCCCGTTTTTACTGTAATTATCGGGTTTTCTAATCGTTTATAAACCAGAGAGAGTAGAAATGGTATCACTTGAGACCCCGCTGTGTGAGTTTGATAAACCGATAATAGATTTTTCACTGCCGGGTGTTGATGGCAAGATCTGGACGCCGCAATCCTCGCGCGGCGAAAATGGCCTGCTGGTCATGTTTATCTGTAATCATTGTCCTTATGTTAAAGCGATACGTGATCGCCTGGTGCGTGATACCAGTGAATTGATGCAGTATGGCATCAATAGCGTTGCGATAATGTCGAATGATCCAGCTGAATATGAAGAGGACTCATTTGAAAACATGAAGCGGGTTGCGCAGGAGTTCAGCTTTCCGTTTCCATACCTGCTGGATGAAACGCAGCAGGTGGCGAAAGACTATGGTGCCGTCTGTACCCCTGATTTTTTTGGTTATAACGGTTCCATGCAGTTGCAGTATCGTGGACGTCTGGATGCCAGCCGTAAAGAGGCAGCTGCGGCCGATGTCAAGCGAGACCTGTTTGATGCCATGGTGCAGGTAGCCGAAACCGGCCGTGGCCCGGACGAGCAGATTCCCAGTATGGGTTGTTCGATCAAGTGGAAAGAAGGCTGAAGGGACGGCCTGGCTGATCAATAGCCAAATACATCTTTAAGCAGATCGGAGTAACCGTCGTAGGTCTCGCTGCTTGCGGGATCAAACTTTTCCGTTTTTAGCTCGGCCAGCATGGCTTTGCCTGTCTCGGTCTGGTGTGCGTTTAGCAGTGCCTGGCGGACTTTCTCTCTGACATCTTGCGGTACATCGGGAGATGCAGAGAGCCCCATATGAGGCACCGGCTCGGTGGTCATCACGATATTCAGGTTGCTGTAAGTTGACGCCAGCCGGGTCGGGATGATGGCGGCATCGAGCTCACCGTTCTGTAGTTTTTCCACGGCCACGGTGGTGTTTATCTCCCAGATATACATCGGGATGCGCATCGGATTGGTGAACAGCTCTTCCAGCCGTAATGCGCCGAGGCTAGGCGAAGGCATGGTGGCTACTCTTAAACCAATGAGCTCTTCTATATCGAGGATGAAACTGTCTTCGCTGCTGACGATAGAGAAGCTGACCGTGTCTGGCAGTTTTGCCAGAACGGTATAACCCTGTTTTTTTATCCGGTAGTCAGTGAAGTGAGCTGCATCCAGCACAAAGTCGAAGCCTTTCTCTCGCTTGCGCATCTTTGTCCAGTAAAAAAGGAAATTGCGCTTTGTGGATATAGATATTGTATGTCCGGTTTCTGCAGACAGGTAGTCGGCCAGAGGTTGATAGCTTTTTTTGAGTTCAGCTTCAGGCAGTATCGGCTGTACTGCGAGAAAGTATTCTGTTGCCTGGAGAGCTGTGCTGAGGCACAAGGTTGTAATAAATAATACCGTAGAAAAAATTTTAGTCGTCCATTGATTCATGTAGCAGTGCCCCAGATAAGGTTTTGTTTTATATATTTATAGTTTAAGAACTGGCTTTATGTATTGGTTAACGGATAAACGGCTTGAAGTGCGAGTTTTTTATGCGGCATGTTGCTGCTCATGAAACAGCCTTTTGACCTTAAATCGGTACCTTTCCAGTGTTGAATCCGGGCTGAACTGGCCATGGCGGCTTATATCGCATCTAAATAACTGAATTATTAAGGAATGTTTACTATCTCTTTGTGTAACTTGCTCATTGCGTTGAATTAAGGGAAAATACGCGCCTTTCAATGACCACGGGCATGGCGATTTACAGGCTGTTTGGGGTGTCTTAGTCATTGATTTCAAAAGAATTTTTGTCGCTTCGCGAGTGATATTTTTCACTTGTTGTGGCGCCTCTTTCAGTTACAAAAACTTAATCGGAGAGCAATATGCCTTCACGTAAAGACCTCGCAAACGCCGTTC
>JABDRN010000109.1 GCA_013041745.1 Gammaproteobacteria bacterium
GCTGGCTGCTCGTTATCAGGCGCTTGTCAATGACAGGGTAGACCTGGCGTAATCCATCACGTCGCAATTGCACATAGGTTTCCGGTGCAATACCGCTGTCGTCTATAGCGCGTATCCAGTGACTGGCCTGGGCGCCGAGTAACTGATTTGCATCTTCGTAACTGGCACGTGCATGCGAGTTGATGACCTGAACGGCAGCCCATAGGCCAACACCTGTGACAAGTCCCGTGATCAGAAAAAGCGTCTGCAGGCCATGATGACGGTAATAGCTGAGCAGGGCATGCAGGGTCCATACGAGTCTCTGAAACATGGTCAGGCGTATTCGTATGGCATCAAACTGCCGTTATGTAGCTGCCATTGTGCATCGAGATGAGACGCCATTGCCGGGCTGTGCGTGACCATCAACAAACTGCTGCCTGTTTCGTTCACCAGTTCAACCAGCAGACTGATCACAGACTCACTGGTATGCTCATCGAGGTTACCCGTCGGCTCATCCGCCATCACCAGCTCAGGTTTGTGAAGAAGTGCACGTGCGATGGCTACGCGCTGTTGTTGCCCTCCAGATAGCTGATGCGGAAGCCGGGACAGAAGTTGTGACAGCCCAAGCCGGTCGACCAGATGATCACGAAAATCCTTGTCGAGACGGCTACAGAGTCTTGCCTGCAGCTGCAGGTTGTTCGCGATGGATAAGGTCGGCACGAGGTGGTATTGCTGGAACACGAGGCTCAGCAAGCTGCGACGTGCATCATTCCAGTCATTGTCGCTGAATTTTTCTGTGCTATGGCCAGCTAGTATGATATCTCCGCTATCAGGCCTGTCGAGCCCTGCGATGAGATGCAGGAGGGTGCTTTTGCCACTGCCGCTCTCGCCAAGCAGGGCGGCAGAGCAGCCGTAGTCGAGCTTGAAGTCGACACCTTCGAGGACACGGATATCGCCGTCGGGCTGATGGAACGTCTTGGACAGTCGGATCAGTTGCAGCATGATGACTCCAGGGTCTATCTCATTATATGCCGGTGTACACTCACCATAATCGGGTGCCTTGTAGAAAGACAAGTTTCAGCATACTGCGTTCGCGACTCTTAGTATATCGACAAAATAATGTATGACGAGCATCCGGTCAGGCTGACTGACAGTAAGAGCCACAAACACATCGAGCGCCGCATTGCTTTTCTAAGAGTAATCACTTCGATATATCTCGTCCTTAAAGTCAAATACTAATGATCGCACGCATAACGAGGCTGTAGAAAAACCCATAAATCAAAATCCATACATAGAGATATTATGAAGTCCATAATTCTAATAACGCGGATATTTCAAGTTAATCTATAGCCTATATAATTTAATATTATCCAATCAAGCTCTAATTTGTACTGTTAACTCGCTGTTTTACTCTATTGAGCCGTAATGCTGAATTTTCTCAATATTATGTACCATACAATACATCAGCCACTGCGCATTGATCTTGGTTTTGCCTCTTAAAGTAAAACGATTGAGCCGTTTATTGGTATTGATATTCCCAAACACCGGTTCAACCGTTGCTATGCGCTGGCTATAAATATGCCGGCCTTTTCGACTATCAATTTTCTCTTGCATCTGCTTCAGTAAATTCGGCACTGGGTGTTTAACTTCGCCGATGCGGACTGATATCTGGCGACCACGACTGCTAGGCGGCTTACGCATACACCGTTGCTGTAGCGTGCATTGCCTGCAATCATTCAAGTAGCCTTCAAAGCGATGGTAGATGTGATCACCCATCACGGTGTTCGGTGTGCTCAGCCATAGCTTCTTCCCAGCTGGGCAATGGCAGGTATTGGTCTCTTTGCTGAACGAGAAATCAGCAGGAGCAAAATATTTATTCTGTTTTAGCTTCGGTTTGAATCGTTTGTAATCTTTGAAGCGGGGGTCTCTCGAACGAAATCCTTTATCTGCTATATAAGCATCAATATTTTCTGACTGGCAAAACTCAATGTTGTTTTTGTTGTGAAAGCCTGAGTCGGCAGTGAGCCTGGCTTTCTCTATGTACTCTTCTCCCAGGTTATCTTTAACACCTTGTACGATCGGTTCTAATAAATCATGTTCCTGACACTGCCCGAAGGCTCCGGCTGAAATGATAACCTGATGCTTGTCGTCCACCGCAGAAACGCCGACATAGCCCTGTATTACGCCATGCGAGGTTTTCATCTTGGCGCTGTCGTTATCGGTGATGTTACTTTTGATGGGTGTCCCACGACTGCCAAGTTTCTCCTCAGTCGTGGTTAAGTGCTTTTTTACTTTTCTGGATATTGCCTGGAGTTTCTTGATTTGCTGCTCATCACGCTGACGTACATCCGGATCAACACTGTCGCTAGCGTCCTCTTCTCTGTGACGCTTGAGCATGCGGCGTACCGCCCGGTCTATTTTCAGCTGCTTCTTCGTTAAGTCCGCATGCGTGCCTGACCACTCTTTTGACGCATTCGATGGCATTTTGCAGCCATCAATAGCAAACATCTCCTCACCAATTAATCCAGCATTACCACATACCATCAACACTTCTACAAATAAAGGCTGGATCACTTCTTTCATATTAGAAATAAAACTCGCAATCGTCGTATAGTGTGGCTGGCTATCAGCTGATAACGCCATGAAAATAATATTCTCACGACACAAGCGTTCGATAGAACGACTGGTGGTGAAGCCACGTGCATAGGCTGCAAGAATGATTTTTAAAAGAATGGCCGGATCATAAGCAGGACAACCCGTTTCATCGTTATTGTAACGGGACTCAAACACAGACAAGTCCAGTTCGTTATCGACCAAGTAATTAAGTGTGTATTCAAAACTACCAGGAAGGATCTGTTCAGCAAAATCAACAGGCAATAGCTTAGTCTGCTTGTAATTGTAATCTTTATAGCGAGCCATATGATAAATCCTGTTAAGTGGCTAATGGCGTTATTTTAATTTAAAGGAAGGCTTGATACTCGGGAAATATTGATGTTTTTAGGGTTTTTCTACAGCCTCAACGTCTGAGCTAAGATGCGCGCGTTTTATGCGCGTCCTTTTTGAGCCAATTGTTAGGTAAATTTGATGCAAGTAACAGTAATAACAATGCGCAAGATATAAAAGAAGTCATAAAACTATGGAGCCAAAAGCCAAATAAATGCGTCCAGAAACCCTCTAGGACTTTGGCAGCCATTAGGAATGCTTCTAACCGTCCATCATCTGGCCCTATACTAGGTAGCTGGTTTTTGAATGCAGTCGATGAAGAATAAAATGTATATACACCGCTAACGAGAGCGCAAATAACAATTGCTTTCAACATATTTATTGCATTGAAC
>JABDRN010000114.1 GCA_013041745.1 Gammaproteobacteria bacterium
GAGATTAACGGAAACAGGCAGAGCAGGAAACCGGATAAAAAAAATCGATACTGCAGCATATAGGTCATCCATAATCCTGCAAATAACAGGTTTACCAGCTCGGTGCATGATGAGATAAAAGTATACTCATCTATATTACAGGACATATCCTGTAGCGCCAAACATCGATCTGCTGCCACAGAAAAAAACGATGATCTTCCAGCCGGAGCGTGGTAAACAGAATAAGACTCTAGCCCTTTAAATTAAATAAAGCTGCCCCCAGTGGTGTTTAAAATAGCAAAACTGACTCGCAAGGTATATTAAAACTGAATAATATAAGTATGTTATAACGATCTAACCTATTGTTTTATATGTGTATATCACTTGATGTCTTGACAGCATAACGATATATTCAATTCACTATATTACTTAAGGGATATCTAAATGAGCGAACAAGTAGCAGACACAGGCGATACAGAAGAAAAACTTTTGCCATTTACCGCGAAGGTAAATGTCGTTCCATTCGATGCACCGATTAAATGGATAAAACTTGGTATCCAGGACATGAAGACTGCACCAGCTGTCTCACTCACTTACGGGCTCGCACTCACGCTTCTCAGTCTCGCCCTTGGATATGCTTTCTATAAATTCGGTACCCTGGGGCTATACCTGGGCATGGCCACAGGCTTCCTGCTGATCGGCCCGGTTCTGGCGATAGGCCTGTACTCTTTCAGTAACCAGATCGAGCAGGGGCGTACCCCTATATTTGGCTACTGCGTGCGTGAGGGTGGCGGTCACATCAAGGACATGCTTATCTTCTCCTTCATCCTGCTGGTGGTATTCCTGTTATGGGCAAGATCAGCCACAGCCATCCATATCTTCTTCCCGCAAAACTCTGATTACGAGCTCATGGACCTCGCCCTCTTCCTGGGTATAGGAACGGCTGTCGGCGCCATCTTTTCAAGCATCGTCTTCACCACCAGTGCATTCTCACTGCCGATGATCATGGACCGCAAGACCGATGCCATCACCGCCGTTGTCACCAGCGTGAATGCGGTACTGACCAACAAGAAGACCATGCTGCTGTGGGCTGCGATCATCGTCACTTTCGTGGTACTAGGTTTTGCCACCGCCTTTATCGGTTTCATCGTCTTCCTGCCGCTGATCGGACATGCGACCTGGCATGCTTATCGTGACGTTGTCGATGCCAGTGAATGGCCGGAGAATGATAAGTACTGACCTTTCATAGTGTCTTGTCATTGTTTTTAAAAGGGGGCTCTGCCCCCTTTTTTAATATGCACGCATAATCATGAAAGCATGTATATGGATGGCAACAGGAAAGATAGACCCAGCCAGACGATGATGGTTAGCGGCACACCGACGCGCACGAAGTCCATAAACGTATAGCCGCCGGCATTCATCACCAGCAGGTTGGTCTTGTAGGCCATGGGCGTGGCATAGCTCATATTGGCGCCGAACAGCACGGCGATGACAAAAGGTTCCGGGTTGACCTGAAGCTGATGTGCGATACTGATCGCGATGGGCGTGCCGATCACTGCTGCGGCATTGTTGGAAACGATATTGGTCAGGATTGCCATCAGCAACATCAGCCCGGAAAGGATGACCGCCGGTGATGCACCGCTGCTGACAGAAACGAATACCTGCGCCAGGTATTCGGCGCCACCGGTTTTGAGCAGTGCTGAGCCCAGTGCCAGACTCGCCACGACGATGAGGATGACCTGGGTACTGAGAGCCATGGAAGCATGACGCCAGCTCAGGCAGCCGGTTAACAACATCAAAAACACACCGCACACCGCACTGACCGCGATGGGAGCGAGCCCGAGTGCAGCGACGATGATGATGCCGGCCATGATGAGTAATGCGGTCGATGCCTTATCGGTATGTGGTAGATCGGCGGTGGCATCGAGCACCAGCAGGTCACCAGCGCGTTTGATCTCAGCTATCTTGTCTTCATGCCCCTGTACCAGCAGGATGTCCCCTGTGCGCAGGCGGATCTGATCGATCTTCTCGCGCAAGGTTTCCAGGGTACTGCCTGCGCGGTTGATCGCCAGCACCAGCAACTGGTAACGATCAGTAAAATTGAGCTGCCGGAGTGTCATACCCTGCAGGGGCGAACCCTGCACCACGATGATCTCAGCGATCTGCTGGCCTTCATCGGACAACGGGTTGTCTTCATCGACAGCCGTATCACCGGCATACAGCGTTGCACCAAGCGCACTCTCGAACTCTTTCAGGTTATCCGGTGTGTCGTTGACCAGCAATCTGTCACCGGAGCGGATGAGAACATCGGGTAACGGCTGGATGAAAGTGCCGCTGCCACGCAAGACATGTGCTACTTCCATCATACTGCCGGTTTTATCGATGAGTTCAGCCAGGGTTTTATCGATGGCAGAACTGCCTTCTGGAATAGCGAGCTGTGCAGCAAATATTCTCGGTGAGTTATCAGCCAGCGCCGCCTGCCTGGCAGGCAACAGCAGCGGCGCTATCAGCCACAGGTAGACGATGGCGATGCAGGCAACGATAGCTGCAGGGATAAAGAAATCAAACATCTGTATCTTGCGCAGGCCCATGTCGGCAGCCACCGACACCACCAGCAGGTTGGTCGAGGTGCCGATACTGGTACTCATGCCGCCCACCAGGGTGGCAAAACCCATCGGCATCAACATGCCGGAAGACGAGGCACCGGTACGCAACGAGACACTGATAAGTAATGGCAGCAGCAGTACCACGATCGGGACATTGTTGACAAAGGCACTGAGAAAAGCGCCGATGAGGAGGGTCAGCAGCATACTGAGTGCCGGGCTCAGTTTCCATAGACGCGCGAGGTTACGGCCCAGCGGTTCAAGTGCGCCGGTCCGCACCAGGCCATTGCCGGCGATCATCAGTGCGCATACGGCAATCAGTGCTTCATGACCGAAGCCGCTGAAAAAATCCACCGCATCCAGGTGTTCGCCCTGCGGTGTGACATATGGAAAAAAGACGAAGCCACAGGTCAGCAGCACCAGTATGAACAGGCTCGATGTCTCGATGGCGATTTTTTCCCGGCTAAACAGGAACAGTGCAAGTACCACTAAAGCGAGCACCGCGAGTGCGTGGGGTTCGGGTATCGCCGGAAGAGTCATCGTTTTTCGACCTTTGCAAACTCCAGAAAGTAATTGCTACGCAGCACAGGCTTGTCATCTAACAGCACAAACCCGGCCGAGGTGATCTCTTCGATCACTTTTTCCTTGTTGGCACGAACATGCCCCATGACCCAGCGCGAACTTTTAGCGGGATGTTTAATAAAGTCGATCACGATCAGCCTGCCGCCGGAACGAAGCGCATCATGTATCGAAGCGAGCATGCTTTTCGGATACTCAAAATGGTGATAGGTATCGACGGTGAAGGCGAGGTCTATGCTTTCCTCGCCCAGCATGGTATCGGTGTCAGAATTGATGATGCCTTCGATGTTCATCAGGCCCTGCTGGCGACTCTGACGCAGGATGTTCTCGACAAACGATTGTGAGATATCGACGGCATAGACCCTGCCCTGTGGCCCCACCTGGCGTGAGAACAGCCGTGTGAACAGCCCCGTGCCTGCGCCGATATCGGCCACAGCCATTCCCGGCGACACCGACGAGGCGCGCAGGATATCAAAGCGGCGGTCATAGACTTCACGGCCCGGACTTTCGAACTGGTTCACCCACTGTTGCCAGTCTGGATCCATGTAGTAAGAGTTGATACCCGGACGAACGTTTTCTTCCGCCTGTGCCTCAAACAATCCTGAAAAACTCAGGCAGACGAGAAGCAAGATAAAGCAATGTAGTTTGTTCAAGTTTTCACCTCTGCACACGATTGATGTGAAAGTTTAACTCAAATGCAGAGCTGTATAGCTTGTAATTTATCGACTATCGCCTGCCCAGATGATACATCGCGCGCTGCGCGTTGAGAGCAACCAGGTCATGTGTATTAAACCAGTCGTCATAGACACAGACATCACCCCGTACCCAGAGCTCATCATCGATGATCTTGTAGTCACAATAATAGCGGTCACCCAGTAGACTGCCCTCAGCCGGTGCCTGCTCGCGATACCGTTTAACTTTATCCGGTGTATCAAAAACGGTATTGATAGTGACAGGACCGATCTCGGTCATGCCCCAGTTACACATGAACACGGCACCGTGCTCAACAAAGGCCTGGATAATTTCAAATGTAACATTGTCACTACCGCAGGCAACGAAGACGCCATCGAGATCCAGCGTGCGGAAATTTTTTGTCTGCATCAACAGCGTGCAATGCATCGGCGTGAGATGGGTATGGGTGAAGCCTTTGATATCGCGCGAGAAAGTGAACGCATTAAACGGCTTTATTTCGACATGGGCACCGATGCTCCATGCCGGCAGGGTCTGTGCCAGCAGTCCACCGGCATGCGTCATTCGACAGACAGTTAATACCCTGCTATCAGCTGTGATGTTCTGTGCTTCGACAGCCACCTTGTTTGCTGCCTGTAACTTTGCCGCTGACTGAAAGATACGTTTCGGCTCGCCGGTAGTGCCTGAACTCTGCAGTTCAAATCCGTCTGCCAGCGCAGCTTGCCAGTTAGTTACATCAAACATGATCGTTGCTTGCTGCCTGTCCCCTGTTACTTAGCTGTGTCTTATAACCCGCGGCGAAAATTGAACCGAGCAATCATGTCGTTATTCAGCGGTAAAGAATATATCGCCGTAATAAGCTGATACCGATTGTTTGCTATTGTCTGTATCTGTCATGATAGCGACGGCGTTGATTCGGCTGGCATCGATGCCAAGTATATCTTTTATATCATGCCGAACATTACGTTTTACCTCGACCCACTCACCGACTCGAGCATTACCAGACTCGACGGCCAGCATGGTTGCCCTGTCAGTAAACGCATTGGACCAGCGGCTGCCCTTGTCTTGCTCACTCGCCCAGACATAATTCAGTGCACGCATCTGCCAGAAAAAAAAGCCGTCAGATATAACCACATAAACACGTACCGGATAATCATCACCCGATTTCTGTGTTTCGTCGACATCGTCGAGTATGGATTCAATCTTCCATGACCAATTGATGTAAGGCGTCTTGTTCAGATCGACCTCGATCTCCCTGACCAGGCCGGAGGCAGATTGCTTGCTGATCGCTTTCAATGCCTGTCGATTATCGACATTGACCAGTTCATAAGAGGTTACACCGGAAAACTCCTGTTTCTCCCAGCCACTGATATTTGGCAATGACAGCACATCGACTTTACTCATCGATGCCGATGAAAGGCCTGCAATCATCAACAATAGACCTGAAATCACGTAAGTTTTCATTTATTTGTATGCTTACCTGGAAGTTGTCACAAAATAGTTACGTCTATGACAACAAAAATCTCAATTATTTCCACATCACGTCGCATTCATCGCTGGCAGCCGCAGAAAGAAGATCGATCAGCGGCAATGCGCGATGCGCCATGCTCACCACGGGCTCGTCATCATCTTCCGGCTCCCTTACCGGCTCCGAGTCTTTTTCTGCTTCGATAGCGGCGGTTAACTTGTGCAGAGCCGCCGGAATATCGTCTGCCAGGATGGCTCCCGGAACGGTAGCGCTATGCCCCATCTTTTTCAGCATGGCCAGGGCGACATCGCCAAACATCGTGATATCGGCATGAGCATCGGTACTAAACGTCACCAGCATAGTTTTCTCCTTGGTTTGACAGACATCAGTGGATCATTATATCTCGTTCGTTATTTCACCGTAGCATAATAATCGCGACACTCGGTCTCGCGGCCGCGCACGACGCGTTGTCCGCCTAGAGTACCATGTGTTTCTGTCACTACCGTATGCTGACTCTCATGATCCTGATCATCATAGAAGTAGATCACCACCCAGTCATGCGTACGCTTTAATTGATGCGCCCGGGCCGTATTGGAAAACAGTGCAGTGAAGTGCCAGCCCTGTTTTGTCATATGCATCACAGGTAACCAGGCTTTTGCATCGGGATTAAAACGTTTCGGCGCTATCTTCGGCAGGTCAGCATCTCTGACTTTTTTTCGATACTGTTGATCCACCTGCAGGATCAATTCCACTGAGGGTTCAGCAAACGGCTCCTGTGGTTGCGGCCTGGGTCGCTGCCGCCCTAATACCTGGGCCAGCCAGGCCTGCACCATGGCCACCTTCTTAGGGCTAAATCCTGGAACCTTTTCCAGCCGTTTATTATGTGCTGCCACCTCAAGCGATTCCAGGCTGTCTATATGCAGCTGCTCGATAATGCGATGCGCCAGTTTCGGACCGACACCCGGAATCGTTTCGAACAGAGCAACCGGATCATGCCCGCCCTTTAAACTTTGCAGGCGACTCATGCGCCCCAACGCGACATACTCATAGATCGAACGCGCGATGCCTTCACCGATACCCGGCAGGCCCACTAAACCTTGAAAGCCCTTGTGCTTGACGATCTCGCTCACCGGCTGTGGCAGCTTGATGATGACGTTGGCAGCATTTCGGTAAGCACTGACACGAAAAGGATTCGCCCGCTGTTCTTCGAGCAGCGAGGCGATCTCCAGCAAATCGTTGGCGATATCCTGATTAATCAGTTTTTCGTTGTGATTTATCATCGACTGATTTCGGTCATTCTTTATTATCTTACGCTGTTTATACCCATGGTTATCAATGTTTGAAGAAATTAAGAATAAGCGTGATCAAAACACTAACGATTATCATCGATGTGATTGGAAAGTAAAAACTGCCATTGTCCAGCTCCTTATGAATATCCCCTGGCAATTTGCCAAACCAGTTTAATGTCCAGGGAAAATAATGCAAAAGCAGTCCGACAACAACAAGTAACAAACCAATAATGATTAACCATTTACTCATTGAAAACCTCCTTCAGATATTAACTATTTAGTTAACTGGAGTCTGTCGCTATCTTCTGGCAGAAGCAACCGCACTGGTTGATATTTAATTGATTATAATCATCAAACTTTTTTATCACTAGAGTTAAAGTGAACCATATCGAAATTAATACTCCTAAGTGATTATGAGAGGTGATAATCCGACAATTTATTCTGCTTTGGTGATGATTTCGCTGTTTCTGGTCGCATCATGCAGTACGCATATCCCGCCTGAAATCAAGCAGCCGCTCGAGGGTTCACCCGGTATCGGTGAGGTACGTGATACTGCAGATGCCTTTATCGCAAAAAAAGTACGCTGGGGTGGTGTTATCCTTGATACCGAAAACAAGCAAGACACCAGCCAGCTGACTATTGTAGCTTTTCCATTGAAAGACAATGGTCAACCACGCACTTCAGATCAGAGCACGGGGCGATTTATAGCCATCGTTGATGAATTTCTCGAACCACTGGTGTTCAATAGTGATCGTGAAATTACCGTCATTGGTAATTTATTGAGAATGGAAACACTCGATGTCGGTGAATTTGCCTACGTATACCCTGTAGTTGAGGTACAGCAATATTACCTCTGGCCAGTCAAAGAAGATCCGGTCTATGTCGATTACCCGCCTTTCTGGTGGCATGATCCATGGTATCCATACTACCCATATTATTACCCGCATTATCCTCATCATCGCCACAGGTGACATGAGGGAGGATCGCCATGTTTATAAAATACTTATTTCTCTTTGTTCTGTTTCTGCTGACAGCATGTGCCAATACCCCTGAGCTTGACACCACTGAGGTCGATCGGACACTGACACCGAAGAGTGTTATTGCTAAACCTGAAGTAAGTAAGGGTAAAATCGTACTCTGGGGCGGCACCATCCTTGATACACGTAACCTGAAAGATGATACGCAGATTGAGATGCTGGCATATCCTCTCGATTCCAGACATCGGCCCTTACTGGAAAGTAAACCGCTGGGACGGTTTATC
>JABDRN010000118.1 GCA_013041745.1 Gammaproteobacteria bacterium
AAGATGTTGCCGGCCAAGTTGCGGGAATCGTGCAAAGAGACTGGGCGATTGAAACTTACGGATGTAGCGACGGTGTTGCTTGTGACCCGGCAAGCAGCATATCAGGTCAATTGACAAAAGGTTTTGATGTTATTGCCGGTAATACCTATTTTGTCGAGCTTGAGATTGAGGCCATAGCGGAAGCAATTGGTGGTAATCCTGCCGTTGTACCTGTTCCAGCAGCAGCCTGGCTCTTTGGTTCAGGTCTTATCGGTTTAATCGGTGTTGCCAGACGAAAGAAAGCATAACTGTATAAAAGGTAATCAATAGCGGCTCCTTTGGGAGCCGTTTTTGTTTCCTGTCAGAGGCAGCTATTGGCCGGTCTCGGAAGTTCGAGCTGAAAATCATTGAAACCTTAGCTGACAGTCTCTTGTCGATCCTGTGCGGGCGTTCGGACAAATAATACGCTGATAGGCATAACATATAAAATTTGATGAGCATCAATGTCATTGCGGGCGCTCTATGCTCTCATAGTGTTTTGATATGATTGTGTGAGGGAGTGTTATGCCAGTAAATAAAAAGAGAGCTATATGTAAGGCCATATTTCCTATTTTACTCGCATTATTATTTACCGGCTGCAGTGAAGATGGGGACAGTCCTCCGGCAAGTGATAGTGCAACAACAGAAAGGGCCTATGTAACGAATAACGGTAGCGGCGCAATCTCGGTCATCGATACAACCAACTATACGCTGATCGCAACGGTCAACGTTGGTGGCTCCCCGGCAGGTATCGGTGTTGACGTACAATCAAATCGCGCTTACTTCACAGACCTCTCTGCAGGAAGCATTTCTGTTTTGGACACTACGAGCAATTCTGAACTTAGTGAAATTTTAGTGGGCTCTACTCCTCTGGCAGGTTTTGCAGTCAATTCGGTTGCAAATAAGCTATACGCCGCTGATTTCTCAGATGCTATCGGGCAAGCAGGTAATATCTCAGTAATCAACACTTCAAGTAATTCCGTCACCACTTTTGCAGTAGGCACCAGGTTGCAAGATATTGCGGTGGACTCAACGACTGGCAGGGTCTACGTGACGGACTTCGGCGATGGCGCTTCCGGGAACGGCACGGTCAAGGTGGTCGAGAACAACATGGTTCTGACCAGCATATCAAGCGGTACTGAATCACATGGCGTGGATGTGGATCCAAACGCAAGCAGGCTCTATGTAACTAATCTTGGAGACAACACCGTATCGGTTTTTGACACCCTGAGCAATACTATCATCACCACGATAAATGTCGGTGATACACCGCAATCAGTTGCCGTCTATGCTGCGATCGCTCGGGCCTACGTTACCAATGAAGCGGACGATACGGTGACTGTGATAAATACCGCAAACAACACAGTAGCGACAACAGTGAATGTTGGCGATTCGCCACAGGGCCTTGCGGTAGATACTGCTAACGGGATGGTTTATGTGACGAACGCTAACGACAATTCTGTCTCGGTTATTGATTCAAGTAATAACATAGTGGTTGCAACTATTGCAGTAGGATCGCAACCCGTGCGAGTTGCGATTGCGCCATAAACATAGGCACCTTGGTGCCCAGCAGGGCACTCCAGCCGACGGATTCGTCGTCGCGTCCCGGATTCGCGTCTGAGCTTTGTCGTTGAAGGTTCGTGATTGGTCGAGAGCAGACTCTCGCATTTATTACCGGTACTGGCGCAAGTACCACCATTCGAACAAGCGTTTAGTCCAGTGCAGCAATATCGTCCCGGGTAGCATGAAATTCCTGTTCTCTGTGCGTGAGACCATCATACCTTTGTCGTTGCTGTCGACGATACATATCAGTTCGACCTTGAATACCGCATCGGCTGGCTGTCCATCGAGTTCAGCGAGCAGATTTCTGGCTGCGGCCTCGGCCTGCAGGTCTGCCATGTGCGCCTGTTTTGGCATCCATTCGGGGCCGGGAAAGCTGCCAGAATCTCCGGCGACATAAACAGCATCCATGGATTCGACTTTACAGTGTTTGTCAGCTTTGATCAGGCCGCCTTCTGAGCGCGGCAACTCTGTGTTATCGAACCACTGGTTACCGGTCATGCCGGGCATGAAGATGATCAGATCAGCATCGAACTCACCGCCTTCGGTTTTGACTTTAGCTTTTTCAAAAGCTTTCATCTTGTGGCCGAGGTGTGTCTGGATATCACGCTTTTTCATCTCGTCCAGCAGCCGGCCTACGGCCTTTGGACCCAGGCGGTTTCCCGGTTTTGGCGCGGGGCTGAAGAAGACGAGATCAAAGTTTTTGCGTTTGCCCTGTCTCCTCAGCAGGGTGTCGGTACCGAACAGGAATTCGAACATCGGGCCGCCACGCATGGCTGATGGCTCTTTTGGGTTGCCGGCAAAACCGAAGGCGATGGTACCGCCGGCCATCGCGTCCAGCCGGTCACGTATCTTTTCGGCGGCATCGATACCTTCACAGGGTGTGATCGCGTGTTCTATGCCAGGCAGCTTTTTGATGAACCTGCCACCAGAGGCGATGATCAGACCATCATTGCTGACGTCACCAGCATCGGTTTCGACGGTACGACCGCCATCACGCAAGCCGGTGACACTGGTCTGGTGGAAAGTAACATCCATGCGCTTGAAAAAATTATGCAGCGGAATGATGATATCTTCGCGTTTTCGCAGGCCGCTGGGTACCCAGATAAGGCTGGGCAGATATTGCAGTTCAGCACGAGGTGAGATCAGTGTGATGTTGCAATCTTTGTCGTGCTTTCTCAGTTGTTTTATTGCGGTTAGACCAGCAAAACCGGCACCGATGATTGTTATGTTCTTCATGTAAAAACCAGATTTTTTGTTTGGGAGACCATCAAAGCATATGTCGTTTCGATATCTATCTTTGTTAGACTCATTCGAACAAATTACATTGTTAAGAGCAATACCTGATTAGAAATACATCATGAGGAATCATCTGTAATAAAAAAGGGGTATTAATCACCGGCAGGTGAGATCGATGCAACCATGTTATCCTGTATCGGATAACAGGCTAAAGGATCCAGGAAATCAGCATGACAGAAATCACGGTTAAAGGCAGTTGTTTATGCGGTTCTGTAAAGTACCAGGTCACGGGTGAAACGAAACGTTTCTATCATTGTCATTGCCAGCGTTGCCGTAAAGCCACGGGGACCGGGCATGCCAGTAATATATTGATCGCTCCACAGACCAGTATCACCTGGCTCAAAGGTGAGGACTTATTATCTCGTTACAAGGTACCTGAAGCTGAACGTTTTTATAACTGTTTCTGCCGGATCTGCGGCGGTCCGATGCCGCGGGTAACGCCAGAGCTGGATGCTGTACTCATCCCTGCAGGTTCACTGGATAGCGAACCCCCGGTTTCACCCCAGGGGCGTATCTTCTATGATTCACGTGCCGCCTGGTCATGTTCCGATGACATACCAACCTATTCTGAGTATCCCCCCGGTGTCTAGCTATAAACGGGCTTAGAATCTGCCGTTCATAGCCAAAAAGATACCATTCATCGCTATATGTTGCATTTATATAATATTAGACTATTATTATATTGTAATTAATATGCTGACTCATCCGGCTGCCCTACCAGCCAGGTACAGTGATACAGCTTCAAATGTTCAATAACTCCCTGTGTACGCCTCGAAGAGTCAATGTGCACAACCCCAAATGTGAAGAATCTGTTTTTAATATTCTTATGGTAATAGGGGACAATTATCATGTCTGTAAGGTTAACCGCATTGCTGATGCTGGTAACGTTGATTAATTTCACCGCTGTCTATGCATGTGATGAAATTGATCAATATGACACTGATCGTGATCGTAATGTAGCCGATATGACGCTCAGGTTGAGTGAATATATATATGAGATACAGCAGAATACATCAAAAGTAGAATTCCGTGTCGATAGCCCGCTGGGTGATATATGGGGCAACTTCGATGATTTTAATGGGCACTTTGCAATGGTCAGGCAGGGTGTTCGCGATGATACGGTCATCGTCGATATCAATGCGGATAGCCTGGATACTGAAGCCGGATTTATCGGTATGATGCTCAGGAGTGAGAGTTTTTTTGATGTCGATAACTTTCCAAAAATGCGTTTCGTCGGCAGAGGTTTTGAATGGTACGCAGACACGCGTGCTATTCTGAAAGGCGATCTGACCGTGCAGAATGTCACTCATCCAGTGGCTTTTTATGTGGAGCTGGTAGATATTGAAGCCGATTCTGCAGGATCGGACATCATCACCCTTAAAGCATCAACCACGATCAAGCGTTCCAGGTTTGGTATACATACCCTGCTGCCCATCGTCAGCGATGATGTCAATCTCTATATGAGTATCAATGCACATAGGGTAGACTCATCGGCTTCTTTAGTAAGTAGACTGCAGGATTGAAAAGTTTATTCCTCAGGACCAGGCTTTTTCGATTCGCTGCGCCGATCACATATGGCTGACATCCTGAAATTTAAGAAAAAGACACCGGTTGAAAAGCACAAAGGAAAGTCGCTCTGCCGCAGCGGATTTCATAAGTGGAAGATACTCAGCGAAAGAAAGTTTGATGTAAAACAAGGCAGGTTGGTCACTGCCTATGAGTGTACACGCTGCGGTAAAAAGAAAAATATTGCCCTATAAGATGCGCCCTGGACTGCTATCTGCCTGATATTTAAAGACTCTTGATATTTTCGCGATACAGTCTTAATAATTGACTGGTATCAATGCATCGATTACAGTCAAGAGGTTTAATAACAATGGAACATAAAAAAGCGAGGTGTAATTATGAATTCAACATGGTTAGTTGTTGCTGATAGTAGCAAAGCACGTTTTTTTTCAATGGAATCTCGAACCGGGCCTATCAAAGAAACCAGAAGCATCGTCCACACGGAAGCAAGGTTGCATGAACAGAACATGACCAGTGATGCCCAGGGCCGTGGTAGCGTTAAAGGCGGTGAAGGCATGCATGCCTACCAGGATAAGATAAGCCCCAAAGAACAGGAAAGTATCAACTTCGCACGTGAGGTCAGCCTGGAGCTGGACAAGGCGCGTAAGGAAAATAAATTCAAGCAGTTCGTACTGGTTGCAGCACCGTCGTTTTTAGGCAAGCTGCGTGATCACATGAGCAAGGAAACGCAGAAACTGGCAAGTTTAGAGGTGGCGAAGAACATGTCGCATCTCGATGCCGTAGAAATTCGTAAACACCTGCCAGAGCGTCTGCCGGGTCTCTAGCTGTATACACAGGCAGCAAGTATCGGTTATCGATAAAGAGGGCGGGTTCGCCCTCTTTTTTTTGAAGTCGCCAGTTTCGAGAAGCTGCCCTGGTATTAGTAATCCAGAGAAGGACCGATGACGAATTGCACAGATTCGAAACCTCTCTCTTCCAGCAGGTCCAGTATATCATCCCAGTCGTAGCCTGACTCTTCTTCTGCTTTTGCGATTATACCGGTGACGTAGCGATAGGCTTCATGTTCCTCGAAGTCATCAGGTATTTTTATCAGTCGAATGTCTTCATGTTCATCTGCGGGCAGTATCATCAAATTTTCTGTCATCGGAATCTCCTTGCTGTATTTCCTGATGGAATACAAGTTGTTTCTACGTTCTATTGTATATCCAATTGATAAAGTTGTTAACGAGCACTTGCGATAGACAGGGCAGCAGCATCAAAGTTTCTGTTAACAGACAGTATGTGACATGGCCTGCCTGAGTAGCTGATATAGTCACAACCACTCACGAGTTATACTGATCAGTTCCAGTTCTGTAAATTCTAGTACCAGTGTTTCCAGTAAGCTATATTGTTTGTCCAGATAAGAACGGTCATTACTGATGATGCATATACCTATTATGGCTCGTTGCCAGTTATCAAGAGCGTCGATCTCGGCAACAGAGGCGTTGAACCTGCTGCTTATCCGATCTTTCAGGCTTTTGATATGGCTGCGCTTGTCTTTTAGTGAATGTGCAAAAGGTATCTTCAGGTCAAGTTTGATGAACACGATATGCATATCGAAAAGTCCGGCTTTGCTTCAGTTGTAAGGTTATCAGTAACTGCATTATAAACTTATTACTTTACATGCTATGGATAAGAGTATTTAATTTACTGGTCATAGCCATGAGTACCTGGCTTATCATGAATACCTGTTGTTCGCTGAGAGAGACAAGATGATGAGATTTTCGATAATAGTATTAGTTTTGAGTTTATTTCTCGCCGGCTGTGGCGAGTATGCTGCAAAAGGCGCCGGTGAAGGTGCTACCATGGGAGCGGCAACAGGGGCGGTAGGGGGGCTTGTCAGTGCCCTTGTCTTTGGTGGTGACCCTGCTGAAGCGGCAGCTAGAGGTGCCGTCTATGGCGGAGCCGTTGGTGCAACCGCGGGTGCGATCAGCGGTAGCAAGGTCGATTCCAAGATCGAGCAACAGCGTGAGGAGCGGGCGGACAAGATCCGTAAAGAGATCGGTGATGATGCATTCAAGGGCCTTAGCGCACTGGTGACATGCGACTATGCCGACTCCCTGCAATACGCGGCCACATCGAAACAGTCAGCTAATCCTAACTACACAGTTGCCGGTTACTGGCTGGAGCTGCTGAATTATGCTGATCAGGGAAAAAGTAATAAAACAGATGAGCTGATACCTGCTGTAGTAGAAAAGGACTGGGATATCAGTAGCGAGCCGGTTGCAAGGACCAACCTGCTGCAGTTGCAGGATAAGCTGATGGCCATTCGTGAAGAATACAAGTTACCAAAAAAATGCGAATAACATAGCTGCCAGGGCAGGCCATCAGCGGCATGAACTGGGATGACCGTTAAGCTGACCAGGCGGTCTCCGCTTCAGTATACTGATGCGGGATAATCATCATGTCTTTGATCTCCAGCAATGTTTTTTACTTATTCGGTATTGAGCTGTTTCTATAGTTGGTCGATTGCCATGGGTATACATGCACCAATTATTTTTAAATAGAGACCTGAACAAATGAAAAAAATATATACCATCTTGAGCTGGCTGTTGATGTCTGCTGTTTTTATGGCCAGTGGATTCAGTACTGTGCTAGCGGCGGATTGCCCGAAAGATATTAAAGCAAAAACTGATAAAGATGCCACGGTGTCAGTGAAAGTGTTGACGCATATGGTTAAACCGCTGACTAAATGTGAGCTCGAGGCAGAGGCAGCAGCCTGGGTCCTTGTGTTACAGGCAAAGATTTCTGAAATAAGTAATGCAGAAGTTGCCGCCATCTATAAGAAAGACGAGATAAAGAAAGCAGAAGAAGTTGAAGATGCCCTGGAAGAAGTAAAGGAAGCTACAAAGGACGCTGAACAGGAAGACAGTAAAGAAGCGTCAGCAGAGGCAAAACAAGTTCTCGCCGAAGCCAAAGAAGCTGAAAGTAAGCTGGCAACGGATAAGGTTTTACAGGATGCGGTGAAAGCCGCGAAGAGCAAGGCTATCGAAGAAGGTGAGACGATCGCTGCTTCTGACGACTCGAAAGAAGGCAAGGCCGGTCTCAAAACCGCCTTGATCAAACATGTAACCGGTCTGAGGGCGGAACGGACGGCGTTGATAGATCGTTTTAAAGTAGTACTTGCAGAGCTGTCTGTAAAAGGCGGTGAAACCGAAGAGTATGATACTTATATAAAAGCTGTTTCCGGAATCAAGGTCGATGTCACTGATGCCAGTGCAACATGGACAACGATTACCGGCTGGTTGATGTCAGCTGAAGGCGGCTTTCGCTGGGCGGTCAACATCGTGCAGTTCATCCTTATCATCATCGTGTTCTATTTCTTCTCTATCGTCGCTGGTAAAGCAGCAAGAAAAGCATTTTCGAAATCGAAACACTTCTCCACCCTGTTGCGTGATTTCCTGGTCATGACCGCTCGTCGGCTGGTTTTGTTCATCGGCTTATTCGTCGGCCTTTCAGCCCTGGAAGTCAATATCGGGCCGGTCCTCGCCATCATCGGTGCTGCTGGTTTTGTTATCGCCTTCGCCTTGCAGAACTCACTGAGTAACTTTGCCAGCGGTATACTTATGTTGATCTACCGCCCATTTGATATTGGTAACACGATCAACGTTGCGGGTGTG
>JABDRN010000022.1 GCA_013041745.1 Gammaproteobacteria bacterium
AAAAGAAGAAGCAGCAGTACTGTAAAACTATTCTTTGCCATCGAGTCCTTCACCTGCGATTGCTATATTTCGCGAAATCTGCGACTGATCATCAAGACCGAGATGCTTATAATCGGAATATGACACCTCCTGAGTTTCAGTCTGGCCAGCCAGTGATTCAGGCTTTTTTGAAAGTACCACAGGCATCGAGTCATCTCTGTTATCGCTGTTTGTATCCCGGACTTCATCTTTATTCGATGAAAAACGCATCAAACCTCCTGTAAACCAGGCCACCTGTCGGAAATATTCTGCGTTCAGATACAGTCTTTTCATTGATTCTCTGCCCTCAGGCATTTAATTTCAATGCTTGAACGGATATTATGCCGTGGCCGGTTGAGACTGTACCACTCCGCTAACCGCCGTTTATGTCGACAGGCTTTACATAAATCGCCGATAGAAAACAGCAGCACTTAATAACTTATTGAAAATACATGACATTGTTAAATAAGCATGATTCTTGCATATTCATTTTAGATGCAGTAAAACGTGTCGTTTTTCTTTACATTTTAACGGTACAGAGCTGCATAAATCCCGGAATCTAGTTTCCGGACAAAATTGATTAAAAAAACCAAAGACACGCCGCATGCAAAAAGAAGCCAAACAAATTGTCCAGAAGACGGATGCTGACAAGCTTCTGACGCTTCCGCATGTGCTGTTGCACTTACTCGATACCTGCCAGGATGAAAATGTCTCTTTTGAGCATCTGGCCAATGTCATACGCAGAGATCCCGCGCTGTGCGTGAAAATCATTTCGGCCTGTGGTGGCAACTGTACAAGTGAAAAGAACCTGGAGCAGTCACTCGCTCGACTGGGTATTCACACCATCAAGAGCATTGCTATTACATCGGCAGTGCAGCAGTTTTTCTCTCGCAGCAACCAGGAACGGCTGACATTTCTCAAGAAACACTGGTATCACTCCATATTTTGCGGCTGTATAGCAGAGCAACTCGCTGAATACATTAATTACAAGCACCTTGATGAGGCCTGGCTTGCCGGCCTGTTGCATGATTCAGGCCAGCTGATAATGGAGGCCGCCTACCCTGAAAAATACACAACAGCGCTCGCCCAACTCAATGAGGACGAGCATCTCCATGAGATGGAAAACGAAGAGTTCGACTCCACGCACTATCATGTAGGCGCGAGCCTGTTCAGAAAACATGATAGCAACCCGTTTCTTGCGGATGCCATTTTGTATCATCATGAGCCTGTAGATAAAATCCTGGATGCACATCCACTGGTTAAAATTACCAACCTGGCCAACCTGCTAAGTCACGAGCAATTCAGACAGGATCCCGATGAAGCGCTGCATGCCGCCGAGCGGCTTTTCGGACTTTCCGAAGCAACAGTGGATGGCTTGTTAAAGAACTGCATTGAAAAAATCGGAGATATCGCCAGTGAATACGAAGTTGATTTCATTACTGACGATATCGATGGCGATAGCGCTAAAAAAATTAACGCTAACGACCAGCTAAAACAGGTCCAGCTTGCAGAGCAGATTCGAAGCATCGCAATGCTCGATGGCGTTCACCAGCACCTTTCCCGCATAGAAGGAAAACAGGCCTTATTACTTGCGTTGAAGCAAAATATTTCAATTCTGTTTGGCGTCAGTAACTGCATCCTCTTTCTTTATGACGCAGCCACCGACAGGCTTCAGGCCATATCCACTGCTGAAAGCGGCCCGCACTTTCAGGACATAAAGATACCGCTTGAACCTGGCCGCAGTATTGTAACTGATGCCCTGCTGGAGATGAGCCCGATTAATTCGTTTGAACTGGAGCAGGACGCCCTGTCTATCGTGGATCTTCAGTTGATTGGCCTCAGCGGCAAAGAAGGCCTGCTATGCATGCCACTGATACTGCATAATGCAGCCATAGGCACACTGCTGCTGGGTATCGACGAGGTCCAGCTAGCGTCATTATCGAAGCAGCAGAACCTGATCAAGCGCTTCGCCAACGAAATAGCCAGCACCATCAGCTCTTCTTTGAGTGAATTTCGCGGAGAAGCTGATGAAAGTGATAAAGCGGACCCTGATCAAATCCTGAAAGCGCGCGCAAGGGAAGTAATGCATGAGATCCGTAACCCACTCAGCATCATCAATAATTATCTCGAAATTCTCGGCGTCAAGCTCGAAGGTGATGATCCGGCACAACAGGACCTGGAAACAATCAGGAGCGAGATATTCCGAATTAACTCGATACTGGAAAAACTCTCGGAATCAAGCATTGTTGATACCAGGGACGCCGTTCCAGTCGACGTCAATGCCCTCGTGGCCGACCTGTCCCATATGTTCCAGACCTCGCTGTTCGCTGCCCACGATATAGAAATAAGCCTCAACCTGGATGAGAGCATGCCCCCCATGTTGGCCAACGCGGACGCACTCAAACAGATCTATACCAATCTGGTAAAAAATGCAGTTGAGGCACTTCCTGCAGAAGGCCTGGTTATGGTCTACACTCAGGATCAGGTAAACGTCGATGGAAAAGCGCACTTTGAAATATGCGTAGCCGACGACGGGCCGGGCATACCAGCAGAGATTTTGCCTGACTTGTTCACACCCATAAAAACAACAAAAGGTGATGGACATGCGGGCGTAGGGCTTACGATCGTAAAAAATCTTGTGAATGAAATGCACGGCTCTATCAGCTGCAGGAGTAGCGATAAAGGCACGAGCTTCCATATTCTCCTGCCGCGAAATACACAAGAATAGCGCACTACTCTGGTAATTGTGCATAATTAGAAAATAACCAAAGGCCGGGCAGCCTTTGCACCAAAGAGTATAAAAATGAGCAGCAATGAGCAGAATATTCTCATCGTCGATGATGATCCCGTAGTACTGAAAAGCCTGAAAGACTTACTCGCTACCCGCGGCATTGATGCCAATACCGCCATTGGCGGCCGGGAAGCCATCGTCTGTCTTGACCAGAAAGATTACGACCTGGTATTGCTTGACCTGCAGATGCCGTATGTCAACGGGCATGATGTCATGCGTCACATCAAGCAACAAAAAATGAATCTATCCATCATTGTTGTCAGTGGCGAAACCTCCTTTGAAGCAGCCAGAGACGCCTGTTCGCAAGGCGCTTATGACTTCCTGCGCAAGCCATATGCCACCGACGAATTGATGATTACCGTCAAAAACGCATTGAAGGAAAAGTCCCTCGAGAAACAGAACAAACTGATACAGAACCAGTTGCATGAGTCCGAGCGTCTGCATCGCTACCTGGTGAATACATCACCCGATATCATTTACATACTCGACCAGGATGGTCATTTCAGCTTTATCAATGACCGCATCGAAACACTACTGGGTTATGACAACAAGGAACTGATAGGCAAACACTATTCGATACTTGTACACCAGAAAGACCTGGAGGTTGCCCGCTATGTATTTAATGAGCGTCGTGTAGGTGACCGTGCATCACGCAATGTTGAGTTGCGCCTGAAATGCAAAGATGACAGCTCAGCTCGCTTCTTTGAAGCAAGCACACTGCCAATCGAGCTCAGCTCCATGGGGATTTATCAAAATGAAGGCGGGGCCAAAAAGAAAACCTATCTTGGCACTTATGGTGTCGCGCGTGACATTACAGAACGCAAGCTGGCTGAAGATACCATCAACTTCCAGGCCTACCACGACCTGCTTACAAACCTGCCAAATCGTGCATTACTGAGAGACCGCCTTGGTCTGGCAATCTCCCAGGCCAAACGTGAAGACGAGATGCTGGCGGTGATGTTCCTCGACCTTGATCGTTTTAAAAACATCAATGATTCTCTGGGCCATGTGGTTGGCGACGAACTTTTACAGCAGGTCAGTACGCGACTGAAGAGCTGTGTGCGTGAAGGCGACACCCTGGCCCGTTTTGGCGGTGATGAATTCACACTGCTGCTGCCAAAAATCACCAAAGGCAAGGAAGACGTTAGCAGCATTGCTGAGAAAATTAACGGCGTCCTCAAAGCCCCGTTTGTTATCGACAACAACGAACTCTATGTCAGCGCCAGCATAGGCATAGCGATCTATCCGCACGACGGCACTAACATGGACCTGCTGATAAAGCATGCCGATATCGCCATGTATCATGTCAAAGATACCGGAAAGAACAATTACAAGTTCTACAGCGATGATATGACGACACCTTATTTCCAGAACCTTT
>JABDRN010000050.1 GCA_013041745.1 Gammaproteobacteria bacterium
AACGCAAGAACATGAGCTTTGAAGAACTACGCGCACAAGATGATGCACGCTGGGCAGAGAGAGAAAAGCAATATGAAGCAGCAAGAGCTGAATGGAAAAAAAGCAGTAAGTAACTAGTAGGAATTGACGGGCCACATTTATGCCTCATTTATAAATCGTGGCTCGTTCCCAATTACTTATTCTCCTCAAAAAAGTACATTTGCATGAATAAAGTTATCTTGGTTCTTTTGACTGGCTTCTACCTGATCAGTACCTCGACTATCCAGGCAGTTGAGAGCTCATCTGTACCCAGCGATAACAGCTATGAGCCAACGGATCCAGAGCGAATACTTGTGCTCTATGATAACCCCATGGAAGAACATACGGTGATTAGCCTGGTGATAGCACGTGGCCATGATATCAAAAATGAAAAAGAGCTGGATACAGCAATCGGGATTTTAAAAAAACAAGCCGCAAGTGTAGGTGCACATGCAGTTATTATTTTACCGCCAGAACATGACGACAACGTCGAACTCGGCACAGCAAAAGGCGATAAGTTTAAAAAAGTATCTGCTAAAGCGATTCGCTACAAGCATTTTTATTATTGATTAAAGATTGAAGGTCTCCGCCCTCTTTTCATACCTTTCAAAACTGATACCCAGCAGTCACACCCGTATTAAGCCCACCTGCAATTAGCTCTTTATCGAAAAGGGTTACTTTGCCATATGAATAACGAGCATCTAATCCGAGCACGAAGCTGGCATTTATATCATAATACATTCTTGTGCCAAACCAGCCGCCCACGCCATCATGCTTATATTCATCCCCGCTATCAAATATATCCAGTGAAATGCTTAACGGCCAGGAATCCTTTTTTATATCAAACATGATAGCCATAGCAAAATGTGTGTTGAGTTCGGGCCAATCACTGCTATCCATCAACTTCAAACCTGCAAAACCACCAATGTGGCCAGAAATCTCATCTGCATTTATCGTTGGTGCAGTCAGAATAAGCAGTAGCACTAAAGCTATTTTCATAAGCATATGTAGTTTCATGGACTCATCATACTATTCATCATTTGTCACCGCCCCTTTTATTATGCCGAGTTGCCATTCTAAGTAGAAATAAGCAACGCCAGGTATCGAGCGCCAGATAACAGCTACTGGTGGAACTTAACCCAGGTTCAATGCTCATAAACATTTAACATGCACATGCGCATGTGCTTGAATAGCCGAAACTTTTAGAATATCGCCAGTATGTCATAAGAACGATGAAAAACTTTAATCTTGCCTGCCTGCTGTCACTATTGCTCGTCGCCTCATGTTCGACAAATCCGAACTATGATGCGACGAAAGCCCATCACACCAGGGATGGCTTTCAAAACATTGACTACGACGATAGCAAAGGATTAGTGGAATTCTTGAAGTGGCGCTGGGACAGGCTGTTTCAGGACATACCCGACGCCGATGACTATGACTTCACTATCGACAGCACGCATCACGAATATGTCATAAATAATACAGAGAAGCCCAGCCTGACATGGATCGGACATGCCACGTTTCTCATCCAGTTTCACGGCCTGAACATACTCACCGATCCCCAGTTTTCCGAGCGGGCCTCACCCGTATCCTGGGCCGGCCCTAAACGTGTTGTTGCACCGGCGATGGCATTAGCTGATATGCCCGATATCGATGCGGTGATCATCTCGCATGATCACTATGATGCCCTTGACGTTTCGACCGTGATCGCCTTGTCTCAACACAACAGTGAACGAAAACTCACCTTTCTCGTGCCTCTGGGCATGAAAGCATGGTTTGATGACCTCGAGCTTGACCCGGTTGATGTGGTCGAACTTGACTGGTCGCAGAACCATGAAATCGATGGTGTAAAATTCACTGCTGAACCGAGCCAACACTGGGGCAAACGCTCACTGGTTGATGCCTACGAACGACTATGGGCTTCATGGGTAATAGAAGCCAATGATGATCGTATATTCTTTGCAGGTGACACGGGCTACGCAGATCATTTCAAGGATATCGGTAACAAGTATGGACACTTTGACCTTGCACTGATCCCTATCGGCGCATACGAGCCGAGATGGTTCATGCGTCCCTACCACGTTAATCCTGATGAGGCAGTCAGGATACACATGGACGTTCGCGCAAGGCAATCTGTAGGCATGCATTGGGGCACGTTCATATTGACCGACGAGCCGCTCGATGAACCCCCGACCAAGCTTGCCGAGGCATTAAAAAAATACGATATAGAAGAGTCAGACTTTCAGGTCTATCAACACGGTGAAACACGGTTTCTGGATGACTTGCTTTAGATATTCGCAGCCGTATAAATAAAGACAACAGACCCCTTTTACCAATTTTACAATAATACTCATTTGTCACCGTCCCCGGTTAGAGCATGATCGAGATAATCACCGTGTTTTATGAAGAGCACCAATTTGCATTGGGTATCATTGGCGGTGTATCGGCTATTATGTTTATTGCCAGTATACTGAGTGTTCCTTTTCTGGTTTCACTGATACCAACCGACTACTTTCAATATCCTGATGCATACAGCCTGCATCACACCTTCAAGCACCCGGTAATTCGATTTTTCATTATCAGCATAAAGAACATCGTAGGCTGGCTGCTTTTTTTTGCCGGTATCATAATGCTGATCTTACCAGGCCAGGGAGTGGTTACCATCATAATGGGCCTGTTATTGGTAAACTTTCCGGGAAAACGTAAAGCTGAGTTTAAACTGATAAGCAATCAAAGAATCCTTCGATCAATAAACTGGCTCAGAGCAAAACGAAATAAGGAGCCGTTACTGACAGCAGGTTTATCGAACGAGTAAAAGCGTATTACAAGCGACGCTTGTGTAAAACATAATGACTACAACTCTTTCGATTATCTAATTCAGTTGCTGCAACCCATCGCACTCATTGAGTACCGATAAACGCAAGTCACCTTCAACAACCTCCTGCCCTGATGGCAATAAAGTTTTTTGGTCGCGTATCCATGTCTTGATATCCTGGATCACGACCTCAGCCTGCAGATCTCGCGTCAGCATATGATACCCGTCAGGGTAGAGAATCAAACGCCAATGAGATGTATCTCTATCCGGCAGAATATCGAGCATCCGGCAGAAAGCACCTGATGGAATGATTTCATCATTTTCGCCATACAGGATAAGTGCTGGCATTTTCAATGCCCCGCTGTTCTCCATAGCCGCTTCCATCAGGTCAGTAAGCCCGTATATCGAATCTATGCGTGTCTCCTTAATCACCAACGGGTCGCGACCTAATGCACGTAACATTTCATCATTATCCGAGGCACGAATATCGAGGCCATCTCCAGTCAATGTCAGCTCAGGCAGGGTATGTGCGAGCAGTCTAAGCGGTACTGTTTGCCACCATGGCATCGCCTGCCAACCCCATACAGCTGGAGCCATCAATATCACGCCCTGTACACAGGTTGCTTCCAGCTGCTGTACTGCACTGAGTATAACGGCACCGCCCATGCTCTCGCCCAGCAGGAACACAGGCAGGCCAGGATGTTTCTCACAAAGAAGATCGACCGTAGCGATTAGATCAGAATGCATAACAGCTTGACCAGCCCAGACACCATGCTGCTGTGTTGCACCAAAACCGCGTTGATCAATGGCATAGGTCGTTATCAGGTCATTCGCAAATGAATGTGCTGCAGCATCGAAAGCATTACTGTAATCATTGAAGCCATGCATGGCAAGTACTACTGCAGTGGTTTCGTCGGAAGACCCCCATGTCTTCATCGGTAACACATATCCATCTGACATCACCGCGGCAGCAGAAGTCAGTCGGGCATGCAATAAAGCGGTATCTGCTTGTGTCTGAATTTTAGGATTACTGCAGGCGCTAGATAAAAGCAGCAGTAAGAGCAGTACTGTCCTGAAATAAAGAGTTGGCATAGATTCTAGTGATTTAAAATAAGCAGCAACAATCGATGTGGTCTTATTCGAGTGGATTCAAATTAATATATTAGGTTCATAGGACATTAGAATCAATTGCTCTCTGAGCACTATTATTACCAGGCCTGACCCACTTATTGTGCTTTTCTTCTATACTTATCTGTGTGAACCGAGCTTTACTCATTCGACATAAGACATCAAACAGCGGTATCAGATTCAAGGTATTGTATGAGCAACACAAAGACCGTAAGACCAGAAGTACTCTTCGTAGATGATTCCAATACAGTGCGTGCCGCTGCAAACAAAATACTTTCAAAACAATATACCGTACACGAGGCGGTAAATGGTAAAGATGCCTGGGAGAAGCTGGAAGCTAATCCCGATTATGCTGTCGTCTTTGCAGACATACAGATGCCGGAAATGAACGGTCTGCAATTACTTAAGCATATCCGTACATCACCAGACAGACGCATCGCGCAGAAACCGATCATCATGATCACCGGTCACTCCGATTCGCATGCTGCCATGCGCGCCGTATTTGAAATGGGTGCCACCGGTTTCATCTCAAAACCCTTCGATGATATTGACCTGATCAGCTGCGCCTGCTCGTACATCAGTCTCAATCAGAGGCTCAACCAGCTTGAAGATATGTTAGGCATAGACCGACAATCAGGGCTGTACAATGCTTTACATTTTGAAACAGAGGGATGCAAAGCACTCTCCATGGCGATCCGCCACAGGCTGGAACTGGCGATCGCTCATATCGAGCTTAAACCTTTATCTGTGATCAGTGAAACCCAGAGCAAGTCAGTCACGACACAAGTGGTCGTCGAAGTTGGTAAACGCATTCGAAGTCATCTGCGTGATGAAGAAATCGTTGCACGCATCGACACTTCAAAGTTTGCGCTGCTATTACCGCTCACCAGCTGCTCGAATTCGAAGACAGCCATCAAGCGTGTAAAGACCATGGTCAGAAGCATGAAGTTCGCTATTAATAAAAACAAGCTACGTTTTGATATCGCTGTAGGAATATCCAGCCTGGATCACAGCGATACTGATATAAGTTTTAAAGATCTTTGCATGAACGCAGAGACAGCCCTGCAAAAGTCGATCGGTAGCAAACATAGAGATATAGTCACTCAATGTAATGATAGCCAGACTGATAATGCGTCTGGTAAGGATGCTCAGTACGATTACTTCCTGAACAGATCATTACCATACATCATCGATGGTAACTTTCGAAAAATACCTGATGACCATCTCGATCATGTAATGGGCATATTAAAACCCTTTATAAGATATGCCGCTCTCAAAGACAGCTCTAGCCAGTAGAATGATGCTACATCTATCCATGAGAGGACGGCAGAATTCAACGCTTCTGTCACCTCACTTGTAAAGCACAGGAACAGATAGAAGCTTTACTCGTCAAGCCAGTCCATAAGATGACCTGATGCCACTGGTTTGCACTACACTCTTGTAATGCGTTTTCTTTTATTGTTGACACTATTGACACCGTCTGTCGTGCTCGCAGATAACGACTTCAAATCATGGGCTTATGAAGCCTTTATAGATGGTGCCAGTGTTCGTCTGGCAATCGGTATCAGGCAGGCAGGTATAAGCGTAACGAGAAAAAGTGACGGTGCCGATGGTAAGATCGTACAACGCAAAACCAACAGCTGGTTTCTGAGTTACAGCACAAAACCTAGATATTTTTCAGTCAAGAATACGGGCATTACGTTCATATTCAATATTTCAAGCTTCGAAGCTGATCAGCAAGACCTCGGCAATGACAACTTCGCCGACCTGGGCACTAAGGTTAGCGGTGAGTTCTACTATGTGGTTTCCTACTGTATTCTACGAGTGGGGAGACTACTACTCAGGTACATATGCACGGATAGGTGGCGGCCTGGGTGCAGGGATTGCAACATTTAGCGGTAATATAGCACTCACTTCGACCCCGGATAATGAAGTTATATCGCAGAGCCAGGGCAGAACAAAACTCAAACCGGCTTTAGGACTCATCGCAGAGCTAAGCTATAAACACTGGAGCCTGGCACTGAGCGCTGCAGGTCCTGGTTATGACTCTGATGATTTCGTGAGCAATGTGGAAGATTTTTCGCTCAACTTTGGTTACAGGTTGATGTTTTGATCAATAGGTCGCCAGCCGTCTGCCAAAAACTATATTGAACTGGTGTCAGTACACTGCTGTTACTGATATAAGTGAAGATTTTCTTACTGTCCCACTTTTATGAAAAATAATAAGATTTATTTTTCGCATACTTTGTTTCTACCTGAATTTTTGGCTTTATACAGAGCGTCATCTGCAGTATTGATAATGCTATCAAGGTTATCGTTTGGCGACAGCTGGGTAACACCTGCGCTGAGAGTGCAGCTAAACTGAATATCATTATTCTGTTGTACGATTTGTGAAAAATTCTGACGTATGTCATCGAGAAGACTGCGCGCGGTTTTGATGTCGGTCTCGGGCAATATGATGGCAAATTCTTCACCACCATAACGGCCGATGAAGTCCGACTTACGCAATCGCTTTGTTAACATGCGCGCCACGCTTTTAATGACGCGATCGCCAACTGGATGACCGTAACTATCGTTTACCTGTTTGAAATGGTCGATATCGAGCATGGCAAAACAAAGCGCTTCATGCTGGCGCAAAGCGCGCGAGATTTCCGCCTCCAGGTGAGTTTTTGTGGAGACATGATTAAGCAGGCCGGTGAGCCCATCACGATTCATCTGGTTTCGCAGGCTGCGAAAGCGCTCGGCACGAGTCCGCACGGCGACTACCAGGCTGGAATCCATGATGGGTTTTTGCAGAAAATCATCGCCACCTAGCTCCATAGCAGAAACATGATGTGCGGTATCAGACTCGGTGGAAAGAAAAACGATGGGTACACTGAGTAACTCATCTTTCTGGCGAATTATTTTTGCTGCTTCCAGGCCCGAGCACTGTGGCATATAGATGTCCATTAAAATCAGTTCCGGCTGGAAGTCACTGAGCACTTCCAGCAGGTCATTAATGCTCGACACCGTTTTAACCTGCATGCCAGCTCCCCCTAAAACAGCGGCGTAGTGCTCAGCAAGCACTTCCATGTCATCAACAATGAGAATTTTGAAAGCTTCTGGTTGCTGTTTCAAGGTCAGCCTGTCTACGCATTCAAGCAGCTCGTTGAAATCAAGCGGTTTGGTCAGGTAGGCGCTACCACAAGCTCGTACTGCTGCCAGCCGTGCCTGCCAGTCGTCTCGTGAGGATATGAATATTGTAGGCACACTTGTAGTAGAATATTCATTCAATGCCATGGCAAACTCAGGACCGGCAAGTTCACCTTCAGGTAATTGAACATCAAGAATCATGGCTGAAGGCATGCGTAACTTGATTGCTTCCATAGCCTGTGAAATGACGGAGAATATTTCAACTTCATAGTCGAAATAGTAGAGTTGAGCTGCAATTTCTCTAGCCAGCAGTTCGTCGTCTTCGATAACATATATCAGTCGATCGAATTCAGCGACCGGTATGTTTTCATCGCTCTCCACGGCAATGCCGGACTCAATCTGCTCCGGCCCGAGCTCGACAAGACTGACTATCCGTTGTAGCGCGTCAGCGATAACCTCCTCGACTTCACCACTAAGCTCCTGATCTTTATCAAGGGCTCGCAGGGTATTCTCGAGGTTCCTGGCTTCGACGCTGACAGCGGAAAAACCGAAAGTACCTGCCGAACCTGCCAGGTTATGCGCCTGCTGGCATAATTGGCTCAACGCTAGAGCATCACCATCGTGCAGAGCTTTTAGCCAGACCCGGTTTAGTGCGTTCAGCTTGCCCGGGAACTGGGCAATGTATTTGTCCTGCAGTTTGCGTAACTTATGTTTCTTGTTCGCAACCATCAGCGATTACTGTTTAAAACATCGTGAATTTTATCGGCCAGTGTCATCGGATCAAAAGGTTTCGGAATGACATCGATGGCGCCAAGTGCGATAAAGTCCTTGATCTCATTAGGCTGAACTTTTGCGGTGAGAAATATCACCGGTGTATCTTCAAGACCGTCCAGTTGACGAAGATTTTGCAGCGTCGTGGGACCGTCCATGCCAGGCATCATCACATCTAGCAAGATGACATCCGGTTGAAAATCACCGGCTTTATCCAGTGCCTGTTCACCAGATTCACAAAAAACAATGTCAAAACCTTCATCTTCCAGGGCGAACTCCGCTATCTCTCGAATATCCGCTTCGTCTTCAACATAGAGTAATTTCATTATTTATCACGCTTTCCTCAAGTGTTACTATTTAATAACTGTCTTACGGTTTGCATCAGCTCCTCATTACTGGTTCGCGACTTGGTTAAAGTCGTTGTGACTTTTTCGTTGATCTCAGCATCAGTTTCCTGACCGGAAAAGAGTACGATCGGAGTACCCTGTTCGATCTGGTCTAGCAGCTTCAGTCCCGAGCCGTCAGGTAGTGATAAGTCGATGATTACCAGGTCATAACTTTCATTGGCCAGTTTTTGTCGTGCTTCGGACAAGGTCGTAGCGTAGTCAAAATCGGCCTCTTCTTCAAACAATACCTGTGTCACCTGGATAACATCCAGGTCATCTTCTACATGCAGAATTTGTGGCCGATGGTCGCCACGCATAACATCCGCCAGCACATGTGACAGGCGATCGCGATCGATGGGTTTTTGTAACCAGTCCGCAACGGTGACCGCATCACCATTAAATTCTTTACGGCCTTCATTGGCGCGTCCAGAGACAACGATTATAGGCAGCTTCCTGGTGGCTTCATCTGCGCGCAATACACGTACCAGCTCAAGGCCATTGGCGTCCGGCAGTTTCAGATCAAGCAGTAACAAGCGGTAGTCGTTCCTGGCCAGTAACTCGCGTGCACTTTTCGCAGTGGCTGCAATATCGCCGGACAGGCCTTCCTGCTCCAGAAGATTGACCAGCACATAGGCAACATCCGGGTCGTCCTCACAGATCAGCACTTTGGGTAGTGACTCATCGAGCTGATTGTTTTCCACTGACTGGTCCCATGCGGACAGTTCAAAATAAAAATCTGAACCTTCACCGGGTTGACTGTTGAAACCAATGTTGCCACCGAGCTGCTCAACGATGGCCTTGGTGATGGTCAGTCCCAGACCAGTACCGCCTTTTTCGCGAGTGTCAGAACTATCGGCCTGGGCAAAACGGCCAAAGATTCGGGTCCGGAATTCATCAGAAATGCCAGGACCGTGATCGATGACTGAAACGTGCACCCTGTCATCGCTGCGTGTTATGCGGATTTCTACGGTGTCATTCTGTGGCGAGTATTTAACGGCGTTAGAAATGAGGTTGGCAAATACTTGCAACAGACGATGTTCGTCTACCCGCACCGTGGTCGAGGGATCCGCTTCAAAAGACAGCTTAAGATTAACCTGGTGCGAGTGCGCATAACCCTCGTTTTCTTCTGTGGCCCTTTTAGCCAGTTCTGCAAGATTCACTGCTTCCAGATGAAGCTCAAGTTTACCGCCATTAATTTTCTCCAGGTCAAGGATATCGTTAATCAGAAAAGTCAGGCGTTCGCTGTTGCGGTTAGCGGTTTCCAGCATACGTAGCAGCTTCGGCGGTAACTCGCTGCTACCTTTGCCGAGTACCAGACTTAGTGCACCGCGTATCGAAGTTAATGGCGTGCGTAACTCGTGACTAACGGTTGACACAAATTCGCTTTTCATCTGCTCGATTTTCTTACGCTCTGTAATATCACGGATGATGCCTATAAACAGTTTTCGGTCATCGAGCTGAACCTCACTGATAGCCAGTTCCAGCGGGAACGTAGTGCCATCTTTGCGCAGGCCCTCGACCTCACGCCCGATACCGATAATTTTCTTCTTTCCAGTCTCCAGGTAGTTATATAGATAACCGTCATGCTCCCGCTTGTAGGGTTGGGGCATGAGCATATTGACATTTTGCCCGGTCACCTCGTCACTGCCGTAACCGAATATTATTTCCGCAGCAGGGTTAAATGTAATCACATTGCCACGGGCGTCAATGGAAACGATGCCATCGACAGCATTTTCGATCACAGCCTTGTTACGTGCCTGACTTTCGACAAGGTCTGTTTCACGCTGTTTGATCTGCTCGCGCATACTGTTAAAAGCATCTACAAGTCTTCCGACTTCGTCACGGGATTGGTACTCCATTCTGGAGTCATACTTACCGCGCGCAATATCGCTGGCAAATCGTGCGAGTTGCTGCAGAGGAGTTCTTATCCATTTATCCTGCAACAGGGTAGCCACCAGTGCCATCCCCAGCAAGGTAAGCAACAACAACTGTTCGAGATGAGTAATATGGCTGATACGCTGCGCGTTAGTAGCATTGAAGTCTATCCAGACCTTGAAGTGAGCGATGACGTTACCATTGAAAGTAATATCATGCTCCAGTACTCCCATGTCCACACCCTCTGGCAGAATTTCATCAACCAGTGGATAGATGACCTGTTGATCCTGATCATAGAGTTTGATGGCATACCAGTACTCGCGATTTTCAAGTACACGATCCAGTGTCGCGTGGGCCTCTGCAAGGTCGTTTTTAAGCAGGTCAGGTACCAGCGCAGTACCCAGCAGATCGGTAAAAGTGAGTTCGTTATTGTGCTGCCGTTCAATCTCGAGCGCCAGGTAATTAGGTAACCAGTAATAGTGCATGGTTGCCGCGATAGCTGCGATCAACAGGAAAACAGGGAGAAACAGCTTGATGTGAAGATTCATATGGGCTATCTAGCCACGTAATATTCGTGCAGGCCCAACTTTTTTAGTGACTCATAATCCAGAATACTGGCTTCGCCAATCTTTTTCATCGGAATCATTTTCAGCAGGTCTTTGCCCGTTTCACTGTTGTCCATCTGTATAAATGCGGCCGAGACTCTGCTCTGGACTGAACTGGCCACACGTGGATGCGCAGTTATTGGATGTGGCGGCAACCTTTCGGTCTTGTGCAAAATACGTAGTTGATTGCGAATTTTTTCTGGTTGTTGCGATAGTGTCTTCTGCACACCGCCACCGGCAACGGCTTTATCCAGCAACACGTTCAGATACACAGAGCTGTGGCTTTTTACATAGAGCTCCTCAATCTCGATGTTGAATTTTCTGGCAAGCTCGGCGCGAGGTAATAGTGCTGCACCCAGTGCGTTAGGCGATGGAAAAGCAACGATCTTACCATCCAGTTCTTTCACTGACTGGATCGGGCTATCTTGTTTAACCACGATAACACCGTACAGACTACGGCCGGTATCTCGTAACAACGGGGCATACCCTTGCTCTTCATTACTTACGATAGCGTGATACGGGTTCATATAGGCGAAATCGAATTCACCGGCAGCCAGCTGTTTTTCAAAAACGGGGATACTTGATGATGCCTTGAGTTCTAACTTGATACCGCTTTGCTGACTAACTTCTTCCAGAATGGGTTGCCAGATCTCATTAATTCGTCGGGCTTCAAACTGAGGCACAACACCCACTGAGTATATTTTTTCAGCCTGCGCGCTATGGGATACAGGTAAGGCTATAAACAAAGACAGTACAGCAAGATATAGATTTTTTTTCATAATTTTCTTTTTAATATAAACCTTTGATATTTTAAGGTTATTTCAGTTGGGCAAGCACTACCTTGATATTAGCCCAGACGGATTAATTAATGTGAAATTAGTGAAATTGGCAGAAAGTATTATTGACGATAATAAAAGATGCCGGTGACAAATGAAGACTATTCTCTCGTCGCTTTATATAGCACCACTAAAGATAGCAAAGAGTAAAACCGAGCCTGGCGTAATAGTTCAGTACGATTACTTCCTGAAGAGATCATTGCCATACATCATCGATGGCAACTTTCGAAAAATACCTGATGACCATCTCGATCATGTAATGGGCATATTAAAACCCTTTATAAGATATGCCGCGCTCAAAGACAGCTCTAGCCAGTAGAACGATGTATACACCCATGAATGAGCTATCGAGATAAATGTCTGTGTCGCTTTTAGTCTAACCATAGGACTGACTTCTCATATCGGTCAAGATTGAATCTCTACGTCACCTTCTGATCTTTCTTTGAATTCAAAGATAGCGGCGCAGATAATCGTCCGAGTAGTCGATCTCCAGTTCTATCCATATCGGCAAGTGATCGGACATCTCATACGTTGCCCATCTGCTGTAGGATTTTGGCCAATCGACATAAGGCGCTTTACCATGTGCCTTTCTGATTTTCTCCACTTTCTTCTCGTAGTGTTTCAGTATAGCCTCACGCGTAAGACGTGCCTTACCCTCCGTTTTGTCTTTTGCCGTCAAACCAGGTGCATCTTGCTCGGGGTGAGGGCCAAAAACAGCATGTCGCCAGTCGAACTTGCCGTGGCGCAGCATCCGGGTTTTACGGCTCGCTCTACCCTTTTCGGTAAACGCTATCTGGTCAAACCATTTATCGCCACCCATATTAGTGGGACCAAAGTCCGGCACCGTCAGTTTCGAATCCTTCAATGCCTGCATAACCTCTCCATCTTCTTTCTCGATATTCATGTCTCCCAGAAAGATGTGCACCTGATCCTCAGACTTCGCACGCTTGACCAGAGCGTCTGCGATCGCCCCGGTCTCTTCGGCGCGCATCTCGAGATCATCACCAAACACGATGTGAGCTGAGCACAGAGAGAACTTGAACCAGTCTGCCTGGAACGAGGCAAAAAACGGCGAGCGTGCGGGTTGCCTTCCGCTACTCAGGTCATCCTTCGACAGAACGATTTCTCCGATCAGGTTTCGAAAAAACACACGGTTGGTATTGAAGACAAACGCCATGCGTTCGTTATTACCACCCTTGTGCGTGGAGATATCGGAGACGAAGAAGTCCCAGTTGCGTCCTAACAGTTTCATCAAACGGCGCAGGGGATGCAGGTCGGTTTTAACCTCCTGGATGGCACAGATATCGAAATGATCGATGATCTCAGCGATATAATGGTAGCTTTCGTCCATCCTTGGCACGCCATCATCAAAAGCACGGATATTCCAGGAGCCGATGATCAAAGAATTAGGACGACGGTCTTTTTCTATCGTTTCATACAGATCGTGACGCAAGGTCAACAGCCTGGCAGCGATCCATGCCTGCTTGTCTGCATAGTCGGGGTCGTTCTGATACCTGCTAAAATGATGATAAAAAGCCATAGCAACCTCCTGTAAAATGTCGCCGGCTCTTACTCTAGATCTTTAGCAACCAGGCTTACTGGAAAGAAATAGAAGGCAGGCCATGATTATTGCTCTAAGTCTATATAATATATCCGTCGAATATCAGAAACAATTGCTCTCCACTCCTTTGACCGCCCTTCAATATGAATAGCAAAACAAAAAAGTACCTGTACACCTGGCTGATCTACATCTTGCTTTTTATAGCCATCATGCAAGTGGCTAACTGGTGGAAAACCCGTGAAGCACAAAAAGGCAACCTGTCAGAATTTACTGGTGAGTTACTGGATGGCTCAGCTTTTACCATTGCCGAATTCGAAGGTGAACCGGTATTGTTACATTTTTGGGCGACCTGGTGCCCGATCTGTGAACTGGAAAACGGCACGATACAATCGATATCGCAAGACTACCAGGTGATCAGTATCGCCTCATGGTCCGAAGGTGAAGCAGAGGTAAAAACCTATATGCGAGAAAACCAGCTGACTTTTCCAGTAATGCTGGATAACAGTGGTGGCCTGGCACAGTCCTTTGGCCTGAAAGGCGTGCCCACCAGCTTCATTCTCGACCCCTACGGCGAGATCACGTTTGTCGAAACGGGCTACAGCACAGAACCTGGTCTGCGCTTACGCCTCTGGCTTTCTGCTTTATAACACTCAGATAGCATTCAGCGAAAAATCACAACGGTCTGCTCCCTTTAATTCAATTATGCAGCACATTAATTTTGAGCGAGCCAAGGGGACTAAATAGATCTGCTCCCCCCTTTAGCTAAAATAGATTGAGATAGCAGGACAAAACACTCGTTGATGAAATTACTGCACAAACCATGGCCTGTGACCTATTATTTAATTTTGAAAAAAAGTTTTGTTGACAGTGCCCGTCTACAGCAAGAATATTAACCTTTCACTTTGAGTTTGAATGGATTGTGAAACAATATGGTGCAATCGCCTTTAGTTGATCTGGATAACAATAATGCCGGAAGTAAATAAAAAATGGTCGATCGTTAGCTCGCATGACAGTGTTCTGCTTAATCGCGGATTAGAGGATGTTTTTCAGTTCATCGCCATGGATTTTTTTAATAATTATCAGCTCATATCACCGCAAGTTTGCGAGCTGGAAAAAATAACACCGGGAGATATCAGGGTCGGCGTCATCGCCCGACAGGTGCGCATCGATGAAGGCTATCGCAGTGAAGCACTGTTCCG
Organism: Gammaproteobacteria bacterium; assembly: GCA_013041745.1. Classification (GTDB taxonomy): domain Bacteria; phylum Pseudomonadota; class Gammaproteobacteria; order SZUA-229; family SZUA-229. Next base: position 14,327 of record JABDRN010000050.1, read on the forward strand.
TGTAAGCGAACTTGTTCCCATGCGTAAATTACGTTTCACCAGCTTGTCAAAGCCGGACTTTGAAGTGTGCTACCTGTTCGAGCAGGTGGGACCGGGTACACGGGTGACTTTTAAATTTGACACAGTATTAGCTGTTTATATGCTGCCGTTTCGCGGACACATCGAAAAAATCATCAAGCGTGGTGGTAAACAAGTCGTTGCTAACCTGAGAGTGCTGCTTGAAACGGGCAATACTGTCATCACAACAAGCGCACCTGGTGCGGCCAATGGACCTGTTTCCAGTTGATATCAGGCATGATGAATAACACTGCGCCAACAGGCCGCGTGCTGGTGTTTGGCGCCAGTGGTTACATCGGCACTAATCTTGTAAGCCGGCTCATGCAATTGCAATTCCCGGTGCGTGCAAGTGCGCGCAGTCGGGATGTACTAAGAGGCCGGGGCTGGCAAGGCGTGGAGCTTGTTGAAGCTGACGCGTTAAAACCTGAAACGCTGGCACCTGTACTGGCAGATGTCGATATAGCCTATTACCTTGTCCATTCGATGGCCGCCGGGCGAAATTTTGCCAGCCTCGACCTGGAGGCTGCTACCAACTTCAGTCGAGCCGCTGAGCAGGCCGGTGTCCGGCGCATCGTCTATCTCGGTGGTTTGATCCCACCCGATCCCGCTTCAGAGCATTTGCGCTCACGCCGGGATACCGGTGAGCGCTTGCGCCAGGGCAAGGTGCCGGTGAGCGAAATTCGAGCGGGAATGATTGTTGGTCCGGGGTCCGCAGCTTTCGAAGTTATCCGAGATCTGGTCAATCACCTTCCTCTGATGCTGACACCGCGCTGGGTCAGGAGCCGCTCATCCCCTATAGCGCTGGAAAACCTGATCGAGTATCTGCTTGCCGTGCCCCGTCTGGAGGCGACAGCAAACCGTTGTTATGATGTAGGCGGCCCGGAAGTGCTTAGCTACGAAGAGATCATGCACCAGTACGGAGAAGTTATAGGCAAACATCCAGTGATCATACCGGTGCCGTTTCTAAGTCCACGCCTGTCATCTTACTGGCTGCACCTGGTAACATCTGTGCCAAACAGTATTGCACGAGCTTTGATAGAGGGCCTCAAGCAGGATGTGATCGCGGATGATGTAGCTATCCGTGAACTGATCCCGTTGCCGCTGTTGAGTTTCAAGCAATCAGTTCGCGCTTCACTTGAAGCCGAAACAAGGCAACAAATTCCCTCGCGCTGGATAGAAGGCTCGATTGCATGTCGCGACTATCATCCCGAATATGGTTTTTATGCCAAACGCGCCTCTGGCAGCGCAACATCAACAGCCGCGGTAACCGACTTGTGGCGCGAGGTCAGCTCGATTGGTGGTGAAAACGGTTATTACTATCTCGATAGCCTGTGGAAAATACGGGGCTTCATCGATTCCTTGTTTGGTGGCCCCGGTTATCGTCGCGGTCGACGTCATCCGAGCGAGCTGCGAGTTGGCGATGTCGTCGATACATGGCGCGTGATCGCAATCGAGCCGGAAACCCGGCTGACACTGCTGATGGAGATGAAAGCACCGGGTGCAGGCGTTCTTGAACTGGCGCTAATTCCAGAGGGTCGTGGACACCGTATCACCGCTACTGCCTATTTCCATCCCGCCGGCATCCCAGGCTTGCTTTACTGGTACCTGCTATCCCCCTTTCACTGGTTGATTTTTCGCGGTATGACCCGCGCGATTACACAGCGCGCCAGTGCTGCTGCGGTAGCGAACATGAACAGTAATAAATAAGCAGCATAATGCCGTAGTCCATAGAAACAACCGTCTGGTTTTCATCGCTTCGCCCCGTATATATCGGTCATGCTATCTCGTAATCATGCGCATTGAATGAGGCCAACAGCACCAGAGATTTGCTCGGCTCCGCTGAGCTATCTGCATACCACTCGCTCCGACATGAGGGCTATGGCAATACCCTCCCAAGCTGGCGCAGGCGAGATATGCAACCCAGCCGGGAAGGTGCGCTACATGGTTTCGCAGGTACAGTAATTCACCATAAAGGGTTTCTTTATTGTCCTAGACAGATATTATATATGGATGTTTTGTCTAGATTTTGTATAATACATGCCTTCCCTATCAACTCACTTAGCAGGAATGAACATGAGCACACCATCGGCATCAAGCACATACAGGATCGGCAAAGTATCTCGCCTCACCGGTGTTTCCCCGGACACTCTGCGTATCTGGCAACGACGTTACAATGCTGTCGTCCCCGAACGCTCGGAGACCGGCGGACGACTCTACTCGAGTGCAGACATCTCGCGCCTAAAACTGATGAAAGCACTGGTCGATGCAGGCGACTCTATCAGCTCCATTGCCGGCCTCAACCAGGAAGCACTAGAAGCACGCGCTGCAGAGAGCCTGGGCAGCCTGCAATCCCACAACTCCGACCAGCCTCTACGCGTTACCATCATAGGTGAGACACTGGCATCAAAAGTCGATAATGCCAGCGAGCAGCTGGAACAACTCGAGCTCATCGGGCAATATAAGACACCCCAGGCCCTGCTTGGCGACAGCGATGCGCCCGAGATAGATATCCTGATCATAGAGCAACCGACATTGCAGCCCTCGACTGCCGAACAGGTCATCAACCTCATGGCACACAGTCATGCCAGCCATACGGTTGTCATATACCGTTTCGCATCGCACAAGTCCATTGCGCAACTGCCGCTTTCTCGTTGCAGCACCCTTCGCGCTCCGGTCGAGCCGGCAACACTGGAACAGCATTGTATATCGATAGCCGGCATGCATGTCAGCACAGACACGATACAGAGCGACCCACTGCATTCACCCATGACTCCGGCGCCCGCTCGTCGCTATGACGACAGCACACTGACCAGGATTGCCGGCATGTCACCGACCATCCAGTGTGAGTGCCCACACCACCTCGCCGAGCTGATCACCAGTCTCAATGCTTTCGAGCTATACAGTAGCCAGTGTGAAAGTCGTAACGACAGCGATGCAGAGCTACACGCCTATCTCAGCAACACTACGGCACATGCTCGCCACATGATCGAGAAAGCACTGGACACAGTTCTCGAAGCTGAGAACATCGAGATCTAGCTAAAAATTTGTTCAAAAAAAAGCCCGTATTAACGGGCTTTTTGCGCGACACATGACAACATACACTACTCGACAATAATTGTTCCTTTCATCGATGGGTGATAACTACAGTAGTAGCTGTAGGTACCAGGCTCTTTAAAGGTAAAGCTGTACTCGCCGCCTTTACCGAGCTGCCCGGAGTTCAATGGACCACCGTCGGTACTGGTAACAGTATGAGGCATAGCATCTGTATTCCTCCACACGACCTCTTCGCCCACCTTGACCTTGCGTGTCGCAGCTGTAAATTGCATGCCCGTGATCAAGACATCGATCTCAGATGCTGGAACCGCCTGTTCGACAGCTTTACTATCGGTAACACTAGCTTTTACATAGTTAGCTTCAGATGGCTGGTAGCCTGCACCTGGCGACGCACTATAGCGGTTTGCAGGAGACGCTGGTCGCTGATAGCTGGCACCATATCCTGGCTGGTCATAGCCATACCCCTGATTACCATAACTGCGATTGCCATCCCGAGAATCGCTAGCCATGCCGGACTGGCCACCGCCATATCGTCTATCACCGTAGTATCCAGGCCTACTGTAGCCCTTACCAAAGTAGCCGCGGTCATTGTAACCACGGTCGCTATAATTCTGGCCACTGTAACCCTTGCAACCATAACCCTGTTGCGCATGGGCGTTATAAGACATCGCCGCTGTTAGCACAGCGACAGATATTTTCGTTGACGACAGATAGCTCGATAGTTTCTTTTTAATCATCATTTCCCTCCGGTTTAATCAGTTTGTTAATTCAAAATACCTGCGCTGGCGTGCTTGAACAGTCCGTCATGCATCAACCCTATCTGCATATAACCTTCACCAGGCAGATGAGATATGTCCACAGAGAACAGGCGCAAACCTGTAAGACCGCTTACTACATGTCAGCATTGAACGGCGTGAAACTTATTGTCCATACATTGTCCATAATTTTATTAGAATTTGTCTATCTTTGTCAATTATTTGTTGATATATAACCTTTACAATAATTAAACATTTATACAAAGATAGGCTGTGACCAGCCTACCTGATCAATTTTGAACACATTTTGTCCAGAAAAATGAAATAATATAAAAATATTTTATCGACAATATCTTGACATATGATTAATTATCAATATATTGTAATGGACAATACTTAGATTATCTTCATTAAGGCACCAAAAACATGGACAAAATTAAATTTAATACAACAGATGCAACGCAGATAAATGTATACAAGATGATGCTGTACACATGCGACGCAAGCCTGAGCCAGGCATCATATGATGAACCTGCATTACCCGGACAAGACCTCAACGTCGATGAACCCAGAACCATGACGATGAGGCAAATTACTTTCACACCCGTTGCGGAGGAGTACTGATATGAATGAAGTCACCGGAATCCAACAGCAGAAACACAAGCGACCAAAGTCTACGAGCAAATCATTACGCTCAGCAGAGGCTTACAGACTGATGGAGCTAATCGAGGAGGAGCGACTCGTCCAAGACCAGCTTGCAGACTTCTGGGAGCCACGCTTTGTGGAAAACAGGCCGCTACAGGGTTCCGTCGTCGTTTAAAAATAAGCGGCGTCTAAACCTGATGCAAGCAACCACTCAACACTCAAATGTATCTAGAACATATAACTGGAGATAAATGATGAATGCAATCACAACTGAATATTCACAACATATACAATCCCGACAGGACAGCCCTGTTGGTGCAACCAGTCCCTTCATATGGCTGCGTGAAGGCTGGAATGATTTTGTTGCCTCACCGATGTCAAGCCTGCTGATTGGTGGCGCTTTCACCCTGCTATGCCTGGCCGCATATGCCGCCATATCGATTAGTCCGATACTGTCTGCCACGACGCTGGCACTGATGTTACTTGCCAGCCCGTTCATCGCGGCGATTGCCTACTCCGTGGCTCGCCAGCAACAGCAGTCATCTACAGCCAATCTACGTCAGGCGGTATATGAAATGCGGATGCGCGCTCTGGACATTGGTCTGTTCGCGGTATTGTCCGCACTTATCGTCGGTGCATGGGTCCGACTCTCCAGCATCGCGTTCGCCATCTTCTACGGCAACCTGGAGGTCAATACTGCTTCTGAACTGGCACGTGCCTGGACGTCAGGCTTCGACTATCCGACCATGCTGCTGTTCCTGCTCACTAGCGGTGCTGTACTTGGACTCACCCTTTTCTCTATCGGGGCACTCGCATTGCCGATGATCGCGGAGAAGAATTCAGACATCATCACCGCCATGAGTGAAAGCGTTTCCAGCTTAAGCAAATACTCTATGACCATGTTCGTCTGGATATCCTTCATCCTCGCGGCAGTGTCTGTGGCACTGTTATCCAGCCTTGTGTTGATGCCGGTAATCTTTCCCATACTTGCCTATGCTAGCTGGCATAGCTACAAGCATCTGGGTCGGTAACAGGATGAGAAGTAAGCAACTGGGCAGACCACGTCTAATGACCCTGTAAGGTAGATGGATTGTTAAATCGCGGCCTGCCCCTCCCTGTTATTCGCTCCCCTTACTATTCGGCTAAAGTATCCGAGTAAACGATCAGCATGATGAAAACGGGAATCGTCTGGTTTCGATCCAATTGCCGTCTCTATGATAACCCGGCACTCATGCAAGCCTGTGAAGAGTGCGACAATGTTATCTGCGTTTATATATTCGATGAGATACAGGACACAGAAGAGTTTAACCTTGTTTCACTTGGACCTCATCGACAACGGTTCATACAAGAGTCGCTGAGCGATCTCAACCATCAGCTGCAAATACGAGGTAATGGCCTGATCATCCTGAGAGGCAGAGCAGATCAACATCTATTCAAGATCGCCAGTTATTTTGATGACGTAATACTCTATAGCCAAAGCATGCCAGGCTGGTATGAACAGCAACAGGAAAATAAAATTAATGAACGCATAACATGCGTATTTTCCCCTGTTGCCACTCTGATCGATTTTGAAAAACTCCCTTTTTTACTCAAAGATCTACCCGGTTCATTTACAGCGTTTAGAAAGAAAGTCGAAAAACAACTCGTCACATCAAAATCCACAAATATTCCTGAAAAAATTCCACGTCTAAAGCCATTTGAGGCCACACCCTATTCAATTGACCAGCCGAGCAGAAAAACAGATAAGCGGTGCGCCCTCAAATTTCATGGTGGCGTGACTGCTGCCACGAAAAGAGTCGAGGAATACATCTGGTCAACACACTGCCTGGCGCATTACAAGAAAACCAGGAATCAATTGATCGGCGCAAATTACTCAAGCAAGTTTTCTGCATGGCTTGCTCAGGGCTGTCTTTCTCCACAACTTGTTTACCAGGAAGTTAAGCGCTACGAAGAAGAAGTCGTTAGCAATGAATCTACTTACTGGTTGATATTTGAATTATTATGGCGGGATTATTTCTATCTAAGTGCGGTTAAACATGGTGCCGCATTATTTAAAGCCGGGGGTATAAAAAAGATTGGATATCGTGGTTCGCAGGATCAAATACGCTTTAAAAAATGGTGCAATGGCATGACCGGAGTGCCATTTATTGATGCCAATATGCGCGAACTCAAGCAGACAGGTTTCATGAGTAATCGTGGTAGACAGAATGTTGCATCATATCTCATACATGAACTGGCGTTAGACTGGCGACTTGGTGCACGCTGGTTTGAACACTGGCTCATCGATTATGATGCTGCCTCAAATTATGGCAACTGGAATTACCTGGCTGGCAACGGCCATGACCCGCGCAGCCAGAGACATTTTAATATTGAAAAGCAGGCGGCTATGTATGATCCAGAGGGTCAGTTTCAGGCGCTCTGGCTAGAACCATAATATCAGCCATGCAACAGGACCTGTTGACTCAAAACGCCGATAGATTATCAGATGGTTTTCCATCGAAAATGGTAATACTCGATTGTGAAACCACTGGCGGCAAGTCCAGCTACCACCGCATAATCGAACTGGGTTACCTGGTTATCGATGATGGTCAGTGCGTCCACAGGCAGCAGCAATTTATTAATCCTGACACATCGATACCACCAGGCATACAAAAGTTGACCGGCATTCGGCCTGGTATGCTTAGGGACGCACCTCGATTTGGTGAGATCGCAGAAGACCTTCTCACGCTACTCAAAGACCGTGTACTGGTCGCTCATAATGCACGTTTTGATTACGGCTTTCTAAAGAACGAGTTCAAGCGTTGTGGTATCGACTATAAAAGCAAACCATTGTGTTCAGTCAAATTCAGCCGACGGCTCTACCCACAGTTCAAACGGCATAGCCTCGACCAGATCATAAAACGCTTCCGTTTTAACATCGACCAGAGACATCGAGCTTTTGATGATGCAGAGATGATTTACCGGTTTTTTTTAAAGTCGTCGGCGTTATTTCATGAAGATGATATCGAAGCAACCTGCAAAGACTTGCTTAAAACATCATCTCTACCTGTTTGCCTCGACAAATCTGAAGTTGACAGGCTGCCCTCTTCTCCCGGCATCTATCATTTCTACGATCAACAATACAGACTACTTTACACAGGCAAGAGCATTAATATAAGAAGCAGGGTGTTGAGCCATTTCAGTCAAGACCATCGGAATAATAAAGATCTGAAATTAAGCCAGAAGATCGCACATATCGACCACCAGAAAACACCTACAGATTTCGGCGCACAGATTCTTGAAAGCCAGCTAATAAAATCGATGCAACCACTTTACAACTATCGCTTGAGACGTGCTCGCAAACTCTATCAGATAAAACTCTCGACCAACGACCACGGTTACATGAAAGCCAGCGTTGAAATGATTCGCTCAGATACATCTGTAGATGATGAAAAATTTGGCCTTTTTCGAAGCCCGCGACAGGCGATGAAAAAACTGGAAAAATTAGCAGATCAATATTTTCTCTGTCACCAGCTACTTGGCCTGGAACAACATCACAATGGTAAATCCAGTCGTGCCTGCTTTCGTTATCAGCTGAAGAAATGCCTGGGCGCCTGCGTTTGCCAGGAATCCACGGAATCATATAACCAGCGCATAATCACCGCGCTACGAGATTATGAGATCAAAGTATGGCCCTGGCAAAGTGCGATTGTCGTAGAAGAAAGAGACCCATCAGATAGTGATATGGTTGCCTGGCATCTCATATATCAGTGGCGTCACCTGGCAGTACTGGATGACTTGTCAGACCTCTATGACCATGGTTTTAAACCCGAACAGAACATCTCATCAAAGTCGCAAAACCTGCAATCTTCTGACAATATTCAGAAAACTGATGCAGATTTTGACCTCGACATTTATTTTATCCTGGTCAAGTTTTTACTTAACCCTGAACTGATGCGGGTCAATAATATAAGAGTATGGAACTGCACTCGGATTATCGGAGAAGAAACATAATAAGCTTACTTTGATGCAATCTCATTTAAACTTAAAGCCAATGCAAAGAACTATGATTCCTATATTTAACATATTCAGCACACCTCATGTTCAGCATTCGTTCAGTTTGCCGCTGATAATATTTATACCGAACTCAAAGATGAGGTAAATATCATGTGCTGGGAATACAAGAGAGTTATTCTGACCGGTGTATTGAAAACAGATAGTATCGAACAGCAGTTTAATATACTTGGCAAAGATCGTTGGGAGTTAGCAACAGCGGTCATCATCGATGGCATCCAGAACTCTATGTATCATAAAGATGACTGCACGATCGAATACGTTTTCAAACGCAGGCTATAGGATAAAAAAGAAAAAGCGGCCTGTTCCCTTTAATATTGTTCTAAAAATAGACATCAACACGCAACTGTATAAACTCAGCCGCTGGAAGATTTACGCCTGCGACTGGAATACTGTAACTGAGCAGAGCCCTCACTGGTATAGCCATTGGAAACAGGCTGACACCGATATGAGGCTGTACAGTCCATAACGAACTGTCGGTGCCATCAATAGTTTCGAGTGATCCAGTGAAACGCCCTGATGTGTTGTCGTAGGACTGCTGACGCTCTTCGTCCTCTAGATAATACGTACTCATCAGCTTAAGTATCAATTCTGTCTTAGCCAGAGGATAAAAGTACCAGGCATCGATTTCGGCATAGTTGATGAGGCCCGGTTGAAATTCCATCTCGAGAGTTCTTGTCGGATCAGACGGATCCCGTACATCACGCGTTCCTGCAAGCTGGTACTCATGTCTCGTTTGCAGGTTTATAAAGAAGCGCGGGTGAGGCTGATAGTCAAAACTTAACCAGATACCCAAATCGAGCTGGCCATCACCGGTTGAGATGTCATTAGTGTCAAGTGGATCGGCCACATGACCAGTAGGCACACGTACACCAGCGTGATAGGCAAATCGGTATTTCGAGCTGTTATCGCCTAGCAGGCGGTGTTTAATACCTATTACGGTATCACCCGGTGCTGAGGCCGAGGCATCGAGGCTATCGACATATTCCGTTGCGCCGATAATAACAGACTGCTGACTTTCCGATAGCAGCGCCCATGCGGAATCAGTCGTCAGTGAAGCATGGGCATTATTGCTGATATCGAAATACTGCAGCCAGGCCCCTAAGCCGAAATTGTCAGTTACACCATACTCTATATAAAAGTCATATCGGTTCATGCTGAATTCACCGCCAGTATCAATACGGTAAACATCTTTAACATCGACAGGCACACCATTATCTATCAGTGCTTTTTCATAAACTTGTTCAAATGATTGCTCATTACCATCAGCGTCGTAAACCGAGTCGGCTTCAGCAATAGTGAAATAGAGACGGGTACGATAGACACCGGCTGGCAACATGGTTGCTTCACTTGCAAATAATGTCTCACAGAAGAGTAGTAAAAACAGCAATAATGAACTTATTAATCGCTGTAACTTGAGATTAAGGCATTGGTAATGAAGATATGGACGAGCACAGCAAATGTCCTTGAATACCGACATGATACTCCACTCACTCATTTCAAAATCCGTCTATATGAAAAATAGTGACCCTAACTAAACAATCTAGTAGCAACACCACCTGAGAATAAAAAGGGATTAGTTAATTTTTAATCCCTTGTTCCCTCTAATTCAAAATACACCGACACAAGTAAAACCACATGATATATATCAAATTTATTCCGAAAAGACCGCAACAAGGAAAAATGGAGCCTGCCTCTGTTATTGTCGCTCGCTTTCATTCAGGGACGGCATATCAATATCTTCATCTTCCCAGCTATATTTTTTCTCAGGTGGTCGGGGATCGGTATCTCTCAGCAACAGGGCCAAAACCAGGCCTATAACGGCACCGGATAAATGACTTTCGAACGAGATACCCGGCCTGCCAGGAAATACTCCCCAGATCATGCCACCGTAGAGCAGGAACACGATCATCGAGAGTGCAATGGCCTTCCTGTCCCAGCGAAGTGCCCCAATGGTAAAGACAAAGAACATAAATCCAAAAGTCAGTCCGCTGGCACCTATATGCCAGACCTGGCGAGCAAACAGCCAGACACATAATCCGG
>JABDRN010000075.1 GCA_013041745.1 Gammaproteobacteria bacterium
TTACGGGGCGCCCGGCGTAGCGACGGCCTTTTTTGGGTACTTTTTTTGGCTGCAGAAAAAAAGTGCCTCGCCGTAAAAGGCGAAACTCACGGTAACAATACACGTACCTAAGTAGCGTCAAAAAAGAAAATAATAAAAGCTAACGTCAGTGCCTCGCCCGCGGTGCGATAACCGCGATGCCTAACGAAAAACAAACTGTATGTGATTAGAAAAGAAAATTAGTGTGAAAAGGTATAAACCTACTCCAGAATCGAAACACCTTCATTCCCCAAAAAGTTAACCAGCTCGATCAAGGGCAGCCCGATCAGTGAATTAGGGTCGTCACCTTCGAACCGCTCAAACAGTGCGATACCGAGGGCTTCCGATTTAAAACTTCCTGCACAGTTATATGGTTCTTCTTTGCGCAGATAATTCTCAATCATCGTTGGTGTTAACTGTTTGAAGACGACGGTGTAGGGTACGCAACTGCTCTGAATATTACCTGTGCTGGTATTGAGCAGGCATAGCCCTGTCTGAAAGGTGATTTTCTGTCCTGATGCACGGCTCAGTTGTTTGAAAGCATTATCAAAATTGCCCGGTTTGCTGAGTTTTTCACCATTTAATACAGCACTCTGGTCTGATCCGATAATCAGAGAATCAGGATGACGTGCTGATATTGCCCTTGCTTTTGCTATCGCCAGGCGTTCGACCATCTCTTCTACCGACTCATTTTCGAGGGAGGACTCGTCTATATCTGCTGAATCACACTCAAAATCGACGTGCAGGCGTTCTAATAGCGCTTTTCTGAAAGGGGAGGTGGAACCAAGGACTAATTTCATCGGATTTATTTGAGTAATGAGGAAGTTGCTGATTGTGTTGCGTATAATCTCTTGTATTCTATAGAAAATCGCAAAAAAAAGCATTTATCAGGTCTATGTCAAAGGTAATAGAACTTATTGATATGTAAGGAGAATATATACAGAATATGCTTTTTACTGTATCATGGGCGGATTATGCAGACGCAGTTGCCAACTGAATTGCCTGAAACGGCCAATTTTGTTCGTCAGGTTGAGCTCAATCGAACGATAGAGGGTGTCTACCCGATAGCCAAATTTGCTCGATTAGGCGAGGTTTTATTGAGCGATGAGGGTTTTGTTACCGTAAAGCTTGAGTTTACGCGTAGCGTTGGTATCGCGAGTTTAAGAGGTAAAGTGTCTGCACAACTGCTGGTGGAATGCCAGCGCTGTTTGAAGCCTGTTGAAACTGAGGTTTCAGGTAGTTTCAAATTCGCACTGGTTCACAGCGAAGATGAATTTGATTTACTGCCTGAAGAATTTGAGCCATACCTGCTCGAGGATGAGGAGCAGTCTATAATAGACCTGGTAGAAGATGAGCTGTTATTGAGTTTACCGATGGTGACGATTCATCAGGAAGCTTGTTCTGAATTTATGTCAAATCAGAACGAAGCGGTTAAAACAGCGATTAAGGCTGAGAAAGAAGCAGAAAATCCTTTTGCAGCGTTGAAAGCCTTAAAAGAAGAATTAAGCAATAAAGCCAATTAAGCATATTTCTTGGCTTTTTTAGATATTATTAACAAGTACTGAGTAGTAGTTTTTAGGAGATAATCGTGGCAGTTCAAAAGAGCAGAAAATCACGTTCAAAACGCGGCATGCGTCGTTCACATGATGCAATCGGTGGTGCAACACTTTCTGTTGACCCAACATCAGGTGAAACACATCACCGTCATCACATTACAGCTGATGGTTATTATAAAGGTCGCAAAGTCGTTAATACCGGCGACAGTTTCGAAGATTAATATTACCTGTTACCAGTAGTAGATATTTCGGCTGCTGGTAACTTGTAAATTATATGGCGACTATCAAAAAGGCAACCATCGCTTTAGATGCAATGGGCGGTGACTTCGGTCCTGAAGTCGTTATCCCTGCTGCGATTCATGTAGTAAAAAAATTCCGCGATATCCATATCATACTTGTCGGTGATGAAGCGCGTCTGCACGACTGTGCACAAGAGCACAAGATCGACCTCGATAAGCATTTTGAAATACAGCATGCTTCACAGGTAGTTGAGATGCATGAAGATCCGCGCCACGCAGTTCGTAAGAAGAAAGATTCATCGATGCGTGTTGCCATCAATATGGTAAAAGAGGGCCGCGCGCAGGCGGCAGTTAGCGCTGGTAATACCGGTGCTCTGATGGCTACCGCAAAGTTTGTGCTGAAAACCGTTTCAGGTATAGACCGGCCAGCAATCTGCACCACTATCCCTTCCTATGGTGGTCATACTCACATGCTCGACCTCGGCGCTAATGTCGATAGCAGTGCGGAAAACCTTTTTCAATTTGCAGTAATGGGTTCGGTTCTCGCTGAAGCTATCGACAATACAGAATCACCAAAGATCGGGTTGTTGAACATAGGCTCGGAAGATGGCAAAGGAAATGCGCAGGTGAAAGAGGCTGACAAGTTTCTACAGGAAGGATCATTCAACTATATCGGTTATGTCGAGGGAGATGACATCTATAGCGATAAGGTCGACGTGGTGGTATGTGATGGGTTTGTCGGAAATGTATCACTCAAGACTATGGAAGGTGTGGCCAAGATGATAGCGACCATGATGCGTGATGAGTTTAATCGCTCGCTTCTTTCTAAGCTTACTGGTTTGATCGCCTGGCCAGTATTGCGCCGTTTCAAGAAGCGTGTCGATCCGAGGATGTATAACGGGGCTTCAATGCTAGGTCTCACCGGTATCGTTATCAAGAGTCATGGCAGTGCCGATGTACTAAGTTATGCCAATGCAATAGAGATTGCTGTACTGGAAGTGGAGAAGCGCGTACCTGAGCACATCGGTGAATTTATGGAACCATTAATGGGGCATGCTGAGAGCGAGCTGGCGGCTGCTGAAAAATCAGCTGCGAAACAAGCTATGATGAATAACAGCAGCCAAGAGAAGACACAACTGGAGTCGCAAGCGTGAGTTACGCAAGAATAACAGGCACTGGCAGTTATCTGCCAGAAAAAACGTTGACTAATGCTGACCTTGAGAAAATGGTTGACACCAGCGATGAATGGATCCGCTCACGTACTGGTATCGAAGAGCGCCATATCGCAGCAGATGGTGAATATACTGTAGACCTCGCTGAAAAAGCCGCGATCAAGGCGATGGAAGCGGCAGGTAAGACGAAGGATGATATAGATCTAATCATAGTCGGCACCACCTCCGCTGATCGTGTTTTCCCCAGCACCGCATGCCTGTTACAGCAGCGCCTCGATATCCATGGTTGTGCCGCATTTGATGTACAGGCGGTCTGCACCGGCTTTGTCTATGCTCTCGGTATCGCTGACAAGTTTTTCAGGGCTGGCTCTGCAAAGTGTGCACTGGTCATCGGTGCCGAGACCCTGTCACGAATCGTTGACTGGAGCGATCGAAATACCTGTGTCCTGTTTGGTGATGGTGCTGGCGCGGTGGTGCTGGAAGAGAGTGATGAGCCCGGTATCCTGTCGACGCATCTTCACGCCGATGGGGAGTATGAGAGCTTGCTGACGGTAAACTACGGCGTATCTACAGGTGTAGACAAGATCCTTGAAGGTGCCGGTGGCATACAGATGAAAGGCAATGAGGTTTTCAAGATGGCGGTAAACACGCTTGGCCGCATCGTCGATGAGACATTGGCCTTTAATAATATGGACAAGTCCGAAGTTGACTGGCTGGTCCCTCACCAGGCAAATATCCGTATCATCAATGCAACAGCAAAGAAACTGAAAATGTCGACTGATCATGTAGTAGTGACAGTCAATAAACATGGCAATACCTCGGCTGCATCCGTACCGCTTGCACTGGATACGGCGGTTCGTGATGGCAGGATCAAACGCGGTGATACTTTGCTGCTTGAAGCTTTCGGTGGTGGTTTCACCTGGGGCTCTGCACTGGTCAAGTACTAAGCCGCTCATCTCGTAATGGCAATCATTGGCAGTATTCCGGTGCTCAATTGCCTGTCTATGCAAGAGACACTATCTTTTTATCAGCAGCTTTTACAGTTCGTAATCGTTAACAAGCGTGAAACAGATGGTGACGTTAAATGGGTGCATATCATGCATGGTGATACAGCACTGATGCTGCAGTCGCTTGATGAGTCGACTACTGACCGATCGAGTAATCATCTATCAAAGATTAATCTGTACTTTTATGTTAATAATATCAATGATATGCATCATTATATTAAAGCAAAATATAACGCTGTATCTGAGCTCATAAGTACCGATTATCATATGCATGAATTTGTTATGACTGATCCTGAAGGCAATACGGTTACTGTCGGTCAAAAAACTACTGGTATTACCTCTGGTTAATAATCTCTATCTTACCGTCGATTATTAGCGTAACAATTCACAAGAATGTCGAAGTTTTTCCAGCGATGCTGAAAGCCGCTTATCTTCGGCAGATCATATCTTTACGCATAACGTCGATCTAAAACATGCATGTGCTACTGCTATCTAAAACTGCATTTATTTTCAGTCCTGCTCTTCTTAACTATGGATAAACGGATCAGTCTTCACTGCTTTTTTGAATAGAGAACAGCGTCAGTCACTAGCTGTATAACCGAGTAGTAAATTAAATTTATTACTGTTAATAATCAGATTATGACGATAGTTTTTCTGGTTTAAATCTAACTATATTTCTTTTAACAACATTAACTTACAGTAATATTCTAATGAAAAAAAATTGTAAGTTTTATATTGTTTTCTTTAATCATGCTGATATACAATTGGATTTCTGTATTAATGAACAAATGGAGCTGTAATGGCTGATCGCGAAACTGGTACTGTTAAATGGTTTAATAATTCTAAAGGATTTGGATTTATTGAAAGAAAAGATGGCGAAGATGTATTTGTGCACTTCAATCAAATACGCGGTGATGGTTACAAGTCTTTAGCTGATGGTCAAACTGTAGAGTTTACTGTTGTAAAGAGTGATAAAGGCTTCCAGGCGGAAGACGTCTCACCTTGCTAATATTTTTATGACCTGTCCCGCTTACTTGGCCAGGTTGTAATCTGCAGCTTAAATAGTACCTGTATATAAAACTTAACTGGGCTAATAGAACAGTTAAGTCTGTATCACATAAGTATTTCTTCTGTGCATCAATAGCGCATCAAAGAAATACCTTTTTGATGACATCAGGTTTCCTGTGCTCGCTCGAGCATTTCATCTGCATGCGCAAGAGACTGTTCGGTAATTTCAACACCGCTTAACATGCGGGCTATTTCCTGTCGGCGCTGTTCGTCATCCAGGGTGGTAACCTGGCTGGTGGTCTGCTTCTTCTGTGTCTGTTTTTCAACGCGCAGGTGTTGGTGTGCCTGTGAAGCGACCTGGGGCAGGTGGGTGATACATATCACCTGGCTGTTTCTATCTTTACCGGTTTGCCCCAGGATACGAAGATGCTGACCGACGATTTCTGCAATACCGCCGCCAATTCCGCTATCTACTTCATCGAAGACAAGTGTTGGTATCCTGCTGTTGTTAGCTATGATCATCTGTATCGCCAGGCTGATTCGGGCAAGTTCGCCACCCGATGCAACACGTACTATCGGTTTACATACCTGGCCTGCGTTTGCAGTGACGGTGAATTCGATATTATCCAGTCCAGAAGCAGTGCGTTTTGATGGTATCTGCTCGATAGTGATCTCGAACTTTCCGCCTTTCATGCCAAGGGTCTGCATCGACTGTGTGATGCGTTTATTTAGCTTTGCTGCTGCCTTGATGCGACTACTGCTTAGTCTTTCGCAGGCTTGCAGGTATTTCTCTTCAAGTTTTTTCTGCTGCGAGCTTAGTTCTTCGAGTCGCTCATCAAGATGGTCGATATCATTTAGTTCTGTTTGAAGGTTCTCATGTAGTTGCTGTAACTCATCAGCTTCGACGCGATGTTTGCGGGCAAGGTCCAGGATATGCTGGATGCGTTGCTCGACCCTTTCCAGCTGGGCTGGATCAAGTTCTATATTATCACCGTAGTTCTGCAACAGGGAGACGCTCTCATCGATATGCACCAGCGCTTCGGCAAGCATCTCGGATACGGTCGACAGTTTTTCATCAATATCAGCGACGTCTGCCAGTGAATTAATTATCCTGGAGACGGAAGACTGGATGTTGGTGTTTTCATCCTCACTCAACAGGTTGATCGCCTGTTCTACAGTACTTTGTAATTTTTCTGCATTTGCCATGCGTTTATGCTGAGCATTAAGCACCTGGTATTCATCTTCTTCAAGTGCCAGTGCGTCGAGCTCCTCGGTCTGGAATCGTAACAGGTCAAGGCGATCATTCTGTTCATCACTGGTCTGTTGCAGGTGTCTCAGCTGGTCTTCGACCAGCTTTAACTCAACGAAAAGGTTGCTTACTGATTCCAGTAGCGCAGAGTGGCTGGCGAAATCATCTAATAGCTGTCTCTGCACGGTGCTCTTCATGATCGACTGATGCTCATGCTGGCCGTGAATATCGATCAGCATCTCCGCGAGTTCCCGGATGACCTGCAGGTTGACAGGGGTGCTGTTGATGTAGGCACGTGAGCGTCCGTCTTTTGAGATACGGCGGCGCAAGATACATTCTTCATCAGCATTTAATTCCTGTGAAACCAGCCATACGGACACTTCTTGCAGTGCGCTGATGTCAAACTCTGCGACGATCTCTGCGAACTCAGCACCCTGTTTGATGCTGTCGTTATCGGCACGGTCGCCGAGCACCAGGTTGAGAGCGCCGAGCAGGATAGACTTACCTGCACCTGTCTCACCGGTCAGTGCTGTCATGCCGCTGGAAAAGTCCAGTTCCAACTCATCGATAATAGCGAAGTTTCTTATATATAGATGTTTTAGCATGATTAGCTATGTTCGCTCCAGTGCAGCTTGGCGCGCAGGATCTCGAAATAATTGTGTTTCTTAGGGTGCAGTAAAGTAATGTTTTCAGCCTTGCGTTTTACTTTTATATGGTCGCCGACATGGACATCCATCGAAAGATGACCGTCACAGGTCGCCTGTGCAATGCCTTCTTTAGTATTGCAGACCATGACATCGATAAGTGAATCAGCATCGATCACCAGTGGTCTGCTGCTCAGGGTATGAGGTGAGATCGGTACTAGTGTAATGGCATCTAGAGTAGCGTGTAATATCGGTCCGCCTGCAGAGAGGGCATAGGCTGTCGAACCCGTGGGTGTAGATATGACAATGCCATCTGCGCGTTGATGGTTGACGAACTCATCATTGATACGTGTTTCAAATTCGATCATTCGTGCGACATCGCGTATATGGATGACGACATCATTGAAAGCATCACCCTCGAAAATAACCTCGTTGTCTCTAACGACCTGCATCTCAAGGAGAAAACGCTGTTCTTCGCTGTAAGATCCTTTGAGAATCTCATCGAGTGAGTGCTCCAGGTTATCTGGTGAGATATCAGCAAGAAAACCCAGGCGTCCAACATTGATGCCTACTATGGGCACATGTGCATGAGATAGTGATCGCACCGCGTTTAAGATAGTGCCATCACCGCCGACGACGATGGCGAGGTCGCATCGTTCTCCGATCTCTTCACGACTGGCTTTTACAAAGCTGTCGGTGTTGATAGTATCAGGTAGATGATCGTCGACGATAACATTGCACTTCTTGTGTTTTAAGAATTCGAAAAGTGTCTGTAGTGTCTGTCTTGCAGACTCTGCCTGGGGCTTTGCGATGACGCCGATGGTATTAAATTTCATAAGCCAACACTAACATTGAAATTCTAAATTGGAAAGATAGTAATACCCTGCAGGAGCGGATCGTGATTCCCGATTACCCGGCATATTTCAAGCTGATCATGGCATAGATTTTTCAGCATATCCTTGTCCTTCCCCCTTCCGGGGCTTAGGTGAGAAACTTTCCTGAAAGTTTCTCACTGCTGCAAAGAGCATAAAGCGTCCTAATTCTTTGAATCGTTTTTCAAAGAGTAGAGCAGATCGAGTGCTTCTCTAGGACTCAGCTCATCGACATTCAAATCCTGTAATTTTTCGATGACAGGATGTGGCCGATCGCTGAACATTTCGAACTGACCTGATTCATGATGGTTGCTGATGGCCTGGTTCTCCAGCTCGACCAGTTTATTTTTTGCCAGTTTTATGACGTCACTCGGTACGCCTGCGAGCTGCGCGACCTGAAGTCCATAACTCTGATTAGCCGGCCCTGGTTTGACGCTGTGCAGAAATACAATTTTTTCACCATGTTCGACTGCATCGATATGGATGTTGTTGATACCACGGATCTCGTCCGGCAGGGCGGTTATCTCAAAGTAATGAGTTGCGAACAGGGTATAGGACTTGTTGACTGAACTGAGATGATGGGCGCAGGCCCATGCCAGTGACAGTCCATCAAAGGTGCTGGTACCACGACCTATCTCATCCATCAATACCAGCGAATTCTCAGTGGCATTGTTCAGGATGTTTGCCGCTTCTGTCATCTCGACCATGAAGGTAGAACGGCCACTGGCCAGGTCATCAGATGCGCCGATACGTGTATAGATGCGATCGATCGGACCGATCACGGCACTTTCTGCGGGGACATAACTTCCGATATGCGCGAGCAGTACGATCAAGGCTGTCTGGCGCATGTAGGTGGATTTACCGCCCATGTTCGGACCGGTGATGATGCTCATCCTTTTAGTATCGCTGAGTAATGTATCGTTAGGCACGAAATGCTCGTCACAGACACGTTCGACCACGGCATGACGACCCTGCTTGATGTTTATACCAGGCTTATTGGTCAGTTCCGGGCAGTGGTAATCCAGTGATTGCGCACGCTCTGCCAGGCAGCAGATAGTGTCGAGTTCGGCGATACCGGAGGCACAGGTTTTGAGTGGTTGTAAAAAGGACTGCAGCTGTTGCAACAGGTCATCATAGATTGATTTCTCTAATGCCAGCGAACGTTCTTTTGCGCTCAGTACCTTGTCTTCATACTGTTTCAACTCATCTGTGATGAAACGTTCGGTGGCTTTCAGCGTTTGCTTCCTGGTGTAGTGCAGTGGCACATTTTCCGAGTGCAGCCGGCTGATCTCGATATAGAAACCGTGCACGCGGTTATAGTTAACCTTGAGAGTTTTGATACCGGTCTGTTCACGTTCACGTAGCTCCAGCTCTTCCAGAAAAGCATTGGCGTTTTTACTGAGTGCCCGCAGTTCATCCAGCTCTCTGTTGTAGCCTGCAGCGATAAACCCGCCATCACGGACTAATACCGGCGGGTTATCACAGATGGCGCTGTCGAGTAAGTCGACGATCAGCGGATGCGTCGTGATGTTGGCAGATAATCTCTGCAGCAACGGTGCGTGGCATCGCTCCAGCAGCCTTTGAAGTTCGGGCAGGACGGCTAACGAGTTCTTTAATGTTTCCAGGTCGCGCGGCCTGGCGGAGAGTAATGCCAGGCGGCTCATGATGCGTTCGATATCGCCGATCGAGTTCAGGTAAAACTGGATATCGGTGGTGAGCTGGTTGTCTGACAGTTCAGCGATGGACTGGTGTCGCTGTGTGAGCGATTCATGGTTGCGCAACGGCGAATGTAACCAGCGCCGTAAGCAGCGGCTGCCCATGCTGGTGGTGGTATGGTCGATGACCGATGCCAGCGTGTTCTCGGTGCTACCAGAGATGTTGAGTTCGATTTCCAGGTTGCGCCGGCTGGCAGCATCGAGCACGATGACATCATCGGTATTCTCGACGTGCAGGCCGGAAATGTGGGGCAGGGCTGTGCGCTGTGTGTCCTGTACATACTGCAGCAGACATCCTGCAGCCATGACCGCGATGTCCAGCTCCTCGCAGCCAAAACCGGATAGATCTTTGGTGCCGAACTGAGTATTGAGTAAGCGCTTCGCACTGTCTAGATCGAACCACCAGGGCGGCTGCTGGCGCAGGCTGATATCGTTGTTGAGTGTCGAGCTCAGTTCGTTATACAACGGGTTGTCTTCAGAGAGCAGAACCTCGACTGCCTGTAGCCGTTCGAGTTCGGCGTAGAGCTGTGCTTTGCTGCTAATCTCCGAGACATTGAAACGTCCGGAAGTGATATTGAGTGCGGCCAGGCCAAAAGTCTCGTTATTATGATGGATACATAACAGGAGGTTGTCCTTGCGCTCATCGAGCAGGGCTTCCTCGGTAACCGTGCCCGGTGTGACGATACGCATCACCTCGCGCTTAACAGGTCCCTTGCTCTCGCCGGGTTTGCTGACCTGCTCGCATATGGCGACCGACTCACCGCGTTTGATCAGGCGTGATAGATAATTATCGGCAGCATGATAGGGGATGCCTGCCATCGGAATCGGTTTGCCGGCTGACTGGCCGCGTGCGGTCAGGGTGATATCGAGTATCCGGGCCGCTTTCTTGGCATCATCATAGAACAGTTCGTAAAAGTCACCCATACGATAAAACAGCAGCGTATCCGGATGGTCTGCTTTTATGCGCAGGTATTGCTGCATCATCGGGGTATGAGAGGCGGGTTCTTTTTTAACTTTTTTATTAGCAGTAGCCGTTGTCATAGGGGCTAAGTCTACAAGATTTACTGGTGTGTTGGCATGCTGTAATTTATAGTGTGACAACATAATTTATGATAAAGGTCGTAGCAGATGAGTCCAACTGAGCAGGAATTAAGAGATCTGGCCGAGCAGCTGGGTGAGTGCATGACGAGCAAGGGCATGAAGCTGGCATCGGCAGAGTCCTGTACCGGCGGCTGGCTGGCAAAGATCATCACCGATATACCAGGTAGTTCATCCTGGTTCGTCGGTTCTGTGGTCAGCTATAGTAATGACGCCAAGCAGAGCCTGCTCGGTGTCAGTGCCGATACGCTGACCGAATTCGGCGCGGTCAGTGGCGATACCGTGCTGGAGATGAGTGATGGCCTGTTCGCTCATACCAACGCAGATATTGCTGTCAGTATCAGCGGCATTGCCGGTCCGGGTGGCGGTAGTGATGATAAGCCCGTCGGCCTCGTCTGGCTCAGCTGGGGCAAGCGTGATAAATCAGTATTTGCTAACCCGTTTACTTTTGATGGCGACAGGGAAGCTGTGCGGCGGCAGTCGGTAAAACAGGCGCTGGAAAATCTGCTCGAGCTGCTGGTTTGTGAGTAATATTCGAAAGCCCGATGCTACTTTAAAATAGTTTGAAAGGCAGCCTGTCATCTCGACCAGCGAGAGAGATCTTGAATGCTTGTGTATAAGATCTCTCTCGCTGGTCGAGATGACAATAATAAGTGGTTTATCGTGTTCTGCGCTCAGCGAGTCAGTGAAACCTGCATCTGTTTCTTATTAACAGGAAATGTAAATACATCATGTAACTTTATGATATCGTTTAATTTGTCAACATGTTGCAATTCGCTTTTATCTACCAGGACGATGACTTTCGTCTGCGCTGAATACTTCTGCAGGCTGTACAGGAGCACATCCAGGTTACTGATATTCACGCCCGCATAATTGTTGCCGTAACCGTAAAAAAACTCCGCTACGATAAAATCAGGCTGTTGCTTTTTTAGAGCAGCAATGGCTTTTCGCATGGAGTTAATCTTGTTTTCTTTTATCCCGAGTGAATCATACAACGCGGTGAGGTTGGGGTGAGCAGAGGACTCGATGATAGAGAATAAGGTTTTTGCCGACATAAAAAAACTGCGCATCAGGTAGATGATGCGCAGTTTATCTTTTTTATTCGATCAATGCAGTGCTATCAATGACCGTGTTTCATGACAGAGGTTATCAGTCGTCTGGCTGCGGCAGGGGCAGGCCGGCGAGTTTGCATATCTCATGTACCGGATCACGGGGAAATAGACGGTAGATGTGTTTCTCATAAGCTTTACGATCATGGAAACGAGCCGATTTCTTGCCCAGGTCGATGATCAGGCTATGCATGGTGGGATTGGTCATGTTCTCTTCGTAATATTCACGAAAATAGTAAATCAGTTCCCAGTGGTCATTATAGAGTTGAACACCGTCTCTTTCTGCCTGCTCTCTGGCAAAATCTTCATTCCATTCATCGAGATGTGCCAGGAATCCCTGGACATCAGTTTCGACATTTCTGCCATTTACTTCTAACATCATAATCAATAGCTCCTCAAATAGTTTTTAAACCCGTTAAGATTGTTTTCAGCCTGGTTACGCCGATGAAAACAATCTGGTCTGTCCTGACCATAATGCCTCCTGATTATTGATACAGCAGGGATAGCGCGCAACTGGCAACCCCTGTCAAAAAAAGAATACGCTTCAAAAAACGTTTTTTCAAGAGAAATCTTGAAATTATTTATGGTTATATCAAAAAAACTTATTGACCTGTTTTTCTTGTGGTAATTATTTGGAGATTGCAGTCAAAAATTCTGTCAATTTCAATAGTTCAGGACTATCTGCCTGCCTGTATCTATGTGATAATCATTTGAATAATTATTATTAAATTTCGACAACAAAAAAACTATCAGAGGAGCAATTAATGGACGACAATCGTAAAAAGGCACTCGCTGCCGCTTTATCACAAATTGAACGTCAATTCGGCAAAGGATCTGTCATGCGCATGGGTGATGAAGGCGCAGTCCCTAATATTGAAACGGTATCAACAGGGTCGCTTAACCTGGATATCGCGCTTGGCATAGGCGGATTACCGAAAGGCCGCGTGGTCGAGATTTATGGCCCTGAATCTTCAGGTAAGACAACCTTAACCCTTCATGTAATCGCAGAGATGCAGAAGACGGGCGGTACCGCGGCATTTGTCGATGCCGAACATGCGCTTGATCCGCAATATGCAGAGAAACTGGGTGTTAATATCGATGAGCTGCTGGTATCACAGCCGGATAACGGCGAGCAGGCACTGGAGATCACCGATATGCTGGTGCGTTCCGGTGCCGTCGATATCGTGGTGGTTGACTCGGTAGCGGCGCTAACACCGAAAGCTGAGATCGAAGGTGATATGGGTGACTCTCACATGGGGCTGCAGGCACGCCTGATGTCACAGGCATTGCGCAAGTTAACCGCAAATATCAAACGTTCCAACACGCTGGTTATCTTCATCAACCAGATCCGTATGAAGATAGGCGTCATGTTCGGCAGCCCCGAGACAACAACCGGTGGTAATGCGCTTAAATTCTATTCATCGGTACGTCTTGATATCCGCCGCATCGGTGCGATCAAGAAAGGCGACGAGATTGTCGGTAATGAGACCAAGGTGAAAGTGGTCAAGAATAAAGTGTCACCACCATTCAAGCTGGCTCACTTCGAAATACTCTATGGTGAGGGCATCTCTCATGAAGGTGAATTGATCGACCTCGGTGTCGAGCATAAACTGATCGAAAAAGCCGGAGCATGGTATAGCTACAACGGCGACAAGATCGGGCAGGGCAAAGAGAAAGTACGCCTGTTTTTGAAAGAGAATCCCGATATTGCCAATACTATCGAGCAGGCATTACGTGACAAGTTGCTGACTAAGCCGGTTGTTGCAGATGAAGCCGAACTCGGTGCGGTTGAAGAGGGTGTGCTGGAAGAAGCATAGTTCCTGTTCTGCTGTTGCTGTATCGCGGTTGTATAGCTTGAAGCAGTCTGAAGTCGGGCTTTACCATCGCTCCAGGTTTTCAGTAGCTTTTCGTAGGAGCGGTTTGTAAACCGCGATCTCATCCAGGCAGGTAAATCCTGACAGGTAAATATAGAACCCTGTGACAGAAGCAGACTGGCTAAGCTACACTGTAAAACTCCCGCGCAACGGGAGTTTTTATTATCTACAATAAAACCGGTATAAGTCTTGAGTGCGAAATCCGTTGCTGTAAAGTTGTTGTCACGACGTGAGCATTCTGCTTTCGAGATTCGTGACAAGTTACAGAAGCGCGATTTTGAGGAAGAAGAGATTGCCCAGGCTATCTGTGAGCTCGAGCAGGGCGGCTGGCTGTCGGATGAGCGATATACTGAAGCTTATATCCGTATGCGACAACAAAAAGGATTTGGGCCGCTGCGTATCGCCATTGAGCTGAATGAGCGTGGCGTCGATGAACGGATCATAGACACTTATCTGCAGGATGTTGAAGACAGCTGGCAGCAGATACTCGAGCAGCAGTACCTGAAGAAATATAAAAACAGGCCTGTTGAAGATTATAGCGATAAGGCGAAACGGATACGTTTTCTGCAATATCGCGGATTTCATCTTGACGCGATATATCAATTAGTAGATAAAACAATAATATAAGGCAATTAATTAAAGTAAATTATAATATGAAAACGAGTGCAGAATTAAGGCAGGCATTTCTAACATACTTCAAAGACAATGGTCATGAAGTCGTTTCCAGCAGTTCGCTGATACCTGGAAATGATCCTACTTTACTGTTCACCAATGCCGGTATGGTGCAGTTCAAAGATGTTTTCCTGGGACGAGATAAGCGTACCTATACGCGTGCCACATCGAGTCAGCGCTGCGTGCGTGCAGGTGGTAAACATAACGATCTGGAAAATGTCGGTTATACCGCACGCCACCATACCTTTTTCGAGATGCTTGGTAATTTCAGTTTTGGTGATTACTTCAAGGAAGACGCGATCCGATATGCCTGGGAATTCCTCACCACCGTAGTCGGTTTGCCAGCCGAAAAACTCTGGGTGACGGTCTATGCCGATGATGAAGAAGCTGCCGATATCTGGTTAAACAAGATCGGTGTCAGCGCGGAACGTTTCAGCCGCATCGGTGACAAGCCGGGCAAGAAATATGAGAGTGATAACTTCTGGGCGATGGGTGATACTGGCCCATGCGGTCCCTGCACAGAAATTTTCTATGATCATGGCGATGAAATCTGGGGTGGTCCGCCGGGTACGCCGGAGGAAGATGGTGATCGCTATATCGAGATATGGAACCTCGTCTTCATGCAATATAACCGCAGTGCTGACGGCAAGATGGATGACCTGCCTGCGCCATCGGTCGATACCGGAATGGGGCTGGAACGTCTGGCCGCCATCCTTCAGGGAGTACACAATAATTATGACATCGATATATTTCAGCATCTGATCAAGGCTGCCGCAAAAGAGACCGGGACCAGCGACCTGGAGAGCAAATCATTAAGAGTCATCGCCGATCACATCCGCTCATGTGCTTTTCTATGTGTCGATGGCGTGCTGCCGTCGAATGAAGGCCGCGGCTATGTGCTGCGCCGCATCATACGACGAGCCTGTCGACATGGTCACCAGCTCGGTATGGATGACCTGTTCTTCTTTAAACTGGTGCAGCCACTTGTCGAGGTCATGGGTGACGCCTATCCCGAACTCACCGCGGCACAGTCTAATGTCGAGCGTCTTTTGAAGACGGAAGAGGAACGCTTTGCCGAGACCCTCGATCATGGCATGAAGATCCTGGAACAGGACATCTCGCATCTACAGGACAAGACCATCACTGGTGAGACCCTGTTCAAGCTATATGACACATACGGTTTTCCGGTCGACCTGACTGCTGATATCGCTCGTGAACGCGGTCTTGATATAGATGAAGCGGGCTTTGAAGCCTGTATGGAAGCACAGCGTGAGCGCGGCCGCAGCGCCAGCCAGTTTGGTGTCGATTACAACAAGGATGTACAGGTGGGCTGCGAGTCGGTATTTACCGGTTATGAGCAGGTTAAACAGGATGCGACCGTGGTTGAGCTGTTTGCCGGTGCAGACCCGGTCGAATCGTTAAGCGAAGGTCAGCAGGGCATCATCCTGCTGGATGAGACGCCGTTTTATGGCGAATCCGGCGGCCAGGTGGGTGATACCGGTATACTGACTTCACCCTCCGCCAGTTTTATCGTAAAAGATACCCAGAAACAGGGGAACAGTGTCCTGCATATCGGTGAAGTCCAGAAGGGCATGATCAGTAGAGGCGATCAGCTAAGTGCCGAGTTCGATCTCGAAGCACGCAAAGCCATCAGCAGAAATCACTCTGCTACACACCTGATGCATGCAGCGCTGCGCCAGGTGCTGGGTGACCATGTATCACAGAAGGGGTCGCTGGTCGATGCAGAAAAACTGCGCTTCGACTTCTCTCACTTTGAACCGGTAACACCAGAGCAGTTACAACAGATCGAACAGATCGTTAATGCCCAGATCCGCGGTAACAGTGAAGCCTCAGCAAAAGAGATGGAACTGGATGCAGCGAAAGCATCCGGTGCCATGGCATTGTTCGGTGAGAAATATGATGACGTGGTACGTGTCGTCTCCATGGGCGAAGCGCAGGACGATGGCACTTTCTCCACCGAGCTATGTGGTGGTGTCCATGTATCACGTGTCGGTGATATCGGCTTTTTTAAGATAACAGCTGAGAGCGGTATCGCATCCGGTGTTCGCCGTATCGAAGCAGTCACTGGTGAAGCGGCCGTCAACTGGGTAGAAGCGAAAGACAGCCAGCTGGATTCACTGGCCCGGTTACTCAAAAGCAGCCGAGATGAAGTGAATATCAAGGTTGAGCAGCTGATACAAAAACTGAAAGAGCAGGAGAAGCAGCTTGCACAGCTAAAAGGAAAGATGGCATCGCAGGCCGGCAGTGACCTCTCCAGCCAGGCAGAAGACATCGGCGGTATCAAAGTGCTGACTGCTCATCTTGATGGCGCTGACAGCAATACCTTGCGTGATACCCTTGATCAGCTGAAAAACAAGCTGGGTTCTGCTGCCATCGTACTTGCCAGCGAAGCTGACGGTAAAGTCAAACTGATCGCCGGCGTCTCCAAAGACCTGACAAAGACCATCAAGGCTGGCGAACTGGTCAATGTTGCAGCGGCTGAAGTCGGCGGTAAGGGTGGTGGCCGACCGGATATGGCACAGGCTGGCGGTTCCAGGCCAGAAGCCATTCCGCAAGCCCTGGATGCAGCGAAAAGCTGGTTGCAGTCGCAGTTATAATGTTGTCTAGATTGTCTGTTTCCTGCCTTCTAAATCCTTGATTCATTGCAAGAATTAGAGATAACTTATATACTTGGCCGTTTTACATCGGCACAAACATAAGTAATAAAAATAATGTCCTTAATCGTTCAGAAATACGGCGGCACCTCGGTAGGTTCAATCGAGAAAATCGGCAATGTTGCTGACAAAGTCGCCGCTCGTGCCAAAAGCGGTGATAGAGTAGTAGTGGCTGTTTCAGCGATGAGCGGTGAGACCAACCGCTTGATCGCGCTGGCCAACGAGATGAGCGCCAAACCGCATCCACGAGAGATGGACGTCATCGTCTCCACGGGAGAGCAGGTGACTATCGCCTTGCTGACCATGGCCCTGCTGGACAGAGGCTGCGATGCACGATCATATACCGGTGCGCAGATACGAATGGTGACCGATAACGTGCATGGCAAAGCACGGATCAAAGATATACATAGTGAGAAGATGAAGGCTGATCTGGAAGCGGGTCGGGTCGTCGTGGTTGCCGGATTTCAGGGTGTTGACGAAGACGGCAATATAACAACACTTGGTCGCGGCGGTTCTGATACCACTGCGGTAGCGATTGCTGCTGCTCTACAAGCAGATGAATGCCAGATTTATACAGATGTGGACGGTGTTTACACGACTGATCCGCGGGTCGAGCCAAAAGCAAGAAAGCTGGATAAGATCACTTTTGAAGAGATGCTGGAAATGGCCAGTTTAGGTTCGAAGGTATTGCAGATCCGTTCTGTAGAATTTGCTGGTAAATATAATGTCCCATTACGTGTGCTGTCATCGTTTGAAGAGGGTGAGGGTACACTTATTGCACTGGAGGATGATGACGTGGAACAGGCGTTAATCTCAGGTATCGCATTCAATCGCGATGAAGCTAAATTAACCATCAATGGTGTGCCTGATCAGCCGGGTGTCGCATCCAAGATCCTGGGCCCGGTGACCGATGCAAATATCGAGATCGACATGATCGTGCAGAATATCTCTGAAGATGGCTGCACCGACTTCACTTTCACCGTGCATCGTAATGACTATGAAGCCACGCATGCCCTGATGGAGAAAGTCGCAAAGGAACTGGGCGCGAAGAATGTGAAAGGCGACGATGCCATCGTCAAGATATCACTGGTAGGCGTCGGTATGCGTTCCCATGCAGGTATCGCAAACACCATGTTTGAGACATTAGCAAAAGAAAACATAAACATACGTATGATCTCGACCTCAGAGATCAAGATTTCAGTGGTCGTTGACGAGAAATATCTGGAATTAGGTGTGCGATCGCTGCATGAAGCCTTTGGCCTTGATAGTGACGGTCAACTAAAAAATCTGTAACATTAGAAGCAGTACATCACAGTGCCCTTATGTGACTAAATTAAAGGGCGAATGGTAAGAAATATGAACTCTCGCGCTGTTCATGACTCTTATTTTTTAACTTGATGCAACATGGAGAAATGGAAATGTTGATATTAACCCGTCGCGTTGGCGAGACCTTAATGATCGGTGATGAAGTCACTGTAACCGTGCTTGGTGTAAAAGGTAATCAGGTAAGAATTGGAATTAACGCACCCAAAGAAGTCGCTGTGCATCGTGAAGAGATTTACGAACGCATAAAAGCTGAGCAAACTGAAGGTGCAGAATAACAAGTTTGCCTAGTTAACAACTCAAAAAGACTTTACCTGTAAACAGAGAACAGTTATGCTTCGCACCCGTTGTGACGATGCATATCTGTTTTTTATTATATCGTGCGATAACGAAAAATAACGGAGAAATGGCCGAGCGGCTGACTAAATTGCCGGGAGCAATTTAGAATATCTGCGCTAGCAGATACCCGCAGGGCGAAGGGCAGGAGCCCGGAGTAACGCGACCCCCGTCAGGGGAGTGCCTGGTGCATATTAATACAGGCAGGTTACCAAATATAATAGTAGTAAACTTACGGAGAAATGGCCGAGCGGCTGACTAAATTGCCGGGAGCAATTTAGAATATCTGCGCTAGCAGATACCCGCAGGGCGAAGG
>JABDRN010000090.1 GCA_013041745.1 Gammaproteobacteria bacterium
AAGACCCGTCAGGCAACGTTACTAGAAGTGAAACTCAAGCGTTTTTAATAGACGAAAACGGAAATCGACTGTCTACTACTGTTGAGTCAGAGAATGCCTCTGGCGAGTCTGTAACGTTAACTGGAAGTTAAAAAGTTTTGTAGAACATATTTTAGCGACCTAAGCGTTCTGGTGGGTATTAAATGATGAGAAAATTTATTTTTTAGTTGTTTATAAATCTGTCGAGGCTGCGATAACTGATGGCTTCCATGAGATGGTTAGACTCAATATGCGGGCTATCCTCTATATCGGCTATAGTACGCGCCAGTTTCAAAATCCTGTGATAGGCACGGGCTGATAGCTTCAATCTATCCATGGCTTTTTCTAGTAAGCGCTTTTCCTTTATTTGTAATACGCAGAATGTTTCGACTTCTTTTACTTCCAGCTCCGCATTCAAACGTGGTCCACGACTTTTCTGCTGCTTGAAAGCGTTTAGTACCCGCTGTCTTATCTGTTCGCTGGTTTCACCTTTTGCTGCATTGTTATCCAGTGCCTGCTTATCGATACGGGGTACTTCGATATGGATGTCAATGCGGTCGAGGAAAGGCGCAGATATACGGTTGCGATGTTTTTGCTGTTGCTGGTAGGTACACTGACACAGGTTGTTGCTATCACAGCTATATCCCTGCGGGCACGGGTTCATCGCCGCGATAAGCTGGAAGCGGGCGGGAAAGTCAGCTTGCCGGGCGGCACGTGAGATGGTGATAACCCCTGTCTCCATCGGTTCACGTAATACATCGAGTGTGTGACGATCAAATTCTGTCAGTTCATCGAGGAACAGGACACCCTGGTGTGCCAGTGAGATCTCGCCAGGTAATGGTTTAGAGCCGCCACCGACCAGGGCGACACCGGATGCGGTGTGATGCGGGCTGCGAAACGGGCGTTTCTTCCATTGCTGTATGTCAAAGCCCTGGTGGCTGATGGAGTTTATCGCAGCGCTTTCCAGCGCCTGCTGTGTCGTCATCGGCGGCAATATTCCGGGCAGGCGGCTGGCCAGCATAGATTTGCCGGTACCGGGCGGGCCAATCATCAGCATATTGTGGCGGCCTGCCGCGGCGATCTCCAGCGCGCGCCGGGTGTGGTGCTGGCCACGTACGTCCGCCATATCGGCGCCGGTGTAGGTCGCATTCTCTTCATTGCTGGCCTGGGCAACGGGTAGTTGCACCAGTCCCTGTAGATGCTGGCACACACTCAGCAGGTCATCGGCGGCAAAGATCTCGGTGTTTTCGATCAGCGCTGCCTGCGTCGCGTTTATGATCGGCAGGATCAGCTTCTTATTGTTTTGTTGCGCAGCCAGTGCGACCGGCAAGCTGCCGTTCACTTCACGTAATAGCCCGGAAAGGGCCAGTTCGCCATGAAACTCGTATTGAGCCAGTGGTGTTTTATCGATCTGTCCACTGGCCGCAAGGATACCTAGCGCGATAGGCAGATCATATCGTCCACCGTCTTTTGGCAGATCCGCCGGCGCCAGGTTGACGGTTATCTTGCGCGCGGGAAACTCGAAGTTAGAGTTGATGATGGCGGCGCGGACCCGGTCTTTGCTCTCCCTGACCGCCGCCTCGGGCAGGCCGACGATGGAGAAGGCCGGCAGGCCGTTTGACAGGTGGACTTCGACGGTGACTTCAGCGGCATTGATGCCGTTGAGCGCACGGGTATATAGCGTGGCGAGTTGCATGGTATCCCTTCCTTGAGAATAGTTTGTTTAGTTTAAAACATGTGCCTTCGTTATAGTAGCCAGTGCTTCATCGGCCAGAAGCAGAGGTATGGATCAAAGCAGTTTTTCTCGCAGAGGCGCAAAGACGCAGAGAAAACAAAAGGATATTTCGTTGTCATACTGAGCGAAGCTAAAGGATGAGATAATCATAGTCGTTTTCCTCCGCGTCTTTGCGCCTCTGCGAGAGAATTCTTTTAGTATTTAAAATCCGCTAGGACTTAAATCTATTCACTTAAGTTTTTCTACCTGCTTTTCCAGTTGTTCCAGTTTTTCCCTGGTGCGCTGCAATACCGCTGACTGGACATCGAATTCTTCACGCGTGACCAGGTTCATCTTTGTCAGTGTCGACTGCAACAGGCTTTTAATATTGCTT
>JABDRN010000097.1 GCA_013041745.1 Gammaproteobacteria bacterium
CCAATATACCCGAGATGGAAAGACTTACAGAAGGCTGTGTATCAGGCTGGCATATACCGAGCAGCCCGAATAAATATAAAACATGACCGCGATATGAAACATGCCTGGTCACCAGGATATTGCGTCAGGCTGAGTAAATCGTTCAGAGTATATTAGTATTTAGACAAAGTAACGCGACGACTAAACAAATTATTTAATCTCGCGTACTACCATCTTAGGCGTGCGATCGACCTTGAATAGTCCCCAGTGCTTTTCAGCGCCTTCGGGATCATCAGGATTACCTTTCCAGGGTTCGTCGAAAGCCTCAAAAAACATAAAGGTTATATTTTTTTCCGTAGCCCACTTCTTAACTTCACGATAATAACGGGCCTGGTTGGCTTCATTCGCCCGCTCTCTGAATTCTGAAGCCGTCGTCGCCCACCCGCCTTCAAGCACCACGATAGGCTTGCCCGGTAATGCCTTAGCTACATCCTCGACATTCTTGATAGTATAGGGCAACGCTTCATCGATGGTTTTATTTTCCCATAAGGCATAGGTATGCACACCGATGAAATCAACTTCTGCTGCCAATGGTGCACCGTCACGTATCCACCACAGGTAGTTATCTGCCACCGTTACAGGTTGTTTTATTTTTTCTTTGACCTGGCGAACATAATTAATTATCGAGGGCAGCGTGACCATATGATCATTCCACTCGACCAGTGCCTCATTACCGACATTCACCGCAACCACGATATCAGAATATTGCCTGGCGAGTTTTACCGCCCTGTTGATCTCTGCTGTATTGGTCAATATATTATCGGCCAGCTCACTTGCCGGTATCGGTTCATCAAGCCATGGACAGCCTTCATGATTACTGACCTCTGCTTCCAGCCAGATACCCAGCAATACTTTAATCGGCAGTTTATGTTGCTGAATAAGCCGTAAAGTGGCGGCACTATTCTCACCGGAATCATAGAGACGGATAAGGTTGAAGTGATGATCGACAAGGATATTCAGATCTTCAAGAATCTGATCATCACTCGGGTTGACCGCACCATCTCCACGGTCAGGATGCTGACCTTCACGGAAACCGGAATACGCTACTGCCATTACCTGGCCATGTAATAATTCACTGGGCAATTGCTTATACTCACCATATGCAAGAGTTGACTGAAAGAAGAGTAGCGCCTTCAATAAAAACGCTGCTGATATGCTCACTGTCTTTAGAGTTCTATTTAACATTATATCCTCGATGAGCAAAGTTTTACTGTAAGAAAATACAAGCCATAAAAAGTATGTGAGTGGACAGATAAGTTTTCTTTTACCTGTCAGCACTCACTACTGTCCGGTATAAATGTCATATAGTTTTTCTCGCAAAGGCGCAAAGCACGCAAAGAAGTTGTTTTTTCCTGGCGAGCTCTGCGCCTTTGCGAGAGCAATATCCCGGTAACATTTTTTATTCCTTAACTCTAGTGCCATGCAGCACAAAATAAGCACCTTTGGAACAGCTGGTATTAATGTTTAATACTGATACAAAATATAATCGTCCAGTCAGTTTTTAGAAACAAAAGGTGCAAGCACAAGGCCCGCCCCTATTCCTATGAGGATGGATGCTACGAAAATCAGGGCTGATGTCTTGAGGAAAATCAATCCGACACCGACGCCTATCATCGTTGTGCCGCCGATAACCCATGAACCTCTATCATTTTTTATATTCATCTCAAGTTCTCCCCTACTCTTTGATTCTCATGCTGCTGCTAACTGCTCATTGCTATATAGCTTAATGGTTTAATAAAATATATCTACTTAATTTTGTTAAAGAGATAAAAACAGGTATTAAACATATATTATTAGAGCGCGGCAGCTTCTTTGTAACTAACTTGAAACTTACAACATATTCAGAAAGGAGCTAATTGCTACATAGCAATCTCGATGTTAGCATATAGATAATTGACTGAGTAACCTTTGACTGACAATGCTTACAGTAATCACTAAATTTTAAGCCGTTACCGACTGAGCCAACGGTTATATTATCTATGCACTCTCTCCCCACCAGGATGCTAGCCTGTTCAGCACTGATTATGCTGCTTGCCGCCTGCGGCGCTGAATCGATTACCGATAACAGCGTAAGCAACAATGACAGGGATAGCGACGGTATTATCGACAGTATCGATAAGTGTCCAGATACTCTGGCAGGAGAGATTCCCGGCAGCGATGGCTGTGTCTATATCGAAGTAGCCATGGCGAATAACATCCTGGTGGGTGGCGCCGGATCCAGCAGACCGGGTTATACCCTGTATGTGTTTGACGATGACCAGGGAACGACGGGCAGCTCCTGCAATGACAGCTGTGCTGACACATGGCCACCGTTACTGGTAAGCGATGGCTTTGCATCAGGAATACCGAAACTGACGACAGTGACACGCGATGATGGCCTGGCACAGGCCGCATTTGACGGCAGGCCGTTGTACTTCTTTGCAGGTGATAACAAAACTGGTGATACTAACGGGCAAGGCCTGAACGGTGCCTGGTGGCCGGTCGACTATGACGGTTATGTATCACCGTTAAGCTACCCCGGATATAGCCTGGTCTGGAATGATGAATTTTCCGGTACCAGCCTCAATCTATCCGACTGGTCATACGAGATCGGCACCGGTAATAACGGTTGGGGCAATGCTGAGCTGCAGTACTATCGGGCGGAGAATACCCGTGTTGCAGACGGACTGCTGACCATTGAGGCACGCGAAGAATTTTTTGCCGGCAGCAACTACACTTCTTCACGCCTGGTGACACAGAACAAGCAGACCTTCCGTTATGGCAGAGTCGATATCCGTGCGATCATGCCACAGGGACAGGGACTATGGCCCGCGCTGTGGATGCTGGGCCAAAGCTTCTCTAATATCGGCTGGCCCTACTGTGGCGAGATCGACATCATGGAGATGATCGGCGGTGATGGCCGTGAGAACACCAGCCATGGAACGATACACTGGGATAATGCCGGCCAGTACAGCTACGATGGAGATTCGATCACAGTCAACAGCGGAACCCTGGCTGACCGGTTCCACGTATTCAGTATCGAATGGGACAGCAACTCGATCAGGTGGTATCTCGATGGCAAGCAGTTCAATGCTATCGCTACCACGCCAGCTGCGATGAGTGAATTCCAGGAGGAGTTTTTCTTCATTTTCAATGTCGCTGTTGGCGGCCGCTGGCCCGGGTACCCCGACAGCAGCAGCGAATTCCCGCAGCGTATGCAGGTCGACTATGTCCGTGTTTTCCAACGCCAGTAATCCAGACAGCTAATTACGATGACACTTGCTTCATTCCTGTTCTTCACCCTGCTGGTGGCGGCTCTGACCTACTGGCTGACGCGTAAGGACGACCATGCGACCACTAAGGGTTTTTTCCTAGGCGGCAGGAATCTGAGCTGGCCGCTTATCGCCGGATCGCTATTACTGACCAACCTTTCCACCGAGCAGATGGTGGGGCTCAACGGCGCCGCCTACACCTATGGTTTCGCCGTCATGGTCTGGGAAGTGGTCGCTGTCATCGCACTGGTATGCATGGCGCTGTTTTTTCTGCCTCGCTTTCTTCGTAGCGGTGTAACAACCGTGCCACAGTACCTGGAGATAAGATTTGATCATCAGACCCAGGTCATCACCAACCTGATCTTCCTGATCGCCTATGCGGTTATCCTGTTACCTATCATCCTATACACAGGTGCCACCGGGCTCATCGGCATCCTCGATGTACAGGCTATCCTCGGCCTGGCGTCACACAGCCAGACATTGTGGATCATCGTCTGGATGGTCGGTATCATCGGTTCCATCTACGCGCTGTTCGGTGGCCTGCGAACGGTTGCCGTGTCCGATACTATCAACGGCATCGGTCTGCTGACGGGTGGATTGATGATCGCCTGGTTTGGTCTTAACGCACTCGGTGATGGGGATTTCTTTACCGGCATCGATGCACTGCAGGCAGGCAACCCCGGTCGTTTTAATTCCATCGGCGGTGCCGATAGTTCGGTACCTATAGGCACCGTCTTTTCAGGCATCCTGTTGCTCAATATGTTTTACTGGACCACCAATCAGCAGATCATCCAGCGAACCTTTGGCGCCCGTTCGCTGGCCGAAGGCCAGAAAGGTGTGCTCGCTACCGGGCTGCTTAAACTGATAGGCCCGCTCTACCTGGTGATTCCCGGTCTCATTGCTTATGCGATGTTTGCAGGCCAGGATATCAAAGCCGATCATTCTTACGGCATGCTGGTGAACCAGGTGCTGCCGACACCTCTTGCAGGTTTCTTTGCTGCGGTGATGATGGGCGCTATCCTGTCAAGCTTCAACTCGGCATTGAACAGTACCTGCACCCTGTTCAGCCTGGGCCTGTACAGGAATGTTATCAACAAGGATGCCAGTAACCAGCAGGTGGTACGAGCGGGAAAGGTCTTTGGCTGGCTGATCGCGATTTTTTCTATGTGCCTTGCCCCGCTGCTACTGGGACAGGAAAGTATCTTTTCTTATCTACAAAAAATGAATGGCCTGTATTTCATCCCTATACTCGCCGTTGTCGTGGTCGGCATGCTGACCCGCCGAGTGCCACCGATCGCCGCCAAGGCTGCACTGCTGACAGGCTTTGTCGTTATCGCCTGTGGCTACTTCCTGCCGGCCGCAGCCAGCATCGTTGCATCCATGCACGACTTTCATTTTCTCGGGCTGGTTTTCGCATACCTGGTTATCATGATGCTGGTCATGGGCGAGATCTGGCCGTTGAAGGATGAATGGGTACAACTAGATGTCAAAGCGGTGGACATGACGCCATGGATACACGCGAAGAAAGCCGGCCTGGTCCTGGTGCTGCTGGTACTTTCGATATACATCACCTTTGCCGATCTGTCAGTGCTGTGATGACTTAAGCTGCAATGACAGAGAAACAAGAAATCAGGCCAACGCAAAACGAGACTTTATTTGCCTTATATAATTCGAGACAGAGATGACAGAGATAAAAGACAGATGGGCGCTGGTTACCGGTGCCAGCAGAGGTATCGGCAAAGCGATCGCTACAGCACTAAGCACTTTGGGCTGTAACCTGGTACTTCATTCAAGGTCACTCGAGCATACCCGGTTACTTGCTGAAGAACTGTCAGCAAATGGTGTCCATGTTAAATCGTTAGCAGCAGATCTATCTGAGCCGGACCAGGTAGCAAAGTTAATAACTGAGATTGGCAGCGTCGCCACACAGATCGATATCCTGTACAACAATGCAGCGATAATGACGCCATATCATGCAGACGTATACCAGATTCCTGATGAAGAATTTCACAGAAGTTTTGAGACCAATGTGATCAGCCCGATAAAAATATGTAATGCTTTAATTCCGGCGATGATAGAACGAGGCTGGGGCAGAGTTATCAATCTAACCACCGACATGGATAAGCAGCCGCAATTTGCACCGTATGCAACGTCCAAGGCAGCACTGAGAAAGTTTACCCAGGACTTTGTTCCGATACTGGACGGTACTGGTGTAACCATGAATGCACTACATCCGGGGTGGTTACGGACAGATATGGGCAGCGATCAGGCTGCGCATTCGGTTGATACTGTGATACCCGGCGCACTGGTACCTGTTCTTTTATCAGGATTCATCTGCGGTAAAGAGTTTTTGGCCCAGGATTATTCGGGATTGAGTATCGAACATGCGATCGAAAGAGCCGAGCACGGGCAATAAAAACACAAGAAGCTGGTGGGCTATTTGATATATGACATAGCTGGAGGCATTAGAGGAATTACTCGGGCTTCATCCCTCGAATTTCTGGTAATTCGCGCTTTCTTCGTTAGCAGCATGAATATACTGCTACATATACACATCTAACTTCCCGTATTAGTGAATAGTCAACTGTTATGTAATTATGCTTCTCTACTAAAAAGCTTTTTGTTTGAATCTGGGAACAACAAACTTGTCATTGAATCATCATCAACTGGTTTGCTTAATATGTATCCTTGCATCTCATCGACATTCAAAGTCCGGATATAGTCATACTGTGCCTGGGTTTCTATACCTTCTGACACAACCTTAACACCAGTAGCATGTACCATTTTTACAATACTTGTATAGATAGTTCTTGAGCGATTCGAATCCATAGCCTGCAACAGGAATGATCGATCAAGCTTCAACCAGTCCAGTGTCAGGTTACCAAAGTAACTTAATGATGAATAACCTGTACCAAAATCATCGAGTGTAATGGTTACGCCTAGGAAGCGTAGATCATTAATCAGTTTATGCGCAGATGGTGGATCAGCCATAATAGTACTTTCTGTGATCTCAATCTCAAGATGACGCGCATTAAGATTTGCATCTTTCAGTGCTGATATGACATTATCTTTAAAGTCAGCATCAGAGAATTCGAGCATGGAGACATTGACTGAAGTGCGAATATTGGTGGCGCCCATTTCAACCCATCGCCTGGTTTGCTTACAAGCAGATTGTAAACACCACTTACCAATCTCAAGAATCATCCCTGTTTTTTCTGCATGACTTATGAAATCATTAGGAAAGATCAGTCCTTTAGTCGGATGTTGCCAGCGTATCAACGCTTCGATACTGGAAATAGTATCCGATTTTAAATCTAGTTTAGGTTGATAATATAAGACAAACTGCTCTTCTTCTATGGCATTATGCAAATCAATCTCAGTCTTCATCTGGTTGAGGACCTGACGATTATCAACTTGCGAGTAGAGCTGAAAATTATTCCTGCCGACGAGTAATTTAGCCTGTATACGAGCGCGTCTTGAGTTTTCGATCAAACTTTCTGCTGTATTGCCATCTTGAGGAAATACCGCAATACCGATACTTGAAGTGAGAAATACTTTCTTATCATCCACCTTCACATTACCAGAAAACTTATTCTGTATCCGTTTGATCACGTAAGTCAAAGTTTCAAGATCATCCAGACCTGGAAGTAATATAGCAAACTCATCATCTTTCAAACGTGAAAACACTGGACCCGACTGTCCGGGAGTTAACATCGAGGCGACTGTATCTGAACTCCTCAATATACCCTTCAGGCGATGCCCTATTTCACGCAAGAACTCATCACCAATATCCCAGCCCATAGTTTCGTTGATACGGCTGAACATATCGACATTTAGAGTAGCAACTGCTACTAATTTTTTATTTCTGCCTGAGTATTCAATAGCCTGACTGATACGATCCAGTAAAATAAGCTTTGAAGGCAGCCCTGTGACAGGATCGATACTAGCAGCGTCTTCCCCATCATCTGTTTTAGATGTTGCTGTAAGTTTTTCCTGTAATTCATTTACCGTCGTTTCTAAGATCGATATTTTCTTCTTATAGCCAGATACGTCATTTTTTTCAGCAACCGGATTTAAAATATGCCCGTTTTCTTCCAACTCATCATCTATTGAAGATACACTTTCGGGCGACCAGACCACCACTCTATTTCTGCCAGATTCCTTGGCCATGTACAACGCGGTATCTGCCTGTTCTAACAATTGTTTGCTATTATTTTTATTGTCTGTTCTATAGGTCACACCCAGACTGGCTGTAATATAAAAGTCTTTCACACAAAAATCTTTACTCTTACTCTGGATAGTCAGTCTTATGCTTTCTGCAACTTCTTCTGCCTCATCGACATCGGTGCCTGGCAGTATCACACAAAACTCCTCGCCGCCATAACGGCCAACAAGTGCATCATCATCACTATCATTATTAAGAATATCAGCAATTAATCGAATCGCCTCATCGCCTATACTATGACCAAAATTATCATTAATGAGTTTAAAGTGATCGATATCTACCATTATGCAGGACAGGTTCAGGTCTTGCTTGTTAGCTTGCTCCAGCATCTTGTCAAATAAATCAAAAAATGCACGGCGATTATAGCAACCAGTCAAGGGGTCTCTCGTCGCCAAAACTTCCAGCTCAGCATTCTTTCGTCGTATTTCAGCATCATTCCTCGTTAGATTGGTTACCGCATTTTCCAGTAGCACATTAGTTTCCTGTACATCGGTTATATCATCAAAAGTAATCAGTGCTCCACGGGTGTTACCATTATCATCCTGTATCGGAGCACAGTTGGCGGATAAAGACCTCACTCCAGCATTATCTGTTGAAAGGTCAAGTGCTGTCCCGATTTTTTTTACACCTTCCTTAATCGCGTGCTCCCATGGCATTTGTTTAGTTGACTCACGAACTTCTTTATTGGCATGCTTCCATTTAAACGAAGACGCCTTCACGCCAAGCAACTCTTCCGGTTCTTGATCGATTTTTTCAGCAAATGCATCATTTGCCATGATGATCTGTTCTTTGTTATCAACTATCAATACACCTTCTGACAAAGTATTAAATGCTGACCTGACCCGTTCCGGGACAACCCCTTTAGGGTCGAGTACTTTCAATGCTTTTCTAAGAATAAATAAATAGCCAAAAAAGCAACCGATGCTGACAAATAGCAATATACCCAGCACCGAGTCACTTATAATTGAGAGAAATCCACCGCTATAAAGCGAGTTAAATTCAACGTTCACCGAACCCCATCTCTCCTGCCCGGAAAATACAGGAACAACAACCACTTTATCTGTCGATTCTATACTTCCATCTTCAACTACAGAATCTGTTAGATTGATAAACTTTCCGAATTTATGTATTACTGCACCATCGATAGTTGTCATTGACGCAGCAACGACGTCGCTGTTTCTTTCCACAAAATATTCAAGCGATGATTTAACAATATCAAATTCAGATTTTGAAACAGCCACAGATAACTGTACGGCTAATACTTCACTTACTTTCTTGCGCGCATCGAGCATGATTATTTCTTTTTTCGGCACGATACCAAACAGGTCGGCAATCAATATCACACTCAGTGTGAACATCACCAAGCCAAAGCTAACACGAACAGCGGGGCTTATATTAAACATGATTTATCCCTTGATCTCTGATCCACTAAACATATCATCGACCTGGTTATATTTTTTCATTTTTTCTCTCAGTTCTTTAATTTTTTTCAGCTCTTCGAGCGAAGTAGGAATTTTATCTTCAGTGAGATTATCCTTTTCTTCATCATCATCACGATATGCCAAAATAGGCAGCGGGTCATAACCCTTCCATAGAGGTATAGTAGAGATAAGGCTTGTCATCAAGGCACCGCTACGTAAAACCCATGCAACAATACCAGCGGTCAATGCTACACCAGAGCCCGATATGGCTCCGAGCTTGACCTGTACCTGTGTTATATCTTCAGTTAGATCCTCATCTATCTGCTGCCTCATATCGTCAATCGCGACCCATAACGCTTTGATAGACTTTATCTGAATATCGGCTACCGTTGAGGCAGTAACCAAGTTGACTTCATCATATATACCACTCGGTTCAACCGTTTTGACAACACCACCGAAATCATTCTGCGTCGGCTGATCAAGTGCTATAGGCTGTACTGGCTCAAGTGTTAAACCAGGCTGAGGTATCGACCTGAAACTGCCCCCAACATATAAACCATCTATATCACGACTATCTTCTGATTCTACCTCTGCTACATTTATCGTTGATTCAGGGTCACCTTCTGCAGGCGATCCTGTTATTACAGGTGGAGCATCTGGAACTATCGTTTCTGGCTCAGGTTCAGGTGAAGGTAGTGCAAACTGTACAATGATTTCAAAAGTATTAGCCGTTATGGCACCGCCATCACCATCTGATACGATAAAGGCAAACTGGTCGGTTGTACTGGTAGCATCGGCCTGGTAACTCAGGCGATTATTGACAACATCATCTTCAGTAAAGCTACCATTGATGGTAAGCGGTACACCGTCGAGCATTAGCACACCACTTGTTGGTAACGCTGTTACAGTGTAAACGATCGCAGTATCCGGATTATCTACATCATTAACATTCAATTCTGCATTTGTAATAAGGTTACCGTTCGTAGCAGAAGCAGACATTCCTGTGTTCGCAGCTAAAACAGGAGTATCGTTTACTGGTGTTACCGTTACTGTAAACAAGGTATCGACAGACGCGCCTGATGGATCGGTAGCACGGATCGAAATCTGTGCGGCGCCATTCATATCGGCAGCATAATCAAGCAACAGTTCACCGCTGCTAGAATTAACACTAGCTGTGGTAAATAATCCAATACTGGTATTGCCGGTAATACTATAAGTTAGTTCCGAATCCAGATTATCGACATCATCAAAAGCTGCATGAAGATCAATGCTGGTACTTGGAGAGTCTTCGGTAATAGTTACATCAGCAATACCTATAGTCGTTGGTGCATTATTCACCGGGGTAACCGTTACATTAACAGTGGCAATATTAGAGATAGCACCAGTTATATCCGCTATGGTATAAGTAAAACTGTCACTGCTCGTCTGACTACCATCGTGCGTGTAATCTACGGTTCCATCAGTATTAACAATCAAGCTGCCGTTTACAGGCGCTCCTGTTATGACGATACTATTCAGAGCCAGCGCATTATCAACATCGACATCATTTGCAGCGAGATCTATAATCACTGAACCACCTTCGGCGAGTATTATCGTATCATCAGCTGCGGCTGGTACATCATTCACTGGTGTAATAGTAATGGTGCTAGTTACCGCAGCTGAGTTTGCACTACCGTCGTTTACC
This sequence comes from Gammaproteobacteria bacterium, assembly GCA_013041745.1. Taxonomy (GTDB): domain Bacteria; phylum Pseudomonadota; class Gammaproteobacteria; order SZUA-229; family SZUA-229. The sequence continues at coordinate 10,621 of JABDRN010000097.1, forward strand.
ATCCATGTAATGGTACGGTTACCCGTGTTCGGATTGTCGGTATTGGTATTGGTATAGGTTATGCTTTCCAGCGCTGACTCATAGTTGGCCAGAGTGTCGGTACCGGTCAATGTCAGCACCCCGGTTCCAGCATTAAAGTTGCCAGTGATATTTGCAGTGTTGATAAAGGACAGTACGTCTTCGCTACCGATGAAACCATTACTGATATATACGATAGCCGACTCGATGTTCACGTCATCGACATCTGAAATGGTGAGTGCGCTTTCGATCACCTGCGCCCCAGCTCCTTCTGTGTATGCCAGGGTACCACCGGTACCAATGATGACCGGCACATCGTTCACCGGTGTAATGGTGCCGCTGACGGTGGCGGTATCGGTTAGGCTGCCGTCACTGATGGTATAGCTGAAGCTGACCGGGCCGTTAT
>JABDRN010000138.1 GCA_013041745.1 Gammaproteobacteria bacterium
TGTTGATCGCATCTTCCTGGCCGACATTCTTCACTGTCAGGGTATATCGCAGGGTATCTCCCTGCTGCAGTACCGCCGGATCACCGGTCAGATCGGTAGAGATCTTCTGCACCAGGAATGCCGGTGCTGAGGTTACCAGCGTCGTCGTCGGATCGGCTGCACCGGTAACATTGTTCGGGTCATCACTTAATATCGGTCCTGTAGACGGTGAATCGACGATAGCCTGGTTCGTAATCACGGTGCCGCTGGTGATTACCGGATTGAGTAACACATCAAAGGTCACCGTCGCCGTCTCACCGGCACTGATGGTGCCATTACCCACAGTTGGCGGCGGCAGATTAGATGAGCTGATATCGATACCGGCGATCAGCGGTGAGATGCCGCCATCAGGCTGGCCCACAGGCAGACCGTTCAGGGTCACCGTATCGGCGATATACGTGGTATTAGCCGGAACCAAATCAGTCAAGGTGACCGCACTCGCATCGATCAGGCCGCCATTATTGACCAGGATGGTATAACGCAACACGTCACCCGGTGTCGCATTATCACCCGGGTTCTGCCCGGTAGTCATATTGACCACCGTCTTCTGAACATCGAGTACGGGCGCTTCAACTAACACCGTGACGCTGTCAGTCAGGACACTGGTGTACTCTCTTATCTCATCGATGGCACCGGCGCCGGCAGTATCCAGACTGAACCATCGTGTGATACCGGCAGTATTGGTCAGCTGTGCACCACTCTGGGTACCTACATCGAGCGTTGTCTCATAAGAGACGATCAGTTTCTCTCCGGCTTCGATGCGGGCAGCATCGGTTAACGTGGTGATTACCAGCTCACAGGTTGGCGCAGCAGTATGTGTCGCGGTGTAATCGGTACCCTGAGCCAGCGCCCTGACCACGGTAGTTTCATCGGCCGATGTCGTTATACGTGCATTGAAATTAATCGGCGCGGCATCACAGGTACCACCGGTCAGCGGCGGATTATCCGGTACATCCGGCAGCTGATCGATGATGGTGCTGTCAAATGCTGGGCCGGTACCGACGTTCTCCACCACCACCGTATATGGGATCGGTGCTGTAAAGTTGACCGTACCGGCAGGCCCGCGTTTATCTATCGTCAGGTCCGGCTCGACCACCGTCATCACCGGCGTGGTGTTACCAGAACCATTGGCTACCGTCGTGTTGTCGCCATTGACCTGGTTAAAGGTATAACTCGCCGTATTGCTGAATGCCAGGGGCGCAACATTCGGTGGATCACTGTCCCTTAGTGTCACCGTTATCTCGAGTACGACCTGGTCATTGGCAGGGATATCGATACCGTTGGTGACGTCAGCAATTACCAGGTTGTCTGCTACCGTGCCGATATTGACGGGTACTATCGGCTGGCTGCCGCCACTTATCCAGGTAACACTGTCAAACCTCAGATCTGCTGCCGAGCCAGCCACCAGGTCATCGAGTATCTGCACATCATAGAGCGCCGTAGACTGCACTACTTCAGGAACGGTAATAGTGTAAGTAAACGACTCACCGATGGACGCATCGAGATCAGCCGGATTGATTTTCAGCAACGGATTAGCTGGTGTTGTCGTTAAAGTAACCTGCGCTGGACCAACCGGGCCGTAGATCTCACGTACACCAGTAATGCCGCCGACTGTGGGTGTTGCATCATTATCAAATGAATAATAGAACTGTACCTGGGCGCTGTTGGTCATTATCAGGCCGGCACCCAGTCCTGCATCAGCCTGCACCTGGTAGACGATCTGCAGGGTATCACCGGCAGGGATGTTGTAGGCGTCAGCAACACCGGTATCGAAGTTCCAGTTCGCGGTACCGGTAACGGGGTCATATACAGGCGCCAGCACACCAGGCAATGGCGTACCGGAGGTTAGCTGCATGCTGACCATGGTGATCGCCGGACTGCGCAGACCGAACGGGATGGTATCGACCAGCTCGGTATCATAGGCCGGTGCATCACCGTTATTGGTGATCTCTACGGTATAGGTAACGATATCACCGGCACCGATGACACTGCCGCCGACTGGTAACGAGGTCTTCGTTATCGACAGCTCAGGCTGCTGCAGCGTAAGCGATTGGTTACCGGTCTTGGTCGGCGCTGCACCGCTCGCCATGGTGTAATCAAATGCAACGTTATTGTTTAACGCTGTACTTGTTGGTAACTGTGGCAGTGCCAGGTTTAAAACACGCGCACGGTAGATGATGACGAAATCATCATTGGTAATGTTGTTATCACCGGCATTGATGACATCGCCGGCGGACCAGGTGACCGTGCTCGGGCCGGTCGCCGGATTACCGGCAACCACTGGCGCGGGAATGGCGTTATGAGTGAACGGTGCGACAGCCGGATAAGGTGCAACACTCTGGCCATTGATGCTGACGGTCTGTTCGAATATCAGCCCTTCAGGAAGTGTATCCTGTACGATGAAGTTAGGGCTGGTGCCTTCCTGCATGTTGATGCGCAGTTCGTATTCGACGATGTCACCGATACGTACGATATTATCAGCAGGGTTATAGGTATCACTGAGCCGTGACTTGGTAATAATGTTATTGTCCGGCGTGGTCTCTAATGTCACAGCCGAAACGAGGTTGAAGTAATCATTCAGCGGCGGTACACCGCTGCCATCGCGTTCATTTGCATCAGGGCCGTCGCGGCTACTCCACTGGATGTCGACGCTGTTACTCAGGTTCTGATCGGCCAGCACGCTATCGAGCACCAGCACATCATAGTTGACGGTAACGACGGTACCTTCGACGACATCGATATCGGCATTTGCCTGCGCCAGGCTCCAGCTCAAAGACTGCGGCGTGGTGACACCGTCACCGACGATAACGGGCGCATTGATGGTATTGCCGCCATCGACCGACTCATTACCGTTATATAACAGTCCCAGGCTCAGGCTGTCGTCCAGCGTGACATCGAAGGCATCGGCGAAGAAGTCGGCCGGTGCGACTGCGCCACCCGAGGCTGTCAGGGTAACACTGTAACGCAGGATATCGCCGGCATCAGGCGGCAGTCCCGGCTTGGTGACATTGGCCACGGACTTGGCCACGGCGAGCACCGGCTCGATGATGCTCAGGGTACTCGCCGTAGTATCACTGCCACCCAGGATCGGTACGCCGGCCGGGGTATTGGCAAAGGTATAGGTCGCGGTATTGACAAACGTGTTACCGGCATTAGCCAGCACCGTGTTATCGACCCGGGTACGCAGTTCGATGACTGCCTGCTGGCCTGCCAGGATCTGCGGGATCACCAGGTTAACATTTCCCGGCAAAACCGTATTATCGGTGAGTGCGAAACTGTTAGGGCCGATATCACTGGCACTGACATAGATCAGGCTGTTCGCCAGCGTGTCGGTGATGGTGACATCATACATGACCGCTGGTGCCGGTGTCGCTGGCACCAGGATCTGATAGACCACTTCATCACCGATGCTGGCTTCAGGTGAAGCCGGTGCCGGTGTCACCATGGTCTTGTCCGGCGGCGGGAAAGTGGTTCCGAGGTTATTCATGTCAAAGGTCACCGGGCCGATGGCAGGATAACGCTGTGCATTTGCCGGCGGCAGAGACCAGTACTCATTGACATCGACGCTATTGCTCCAAGACTGGTTGGCCGCGAAGTCGGTATAGAAACCCATATCGAAATTGATGTCGACACAGACGCCGGGGTCGATCGGTGTATTAAAACTGAACACCATGTTGCCACCGCGGGCTGCCGGCGGTGTATAGACATAATCATTCGCCGCACCTTCGCTGGCGAGCACACCATTGATGTATACATCCGGTGCCAGCGCACCGTTCGTCGGGCCGACCAGTGATGTTTCATCCAGCTGTGTCGGCAAGCTATCGGTCAGCAGCAGGCCATAGGCTCGGGCCAGGCCAGTGGTATTACATGTCTGCAGATTGAACTGCATCACATCCGTGGCAGGTATCACTGTTATACCGCTGGGGCGGCCCAGGCGATCTGTCTTACTCAGCGCGTCCATGATCGGCTGCAACACGGTGATCACTGCCGTATCATTCAGGCCAGCCGGTGACGGGTTACCGATACCATCGATATAGGTTAGATCCGCGGTATTGGTCAAGCTCAGAGTATTGACCTGCGGCAGGATGTTCTCTGTAACCCGGGCGCGATAGACGATGACCAGTGCGTCAGTCGTCGGATCACCGGCAGCATCGTTGGCGATGGTACCGAGAGACCAGTTGAATATTGGGCCGATGCTACCTGCCGCCGGGACGTTGGCTGCCGGGATCGTGGCATAACTGAAATTGGAACCCGGGCCTGAGGCAGGCGGATCATAACCGGGCGTGGTATCACCGTTGATACTGACCACGTCGACGAAGGTCATACCGGCTGGCACAGAATCGAGTATGTTTACGCTGGCGGTGGTACCTTCCTGAATATTCACATCCAGTTGATAAGTCACGACATCACCGACGCGCACGATACTGTCAAACGCAGTACTCAACGGCGGTTCGACATATGTATCTTCGATGGCTGTTTTCACGATGCTGTTGCGTGCATCGGCAGTAATCGTCGCCACCGCCGGCGCAGAGCAGTAATCATTCGGCGCGATTATCGCGGGACACCCGGCACCTGTACGTTCGAACGAATTACTCGGATCGATGTCATTCAACGAGGTCCAGTCGACCAGTACGCTGTTACTGATCACCTGGTTTGGCTGGATACCGGTCTGTACCACGACACGATAGGTCAGTTCCAGGGTCTGGCCCGGGCCGACAGGTATATCCAGCGAGTTATCGACAGGTGTATTGCCGCGTCCCCATATCAGAGGGCCGGCAGCCGGACCCGAAGGCGCAGGCACAAAACCGGTAACAGCAACACCGTTTAACAATGCTGTCGGTGTAAAGCTGGCATCGAATAACACATTGGCATCCAGGGTATCGACGATATTACTGTCGAACGCGGTCGAGTTACCGATATTGTTGATGCTGATGACATATTCGAGTACATCACCACCGACCGGACCGACACCCGGGTTGGTGATATTGCTCACCGTCTTAGCGATATCCAGCAATGGTTCGACGACTGTCTGAGCAGCTGTCGTATCATTCAGGGTTTCAGTTACTGCGGTTTCACCGTTATCGTATGTCACCGTCGCCGAGTTCTGAATGGTAACACCGTCATTGGTCACTGCATCATTATTCGGCCGCGCATGGTAATTGATGATGATCCTTGGATTGATCGCATTCGGCACGGCATTATAATCATCTTCTTCGGCGGTAATAACCTGCCCTATATCCCAGGTGATGGTACCGCTGTCAGCATCGACCGGTAATGTCGGCGGCCCTGCAGTGGCGCCTCTGAACACGGCTTCGGCAGGCGGCAGGCCATTGATGCTGACGATATCCTGAAAGGTATAGGTGATATCAAACGTGCCGTTACGTGACAGCGCGTAACTGACTCCACCGAAGATAAGCTCGTCATCAACGATCAGGTTTTCCGTGGTGCCTTCAGGCAGATCGATGACCACTTCAAAATTTCTATGAGCACCGATGGTAGGCACAGCTGCCGGTGTCAGATCGGTTTTGTTCAAAGTCAACGGCAGCACCGAGGTCGATGCAGTTGCCGTTGTTTCATAATCATTGGGCGCACCGGCAGGTCCCGAATTAGGTACCGTGCCATTTCTTAGACCGGTATCACTGCCATCCGGACCGATCAGGTTGGTGCTGTTCAGGGCAGCATCCTGTCCCGGCAGTGAATCCCATTTCGCCTGAATGGTGTTATCCAGTATCTGCAGTGGCTGTGCTGTAGTGTCTACACGAACCCGGAAGGTGAATGTTTTGACATTAGCGGCACCAGTCTGGATTTCGTAATCCGGATTCGTAACCCGGTCCCAGGTAAAGACCGGCAGTTTGCTGTCTGCTGCGACACCATCGTCGTCCGGCGCATTTGGCCCGGCAAAACTGTCATTGATATAGGTGAGATCACTGCCTGCCAGGTCATCAAGTACCTGCAGGTTATAAGCCGGTACGGTACCGTTATTCGTAGCGGTCACTGTCACCGTCAATTCATCAGCAGCATCGCTGTTTATCACCGGGGCAAATGATTTTGTCAGCGCGATTACCGGTTCACGCACGACGATATCAACCGGAGCAAAATCAAGAGCGACGACTGCCCCCATATCATCCACATAACAGACGCCGACACCGCCAGTACAATATAACAGGCTTGGCGGTGGTGTCGTATCTACCGTGCCACCACCGTTTGTCAGTACCGCTCCCTCGTTAGTGACGGCTGAATTTTCCACCCGTGCGATAAAAGTGATCGGAAAATTAAATCGGGAACCAGGCGGCCCCAGGGTGACGGCCTGGTTGCCAAAATTCCATTCCACGTAATCATTGACGCCGGTGTTGGTACAGGTCGAGGCAAAGCTGCCGCCCGGTACGAAACCGGCAGCCGAGTATGGCGGTGCACTGAGATTGACGACCTGGCCTTCGATACAACGTACACCGGCAGGTAATTCGTCTCGAATCTTGAATTGCCTCAGGTTGGCTACCGGCAGATCTGCGACCAGCAGGTAGCGCAGCTCTTCACCGACGGCTACATCGTGAGGCGAACCTGCGAGCGGCGTATTAGAGGTTGCAGTGACGAGTTTCGGCAGCGCCAGCAATGGAATCATGGTGACGTTAGCCGTCTGCTCTATCGAGGTGTAGATACGTGCACGGCCGGCATCGTTTGGCGCCGTCGCAGTATTATCCAGTTGCGGCAGATTCTGGTTACCGAAGGCTCCATCCAGACTGTCATAAGACATACTGACCCTGTTGATCAGCGTCTGCAGCGGCGCGATGGTTATGTCAGGATCGACACGATAATAGAATGTTATCCTGTTCGCCGGCCCCGGGTCGACTCTCTGCAACAGGGCATTGTATGTTTCATTGACCGTTATAACAGCAGGCGTGCCGTTACCGACGGTGTTGTCAGGGATGCTGGCAAAAAGCGCAGCTTCATCTGGTTCGTCGATCAGGGTATCACCGTCATTATCCAGGCCATCAGTGGCAAAGTCGATCACCAGCATCAGGTCCGATGCATCCAGTGTATCCGTGGAAATAATATTGAAAGCAGGTGAACGTGCCGGTGTGGAAGTCTGGTTTTCCAGGGTTATACGATAGATGTAGGAGTCATTGGTATCACCATTATTGATGTTATCGGCAAAGATGCTACAGCCGGTACCAAAGCCGTTTAATGATTCGTTACATACCTGCTTGGTGACGATCAGGTTTGGTTCTACATCAGTGAGGTCGACCCTGCGTCCAGGTTCTGCCGGATAGCCTGGCGGCACGATATAACCAGCTGGACTGTTTACTGTGTCACTGACATCGATACTGAGTGGTGGCTGCACTACGCCAGCGATCGGGGCTGACTGGAACACCGCGGTGAATGAAGATCTTGCTATATTGATACTCGGGTTCCCATGCAGGTTGGGGGCATAACCACCGGGTACAGGATAAGCAAGGTCCACCGGATCATTTAACAGGCGGGTCTTGAAATCGACACGGAAGAATTCATCAGCGATGCTGATACCATTACCAGCAGCATTGAAATTCCATGCGATATCGGTCTCGTCCAGCGGCGTCGAACCAGCGCCGCCATCGACGCCATTGAGGACGATACCCGGGGTACTGGTATAGTTATAATTGCCACCGCCGAAAGCGATGAATCCCTGGCCATCAGGCAGGTCATCGGTCACCGTAACATTCTGCACTTCGATCAGTGAAAAGCCCGGTGTGACAAACCCAAACCAGCCGCCTGACTCGATACGATAGCTACAGTCTTCACCGATCTGTGAGTTCAGGTTACCTGTCAACGGCGGCGTATTCGGTGCACCGGGTACCGGTGATAATATATCTGCTGGCGTCGCAGGTTGCGGCAGACCGTCTTCCGCACAATACCAGGCACTTTTTACCAGGTTAAAACCGAGCACGCGTGAACGGATAGCATCAAACGAATAGTTGTTTGCCAGCTGGGCCACGTTCGGTGTCGTGTCCGCTATCACCGGCGGTGCCGGGAAGACCCATGGCGTACCATCAAACTGTGTGACTTCACCGAACACATCTACGCGGAATGTCAGGTCATCATTTACTGCGCCGGCTGCTTTTACAACTGAAAAGGTGATCGTCTCTGTTGTATTTGGTGCAATGACACCACGATCACAGGCATAAACCGCTGCAGTTGCCGGGATCGCGGCAGGATCATCCCAGTGAGGATGTGGCGGCGGGTTTGCAACTGGGCCGGAGCAACCCGCAGGCAATGGCAGCAGTGCTGTCATCGCCTGGCCAAGTGTCACATATGCCGTGTAATCATCAGCATCATGGCCACCGTTATTGGTCAGCAGCACATTCAGATTTAACGGTACACCAGGATTATTGGTCAGGATGAACAACGCATCAGAGATCGATACATCCAGGTCTTCCGGGTCTGAATTGTAATTAAACGGCTGGTTACGGACCTGTCCCTGCGGGCCGGTCGAATCAACGGCATCGAAATTAACCGTCACCGTATTGGTCAGCGCTACTGCATTCACCGGGTCTGAACCGGGTGCCACCTCTGGAGCCAGGTCAAGATCAGCCACCACGTCAAAGCGTGTTGGTTCTATCATCACGATACCAAAGGTGAACGAGATAATATCCCCGTTACGCAGCATGTGCTGTTGCTGCGGCAGGTTGGCGCCAAATGTCGAACTGGTCAGAGTAAATGTCGGGTTTAGATCATCCAGCGGATCTGGGGTACCTAACTCTGTATCATCACGGGTAAAGGTATCGATGAAACCCGGATAGGGGCCATAGATTGGTACTGTCGCATTCGTTGGCTGGCCAAACGGCTGCCCGTTTTCCGGACCATAACTGTTATCCATGACATAACCGGCGGGCAGGTTCGTCGCCACCGTTAAATCCTGTATCGAACCGCCGGTCTGGTTATCCAGTGTTATGGTCATCAGACCCTTGCTACCAAGCGGCTGTCCGGGGTTACTACCAGTTACTGTCTGCGTGATGACCAGGCCCGCTGGCACCACATCGGTACTTAGAGCTCCGGTTTCCAGGACCGTTACCCCGGGAGTGATACCACCGGTCGATGCAGGCACAGTGATCGAACCGCCGACGGGTGAATCAACAGCACAACCCCAGGAGATATCCGCGGTGTTAACGTTATTGGTATTCAGGTTAAGGATTCTGCCGACGTAATAGATCGAGACATTACTGGTCGCGGCGACATCATCCGGGTCTGCGATATTACCGAACGGATCTACCACGTTATAAGAAGAGTTAAATGGTATACAGGATGTGGCGCCCGGGCCGACACCATTGGCAACGGCGATGGCTTCGGCATCGGCTTCCGTGGGACAGATAAAGTTGATGCTGAAGTTGCCGTTGATAGAATCATTCATCAGCAATGCTTCCATGTTTGCCAGGCCTGCGTTTGCGACATTGACCTGCCAGATGACATCATCATTGAAGCTGCCATATACCGGGTCGGTATAGGCCGAACCGATGGTCTGCCCGGCATCATAGTTGCGGCCGTCTTTTAAGATGGTCGGTATCGGCTGGCGGATAGGCAGTTCGAACTGGCCGGTATCGACAGACTGTCTCGCTGCCAGACAGGACAGATCAAAGTCGGCGGTAGCGAAGATATCCCTGATGGCAGTGTTCAGGTTTTCTGCAACCGTACTGCGCACACCAAAAGTGATGACAACACTGGCGCCTGCTGCCAGGTTCGCCAGTTGCGGGATCTGCGCCTGTGTCCAGGTCAGTTGTGATCCGATGACGCCCGGATTACCGGCCGCTGCAGCATTGGCGGTAGTGCTACCATTGATATACTCCAGCCCGGACAGCTGCAGATCTTCGACAATAGTTATATTTGTCATCGGCGCAGTCGTCGGATTCTGTATGGTGAGGCTAACCACACCATCACCACAGAACTCACAGTAACTGGTCGCAGCATGTGAAATTACATTGGATAAGGGACCGCTGGTCAGTTGAAAATCATACGGCACGCTCACCGGGCCGACATTGGCGGTCGCTACCCCTGTACGCTCACTCAACGATGTGCTGTTCTGCAGCACCGGACAGGACAGAACCGGGTTAACAGTAGCATCGACAGTGAGGTTGACCACTTCGCCCGCGGCCAGGTATTCAAAAGTATAATCGTTGGCACCTGGTCCGTTAGCACCCGGCGGTGGTGTCGGCACGTTGAAAGTCAGATTATTAAGATCAGAGCTGAGCACATCATTTAAACGTACATCAAACAGACCACCGCTGCCGGTTGACGTTACCGTTAGGTTATAACTGATCACGTCACCGGTTATCGCAGAGGTCACCGGTGTTGACTTTGTGATACTCAGACCACCGGCATTAACATCGATATTCTGTGTACCAGGTGTGCTGGCAGAAGAGCCGTTGTCATTATTAATCGTATTGTATGTAACGTTATATCCAAGCGACTGCGTACCCGCCACTGCAGTGGTATTTGTCTCCAGGCGAAAGGCGTAGTTGTAGGTACACCCCGGGTTGATGACCGTGTTGTTATTAGAGAATATATTGATAGTAACCGGCGTACCGGCACCACCGCCCTGGCTGGCATTGGCATTCATATTGGGACAGCCACCACCGACGTCGGTCACAGTTACCGAAGTTGATGCCAGCACGAAACCGGCAGGTACTGTTACCGGAATGTCGCGGATGTCATATGCCGGGTCTGGCCCGGCATTAGAGACCGACAGGGTAAAACCGTCACCGGTATTAACTTCGCTCGTACCATCCCAGGTACCTCCGATATCCATGTAGCTACGTGCGCCATCTGCAGGTGAAAAACTGGTGCTTAAACCGATGGTTGGCAAGGCGAAAGCATTTTGTACCGGCCATAGAAAAACACTGCCCGCAAACAAAAATTTTGCGAACAGACTTCTATGACTAAATGCTTTAGCGAAATCAAACAATGATCAATCCCAACTGTTTTAAAACAGGATTTTTATTATTATTGAAACTTTTTGTTTGATCGCATTTGAATGCTTCATGCACGAGGTATGAGAGGGGCTGGCGACGAGGCCAGGCCCTGAACATGAAACATGCCAATAAGTATAGTAATTAAGTAGGATTTATCATTGAAAATGTCGAAATAATGGCAATATTTTTCATTTTCACCATATCTGAAATATGGCAGATAACACTGAAATAGCAGCGTAGAGAGCTACGTTGCCGGCAGGAAGTCGATCGGGTACAGGATAGTGATACTAGGCACACCTTCTTTCGCGCCAAAATTGAATTTCTTCACCCTGTCGGCAATTTTCTTATCCAGAGCCGGTGCATCCATATCACTGGAATCGACCGAACATGCTGACACCTTACCATCAGGTTCGATGGTCAAACGCAACACCATCTTGCCCTGCAGTGTTGGATTCTTACGCAATTCACGGTTATATATCCGATAAAGCGCAGATTTATATCGGTCGAACACGATCTGAATCTCTTCATCGGTACGTGACGGACCTGGGCCGCTGCTCAATGGTGCTTCTTCACCATAGAAATCACTACCGATAGAGCTCTCTACACGTGAGAATTCGACACCACCAATACCATCACCAGCACCGCCAGTATTACGACTCAGGGCAGCTGTATTGATACCACCACTGGATGATGTCCCTACACTAGAAGTCACCAGAGAACGCGTCGTCTTCTTGGCCTTGCTGCCTTTACCGCTGATCTTGGCTTTCGAACCTAAACTTTTGATCGGTGTATCGTCGATCAGGTCTGCGAAGTCATCCTTGAATGCCATCAGGCCGGCACGCTCAGCTTTCTTACGTGCCTTCTTGGCTTTTTCAGGCACGGGCTTGTCTTCCTTCTTCTTCGGCTTCTCTTTATCCGGCAGCTTCTCTTCCTTTTTCTTTGGCTTCGGTGGAGGTGGCGGTTCTTTCTTCGGCACCATCAGTTGTGCAAGACGCTCAGGTATCTCAACAACCTCGACTCGGTCAGGCACCGGGATATCCCACATCGGAATTAATATACCAAGCAGGAAGGAGAACAGCAGAACAATGAGTAATATTTTTCTGAACTGTCGCTGGTCTTCATCGTCACCGTTCCATGGCATCCTCATCGGCCGATATGGCAATGTCGCCATCTCACGTTCGATGACAAATTCTTCAGCACGCGCTTCCTCGCGTTCCTGAAGATTCAGACTCTCATCATTTAATACGTTTATTTTTGCCGTCAGGCTTTCGACTGATTCTTCTCGTTCAGCCTGCTTACGCTGCAGTTCCGCGACACGCGAATCATAATTGATGACCTGGTCACGAATACGTTTCTGCTCATTCTGTGCATGGCTACGGTCATAGTTCTCACCCCAGAACATATCGCTGCCGCCAAGTTTTTCAAGTTTCTCTAGCTGATCACTGATCTCACTGAGCACATGATAGCGATGACGCAGCTTATCGAGCTCTGATAGTTCCTCGACAAGATGCTCGTCATTATCTTTCAACTCCTCCAGACGATTGTAGGCGTCATCAATCTCCCGATTGATCTCTTCCTGTGCTTTTTTAATATCATCTGCCACGGAATAGGTCAGCCTTTACTTTTCGCTTTTTGAACTACGGCAAGTGAAATTTTTCCATAACCTGCACTGGTACAGCTTGCCATTACTTTCTTCATCAGATGGAAAGGTACCGTACGATGCGCCAGCACGGTCACCTCTTTACTCTGTGCGACCGTCTTGGTACTGATACCGATAACTTTTTTCTGCTGCAGCAGCAATCGCTCTTTCACCTGCTCTATGATCGCTGCTTTACTATCGATTACTTCCTGGGTAGTGATAACGGGTTCTCCCTGAACCAGTACTTCCTGCGGTGTAATCATCACGATAACCGTTTCACGAGGTTTTGCTTCTACTATAGAGTCAGGTAACTTGATTCTCTTCGGTGGTTCCATGACATCACTGGACGAAGAATTGACCAGCAGGAAGAACACCAGGATGGTAAATACGTCCATCAGTGAAACCAGGTTTAAGCCCGCACTCGTCACGCCTTTACCACCACGTGACATTCGCTTCATCCGCCGGTTTTCTTTCATGGTGCATCACCTATTGAAATATCCGGGAATAAAGCGACCTGTTGTAACACATCAGCAGCGCCTTCAGTAGTCGCTTCCTGGCGGACAAATGTGGAGCGCACTGCATCCATAATCCTGATCAATACCCGATACTCGATATCAGCCTCCATCAAGACGATGGCATCGGTTTTACTCGGGTACTTGCCTTTTATTTTTACCAGGTACTCCGACAGCCGTTTGAGATCGTATAGCCTGCTAACATCAACCTTGCCTTCATCATCGACACTGTCTTCAACTTCCTCTTGTTTGAGCAGGGGGAAACGCGCGAGCACCTGCTTGCCATTACCTATCTCGAGGCCTTTCTGCCGAACGATAACTTCAACACTTAACTGCTGCTTCTTGTTATCACTGGCACCTTCACCGGTTGGCAAACTCAGTTCGAGGATAGTGATACGAGAGAATACCGCCGTAATGAGCAGGAACGGCACCAGCACAACCATCAGGTTAAGGAAGGTTGTGATGTTAAGTTCAGCGGGCTCTTTCTTTGGCCGCCTGTAGTGATGACTTCTTCTAGCCATTCTTCGCAGCCAATGCAGCCTGGCGTTTAGCGAAATCAGAGATCAGATTGAGTGTTTTAACCGATGCCATCTCGAGACTATCGATGATCTCACTGGTCTTGGAAGATATCATGGCATGGGTAATAAGCAGTGGAATAGCTGCCATCAAACCGAACGCTGTGGTGTTCATCGCTACCGAAATACTGGCAGACAGCAGATCGGCTTTCTCAGCAGGGTCGGCGTTCGCTACTGCTGTAAACGCTTCGATGAGTCCCATAATAGTACCGAGCAGTCCAAGCAGAGTACAGATGTTTGCGAATAGAGCGATATAAGGTGTGCGCTTTTCGAGTGTCGGAATAATCTCCATCATACTCTCTTCCATGGCGATCTCGATGTCATCACGTCGCCGTACCGAGCCCTGCCTTTCCAGCCCCATGTTCAACAGGTTTGCGATTGCTGAGGCATTTTCAGATATCGAATCACGTGCCGCATCGAAGTTACCTTCATCGAGCATAGGATGCACCTGGTCCCAGACTTGTTTATTAGCCTTACCGATACCAGACAGTTTGATATAACGTTCTATACAGATCGCCACGCCGAAGGCAAACACAATTAATATCGGGTACATGAAAGTACCACCGGTTTGGAAAAATTGCACAATAGCCTGGATAGTATCCATCATGTACTCCTCATTATTAAATCACTTGTTATTGTACGTTCTCTCCGTGACTCAATTCATAAAAATCGAGTTCACGCAAAAACACTTCTTTATCTACGGGACGCATGCTGTCATCGAGCAATCCCGAACTTAAACTTGTAGCCACACCTACTTCAGAATTCTGCCAGGGCACGATATACAGTGACTTCGGCGCTTCTTTATTACCGATAATTGAAATACCTGATAACTCTTTTACTTCAGTGTCTATTTTTTTTTCTTCAGCAGAAACATTCTGTAATGTTGATAACTGCATCATCACGCAATACAACATTGAACCAAGTATAGTTTTAATTTTCATAATGTCATTATCTTGTACGTTATTATCAACTACTAAATCAAAAAATTATGATACAGATTGCTTCTTTCAGTTAGCTTTATTTAGCCAGGCGTCGTTTTACATCAGCGATCCATATAGAAACTGTTTTATCATCCGGTTCCAACTGGAGATATTCTTCATATTGCTGCAGCGCACAGGTGTAATCATGGATATACAGATCACATAATATACCGAGGTTTCTTATCGCCGGCAGGTACTCCGGATGCTCTTTGATAGCATTCTCATATGCCGTCCTTGCCGCCTTGAACTTTCCAGACTTCCTGTATAGCAGGCCAAGTTCATTATTTGCTACCGGGTGTGCGATATCCAGTTTTAAGGCGCTGATCAGATTCTCTTCTGCCGCCTTGGTATCCCCTAACTTGTTATAGGCTATCGCGATATTAACGTATGGTGCAGGCAGACGCTTCTCACGCTCTATAACGGATTTCAAAACAGACACTGCCTGCGCATTTTGATCTTGCTGCATCAGCACAATAGCACTTTTAAAATCGTCTTCGACATCGGAGTCGATATCGAGGTAACGCTTCGTCTTCTTCTCATAACTGACTGCTTCACCCTGTTTTACATCACCGCCAGCGCAGGACAACAAGGTTAACGAGATGATCAACACCGGTAAGTATTTAAGTACCATAGCCATATCTCTCTTTATCATATTAATCCTGTAGCACATATCAGCCACCGATCGCTGCCTGCTCGGTAATAACAGGTTTATCCTCTAGCTCTTCCCTTTCCTGCTCTTCTTTCTTATCATTTTCAACTTTATTCGTTTTATCCTGAGGTTGCGGCTGAATCATGGTGATGATCGTGCTGCCCTGTTCTGTTTTCGCATAACGTGCGGGTAACAGAACAGCCAGCTTGGCGATACTCTTGTCGACCCACTTGTTATAGATGCCCACATCGAGAAGTTCCATGTTTTTCTCATGAACATTGATTGCTTTCTCCTCGAACGGGTATGCCTGATCCTCGATCACCAGTTCATACTGTTCCAGTTCTTCATCGTTAAGATTTGTTGGCCTCTCTGATTCCATCAATGCGATACTGAACTCGTAGTAGATCTCTGCGATGTAGTAAGTCGCTGCAGCAGTAACCTCTCCGACCTGGTATTCCACAAGCTTGGTATATGTATCTATGGCGGTGCGCATTCGCTGTTTTTTCTTCTTCAGGTTTTTCTTGAACGGTTTAACCAGCGCAACTTTCTTGAATGCATCAAGCTCTGGTTCCGCTAGAACTAGTGAAGCTTTTGCAGCCAGGAACTTGGTACGGTCTGTCCTGCCATTACCTGCCACTGCGTCACCAGCTACGATCTGTTTCAACTGATAGATGTACTGTTTACGCTCACCCTGCTCAAGATAGATATCAGCCATCTTCTGACGTGCTTCGATGGCATCTTCGATCGGCACCGGGAAGTAATCCACTATCTTGGTATAAACCAGCAGCGCCTTGTTCTTGTTTTCTGCTTTCACGTATAACTCGGCAGCCTGGTTTAAGGCTTCACGTCGTAATGCCTTATCATCTGGATTCTCTTTTTCGATACGCTCGAATTCAGCAGCTGACTTCAGGTATTTTCCATCTTCTTTATAAACCACAGCGAGCTTCTTGGTTATATCATTATTCAGCTTGTTTTTCGGGTACAGTTTTCTAAAACCTTCGAGCACAGTTGCGACTGCGCCCCACTGCTTCAATAGCATCAAGGACGCTGCCGCATCATATTCTGCAGTAGGCCTTATCTTCGACTTGGGCGCAACTTTTGCGACACGCAGGAAATGTTCCGCAGCGAGCTTATGATCGCCGAGCTTACGAGCCTGCTCACCCTGCTTGTATACAGACGCGGCGAGGTTCTCCGTCAACGAATTGTAACTCTTGTCTTTTTTATCAGTCAGCGCCAGGGTCTGCACATAGGCATCTTCGGCATCCTTGTAGTTAGCTATATCAAAAGAGGCATGAGCCACGACCATCCATGAAGAGCGTAAAAGCTTTTTGTCTGCGTTAGGATAAACCTTGATCACACGGCGTCCATAGGTGATCGCCTGCTCATAATCTTCCAGTGCATAAAGATCATCGACCGCCGCTACCAGTACAACTGCGGCATGTTTATGTGTCGGGAAATACTCAGCAAACTTTAATGAGCTGCGGATGATCTCACGCTTGATGATGTTACGCTGCGACTGGTTAGCAACTTTCAGATGTTCGCGATAAGCATAGACTGCAGCATAACCTGCACTCGCAGAATCCTCATGTGCAAGGTAGTTATAGGCAGTACGCTCATATTCCGTCGCTGCTCCGAGGAAGTCTTTATGCTCGAGCAATAAACCGGCTAACTGGTTGTTGAGTTTCGGTGCCTGCTTCTCTTCCGGGAATGATGACAGATATTGGCGATACCAGTAGATCGCTTCCTGGTAATTTTCTTCTTTCTGTTTTCGCAGACGTCGGTCCTGGTATAAAGCATGATAGTGGTTTGCCAGGTCGATCAGGTTCGACTTCAAAAACGCCAGCACGGTCGGGTTTTCATTGATATCAAAGAACGTCCAGTAGTTTGCGTTCAAAGCATAGGTTCTGGAAAACTCTTTCTTGGCATCGACGACCAGGCGTGGGAAACCACCTTTCTTATATATCTCGATCACACGGATATTAAAGTATGGCGATTCTTTCGATATCGGGTTCCTCTCGATATATGCCTGGTACGATTTTGCTGCATCAGAGTAACGACGTTTCGTCAGATAGTACTCACCGAGGTGGCTATAGATGCTCGCCTCATAGAAGCGGTGTCCGTGCTTATCAAAGAATTCGACGATCGATTCAGCGCCACCGAGGTAGGAGAAACTGAGACTGATAACTCGATATGTATCATCGATACGTTTTTTCTCGATCTTGTTCTCTATGCTATCGAGGTCATAGCCGTTATCGATCTTATAGTCGAGCATCTTGATATAATCTTGTAACGCTTCTTCGTACAGCTCCTGCTTGAAGTAGGCCCAACCCTGTTTATACAGGGCGAGCTCATAGAACTCTGAACCTTCGCCGGCATCGATCACTGCCTGATAAGACTCCTCAGAATCGAGGTACTTCTTACGTGTGAAAAAATATTCCGCACGGCGGAATTGCGCTTCATCGATGTGCCTGGACTGTGGATACTGCTTGATCAGCTGCTCCAGGGTCTGCATCGCTATCTCTATCTGCCCAGTCTCTTCATAAGCTCTGGATAACTGGTATAGCACCTGGTCATTACGCTCGAATAACGGGTATTTCTTCAACAGGCCTTTATACAACTCGATCGCTTCTTTTGCTCCTGCTGCCTGCAGGTCATCAGCGTCACCCGGTTTCTGCCCGGGGATATCGATCTTATTCTTCCCCGGTTTACCCAGGTCGATCTTCTTACCTGCACGCTCACTAAATTCTTTCTCGCTCTCGCTGATGTCCGCGATCGGGCTATCTTTAGCCGTGACACTCTCTTTTTCTTCACCGGCTGCAACCGGTACAAAACTGGTATCAGGGGTTTGTATATCTGTCGCCTGGGAGGCACTGTCTGCGACCGGTGTGACTGCTTTGGCATCTGGTAATTCACCTGCCGCTTGCTGCATCTGTGCAGCCCTTTCCTGTTCCGCCTGCTTCTGTGCATGGGCGACATCTTCGGCCTCATACTCTTTCTGGATCTTCAGGTCAGCGAGCCGGCGCAGAGCTTCCGGCGTCATCTCTGTCTCTGGTGTTTCCTTGAGGAACTCCTCATAACTTGCCATCGCCTTCTCAAGGCTGCCATCGACTTTTTCCTGCTTCAGCTCAAACTTTATGTCGCTCAAGCTGCCCAGCGTACCTTCGTTATCCGTGGTGGCGCAGGAGGCCAGCAACATCGATGTTGTTAGCAGTGCCGGCAGTATGTAATTATCGAATCGCATCACATTCAACCTATCGAGCCAACAGCTTCTGTTTGAAAGATGATTTGCTATCAGCGGAGTCATCACTCTCTGCAGCAGGATCATCTTGCGGGTTTTCTTCGACGGCTTGTTCAACTTCGGCCGCTTTCTCTTCTATCACATCAGTCTGCTTATCAGCCTCGAGCGCTGCACCTGTCTGCCTGGCGATCTCTTCGTCAAGCTGTGCTTTTGTTGCGCGGTCATAACTTTCAGCCAGCGCAAATCGTGCTTTTATCTGGTACTCTTCCAGGCGTTTTCGACGACGGTCGAGTTCATTGATCGCCATGGTTTCCAGCAGCCGCCCCTGTTTTGCCATTACACCCTTCAAAGTTCTCTGCGCAGCAAACAGGCGTGTTCTCAACTGGCGTATCGGGATGGTGTAGCCTTCGTAACTCTGTGTTGCTGCCTGCCTGGTCCTGATGAATGAGTTATATCTTATCTTAAGCTGCTGGATGATCTCGTCCAGAGATATCAGGTTGTTATAAGCATCGGTGAGGCGCTGATCATATTCACTGCGTACCTGCCAGGTCACCAAACCACGCAACCGCTTCACCCGCTGCTGAACATCCTGACTAAGCTGTGCAGGATCGGTTGCCATCTTTTCCTCGAAGGCGGCGATGACATCAAGTGCCTGACGTTCGGTCGAAGTCGCCAGGTATTCGGGGCGCGGTGCGATCAGCATGTTTTTAAGTTTAGTCGCCAGGTTCTCCCGCTGCTCGAGACGCAGTTTAATTCGGGCATCCAGCTTGATAAATTTCTCTTCAACGACAGGCAATAACGGCTCCTGGTAAGCCCGCCTTATCTCGATCATCTCTTCATACACCCTGAGATCTTCCAGCCACTTATCGATATGATGGCGCAGCTCTGCCAGGTCTTTGTAATTCTTGTACGATTGCTGAAAATCATGTGATGCCATCAGCTCGAGGATATAGCGTGTTTCCGGGGTGTCAGGCAGCTCTCGTAGATTGACAACCCAGTTTTTATCCTTGCTCGATTTCTCATCGAGCAATGCGTTAAGAAATTTACCTTTGCGAATCGTCTTGATGGAATCATCAAGGCTACCGACTTCTTCGGCGAAAACGTCCATCGCATGACTATAGAGGTTAGCTGCATTACCGTGTGCATTCAGCTTTCCGTAAGCATACGGCACGGCCATCAACACTTCCTGTACCGAATGGTTGGTCTCAGCGCGTTCATGCAGGATCGACCATGGAACCAGTGCACGGTCAAACCGGCCTTCGGCGACTGCGACCCAGCCTGCACCGAGCAGCGCCTTGTTTGAAAATGGCCCATCGATGCGGACACGTTCAAAATGTATCTTTGCTTTTTTTACATTGGCATTATCGACATAATAATAGGCCAGTTTGAGGTTGGTCTTGTCCTTGAGTGCCAGCAAACCGTTATCACTGAGCTCCATCTTGCCCAGCTCGTCGAGTACAAGCAGACCTTCTTTCTCGTTACCGCTCTGGATCAATGCGATACCCAGGTTATATAGGACATAGCCTTTCAGGGTCTTCTCTTTTTTTAGTCCCTGCAGTATCTCGACGGCCTGAGCGAACTGGCCGGTATCGATACTGGCTAGAGCCTTCAGGTAAGCGACATCCGTCTTGAAGGTTTCAGGCTCTTTACCGCGCAGAATGTCGAGTGAATATTTTTCCTGGTAACGTGACTTGTCCGGTTCATCACGGATAAGATCGAGCGCGTACAATGTACTCTGAGGATCATTCTTTTTATAGAACACCCTCGCCAGTGCCAGTGCTGCCTGGTTACGGATAGCAAGATCGATACCTTCGCCAAGCACTGCCTGTATCGCTCGGCCCGCTCGCTGGTTCATGCGGTACTGCATCTCCAGCTCGCCCACCGAGAACTCAGCCTGTGTCAGGTGTTTGTGAAAAGGGTCGAGACCGGATTCATCCAGTTCATAATATTGCGATAACTCGGTATCGAGTCGCGCCAGAGCATCGAAGTGCAGATCCTGATAGGCGTAATATAGGACCTCACCGAAATACAGGTCGCGCAATTCGACATCTTTAAGTCCGCTCGCTGCATACAGCGAAGTGCTGCATAACAACGCAGATAGAATAAGGGTGTTACGGAACAACATTATTACCAGTCTTTGAAAGAGATATTCTGATCTGATGAACTGTTACCGGAGATCTGTATCTCTACAAACTTCGGTCCAACAGCTTTTGTCACTGTGAAGTTTTCACTGCGCTGGTATTCATTGCCTGATTTTGAACGGCCGATAAAACTGGCGACCAGCTGGTGATCTCCGGTTTTGATATTACCGGTATAGATTCGCTGCACACCGCCCGCACGCAATGCCTCGATCTCCTTGAAGGTGTATAGATGATGTGCGACCACCTTGTTATTCATCTTTATCTGTACAGAGTCGAGTACGAAACCCTCATCGGCCGCAGCCGAGACAAACAGTGACACCTGGGTGTTCGAGGGGAACAATAATTTCTCTTCCAGGCGTGACAGTTCCGAGGTCAGGTCCAGTACATCTTTTTTGATATCCTGTACCTGCTCATCCAGCCCTTTGATCTGTTCCTGGGTAACTTCTGCCGCATACAATGACAATGGAATAGTGTTAACTAATAAAAAAACCGGAATAAAAAACCTGGCGAATAAATTTTTCAGCATAGCTTAAATCTCAAATTGCTACTCGATTTATCGGTAGCGGTAACCCTTGAATATGTAACGTATGTTTCTGTTCAATATTCGACAAGTATATAAAAGGATATCGAAAAGTCTGTAAAAACGGTTTAAAAAACTATTTTTTCTGTGACAATTTAAAAATGATATGGTGATCAAAACATGTTAAGTGTTCTGCAACGCAGCAAAGTGATATATACTGTTAAATCAATAACTAAGAAAAACAAAGCACACAAAATCTGATATGGCTAAAACAGGCGCTACAGGATTCACCCGTATTATCAATGCCGCAGGCTACTCCTGGGCGGGCTTGAAAGCGGCGTATACCAACGAAGCCGCGTTTCGTCAGGAACTCTGGCTGGTCATCGTACTGTCACCGGTAGCTATAATCTTTGGCCCGAGTTATGCTGACAAAGCCGTATTATTAGCGAGCCTGATATTCATTCTCCTTATCGAGATTCTCAATTCAGCGCTGGAAGCCGTGGTCGACCGCTTTGGCGACGAGATACACCCATTGTCCGGGCGCGCCAAGGATATGGGCTCAGCCGCAGTGTTACTGGCCTTCTTTATCACTGGACTTATCTGGTTTTCGGTTTTTAGCGAAATGCTGGGGCTTTGATAGCAGCAGGCGAGCTGCGCTTATCGACAGCTATCATCTAACGGTATGCACCGTTCAGTGGCCACTCAATATGCCTGGGCTGCGGAATTTATTTCGAACCTGATCAAGGCACACTAACTTTTATTACGAAAAAGTGCGATTTAATCCTTATTGGATTTTTTCTTCTATACTTTCCTCATTACACCGATGTAATCCAATTAATCTATTGACTACTAGAACACCGTTATTATGAAAATCAAACAACTATTCTGTCTACTGGCACTGGCTACACCATTAACTAGCAATGCCGATACACTCTCTATCTCAGCCGGAGGCGGCGTATGGAACACCTCGTCCAGCGGTACTTTTGGTAAAACCAGCGATCCCGCGCAGGTCGATGTCAAAGACAACCTGTTCTGGGGTGATGAATCACAGGGCTACCTGTTTGCTACACTCGAACATTTCGTGCCGATTATCCCTAACGTCAAACTGGCCTATACCAAGATCGACCAGTCAGGCAGCGGTAGTACGAATTTTGTCTATGATGGAGATACTTACTCAGGCAGTGTATCCAATGATTTTTCATTGAAAACCATGGACCTTATCGCTTATTACGAAGTGCTTGATAATGTCGTCAGTCTTGATATAGGTCTTAACATTCGTAAATTAGACACTGATTTCTCGATTACCAGCACAGGCAACAATACCAGTGACTCCTTGAGTGAAACGGTACCGATGTTATACGCACTGGTCGGTGCATCACCCATACCTGACCTTATCATCAGCGGTGAGATCAGTTATATCGCGTTTTCTGGAAGCAGTGTTTCCGATATAACTGCAAAAGTCGCCTATACGACAAGCTTTTTTGTTGGCTTCGAGGCGGGCTACCGCAGCCAGAAGTATGAGTTCGACGATGTCTCAGGAAACGATGCCAACCTGACCATAGACGGCTTGTTCGCCGGCGCTTACGTAAAATTCTAAACTGATAGTACAGTACAAGCAGAAATGCCCGTGCAGATTATTCGATAATCCGCGCGGGCATTTTTAATTGATATCAGTTATTTTTTATTGCCGGCAGGCGGCTTTGATGTGACTGCAGGAACCATTTGTCTGTCACGATATTTTTTGTAAACCAGTGCGTCTTCATCAGCTGGCTGGCAAAGACCCTCTTCAGCAACATCGGCAGCCGTTCCATCATATCCGGTTTAGGCAGACGTTTTCCAAAGCGCTGCTGCATCATATCGTTATAGGCCTGAAGATTTGCTTTACTGTAATCACCCACACAATCACGTATCACGTCAGCTGCTAACATGGCCGATTCGACCGCAGGCCTAATACCTTCACCGCTCTGCGGATAAGCCAGTCCAGCAGAGTCGCCGATGAGCAAAACATTATCTGCCACCATCTCTCGCACCGCATGGTTGTATAACAGGTATGCATGGCCATTGTATTTCACACTAACGCCTTCAGGTATCTTGCCCTTGGCCTCCAGGTAAGCACAGAAGTCTTTGACGTGACTGGATAACTTGCTCTTGTCTTCGCGGCCGAGGCCGATATTGAGATAATCGCCTTTTCGGAACACCCAGCCGTAACCCATCAGATCAGGCGTAAAAAACAGCTCTGGCACTTCCTCTTTTATCGTGCAGGCCTGTTTCTGCTCGGCATTCATCTCGAATTCAGCCTCCTGTGCGACCACCGCCAGTTCACTGATCCCTTTTGAATCGATCGCCCGCGCCACAGGACAGTAATGCCCGCCGGCACCAATGACAAGTTTTGCCTGGTATTCACCATTCACCAGCCAGCCGTGATCGATTTTTTCCATCTTTTTGAAAGGTCGCTCGAGGATTAATTCAGCAGCGCAACGTTGCAGCAGATAGTCATCGAATTCGATGCGCCGAATACCATAACTTACCGACTCCCCCGAGTAACTGGATTCGACCTGTTTTTGTCCCAGCATGCCTATCTTAAAGCCGCTGATCTTCTGCAACACACGTCCTTTTGCGTAATCCTCCAGGTCGACGTTTAATACACGCATCACCTCAGGAGTGACCCAGCCGGCACAGATCTTCTGCCTTGGAAAAGGCTGCTTATCCATGATGCCGATCTTTAGCCCCGAGCCTTTTAGACCATATGCCAGTGTCGAACCAGCAGGACCACCGCCTATGATCAGGATATCGTAAGATCGCATGAGTTATTCTGCTTCTGAAGCGATGACTGTCAGCTTTGCCTTACTTGCCGATTTGCTCTTTTCAACGTCATACATGTAATGACGAGACCAAGGCACATCATTGCTGTCAGAGTGATGAAATACCACCTGGAACAGTTGCAGTTCACCCGCGTCGAATGCAGCGATGGAACCATAGAGATATAAGCCCCATGCCTTGACGAACTCTTCATCCATCATCTCGGTGATCTGCTCTTTATGCTGTTCAAAACGCTGCGCCCAAAATTCGAGCGTACGCGAATAGTGCAGACGGATGTTTTCGACATCATATACAGCAAGCCTGTTTGATTCGAAGATATTCAACATCTGGCTCAATGCTGGCGGACGAGCGCCGGGGAAAATCCGTCGTTCTATCCAGGCATTCATAGGGCCTTCAGCCGTTCTACCGATAGTATGGATCAGTCCGCGGCCATCATGTTTTAGACAGCGCCTGACGATATCACCCAGCTCTTCATAGTCATTTATAGCGACGTGCTCCAGCATACCGACAGAGACAAATACATCGTAAGTGCCCTTGATATTTCGATAATCATCCAGCACATAGTCGATCTGTTTCGACAGGCCCTCGTCTTCTGCACGCTGCCTGGCATATTTGATCTGCTCTCTCGAGATGTTGTAAGCAGTAACATTGACAGCATAATTTTTTGCCATGAAACGTGCCAGGCCACCCCAGCCGCATCCGGCTTCGACAACCTTATCTCCAGGCTTCAGATCAAGTTTGCGGCAGACATGATGCAGTTTTGCTATCTGCGCTTCTTCCAGTGTCATTCCTTCATGGGGAAAATATGCACAGGTGTATTGCATCTCTTCCTCGTCTAACCATAGTTTGTAGAAGTCATTACCGATATCATAGTGATGGTGGATGTTTTCTTTGGCTTTATCGAGCGAGTTGAATATGCGACGATGCCCGAGCCAAATAACAAAACGTCTCAACAGACCCGGCTTTCCTTTACCGCTGATACCTTTATAGATGGCCTGCATGAATTCAGCCATATCACCTTCGAATACAACCCGTCCCGAGCAGTACAGATCTCCCCAGTGGAGTTCGGGATTGATGATAGTTTTTAACAGGGCGCCACGGTCGCGATAGACCAGTACAGCGATCGGATCACAGGGTGGGGTTACTTCGACGCCATCCCATAAGCTGATACGAACCGGCGGATTACCGACCACATCCACCATCTTCTTTACCAGCCAACGATCAAGCCAGGTCACGCCTGAGTGAAACATCGGCGAATTCTTACGATGAAACTTTATAGAAGGCTGCTGGCTTACATCAGCACCAGTATCAATCATGCCCTCTGTTACATGGATAGTATTTTTCTCTTTTAAAGCCATTTTCTTCTCGTCACAACACTCAAATAATGCAGATATATATCATTACAGACCATGTACAAGCGTTCCTTAATACTAAATGATTCATACCCATAAACAAAGTCCTCATTTTGATAGAGATCAATAATTTAATATGTAATCATCCCTCTCTATGAGCAGAACATGCTGTAAAAGAAACCGCCGCAACACTGCCACATGAAGCCACATCACGTTACAATGCCGGCCCATGTTACAAGCTAAAAATCTGGGCGTCAGGCGAGGCGTCAAACTGTTATTCGAAGACACCAGCTTCCAGATCCATCCCGGACAGAAAGTCGGCATTACCGGAGCCAATGGCACAGGCAAATCCAGCCTGTTCGCACTGATCCTGAAACAGCTGCATGCTGATTCCGGCGACTGCAGCTATCCTGATAACTGGGTTATCGCACACGTCTCACAGGAGTTGGCCGATAGCGATCGTCAGGCGATCGCATACGTACTCGATGGTGATAGCGAACTTAGACAGGTACAGCAGGCCATCCAGAATGCAGAAAAAGCGGATGATGGCATACTGGTCGCGACACTGCATGGCCAGCTGGATAACATCGATGGTTACACTGCCCGATCACGTGCCAGCCAGCTGCTTGCCGGCCTGGGCTTTAAAGCCAGTGATGAAACACGCGCGTTCAACGAGTTTTCCGGCGGATGGCAGATGCGGCTGAACCTGGCGAAAGCCCTGATGTGCCGCTCTGACCTTCTGCTACTGGATGAGCCGACCAACCACCTGGACCTGGACACCATCATCTGGCTCGAAACCTGGCTCTCAGCTTACCAAGGAACACTTCTGCTTATTTCCCATGACCGCGACTTCCTGAATAACATCTGCACACATATCGCACACCTGGAGCACCATAGGATACAACTCTATACCGGTAACTATTCCGCATTCGAGCACATCCGAGCGGAAAGGCTGGCCAACCAGCAATCTGAGCACCTCAAGCAGCAGCGCCATATCGCACATATAGAATCCTATATCGAGCGTTTTCGTGCCAAGGCGACCAAAGCCAGACAGGCACAGAGCCGACTGAAAGCACTCGAACGGATGCAGACCATCGCACCGGCACATGTTGATTCCCCTTTTCATTTCTCCCTGTTCGAACCGGAGAAAATCCCCAACAGCCTGTTACATATGGAAGCTATAGACGCCGGTTATGGTGACAAACTGATCCTGAAAGATGTCGACTTCCAGTTACTGCCCGGTGACAGGATCGGCTTACTCGGGCCGAATGGCGCGGGTAAATCGACATTCATAAAAGTCCTGGCAAACCAGATGGCGATATCCAGCGGAGAATACCGGCTGGCGAAGGAGACCCGGATCGGCTATTTCGCCCAGCACCAGCTGGAACAGCTGCATGATCAGCACACCCCTGTGGAGCACCTGCAGCAGTTAGACAGGAATAGCCGAGAAGCAGAACTGAGAGACTATCTAGGCCGTTTTGGGTTTTCAAATGATATGGCACTGTCAAAGATTGAAAATTTTTCCGGAGGCGAAAAATCCCGACTGGTGCTGTCGATGATCATCTACCAGAGACCGAACCTGTTATTACTCGACGAACCGACCAATCATCTCGATCTTGAGATGCGTGAAGCACTGGCAGAAGCACTGCAGGAATTTTCCGGCGCCATGGTCATCGTCTCACACGACAGACACCTGCTGAATTCGACATGTGATCAGCTACTGCTAGTCGACCAGCAGTCCGTCAAGGAGTTTCCTCTCGGACTCGACGAGTACCCCAGGTGGTTGAGCGAACATAACGCTATGAGTACAGTGGCCACATCGAAATATGATTCTGATGGAGATGATAACAGCACAAAAACACTCTCAAATAAAGAAAGGAAGCGCCTCGAAGCAGAGCAGAGACAGAAGACGCTGCCGCTGAGAAAAAGAATAAAGAAACTTGAAGATGATATGCAGAACATTTCGAACCAGCTGACTGAGATCAACCAGCTACTATCTAACAGTGATATCTACACCGATCAGAATAAACAGCGGCTACAGGAGCTGTTATTAAAAAAAGCAGAGCTCGACAAGATTCATGAGACTGCTGAAACCGAATGGTTTGAATGCACTGAAGAACTCGAAAATCTTCTGACCAAACAACACAACCATTAGTGAGCTACACATTCATGAACAGAACATGCCTTGTTACAACCATTTTATTGCTAGTTATCATCGCAGCCGGATTTTATAAGTTCATACTGCAGGGAAGCACTATCGAAAACAGCGATGATCGTATAACGATCTTGTTAGATGAGAGCGAGAGAAACCTGGTACTGGCCGAAATGCGCGCTTTTTTAGCAAGCATCCAGCAGATAAGCCAGGGCCTGGCAGAAAACGATATGGAACTTATCGCGCTGTCTGCACGCAGCTCAGGAAATGCTGCACAGCAAGGCGTGCCGGGCAGTCTGGCGGGAAAGCTCCCTATCGGCTTCAAAAAACTAGGCAGAGATACCCATGCGAAATTCGATCAACTCGCGATGGACGCTAAAGATCTGGAAGACAGCAGCCACACCATAGAGCAGTTGTCAGACCTGATGAAAAACTGCATTTCCTGTCACGCAAAGTATCGAATAGACATCTGATCTAACTGTAACTTTTTGGCGTGACACGCCACTGCTATGTCGATACAGAAAGGTGGCTCTGTATCGACATAGTAGAACATCAAAACATGTCAACTACATAGCGGTTTGATCAACCACAATCCGACCGGTATTTTTGCATCTTGTGCTCTGCGTCGTCATAACACATGATGATATCTTTCACGATATCACTCCTTACGATGTCGGCATATTCGAACTCATGCACATAGACACCCTTCACTGCGTGCGTACGGCATATCGCATCATGCAGACCGGAATAACATCGTATATCTGACTGGCTAAGATCTCCGCTTATCACCACGGTCGACTGTTCGCCGATGCGCGTCATGAACATCTTTATCTCTTCAGGTGTACAGTTCTGCGCCTCGTCGAGAACGACGAAAGCACGGTTAAATGTTTTCCCTCGCATATAGGCCAGCGGCTCCACCGTTATATTGCCGTTCTTCAGAGCACATTCGATCACACCTTTACCGGCATTACTTATCAGGCATGATTTGAATGCGCTAAAGTAAGGGTCAAACTTTTCATCTAACTTGCCGGGCAGGAAGCCCATACTATTGCCCGCCTCCACAGCTGGCCGGGTAAAGATAATACGATCAATATCACCAGAGATGAGCGCTTGTGCTGCCATCGCCGCCGCACAGTAACTCTTGCCTGTGCCAGCAGGACCTAAACCAAAGATGAGTGTATGTGTTTTTATCGCTGCCATAAACATATCCTGAGATTTGTTTTTGGGCTTGATGGGTTTTAGCCTTTTCGCCTGGTTTTGATATTGGATTGACGGGGGTTTTCGAGAGAGGGAGGGAGGGTAAGGATCGTTATGCGGAGAGGAGTGGAAATCAATGACTACGTTATCCTCCGACATGTAATCCTGTTGTTGTAATTTATTTTTTTGTCTTTTCGCTCGACCACGCTTTCTCGACATGCACACACCTCGGAAATTGGTTAATAAAGTTGTGAAATAAATTAAATCTATAAAGTTATATCTTTGATGAACACCTCTCTGTTTTTGTTAGCGACTATTATTACTACTTTATAATAGCAATGTAAACTACTTTTTATAGAAAAAAGTTTTTTATTTGAATTTAGAATATGCCAGATAAATAACATACATATTAACTATTTTTAAAATATACTTGTCTGATGGGCGAAGAAATACAATACAGCCGATTTAATAAAACTGACTACCAGAAGTTCAGCTCTCGTCTCGAGGAAGAAACTGCACTGGTAAAGAGCTGGTTTGAGAACGGCGGTTTTTCTTCTGCACCACTGCAGGCCGGTTACGAGCTGGAAGCATGGCTGATCAATAGAATCGGCAATCCTGCAGCTATCAATGATTCCTTCCTGGAAAAAGCGGACAACGCGCTGCTGAGCCCTGAGCTCGCAAAGTTCAATGTCGAACTCAACGTTGTACCCGGTAACTTATCTCAGAAGATCCTCTCTACTTTCGAAGCACAGCTCGACGACTTATGGCAACAGTGTTCGACAACTGCGGCATCTCTGGATTCGGATTTTATCGGTATAGGGATCCTGCCTACCCTGCAGGATAGCGACCTCACACTCGAGAATATATCGATGATGGACCGTTACAAAGCGCTCAATGAGCAGGTCCTGAGGCAGCGCAACGGGCTGGAGATAACATTGAATATCAATGGCAGAGACAACCTGCAGGTAAGCCATAAAGATGTGATGCTCGAGGCTGCAGCGACATCGCTGCAGATACATACGCAGGTCCCGATGGAAGATGCTGTCCGATATTACAATGCATCGATTATTTTGTCGGCACCGATGGTAGCCGTCAGTGCGAATTCTCCCTGTTTATTCGGTCAACGCCTCTGGCAGGAGACGCGTATCCCTGCATTCGAACAGGCAGTACCTATGGGAGGTTATGGCGGCGCTGCAGCCGGGCCGGTACACCGGGTCAGCTTTGGTTCTGACTATGTTCGCGGCTCACTCTATGAGTGCTTCCAGGAGAACCTGGATCATTTCCCAATATTACTGCCGGTACAATATGAATCGGCAATAGAAAAGGTCAGGCACCTGCGATTGCACAATGGCACCATCTGGCGCTGGAACCGGCCATTGATCGGGTTCGATGATGACCAGACACCACACCTGCGTATCGAGCACCGGGTCTGTGCTGCTGCACCCAGCAATCTGGACAATATTGCCAATATCGCTTTTTACTATGGACTGGTACATTATTATGCGACCGAAGAAGACCCGCCTGAGCACTCTATGCCATTCGCTGATGCTAAAAACAATTTTTATCGTGCCGCACAGCTTGGTATAAAACATAAGACCAGCTGGTTCAGTAACGACACCGAATCTTTACAGAAGATCATATTAGACAAGTTACTGATAGCTGCCGAAGCTGGCCTCTACAAACTGGGCATAGATGAGCGGGATTGCAGGCGCTATCTTTCCACCATCGAAAAGCGTGTCGAAAAAAATCGTACCGGCAGCGAATGGCAGTTAAATTTCCTTAACGCACATCAAGATGACAGGACCTTACTCACGTTAAACTACCTTAAAAACCAGAAGTCCGGCAGGCCGGTGCATGAATGGGATTTTGAAGCCAGCACCTAGTCAACGCCTGAGAGATTAACATGTTAAATGAAATGAGCCACATCCCTGATGATTTTCTCAATGCGAGAGCAGAAGATCTTCTCGATATACTCAAGGCACCCACGCTGTTCCACCTGGAAGGAATAAATCCGCAACCATTATTTATATCCACCCTGTTACACGGCGACGAGACGACAGGCTTATACGCTATCCAGAGGCTGTTGAAAAAATACCGGAACAAACCTTTACCAAGAGCGCTGTCAATTTTCATCGGCAATATAGCTGCCGCCAGGGAAAATCAGCGCAGACTCGATACACAGGATGACTACAACCGCATCTGGCCAGGCAGTGACCACAGCGACTCGCCCGAAAAAGACATGATGCAGATCGTCACCAATATCATGCAGAAAAAGAAACCTTTCGCCAGCATCGATATACATAATAATACGGGAAAGAATCCGCATTACGGCTGTATCAATATCCTTAACCCACACGGCCTGGTGCTGGCTTCAGCATTCAGTAAAATCGCCGTTTACTTCACTGACCCGAAAGGTGTCCAGTCTTCTGCTTTCTCCGGTTTTTGCCCTTCTGTAGTACTTGAATGTGGCCAGGCAAGTGACAGGTCAGGTGAAGACCATGCACTGTCATATATCGAAAACATCTTGCAGATGGACAGCCTGTCATCTGGCAATAGCGAAGACCTGATGCTGTATCATACTATAGCGCGTGTCACGGTACCGAAGACAGTCAGCATCGGAGACAACACAAAAGACCTTTGTCTGAACCCGCTGCTCGAAGAAAAGAATTTCCACCAGATTGAGCCGGGCACCGAGTTTGCCTCGATCAACTCGCCAAAGGACAAGCTGATCATCGTCAACAGCGAAAGTCATGAAGATATCACTGACGAATACATGGAACGAAAAGACAACAGGATATTATTCAGAAAGCCTATAACACTGTCGATGTTCACCACAAGTGAGCGGGCGATAAGACAGGATTGCGCGTGTTACCTGATGGAAGAACTGCATATCGGCTAACAGTTGTATCGGCAAAAGCGCGGGTGCTATTTCAACTGCACCTCGAAAAACACACTACCAGCATCGATGTCACGTACAGCAAACATCCTGCCCTCTTTCTCATACAGGGTATAGC
>JABDRN010000014.1 GCA_013041745.1 Gammaproteobacteria bacterium
GGTGCGCTGCTGCTGGCGTTGATCTTTGAGCGCCTGCCTGCCGAGCGGCGTGCTGTCGGTGTCGTGCATCTGCTGGATTATCTGCGTTTTCGAAAACAGCGGCTGCCGTTTGCCAATGCCATCGTGCAGTTCTTCGGTGGTCTGATCGCCATCGTTTCCGGCAACTCGGTTGACCGTGAGGGCCCCGGTGTGCACCTGGGGGCAGCCACCGCCAGCCTGATCAGGAAGGAGATAAAACTGAGCGAGGATGAGAGTTACCTGCTGGCGGCGGCCGGTGGTGCGGCGGCGATCGCGGCGGCATTCAATACCCCGCTGGCCGGCGTTATCTTCGTCATCGAGGTGCTGCGGGTGCGTTATGCCATCAATAACATCGTGCCGGTGATCGTCGCCTCGGTGGTGGGCGCCATCATCGGCCGACTGGTCTATGGCCAGAGCCCGGCGTTTGATGTGCCGGCGCTGTCGATCGGCTCGCTGGCGGAATTGCCGGTGATGCTGCTGATGGGGGTGATCATCGGCCTGCTGGCTGCGGCGTTTATCTTCGCGGTACAGACGACCGCACACAAGACCATCAGCTGGCGTCCGCTTTACGGTTTTGTTGCTGCCGGCACGGTCACCGGTGTGCTGGCGCAATGGGCACCGGAGATCATGGGCCTGAGCTACGATGCCCTGAGCCGGATTTTCCAGAATGAGCTGGGTCTGCAGGCATTGCTGCTGCTGGTGTTCGCCAAGCTGATCGCGACCGCGGTTTCTGTCGGGGTCCGCCTGCCCGGCGGTCTGATCGGGCCATCGCTGGTGATGGGCGGTGCACTCGGCGGCTTTATCGAGCTGCTGTTTATCGACTGGTTTCCCTCTTATGTCGGCTCTGTCGGGTTCTATGCCATGATCGGCATGGTGGCGATGATGGGCGCCATCCTGCGTGCACCGCTGGCGGCGCTGGTGGCACTGATCGAGCTGACCGGCAACCTGAATATCACCCTGCCGGGGATGATCGCGGTGGTATCGGCCGAGATCGCGACACGCGCCCTGGTCGGTGATATGTCGGCATTTACCGCGATGCTGAAGGTGCAGCATGAGCGCGAGATGATACAGCTGCATGACGAACAGTTAGCAGCGGCGACAGGTGATGAGGCCGAAAAGGAGAAAGGATCAGTAGCGGAAGATGATGTCGACGGCGCCGAGGATAAAAAACAAATCTGACTAGGATGCTGCCATGTAGGTATCCCTGCTGGCCGAAATGACAGACAAGGCAATACAATGATGCCTAACTCGGTGTTGCGCTTTTTATCCTTCTCAAACGATAGATGCAACCGGCGATGGTGATCAGACCGATAGCACCGATGAACCCGACAAAGATTAGCACTGAAGCCGGCTCGTCGAAATTCGCCGACATCTTGATCGCCAGCAGCATCATCACTACGAACCAGCCGCCCAGGACGATGCCAGACCAAAGTACCCAGCGCGGTGAATCCGGGCCCCACATAGCCATCGACCAGCCGATCGGATAAGGCAGGTACAGTAATCCCCACCACATCGAGTAGGCACTTTCGCCGCCAATGCCACCGAGCACTGAGGTAATCCATAAAACCCCTACCCCAACCGTGATCAGGAAAAAACTCCACAGGCGGTAAAAGATAAAGCTTCGCTGCTGATTATTGAGAATGGTACCCAGTGCAACCAGGGCGCTGCCTGGCAGGATGAGCAACGATCCCTCCATGGGGTCGATCGCACCGATGAGCATCGCGAGAAATCCGGCGATGAGCAGAAAGCGTCCCCAGGGTTTAGTTGTCGTCATTTGAAATGGCCGGCCCGATTATCGATGAATGATTCTGTTGTTTTATTCTACAGCCCGTAGAAGAATCTGGCTAATCGCGGCTAATCTTGCCTGGCAGACCGGATAGCCGCTGCCATGCATCTTGCGTGTCGCCCCATCGTGGTGGCATACAGTATCTAACTCTGCCGTGATCTTACTTTAAGTAGTTTATTATATTAGTTATCTATATTATTGTTTTTATTGTTTTTATCTGCATTCCTTGAATCCTGATTCACCTTATCCTGACGCAGACGCTCGCGATATTTCCCCCTGGCCAGTTCCTGCATATCTTCGACTTCATCGCTCTCGTCGACGATCTCTCTGCCCAGCAGGGTTTCGATGGCGTCTTCCAGGGTCACCACACCAGCAGTCTGACCGAACTCGTCCTCGACCAGGAACAGGTGCATGTGATGCTTGATGAACATGTCCAGCAGCTGCTGCACCGGCAGCTTCTCAGAGACTCGGACTATTTTCTTGAGATATTTTTTGATCGGATCGGAACCGTGCCCGGCCCGCTCGGCTTCGAACAGGTCATGCTTAAGCACCTTGCCGGTAATATGATCGCTGCTGTCGCCATAGATCGGGATGCGGGTAAACTGCGCAGATTGCGGATGATCCAGCGCTTCGGTCACGGTCGTATTCTCATCCAGCATATGTACCACGCTGCGCGGCGTCAGCACCTGTTCGGTATTTATCTCGCGCAGACCCAGCAGGTTTGAGAGGTACTGGTTCTCCTGGGTGAACAGGGTGCCGTCCTTGTGCCCCAGGGATGCCAGTGCGATGATCTCTTCTCGCGTGATCTCACTTTCGGCATTTTTGCTGAACAGCCTGGTCAGCCGTGTCGACAGCCAGACCAGCGGATACACCAGTTTCACCAGCCAGCTGATGATATAGGCCGCTGGCACAGCCAGGTTGCGCCAGAAAGTGGCGCCCAGCGTTTTCGGGATGATCTCGGAGAAATACAGGATGGCGAGCGTCAGCAGTACTGCGATCAGTGTCTCCCATTTGTCGCCGAAGACCCGCACCGCCTGGGAACCGACACCGGCCGCGCCCATGGTGTGGGCAAAGGTATTGAGGATCAATATGCTGGAAAGTGACTGGTCGAGTTTCTCTTTCGATTTTGTCAGGATCATACCTGAACGCGGATTACTGGTACTGACCTGTTCCACATAACTAGGCGTGATCGATAACAGCACGGCTTCGAGCACGGAACATAGAAAGGAGATACCGATAGCGATGGCGAGGTAAACGAATAACAGCGTCATGTAT
>JABDRN010000004.1 GCA_013041745.1 Gammaproteobacteria bacterium
ACACGCGCTTCCAGTCCCCATGCCATGGTCATGTTATCGACCCGTTTCACCGGATCATCGACGATCAGGGTGGTGACATCCACCGCCAGCACACGGTCGAGATATTCATCAGCTTCGACCTCATCGAGCAGGTCCTGAACCAGCTCGGAAGTAACATCTTCGGTATGAAAGCGCGGATCTACAGTCTGCAGGTATTCATCATGATCACGGTCGAAATACTCATCGGAGAAACGTTTGATGCCGGGCGTAATTGAATGATGCATACGCGGATACCAGAAATAGCCACCGAAGACCTCATCGGCTCCCTGCCCGCTCTGTACCACCTTCACTTCTTTAGAGACCACTTCCGATAACAGGTAAAATGCCACTGCGTCCTGGCCAAACATGGGTTCTGCCATGTTAGAGAAAGCTTCCGGTAATCGTGGCAGCACCTGGTTATTCGGTACCATCAACTGGTGATGCTCTGTCTCAAACTTTTCAGCGACCGCATCGGAATATTCAAACTCGTTACCCTTTTCTTCCGGTGCATCTTCAAAACCGACGGAGAAAGTTTTCAATCCTTTCTGCCCGGCTTCAGCCAGCAGGCCGACCAGCAGGCTGGAATCGATACCGCCTGACAGTAACACACCAACCGGAACATCAGCGATCTTCACCCGCTTTTCTACGGCCCGTCTCAGCTCATCATGTACCGCCGTTATCCAGTCCTGTTCTGTCATGTTTTTATCGGGACGCTTCGCACGCAACGACCAGTAACGTTTTTCCTGCACTTCGCCTGACTTATCGATGAGCATATAATGCGCAGGCTTCACCTTCCTGATGCCGCTAACAACCGTGCGAGGTGCCGGTACCACCGCATGCAGGCTAAACAGATGATGTAGCGCGATTGAGTCGATCGACGTGTCTATCTTTTCATCGGCATGTATCAATGCCTGTGTGTTAGAAGCGAATAACAAACGCTGCTCAGTCTGAGAGTAATATAAAGGCTTGATACCCGAACGATCCCGCGCCAGCAGCATGACCTGTTTTTTACTATCCCATATCGCGATCGCGAACATGCCCTGCAGGCGAGCGATACAATTTTCACCCCACTCTATATAGGCACGCAGGATGACTTCGGTGTCACCGGTCGATATAAATGTATGGCCCAGCGCCTGCAGCTCTTTTCGCAGTTCCGGGTAGTTATAGATAGTACCGTTGAAAACCAGAGAGACACCGGCTGCTTCGTCGAGCATCGGTTGTGCTGCCTTATCAGTCAGGTCGATGATCGCCAGGCGGCGGTGACCTAGCGCTACCGGTGCATTAACATAGAGACCTTCCGAGTCTGGCCCACGTTTCTGAAGCCTGTCCTTCATGCGCTCAATCACACCCGCCTCAGGCGCAGAACCATCAAACCTCAATTCACCACATAATCCACACATATCTACTTTCTTAAAATGAAGTTTTGTTTTCTAAAGCAATCAATGGCTTTGATAATAACACTGGTAGCAGTAATGCAGAAATCGCCAGGCACCAGACGATGACTGCACCGCTGGGCAGGTCAAAGAAAGCAGAAGCGATCAAGCCGGAAAAATAACCGCTGATACCGATGATGAAAGCGAGAATAAGTGCAGGCTTTTCTGAATATCTCGATGCTGCTAGTGCCGGTACGATCAGGCTGGTGAACACGAGATAGACACCGATGAGCTGTACCGACGATGTGATAGAAACCGCAAACAGTATATAAAAGCCGATATTCCCGATCTTGTCTCTATACTTGAACCAGATGATCACCACGGCCAGTGCTACCACTGCAGCATAGGATACCTGCGACCAGTCGACCCACAGGATCTGCCCTACCAGCAGCTCTTTGATATGCTCACCGCCATGTGGATTATTCGCCAGCAGGAGTAAACTCGCCGTTGCAGCCAGTACGAAACTGATTCCTATCAACGCTTCTAAATGTTGACCGGCCCTTTTTTCCAGCGAGTGCAATATCCAGGCACCAGCCAGGGCGCTCATCACGGCTGCTACCTGCGCTTCCATCCCATGCATTTCCCAGCCGAACTGAAAAGCGATGATAACGCCCATACCGGCGATCTGGGCAATGGCCAGGTCGATAAAAATGATGCCGCGTTTAATCACTTCACGACCCAGCGGGATATGAGTCAACAGAACGATGACGCCAGCCAGGAAGGCCGGTGCCAGGATACTCAGGTCAAGACCATCACTCATAGCAGAGAGATCCATTATTTCACACTCAGCAGTTGTTGCACCACTTCATCAAACCATTGCGATAAAGTCTGTCCGTCCTGGAAATCGACCGTTGCCGGCAGGGCGACAACGGGGGCGCCGGTCTTTTCTGCCAGCCACTGTGAAGGCCGGTCACTGACATAGGAGACATGGATTATCATCTTTATCTCTTGCTGGCTCAGCTGTTTCTTTAATTTTGCCAGATGACTGCTGCTGGGCGACACCCCTGGAACAGGCTCCAGTGTTGCCAGCACATTCATACCTGCCCATTCATTCAGATAGGTCCAGTAATTATGATGCGTGACGATCTTTGCTCCGCGCAGCGATTCCGTCTGCTGCTGCCACTGTTTTATCTGTTGCTGCCAGTGTTTTTCAAACACGGCATATTGCGCACTGTAATAATCTGCATTATCTGGATCAAGCTCAATGATCCGCTGATGCAATGCAGCTGCAACCAGTAAAATATTTTCCGGGCTGGTATGAATATGCGGATTACCTTCTGCATGGACATCACCCAGACGCCGGTCCAGCTTTTCCGGCACCCCGGTTTTTTCCACGTAATCGGCCGCCGCAAAGTTACCCGGTTGGCCCGGCCGAACATCGGCATTGCCAGATTTACGAAGCAACAGCGGCAACCAGCCAACCTCCAGTTCAGCACCGGAACAGACCAGCAGGTCGGCACGCCGCGCCTTTGCGATCAGACCCGGCCGCGCCTGGATATGATGCGGATCCTGCATCGCAGTCGTTGCCGAATAGACCGTCAACCTGTCGCCACCGATCGCTTTTGCAAGTGCCGCCCATTCTGGTTCACAGGCGAACACATTGAGTGTCGCCTGTGCACTTACAGAGTGAAACAAACTTGCGCACAATGATACTGTTAGCAGGAAATGTTTTCTCATGACTGGATTAATATGCATGCGCACCGTGTGCTCCGATACTGAAGGTGTACTGAACATAGATCTGATCATCGGTCACCTGATAAGACTCATCTCGATTATACTGAACACGGATGCGGCTAAACTCACTAGGTATCCACTCAGCCATGATACTGGCCCGGACAGGCTCGTGCCCAGCCGAGACCAGTCCCGCCTCGTCGAGTACATCCGAGTCTGATCCTGCATTATCACTGTCGAGACGGTCATAACGAACGGCCGTTGCCCATTCACGCAGGAACTTCCAACGAATCTGTGCGTAATAACCGCTCTGCTTGCTCGACAAGGTACTCTCCTCCAGTGGATCGCTATCGAGCAATGTAAGCTGCCCATCATCATCTCGAGTGAAATACTCGAACTGGAACTTCAGATTCTGCTCACGATAGTTGCCATTCGGCGCCCACTTATAGATCAGGTTGGCACCGGCTATATTACTATCACCTTCGAACAACGGTACCTCTGCAGCACCATCATGGTCATGTCCACCATACTCACGCTCGATACTATCTGCAGCCCAGTAACTGACACCGGCCTGCCAGCTGTGACTGGTTCCGATATCACCACCAACATTGACGAAGCCGGTCAAGCTGCCAGCACCACTATGCTCACCACCGGCAGGATATTTTTTACCGGAGAACACTTCTGTACCCAGCTCGAGGAACACATCAGTCGGAGTAACGTATGAAGCACGCAGACCATCATCGAAATACTGGTTACCGAAGATACCGCGATAGACCAGTGGGGCATCCTGGAAATCCCAGGCATGTGGATGCTGCTGATTGAGATAACCCAAAGCCGAATAGAATCGTCCACCTCGGATCGTGAAACCATGACCGAGCGAGAGCGTCTCAAAGAATGCTTCTTCCAGTTCCACTTCGACTTCACCTTCATGTTCTGCGATAGCCAGGGTAAACTGGCCAAAAAACTTATCGTCGATGTTATTGCTCATAGTTATCTCAGAGTGGCCGAGAGAAAAACCTTCCGGTGCCAACTCTGCTTCACCACCGAGTGCATAACCAGGTATCTGATACTCTTCGGGATCATTCTTATAACTGGCATAGACACCGTCGAGAATAACACTGATCGCCGGATTGAAGCCATTGTTGCTTACCTGTCTGGTAGCGGATAGAGGCCGGGTAGCCGAAAGAGTGGCAGCCTGCTCCTTGTTTTGAGTCGTCTCCATCTCCTGTATACGCTGCTCTAATGTCTGCACTCGCAGCAGCATGTCGTTTTTATTTTCCTGGTCTTTTACTTTCTGGGTCTCAGCCTGTGATAGCGATGCACAGGCGCATAGTGCAATCGACACTGCACTGTTAATATATAAGCTCTTCATTGTCATTACCGTATTAGGTTTACGGACAGCATAAAGACAAGCTCTATGGCGACCGTTGCGAAATAATTACCTGGTTTTAATACAACATATTTTATAAACCTGTGGTTTATAAACCTGGAGTATACGCAGGGGTTAAAAAAGCGTGACGTTATAAGGTAACTTGAGGTGGTGCTCTGGAATGATAGGAATGAAATACGGCCGCTACGATATCTTGCAGCGATAATGTCGCCACATATCCGGTGACGACGTTAGTCAGCTGCAGCCCAGTAAACGGGTGAGATAAAAGTTTGTTATTTTCTACGTTA
Organism: Gammaproteobacteria bacterium; assembly: GCA_013041745.1. Classification (GTDB taxonomy): domain Bacteria; phylum Pseudomonadota; class Gammaproteobacteria; order SZUA-229; family SZUA-229. The sequence goes on from JABDRN010000004.1 coordinate 4,800, forward strand.
TTTAAAGCGGCACAGTAACTTTTCTCCTGGTGAAAAGCGTGCTCGGCAGCATGCACTGTCGCAACGAACTGCACCAGCATGAACAGGACCAGGGTAGTACTCACTAACCATCGACTGCTGCTCGGCGTTTTCATCGTCAGAGATTTGTATGCCAAATTAAACATGGTTTAATGCTAATGCAAATACCATGAGCATACAAGTATTGTAAGCCTCACCAGCCATAGTCCTTATGCAAACGACTTCGCCGCTTAGACGCCTCAAACCTGTGTCTTGCGTCCAGTATTGTGCCATTTACAGTGATTATGTTCTGGCAGACACACATTATCCAATTTCAATAGAGACAGTCACCAAACCTGTTAATTATTACTGCTATGGTGCGGTAAACGTCACGGCCGCGGTATCGGTGATCGCATTGCCACCGATGGTACCGCTGATGGTAATTACTTCAGCTACCGTGTTAGTTATCGTCGCTGTGTACGTACCGTCATTATTATCAGTCACCGCACTAATCGTGGCTGAGCCATTCTCACTCAGCACTACTGCACCACCACTGGCGGTCAGGTTGTTACCGCTGGCATCTTTGGCCTGGACGGTAATCGTTGAAGTACTGATGCCATCCGCCGTTACGCTAGCATTATTAACTGTGATAGTCGTATCAGCCCCAGAAGCTGCACCGGCAGTAAAGGTAACACCAGCCGTATCGGTAATGGCATTGCCACCGATGGTACCGCTAATAGTGATCGCCTCGGCCACGGTATTGGTGATCGTCGCCGTGTAAGTACCGTCATTATTATCGGTCACACTACTGATAGAACCACTTCCGGTAGATGCTAGTGTTACTGCACCGCCACTGGCGGTCAGATTATTACCACTCGCATCTTTGGCCTGGACGGTAATTGTTGAAGTACTGACGCCATCCGCTGTAACGGATGCGTTATTGACGGTAATAGTCGTATCAGCCGCAGAAGCTGCACCGGCAGTGAACGTCACAGCCGCGGTATCGGTAATCGCGTTGCCGCCGATGGTACCGCTGATAGTGATTGCCTCGGCCACAGTATTCGTGATGGTCGCAGTATAGGTACCGTCATTGTTATCAGTTACTGCACTGATGGTTGCCGAACCGCTTTCACTCAGCACCACTGCACCGCCACTAGCAGTCAGATTATTACCATTACTGTCTTTGGCCTGGACGGTGATTGTTGAAGTACTTACGCCATCCGCTGTTACGCTAGCATTATTCACGCTGATTGTGGTATCTGCTGCTGAAGCTGCACCCGCAGTAAATGTCACAGCCGCGGTATCGGTAATGGCATTGCCACCGATGGTACCACTGATACTAATCGCTTCCGCTACCGTGTCAGTTATCGTCGCTGTATAGGTGCCGTCATTATTGTCTGTTACTACACTGATCATGGCTGAGCCATTCTCAGTTAAGACTACAACACCACCACTCGCGGTCAGGTTGTTGCCGCTGGCATCTTTAGCCTGAACAGTAATGGTTGAAGTGCTTACGCCATCCGCCGTAACAGATGCGTTATTAACGGTAATAGTCGTATCAGCCGCACTTGCAACACCAGCTGTAAAGGTTACTGCTGCGGTATCAGATATCGTGTTGCCGCCGATCGTACCACTGATGGTGATCGCTTCGACAACGGTATTCGTAATCGTCGCTGTGTACGTTCCGTCATTATTATCGGTCACACTACTGATAGAACCACTTCCGGTAGAAGCTAGTGTTACTGCACCGCCACTGGCGGTCAGATTGTTACCACTGGCATCTTTGGCCTGCACCGTAATGGTCGATGTAGCTACACCGTCCGCCGTCACACTCGCCGCACTAACAGAGATTGTTGTATCGGCTGCTGAGGCCGCACCAGGTGTAAAGGTCACGGCCGCTGTATCGGTGATCGCGTTGCCACCGATGGTACCACTGATGGTGATTGCTTCAGCTACCGTGTTAGTTATCGTCGCGGTATAGGTACCGTTATTATTATCAGTCACCGCACTAATCGTGGCTGAGCCATTCTCACTCAGCACCACTGCACCACCACTAGCGGTCAGATTGTTACCGCTGGCATCTTTGGCCTGAACAGTAATCGTCGAGGTACTTGTACCATCTGCAGTAACAGAAGCGTTGTTGACATTGATCGTTGTATCAGCCGCTGAAGCTGCACCCGCAGTGAACGTCACAGCCGCGGTATCAGTAATGGCATTGCCGCCGATGGTACCACTGATGGTGATCGCTTCGACAACGGTATTACTTATCGTTGCGGTATAGGTACCGTTAGCATTATCCGTTACCGCACTGACTGAACCACTGCCCGTCGAACTCAGGGTGACCACGCCACCACTCGCTGTCAGGTTATTGCCACTGGCATCTTTCGCCTGCACCGTAATGGTTGATGTGCTTGAGCCATCGGCAGTCACTGATGCGGCACTGACGCTGATAGTCGTCTGCGCTGCACTCACACCACCCGCCGTAAAGGTCACGGTGGCCGTATCGGTGATCGCATTGCCACCGATGGTACCGCTGATGGTCACCGCTTCGGCTACCGTGTTGGTGATCGTCGCCGTGTAAGTACCGTCATTATTATCGGTCACACTACTGATAGAACCACTTCCGGTAGAAGCTAGTGTTACTGCACCGCCACTGGCGGTCAGATTGTTACCACTGGTATCTTTCGCCTGCACCGTAATGGTCGATGTGCTCGTACCATCTGCAGTAACAGAAGCGTTGTTGACACTGATCGTTGTATCAGCCGCAGAAGCTGCACCCGCAGTGAACGTCACAGCCGCGGTATCGGTTATCGCGTTGCCGCCGATCGTACCGCTGATGGTCACCGCTTCGGCTACCGTGTTGGTGATCGTTGCGGTATAGGTACCGTCATTGTTATCGGTGACGGCACTGACTGAACCACTGCCCGTCGAACTCAGGGTGACCAGGCCACCGCTCGCTGCCAGGTTGTTGCCGCTGCCATCTTTCGCCTGCACCGTAATGGTCGATGCAGCCACACCGTCCGCCGTCACACTCGCTGCACTAACAGATATAGTGGTATCGGCTGCAGAAGCTGCACCCGCAGTCACAATCACTGTACGCGTCTCCTGCGCCGCCGGATTACCCGCCGCATCACTCACATTGTAAGTTACGCTGTAACTACCTGCCACATTGATGTCCACCGCACTATCATCAATCACTATCGCTCCAGTGATGGCTGCATTACTATCAATGTTATCGGTCGCGCTGGCACCTAATTCGGTGTAACTCGTGCCCGCTACCAGAGTCAATGGATTAGCCCCAACAAGGGTGATCACTGGCGCTATCACATCCACAATGTAATTATGAGTAGGTATAGAAAGTGAGTTGCCCACAAGGTCGACTATATCTATAGTGAGTTCGATAGTACCTACAGGCCAAGACGTGACTGGTGAGATGGTTAATGTATCATTGGTGATAGTCGTATCAGACCAGAGAGCAGCAGGGACTGTATTAGCATTGTCCCATACAGTCCCAGATGCTGTCAGCGATGAAACATCCATGGATTTATTAAAAACAACTACTATAGATTGGCCACCGTTTATAGAGCTACCTGTAACTGGAGATACACTGGCTGTTGGCAGAGCAACATCAACAGTATAGTTAAGCTGCAATGTGGAAAGAGATATACCGTTACTCGCATCGACATCAATAACCAGTTCCTGCAGTCCACCGCTCCACGCTCCGACAGGGCTGATGGTAAGGCTATCATTAGCAGGGGACCAGACGCCGCCATCACTCTGAACACCCATTGAGCCAGCAAGGGGCTGCAATGTTGCCGGGTTCATCTCGATAGTGAAATCAACAACGATAGCTGTCGTATTATTGATCGCCGCTCCGTCTGCAGGTGATGCTATCGCTACAGGTATGGAGACGTCGACATTATAATTAAGTGTTAGTGTAGCCAGGGCAACGCCTGCACCGCTATCTACATCAACGATCAGCGTATCTGCGGCACCTGTCCAGGCTGAGCTTGGGCGGATAACCAGGGTATCATTACTGTTCGTCGTGGTCGACCAGATGCCGCCATCACTCTCTGCTGCCATATTGCCAGTCAATGTCAAAGTCGATGGATCCATAGTGGCACTGAAGAGAATAACGATCGACTCCGAACCGGTAATCGTCGAGGCATCTGCAGGCACCACCACAGCGGTCGGCACTACAGGCTCAACCGTATAAGTAAGTACAAGCGTCGATATCGGCACACCATTAGTGGCCGCCACATCAACAATCAGTGTGCGCGAACCCTCCGCCCATGTGCCACTAGCGGCGACATCATCAGGACTAATCGTCAAGGTATCATTTGTCTTACTGCTCCTGGACCAGACACCATTATTACTCTCACTTGCCATGTCCCCAGTCAGGGTCAATGAACCTGGATTCATCGAAGCACTAAAGGTTATAACGATAGAGTCGGAATTTTTAATCGTAGAAGTATCGACAGGTGCCGCTGTAGCTGTAGGCACCGATGGGTCCGGCACCCCGCATGAACTGACCCCTGCCAGCATTATCACAGAGAGAAAACCCAAAAGCAGAATCTTAACCTTTCTCATAAAAACCTCTTTAATGTAAACAACAGCTACCCCTTAACAACCGTGTTACAGAAAGGGTATTACAGACTAAGAATAATAATATATTTGATAACTACCTAAGTATATTCGAGTAGAAATAGAATTGCGCAATTAGGACAAAGATTTCTATAGACTAAATCTAACCAGTGGCTTTATTTGTTAACAAATTCGCGCCCTTGTTTTCAGCCAAATCCGCCACCACCCGGGGTTTTAATACAAACAACATCACCTGCTTTCACATCCAGCGACCGCTTTGCCGAAACAATATTATTATTTAAAGTATTAACACCCACTTTGGCATTGCCGCCTGCTGCTAATCCCCATGGTTGATGTTTTCGTCTTTCAGATAATATCGTAACCTGTGCCGGCGCCAGGAATTCATATTCACGAACCAGGCCTTCGCCACCATTATATGTACCGCGACCTGATGCATCACGACGAATCTGGTAGCGTGTAATTCGAAGCGGATATTTCATCTCCAGTGACTCGATCGGGGTGTTTAATGTGTTAGTCATGTGAGTCTGCACCGCATCCAGACCATCTGATGTCGCACTCGCACCCATGCCGCCACCGATGGTTTCATAGTAATCCCAGGCCATGTGGTGCTCATCTCCCTGAAATCCCATTGCCAGGTTATTCATGCTGCCATGACTGGCCGCAGGAATACTATCTGGAATCGCTTGCGCCAAAGCACCTAATACCACATCAACAATCCTTGTACTGGTCTCAACATTCCCTGCCGCAACAGCTGCAGGAAAACTCGCATTCACCACCGAACCTTCTGCCGCCCTGATGTTGATACATCGAAAACTACCTGCACAGGCCGGTGCCTGCGCCGGCATAAGACAGCGGAATACATAATACACAGCTGCTGCCGTAACCGATAAAGGGCAGTTAATGTTACCGGCGACCTGCTCTGCTGAGCCGGTAAAATCTACGGTAATAGCGCCTTTTTCAAACTTGACCACGGCTCGTATCAAAATATCTTCATGCCCATGGCCGTCATCATCAAGCAGGTCCTGAAAAGAATACGCTCCATCTTTTATTTCAGAAAAACTATCCTTAGCCAGCTTCGCTGCATAGTCATTTAATAAATCGAGGCTGAGCAGATAGTTTTGTAATCCCATCTTCTCGATCAATGCTGCCAGGCGTGTCAAGCCACGACGGTTCGCGGCAACCTGCGCGATGAAGTCACCGGAAGATTCCTGCCTGTTTCTCATGTGCTCCATCAGACCGGCAAAATAATCCTCATCCACAACCCCTGCTTTTACCAAAAATGACGGCTCGATAACCAACCCTTCCTCAAACAAGCTCGATGATAACGGCATGGATCCCGGCGTTTCGGAGCCGATGTCAGCATGATGAGCACGGTTAGCAACAAATCCCGACAATTTTCTACCAGCATACAATGGCGCGATAAGCGTGACATCGGGCAGATGCGTGCCGCCTTTATACGGGTCATTTAATACCACCATATCTCCGTCAGACCATTGGATGGTGGAGACCACATCAGACATGGCAAAAGCCATACTGCCAAGATGCACCGGTATATGTGCCGCTTGTGCACATAGCTTGCCCTCTGCATCAAATATGGCACATGAGTAATCGAGACGATCGCGAATATTTGGCGAGAAAGCTGCCTTCTGTAGAGTCGCCCCCATCTCGCTGCATATGGCATCGATGCGGTTAGCAAAAATACTTAAACTGATGGCATCCATAAATGTTCTACTACGCATTTTATGCTGGAAATAACACCTTATTGTCTATGGAATATACTGTTTTTACAGAGAAAAATATACGAATCAGGTAAATTAGAGTTGCATTATACACGCGACTGTCCTATCGTTAGCGCCCAGTGGAAAGTCTTAAATAACGATTGAAACATATATACATTTATTCAGGAGAAAACTATGAACCCATTATTAACAATCAAAGGCACTTTAGCCGTTGGTTTAGTCCTCGCTCTAGCAGTAGCCTTTGGCATCGGCAACGGCGCACCAGGTTTAAAAACCGCAGCAATGGTTTGGGTACACGTTATGGCTGGTGTAGTCTGGATCGGCCTACTGTACTACTTTAACTTCGTCCAGGTTCCGGGTGTTGGTAAGGCACTGGCTGACACTGATGGCCCAGGACCGGCAGCGATCAACAAATATATCGCACCAAACGCACTATTATGGTTCCGTATGGCGGCAGCAGTAACCTGGCTGACAGGCCTTAGTGCGCTAGTAACTATCGGCGGTGGCATGCAGGGTATTGTTAATGCATTCATGCTTTCCGAGGGCATGGCAGTTATCGGTATGGGCGCATGGTTAGGCACTATAATGCTGTTTAACGTATGGGTTCTAATCTGGCCTAACCAGAAGAAGATCCTTGGCCTTGACGGAAAAGAGCACGATGCTGATACTATCGCCAGTGCAAAGAAGGTTGCCCTGTTAGCTTCACGTACTAACACAGCATTATCAATTCCTATGCTGTTATGTATGGTTGGTTTTGCCCACGGCCTGTAGCCTGCAAAGCTACTTAGTCGCTTTTTGAAGGCGGCTTATCGAAAAAGGCGGTTTACTGTTTAGGCAGTGGCCGCCTTTTTTGTTGGTTTTCATTTATTGGTATTTACGATAGGCGCTTGTTTGGGCCTTGCGGTTCTCGCACCGCGGGCCAGGTACTCATTCTGATTTTGCTCGTTTTTTTATGGCGCTACCCGGGTACGTGTATTGATACCGTGAGTTTCACCTTTCACGGCGAGTCACTTTTATTTCATCAGCTAAAAAAAGTAACTCGCCCGCGGGGCGAGACCTGCAAGGCACAAATAGAAATCAATCGTAAATGCCAGGAAAACCTTCTAGACATCCCCCCTTCAAATAGTTGCTTTACGCAAAAGTCCGAGTATAATCATACCCTTAAAAGCGGTGGCCATGGCTGCCGCTTTTGCTTTTTATAGCAACAATAAACCGATACCGAAAACTACAGTTAAAACAGAAAGATGGCGACACACGAACACCTTATGAAAACCTATGCTCCGCTCGATGTGACATTTGAACACGGTGAGGGAGCATACCTGTGGGACAGCAACAAGAACAAGTATCTTGATGCGTTATGCGGTATCGCTGTCTGTGGGCTCGGTCATGCCCACCCTGCGATAACCAGAACCATCACTGAACAGGCGGCAAAGTTACTGCACACATCCAACTTATACCAGATCGAAAACCAGCAACACCTGGCTGACCAGTTAGCTGAAATCTCTGGTATGAGCCGTACTTTCTTTTCTAACTCCGGTGCCGAAGCCAACGAAGCTGCGATAAAGATCGCACGCTTATATGGTCATCAGAAATCCATCAAGAACCCAGGCATCATCGTCATGGAAAACAGTTTTCATGGCAGGACCATGGCCACGCTTAGCGCAACCGGCAATCGTAAGGTACAGGCTGGTTTCGAACCATTGGTCCAGGGATTCGTACGTGCGCCATACAACAATGTCGAGGCGATAGAAAGCATCGCAGAAAATAACAATGACATCGTCGCCATACTGGTAGAACCGGTACAGGGCGAGGGCGGCATCAGGATTCCTGACGCCGACTACCTGAACAAGTTACGTGAGATCTGTGATAAACATGACTGGTTGCTCATGCTCGACGAGATTCAGACTGGTATGGGCCGTACTGGTGAGTGGTTTGCATTTCAGCACAATAGCATCCAGCCGGATGTGATGACATTGGCCAAAGCACTAGGTAACGGCGTTCCTATCGGTGCCTGCCTTGCAAATGAAAATGCCGGCGAAATAATGCAGCCTGGCAACCATGGTTCCACCTTTGGCGGCAATCCTCTGATGTGTGCAACTGCATCTACCGTCGTCGACACCATCAAGGGTGAAGAGCTGATCGCTAACGCACGAGATCTAGGCAAGTATATCCTCAACGGCTTCAGTGAAAAGTTGTCGGCTATCGAAGGTGTACGAGAGATACGCGGTCTCGGCCTGATGATCGGCATCGAGCTCGACAGCGAGTGCAGCGAACTGGTAAAACTTGCGCTGGAGAAAAATCTTTTGATCAACGTGACCGCGGGGAATGTTATCCGTTTGTTACCGCCATTGCTTATCGACAAGCAACAGGCAGATGTCATCATCGACACGGTCAGTGAACTGGTCATCGCTTCACTACATAAAAAAGCTGCTGCATAGAGACATGAATACTTCACATAAAACGGTAAGACACTTTATAACGCTGACTGACCTGAGCTCCGGAGAATTCAGGCAGATCATCGCCCGGGCAATAGAGCTAAAAGCCATACAGCACCGTGGTGAGATCTTTGAGCCACTGAAGAACAAAGTGCTGGCAATGATATTCGAAAAGTCGTCGACTCGTACCCGGGTATCATTTGAATCGGGGATGGCTCAGTTCGGTGGTCACGCCATCTTCCTGTCACCACGCGACACCCAGCTGGGCCGTGGTGAACCTGTCGAAGATAGCGCACGTGTGTTATCAAGCATGGTCGACTGCCTGATGGTAAGGACATTCGAACACGAGAAGGCCGAGCTGCTAGCAGAGTATTCATCAGTGCCGGTGATTAATGGTCTGACCGATGATGTCCATCCCTGTCAGCTGCTTGCAGACATGCAGACATATTTCGAACAACGTGGCGACATCAAGAACAAGACTGTTACCTGGGTAGGTGATGGCAACAATATGTGCCACTCTTATATGCATGCAGCGAAGCTACTCCAGTTCAAATTAAATATCGCCTGCCCCGAGGGCTTCGAGCCGCAAAAAAAATTCATTGACGAAACAGCTGACTTCATCGAGATCACAAGCGATGTGCGCAGTGCCTGCAGCAACAGTGACCTGATCGTCACCGATGTCTGGGCCAGTATGGGTCAGGAAGAAGAACAGAAGGTTCGTGAACAGGCCTTCAATGATTTCCAGGTAACGCCCGAATTGATGTCGTTGGCCAATGATGATGCGCTATTCATGCATTGCCTGCCTGCGCATCGAGGTGAAGAAGTTAGTGCCGAAGTTATCGACGGTGATAAGAGCGTAGTTTGGCATGAAGCAGAAAATCGTCTGCATGCGCAGAAGTCCCTGCTTGAGTTTTTATTGGTAAACTAATAACACAGGCATATAGCTTCTATCGAAATCAGATTTCAGACGAAACGATCGTTGTTTACAAATTCGACTAATAAGTTCTCTTTCAACATGTTCGAAAATATTTCGCGCAGTGTTTGCCTTTCGTTATTGATAATCACTTCACAAAACGTTTCTGCAGATAATGCCGAGCTACAATCCAGCCAGGTAACGTTACCTGACCTGTCCCTGTGTCCGGAAAAATACGAAACAGCAATCACTCGTATTGCACCACGTGAGTTTCCTGTCGAGGAAAGGGATAACACAGAGATAAGCGCAGACTTTACAGAGACCAGCCGCGATGGATCAACCACGCTTGATGGCAACATCGTGATCGAGCGCCACCTGCTGCGAGTGACCGCGGACCATGCGAAATACAACAGACAGGATGATGAGATAACACTCTCAGGTAACATCTATATAGATACGGAAAACATGTCGTTAAATGCAGAAAGTGGAACTGTAAGCACAAACGGCGAAGACGAAGACAGTGGTACCCAGGGGAGATTCAACGATATCGTTTTCTTTATCGCAGAAAGCAACATGAACGGAAAAGCTGAAGCCATTAACTCTGGAGAGCATGGCGACGGAGTGAAACGCTCTACATTGATTAATGCGAGCATTACCAGCTGTAATCTAAGCAAACCGGACTGGCTTATCAGTGCTGATGAGATCGAGCTCGACCATGATGATGAATACGGATCTGCTGAAGATGTCGTCATTCGCTTCAAGGACATTCCATTCATGTATGTTCCCTACATGGAGTTCCCAACCAGTGACAAGCGGCGCAGCGGTTTCCTGTTCCCCCAGGTCGGCACATCTTCCTCAAGAGGACTGGAGCTGAACGTACCATGGTACTGGAATATAGCTGAGAACCATGATGCTGTGATCACGCCGAGCTATATGGAAAAACGCGGGCTGGAGCTAGGTGGCAAATATCGATACCTGACGCGCTCGACGAACGGTGAATTGCAAGGTGTCTACCTGCCCGACGATGACATTACGATGGAAGATCGCTACCAGTTTCGGTATGTGCAACGTTCACAGATCACACCGAACCTGTCATTCGGCACTGACTTACATGATATATCTGATTCCGACTATTTTAACGACTTTTCCAATAGCCTGGGAACCACGAGCCTGACCCACCTCGATCGCAATGCAACGCTACGATATAACCTGAGTGGCTGGCAGATGAAAGCCATGATACAGGACATAAAAACGATCGATGAAAATGCACCTTTAGCTACTCGCCCATATGAGCGTCTACCACAGATCACCCTGGCCGGTGACGAGAAGGTCGCAAACAGTCCATTGCTGTTCACACTGGACTCTGAGTATGTCGATTTCACACATGAAGACGACACCAAAACGACGGGGTCACGCCTGACGGTCCGGCCCGGACTAAGCTTGCCACTTTCTGGAACGGCATGGTTCTTCGAACCTGCAGTCAAGTTCAGCCATACACAGTATGATGTAGGTACAGAGTCTGGAACGACACAGCCCGTAGACGATCGTAGTTTACCCATTAGCAGTATAGATACCGGCCTGTTCTTCGAACGCTTTTTATCAAACGGATATCAGCAGACTCTTGAGCCACGGTTATATTATCTGAACGTACCTTTCGAAGATCAGGACAACATCCCCCTGTTCGATACCAGCATCCCAAGCTTCAGTGTCGCACAACTGTTTCGTGACAACCGCTTTGTCGGTGGTGACCGTATCGGCGACACAAATCAGCTGACCGCAGCTCTGACCAGCCGCATCTTAAACCCGAACACCGGTGATGAGTTCGTAAGAGCCAGTATCGGACAGATATATTATTTCGAAGACAGAAAAGTTTCTTTAACCGGCGGCAGCATCGACACCGAGAGGCAGTCAGACGTGATAGCCGAACTGGATATCAAATGGCGCCGCTGGCAGAGCAATATAGACCTGCAGTGGGATGTCTCACGCAACCAGTTATCACAGGAGAACTATTTCCTGCATTTCAAGTCAGATGACAGACACCTGTTTAACATCGGCTATCGGAAACGCCTGTTCGATGACAGCGGCCTGGTAGATATCGAGCAGACCGACACCTCTTTTGTCTATGCAATAAACAGGAACTACAGTGCCATAGCCCGCTGGAACTATTCGTTGAAGGATATTCAAGATATCGACACCATCTTCGGAGTGGCCTATGACAGCTGCTGCTGGTCGATACAGCTATTGAGCCAGCGGCTGTTAAGGAACTCGACCACCAGCAATGAATATGACACGGCGATACTGGTACAATTCGTGTTCAAGGGACTTGGCAGCCTGTCAGGCAGTAGGGCACAACAAACACTGGAAGAATCTATCTATGGCTACCGAGACATTTACCGATAAGCCACCCCAAGACATACTATGATCATCAAACAACTATCTTACTTATTCATAATCCTGCTCGCAGCTAACCCCAACCCGGTCAATGCCGCATTAAAACCTCTCGACCACATCGTCGTCGTGGTCAATGATGATGTCATCACCAATAATATGCTCGATAACCGGGTCAGTGATTTTCGTAAGAAACTGGAGCTCAGCCAGCTCTCTCGCATAGATCCTGATGCATTGAAGAAACAGGTGCTGGAAAGGATGATCCGTGACACCATCCAGTTACAGCAGGCAAAACAGCTCGGTATCACCGTAGATGACCTTATGCTGAACCGTGTGCTGGAAAAACTGGCAAAGTCTAACAACATGTCACTGGAGATGTTTCGTGATGCCCTCCAGACAGAGGGACTGGATTACACGCGCTTTCGTGAACAGATGCGTGAAGAACTGATCATCAACCAGCTACAGCAGCGACTCGTGGCAAGCAAAATAAATGTTTCAGATCAGGAGGTCCAGCAATACATCGAGCAGAACGAGTCAGGTGACTCTTCGAAAGTCACCTATCAACTAAGGCATATCCTCATCGCTACGCCTGAAACGGCTTCATCAGAAGATATAGATCAGGCCAAAGAGCAGACGGAGTCAATCATCAAAAAGATAGAAGATGGCGCAGAGTTTGAAGACATGGCGATCAAGTATTCCAGCGGGCGCAACGCACTGAAAGGCGGAGACCTGGGGGAACGTAAGGCCAATGAACTGCCACAGATCTTCGTCGACGCGGTAAAAGACCTGAAACCCGGTGAAGTCTCAAAACCGGTAAAGAGTGCGAGTGGTTTCCACCTGCTGCAGTTAACCAGCAGTTCAAAAGATCAGGTCATGGTACAACAGACCAATGCACGCCATATCCTGATCAGACCGAGCAGTGATGTCAGTGACGACCAGGCAAGAGAGACACTGTTAGAGCTCAAACAGAAGATCGAAAGCGGTAAAAGTTTTGCTGAACTGGCCAGTGAGTTTTCAGAAGACCCCGGATCGAAGATCAAGGGCGGTGATCTAGGCTGGTCCAGCCCTGGAGAATTCACACCAGTATTTGAGAGGGTCGCTGACAACCTCGATATCGGCCAGGTATCAGAACCTTTCAAGACAGCATTTGGCTGGCACATCATCGAAGTCCTCGAGAGAAGGCAGCATGATCAGGGTAAGTCCAATAAAGAGAACCAGGCCCGTACCGCGATACAGAAACGAAAGATAGATGAAGAACTCCGCCTCTGGTTGCGGCGCATCCGCGATGAAGCCTATGTTGAAGTCATCGACCAGGAAAGCTGATCCAAATTATAGTTATTAGCAAACAACAGATACTCGAAAATTCCCCCAATGGTTTCGAACAGGACTAAAATAGTTATCACCTCAGGTGAGCCAGCCGGCATCGGCCCGGACATATGCCTGAACCTGATCAACTCTAAAACGCAGACTTTCGAAAATTCAGAACTATACATAATTGCTGATCCTGATCTGTTGGCCGGGCGGGGGAAGTTACTCGGTAAAGAAATTTCTCTACAGATTCATAATGACATCGATGACCTGTCCACTCATTACCATGCCGATAAACTAAACATCATCCCGCTCCCATTGTGCGAACCTGTCAAGGCAGGAAAGCTGAATGCTAAAAATAGCGCTTACGTTTTAAGCATGCTAGACCTTGCACATGACATGTGTTTCAGAAAGCAGGCCGACGCGATGGTCACTGGGCCAGTTCAAAAAAGCATCATCAACAAGGCCGGTCATGCCTTTACCGGTCACACCGAGTATCTTGCCGATAAAACAGCATCTGTTCCAGTTATGATGCTTGCTACCAGTAAGATGCGGGTAGCATTGGCAACGACACATCTGCCATTAAAAAATGTCAGCCAGGCCATCACTAGAGAGTCATTGGGCGAGACGCTGAATATATTGCACCTGTTTTTAAAACAGAGAGCAGGAATAGATAAGCCAAGGATACTGGTCTGCGGATTAAATCCGCATGCAGGCGAAGATGGCAACCTGGGTGACGAAGAGATAACCACGATTATTCCGGTCATCAGACAGTTGCAACAGCATGGCCTGGATCTCGTCGGTCCTCTGCCAGCAGATACCCTGTTCACACCCAGGTATCTATCAGATGCTGATGCCATCCTCGCCATGTATCACGACCAGGGACTGCCTGTCTTAAAATACAGCGGCTTCGGCAAAGCAGTAAATATCACTCTCGGTCTTCCCTTTACACGAACATCGGTAGATCATGGCACGGCTCTTGATCTGGCAGCAACTGGTAAAGCCAATGACAGCAGCATGATCGAAGCAATAAACATGGCTATAGAACTTAGCCAGCACGGGTAACGACAATAATAATGCAGCATCATGCAAAAAAACGCTTTGGTCAGAACTTCCTGATCGACAAATCGGTTATAAATAATATCGTAGACTGCATTCAGCCGCAGGCTGATGACGTGATGATCGAGATCGGTCCTGGGCTAGGAGCAATGACCAGGCCCCTGTTATCCAGACTCAATACCCTCAACGTGATCGAACTGGATCGTGACATCATTCCAAAGCTAATGATGAATTGCGAGATTGCTGATATCGAGAATAAACACAAATTAATCGTTAATGAGACCGATGTATTAAAATTTGATTTTGTCAGCTTCCAGTCACAGCAAGCCGGACTAAAGCAAGACCATGATGTGAAACTTCGTATCGTAGGCAACCTGCCTTATAACATTTCAACACCGGTACTGTTTCACCTGCTCGACTACCGGCACCTGATACGAGATATGCATTTCATGCTGCAGAAAGAAGTAGTCGATCGTATCGTAGCTGTACCCGGTGTAAAAAATTACGGCCGCCTGAGCGTCATGTTACAGACATTTTGTGATACAGAGGCGCTCTTCCAGGTCCCTCCCCACGCCTTCCAGCCTCCCCCAAAAGTCAATTCTGCAATTTTACGCTTGATTCCAAAGGCACAACTCGACGATCATATAGACGATTTCTCCCTGTACGAAAAACTAATACGACAGGCTTTTTCTCAACGTCGCAAGACTCTAAAGAACACCCTCAAAGATCTCTGCTCCAGCGATCAGATAGAACAGGCGGGCCTGTCGCCGGGACAGCGTGCTGAGGAACTATCGATACATAACTTCGTCAAATTGTACCAGACCATAGCTAAACAAAGCATCTGATTGATACCTAAGCAATTGAAATAAAACAAAATACCCGTTTATCAATTAAGTTAATGAATTTAGCAGACAGTGGTACAATAATTCACCGTCCAGCTTTTAAGATCCAATGGATAGCGCTATGAATAAAATTGACGTACAAGTACAACCGGCATACATAGCCGAGCAATCTGATCCTGCCAATGATCATTATGTATTCTCCTATACGGTCACGATTCGAAATAATGGCTCGACACCAGCCAAGTTATTAACACGCCACTGGATCATCACAGATGGCGATGGCATGGTACAGGAAGTAAAAGGTGATGGTGTAATAGGTGAACAGCCACATCTTCAACCGGGAGAAGGCTTTCAATATACATCGGGTACATTCATGAACACACCCTACGGAACAATGCATGGTAGTTACCAGATGCTCACCGACAGTGGTGAAAAATTTGATGCTGACATTCCTGAGTTCAGGCTGACTGTACCTAACACTCTGCATTAGCTTCTCGTCCAACTACATTAGATTCTCTATCATGGCGTTAAAACATAGCTATACACTACTTGCGCCCATATATGACTCATTAGTATCGGGTCCACTTGACGCATATCGGGCAAAGAGCCTCTCCCGTATCAAGGAGACCACGAATAAAAAAATACTCATCAACGGTATCGGCAGCGGCCTGGATATACCTCACCTGCCTGATGATGCACGCTATATCGGCACTGACATAACACCCGCCATGCTGAAACGTGCTAAGCAACGAGCTTCCGTAGGAGACGGTAAGCCTTCGCTAGATATCAGCTTTCAGCTTGCCGACAGCCAGGATCTGCCATTTGAAGATAAAAGTTTTGATATCGTTGTTATGCATCTAATCCTCGCCGTAGTCCCAGACCCTGCACTCGCGCTGCAAGAAGCCAACCGTGTATTAAAGCCTGGCGGAAATATATATATTTTTGACAAGTTTATTCGACCCGGACAGCTTGCGATCGTGCGACGCATGCTGAGCATCTTTATCCGCCATATCGCAACACGGACGGATGTCGTGTTCGAAGATGTATTGAGCTCCTGCCCGAAACTGGAAGTTACCAGTGATGAACCGGCACTTGCTAAAGGCTGGTTCAGACTGATAGAGTTAAAGAAATATAATTAAAACTATAAAGATTTTAAGGGGATATTGATGGCGATATATGCCATAGGTGATGTTCAGGGATGTTACGACGAGTTGAGAGAATTACTGACTCATATCAATTTTAAAAGCGACAAGGATCAGTTATGGTTCTGCGGTGACATCGTTAATCGCGGCCCCAAATCACTGAAGACTTTACGCTTTATCAAGTCACTGGAAGATAGCGCTACTACTGTCCTGGGCAATCATGACCTGCATTTACTGGCGACAGCCTATGACCACAAAAAACCTGGCCGTAAAGACACCATTGATAAAATCCTACGGGCTAAAGATTCCCTGGAATTACTCGACTGGTTACGGCATCGACCACTGCTGATAAACGACAGGGATAAAGATGTCACTCTTTTTCACGCAGGCCTTCATCCCTCATGGACGATTAAAAAAGCGTCGAAGCTGGCGAATGAAGTCGAGCAGATACTGCGCAGTGATGAGCACGTTAATTTTTACAGGCATATGTATGGTGATAAACCAGCCACATGGAGTGACTCACTATCAGGCTGGCCACGATACCGCTTCATAACCAATATACTTACCCGGTTACGCTACTGCGACAAGATGGGAAAACCGGCATTAAATGCAAAAGGAGCGCCAGGCAGCCAGGCCAGGCATCTTATGCCATGGTATGAAGTTCCAAACCGCAAGACAAAAGATGATACGCTCATCTTCGGTCACTGGTCGACTCTGCCACATGCCGGCAGAAAAGCAATAAACAATACCTATGCTATCGATTCCGGCTGCCTGTGGGGTGGTTACCTGACCGCTATGAAGATTGGTAAGAACAAGTTCAGATATACACGAATGAGCTGCCCCGGCGCGCAGAAACCCACCGGTAAATATATAGGTAAATAAAAAAGAAGAGTGCCATGACAGCACCCTTCTTATCAAGGAGTCTACAAATCTATTGCATAAACTATGACCAGGCAATAACTTGTAAAGTTCAAAAATATTATTTCTTTTCCAGTGTTACAAAATGGCAGTCATACAGGTTCTTTTCATCTGCTTTCCTAAGCACCGATTCAAGCTCGTGCCATTGATCGATATCAAACTCGGGAAACCATGCATCACCTTCAAATTCAGCATCTACGTAGGTGAGATAAAGACGGTCCGCCCGCGGCAATAACTCCTCATATATCGAGCTGCCACCGATGACCATGACTTCATCAGCATCAGGTACCAGTTTCAATGCCTGCTCGAAGCTACTGACAGATTCGACACCTGCAAACGTCATGTCTGGGTCCCTGGTTAATACGATGTTCTCTCTGCCCGGCAGAGGTTTGCCTATCGACTGATAGGTTTTTCTACCCATGATCACCGGCTTGCCCATGGTAACAGATTTAAAATGCGCAAAATCAGCAGGCAGGTGCCATGGTAACTGGTTATTATTTCCGATGAGACGGTTTCGGTCCATGGCTGTTATCAGCGAAATAATCATGCGAATATCAGTCTATCTCAGACCGAGAAAGGGTAAGCGATCGGCTCGTGGCACTGATATCCCTCTACCTCAAAATCATCGAGCGTGACCCAGGTCTCGATATCCTCTAGCGACTTTATATCGGGATTGATAATCAGCTGCGGTGACGGATACGGCTCCCTCTTCAGCTGCACATCGCGCATCAGTTCCAGCTGGTCTTCATAGATGTGCGCATTAACAATCTTGTGGTAAGCCAGCCCCGGCTTGTTACCTGTTATCTGCGCCATTAATTTCAGCAGGGTAAATACCTGTACCTGGTTAAAATTCAGCCCCAGCGGAACATCGCATGAGCGCTGATAGGATGTCAGATAGAGCGTATCGCCCAGAAGGGAAAAAGTATGGGTGTGCATACATGGGCGCAGGCACCCCATATGGAACTCGCCCGGATTATAGAAGCTGAGAATCTCACCCCTGTCATCGATGCCATTCGAAAGGTTATCGACGATCTTTTTCAACTGATCGATATGGCCGCCACCAGGCTTCTGCCAGCTTCGTCCCTGGACACCGTAAACCCTGCCCATATCATCCTCACCTGTGCGGTAAGGATTGTTCAGCCAGGCTTCATTATCATTCGAGTTCGCATCCCAGGTCTTTGTACCCAGCTTACGAAAATCCGCCGCACTACTGTAGCCACGAAGATAACCGATCAACTCGGCGATCGCAGACTTCCAGTAACTTTTTCGTGTTGTCACCAGTGGTAATTCATTATCAGCGACATTAAAAGTCAGGTCTGCATTGATCACTGTCAGGCAACGCTTGCCTGTTCGCTTGTTTTCGATCCAGTGACCCTCTTCGATGATGCGTCTGCACAGGTCAAGATACTGTTTCATGTATGACTCTGATATTAGTGCCAGCGTGACTGGCTTTTGTTATAGGCGAAAATATATACGACGACGCCGAATAGTATCATAGGTATCGACAGGATCTGCCCCATGGTTAACCAGTCAAAAGCGACAAATCCCAGGTGAGCGTCTGGTATCCTGAAAAACTCGGTGATAAAACGGAAGCTGCCGTAACAGAACATGAAGAGCGCAGAAACCGCCATATATGGCCTTGGCTTTGATGAGTACCACCATAAGATCAGGAACAGCAGTAGTCCTTCAGTTAACGCCTGGTAAAGAGAAGACGGGTGACGTGCTATGTGGTCACCGTAATCCATCGCCCAGGGCATAACCGACTCCATCGGCCTGCCCCATAATTCCTTGTTGATAAAGTTTCCGATTCGGCCAGCGCCCAGCCCGATAGGAACCCATGGCGCAATAAAGTCAGACACCTGGAAGAATGTCATGCCGTTTTTCCGGCCGAAAAGATACAGACCGATAAACACACCCAGCATACCGCCATGAAATGACATGCCGCCCTGCCAGATGTAAAAGATTGATATCGGATTTGCGATGAAGCCAGAGAAACCATAAAACAGTGTATATCCCAGACGGCCACCGAGTATCACCCCAAGAGCACCATAGAAGATAACGTCCTCGACCTGCTTGCGAGTCCAGTCGATGTCTTCGCGCTTGGTGCGCTGCATGCCATAAAACCACGCACCGACAAAGCCGATCAAATACATCAGTCCGTACCAGTGAACTTTTAAAGAGCCGAAGGAAAGTGCGACAGGGTCAATTTCTGGATAAGCAATCATGGGGCAGAATTTTAACAGAATGTATAACTGTTGCAGACATGTTTAAACGCTTGGAAAAAAATAATCCAGTCATTTCATATCATATTTTTGAATTTAAAAAGCTGACCCTATGCAGGACAATCATAAGGATACAATTCCAGGTTTAGAGGTGCCGGCTTATCCAGGATTTTGAATTCGTTAAGGTCATTTCTGCTGATAAACAAGGTCAGTGCAAACATTATTGACATTACTAGATGCGATATCAAAGATGCCTGGTTATTGTAACTCATTGATTTCACTTAGCCTAATCGATTGAAGCGCCTTAATTCTCCGACAAATGGTATATTAATACTGATATTGATAGATTATAATAAATAACAGGAAGTTGTTGTTTTCAATAGTTTTGTTTCTGCTTCCGCCTAAATGCTCCCAAATCTCCTTGGTTATTATACTTTGATCAACACCTAATAATAGTGTTGCGTGTATATGGGACTCTAAATTATGAAACTGCTCACTTACCTCATTCCAGCTCTGCTAAGTACAAGCATACTTATAGCCTGTAGCAGCGGTAGCAACGAAAGCGACAGTATTAGCATGGATGGTGATACCAGCACTAATGATGGTGGTCGTGGCGGCACTCAGAATGGTTTCCTGACCCTGAGTATAACTGATGCACCTATAGACGATGCTATAGAAGTATGGGTCCAGTTTGATGGCATTGAGCTCAAACCTTCTGCATCGGATGAGCCAATCACACTCACATTCAATCCGCCTATGAGCATCGACTTACTGACATTACAGGGACAGAGTAGCGCCCCGATGCTAACCAATCAGACACTCCCTACCGGTACCTATGACTGGCTCAGGCTGAAAGTTACCGCGGTAAATGACGGTATCCTGGATTCTTATATCAAGCTATCTGATAACTCTGTCCATGAGCTTGACATACCTGGCGGCAGCGAATCCGGTCTTAAGGTAATCGGTGGACTGGAAGTAATTGCCAACACGCCGACAAGTATGACGATAGATTTTGACCTCAGAAAATCAATAGTTATGACCAGCACAGCTAACTACGAGTTAAATCCCGTATTGAAACTGGTAGATGATGCAACAGCCAACTCAATAATTGGTACAGTCGAACTATCTGCACTTACCGGTACTGACTGTCCTGACGCTGATCCGTCCACTGGTAATGCAATCTATCTCTACAAAGAACTTAACGTAACACCTGATGATGTCGGCAGCTTTGGATCCGAGCCTGTCTCAAGTGCACTGGTTGCCATGAATAACATTAGCGGTGTATATGAATACGAATTTGGCTTCATACCATTAGGAAAATATACCCTGGCTTTTACCTGCCAGGCTGATCTTGACGATCCTATGAATGATGATGCTATCGTGTTCAGCAAACCAGTAAATCTAAACCTTGCCAGCATGCAGACAAAAATTGTGAGAACCTTCCGCTGACAGAAAGGCCGATACGATGTCTACCAATATTCAGATATCTCGAAATGTTCGATCCATTGTTTAAATTCTGTAAAAGATAACGGCTGCGAAAAGAACCTGCCCTGTACATGGTAGCATTTCATCTCCACGAGTAAATCGATCACCTCCATTTCTTCCACCCCTTCAGCGATAACAGACATACCCAGGTCATGCGACATCGTAATCGTAGCGTTAACAATAGGGTAATTCTGTGAGTTTTTGTTCAGACCGATTATGAAAGACTTGTCAACCTTCAACTCGTTGATTGGAAATTTTTGCAGATAAGACAGTGACGAATATCCCGTACCAAAGTCATCAACAGAGACACCTATGCCTGCATCTGCAAATTTCTGTAAGATTCTTGCGGAGCGCAGAGGGTTAGTCATTATCGCATTTTCAGTGACTTCTATTATTAGTGAGGATGATTTAACACCATTCAACTGCATGCTGATTTCCAGATTATCAAGCAGCGCTGTGTCGAGCAGACTAAGCGGTGACACGTTAATTGAGACCTTAAAGCCCGGGTGACTATCGATAACCTGCTTCAACTGAGGGAGATGCTTATCAAATACTTTTTGCGTCATTTCACCGATCAAATTTTCTCTTTCCATTATCGGGATAAACTTATCGGGTGATATCAAACCTAACCTCGGATGCTCCCATCGCGCCAGCATCTCGCAGCCATATGGCTTTCCAGTACTAAGGTCTACCTTCGGCTGAAATGCTGCATAGAATTGTCCAGACTTTAAGCCTTCACGTATATCACTGGTTAACTGTAAATCTTCTATTCTGTGTTTATCCATATCCTCGTGATAAGAGATAACCTTCAGGCCCTGATATTTAGCTTCGTACATGGCGACGTCAGCATGCTGGAATAAAATTTCTGGCATCTCGCCATTCTCAGGATAGACAGCGATACCTATACTCGCACCTACCTGTAACGTATGACCGTTCACCCGGAATGATGGCTCTAGTAGCGCAGCCAGCTTCATTGCCAGCTTCTCTGCAACAACTCGCTCCACCCCTTCGAGGATGGCACAAAATTCATCTCCCCCGATCCTGGCAATCGTATCAGACTCACGTATACCACATTTGAGACGCTCGGCCACTACCTTCAATATCTCGTCGCCAACGCCATGACCTAGTGTGTCATTAATTTCTTTAAACCTGTCGAGGTCAAGCAACAACACTGCAAAACTGCTCTTCTTTCTACTCGCCCGCGATATCGCCTGATCTATCCGGTCATTATTCAATGAGCGATTAGGCAGGCCGGTAAGCTCATCATGCATAGCCTTGAAATGCATACGCTCTGTCTGCTCGACTAATGCCAACCTCATGCACTCAAGATCCTCAGAAAGATCACTGACTTCGCTGATGCGCGTAGAGACTTTCATCTTTTTACTGCGCTCACCAGCAGCTACTTTCTTTGATAACAGACCTAGTTGTTTCAGTGGCCGCATGATGACACTGGTCAGATAACTCAACAATAAAATGATACAGACGAAGTAAATACCGAGTATTGCCATACTACGTTTTTTAACTAGCGCTAATCGATCCAGTACGACGGCTTCATTAAAGCCAATCCGTAATCTGGTATATTTAACATCATCTATAAGCAGATACACAGGTAAAGAAATAAAATATATTTCGTCATCATGCTGGCCAATATATCGATCCTCAATAAATTCGACTGTATTCATTGCAACGTCTTCATCCGGGAATAAGCGATCACCATTTTCATTAACCAACTCGATATAAATCACCTCGCCACCGAGCATTGCTGACTCCATCAGAAAAACTGTTTCATTGGCGCTATCTACGGCCTCGTTAGCCGGTATAAAGTCTGATAACAGGCCTGTTAGTTCTCTGACATGTCCGATGAACTGCTCTTCGGTGTTATTTTTATATATGCCTATAATCGTTACGTAAAGAAAAGGCAGTGATAGCAGGTGTATCAAGAGAACCCCCAGCATCACATGCCGCGTTATACTGTAGCTACTATTTTTTTTCTGATGGCTTACCACAGTATCTGTATAACCTCTATATTCTCCATCTCCTTGACGGAGCTCAGTTCTATAAAACTGACATCGCCCTTATTCTCCAGCAGATAATCATTTAGCTCCCTGATTGACATTACCTCCGCAATTTCTTCCTTGCCCTGCCGGAATATAGCTTTAATCAGTTTTCGCTTATAACTGCCTTCGGTCATGCGCATAATATTTTTCAGAAATTCGTCATATAGTTCTTCTGAGTGAAGATTAAGAACGGGATTTTGTACAGATATATTGTTCTTGGACTTGAGACCAAGATACAGTCTGCGAAGATCTCTATGCGACATGGCTTCGATATTCGATCCACTTACAGCTATTAGCGCAACCTCTCCATGTTCGGCAGCTGAAACCGTTGGTGACGAAGCCACCATTACCAGGAGGAACAAACATAACTTAACGATAAAGATCGAATAGATGCTTTTCCTTAACTGGAGTGAATAGAATACAGGCATGATAGTATCTAGAAGACGAAGTCCAGTCCGATGGATACTGAGTTGGAATCTCCTTTGACCGGTACGACCACACCCTCATCTATTACTTTGTCATACTGTACTTTTAAGGCGATATCCCTATATAAGTCCCATCGGATACCCAGCGTTGTAGTATTATGTTTCTCATCATTTCCAGCGGCATTAACCTCCTGCTCAAAAGCTGATCGTGTGATGTGAGGAGTGAAGTCCCCCAGGCGATATCCAAATGAGAGCATATAAGTATCAACTTCGATACTGTTGTCAGGTCGCCTGTAGTTATTAAATTCTGATAATACCTGCAGATTTCCCAGACTTAGATTGATGGATAGACCGATAAACTGTTGCTTTATATCTTTTATGACAGTGACGCCATTGATATCACGATTAACAAGCCCTTCCATATAGGATAATCGCAATTCCAGCAAGTCATTAGCCATGGTACCGACAACACCAAGCATGTGGTTCCAGCTCTCATCGACAGGTACGCCGAACAATAGGCCTAATAGTTCATTATCTTCAGACTCTTCATTACCGTAGTACAGGTTGACACTACTATCCCAGTCACCCAGGTTATTCTCATAAAACAGGCTGATACCATTATAATTAGAGATCTGCCAGGTATACAGATCGGCCGGTGGCCTTATCCAGTAATAGGCGTAACCGACATCAAAGTAATCACTGTAATAATAGAGTGGAAGGCGCTTTCGGCCGAGTTGTGCCGATAACTCAGGAGTGATCTGATAATTCAGATATAACCAGTCAACATCAGCCGTAGAATCTGAAGCACTATTAAAAGCTACTTGTGCGATGAATGAGAATTCATCTGTAAAATATGATGATAACTGTATACCTAACGTTGAATCCGGAACGAATGACCAGTCCTTGTCATATATTCCCGTCTTTGGATAATCCGCAAGAAATTCATCGCCTTGAACCACCCTGCCCGCAACGAGTGAAGCAAAGCCATTAACATTTATATCGGCGGCTATGGCTGACGAATTAAATAGCAATCCAGTGATAAAAATCACTGTCGCTTTAAATCGACTCATGCTGCTAATACGGTATTTGATAGACACCTGTTAAGTATAGGAAATTATTGTGTTTTTTCACTGTATAACAGCAATAGGGATCTGGTTAGTGAGAGCATTTATATCGATAATAAATCATTACCAATATCTGAAAGAAACGCGCAAAAAAAAACCCGATCATTTCTGATCGGGTTTTTGTATCTAAAGCCTGGCGGTGTCCTACTCTCACATGGGGAGACCCCACACTACCATCGGCGCTAAGCAGTTTCACTTCTGAGTTCGGGATGGGATCAGGTGGTTCCTACTCGCTATTGCCGCCAGACAAACTGGTTGAAGAGCATAGCGATGAAACCATCCCGAGGTTGTCGAGGGATCTCATTAATACTAGCCGTACTCTTCGAAACTGGAAAGCCAATATACGTTAAGTATAACTTCGAATATCTTACATATTCAGGTGTTAACAAATAAGCACCCATTGCGTATTTTTAATTAAACAAAAACACTTGGGGTTATATGGTCAAGCCTTACGGTCAATTAGTACAGGTTAGCTTCACACATTACTGTGCTTCAACACCCTGCCTATCAACGTCGTAGTCTTCGACGGACCTACAAGGACCTCAAGGGTCCAGTGAGAACTCATCTTTGGGCCGGTTTCCCGCTTAGATGCTTTCAGCGGTTATCCGTTCCGTACGTAGCTACCCGGCAATGCCACTGGCGTGACAACCGGAACACCAGGGGTACGTCCACTCCGGTCCTCTCGTACTAGGAGCAGCTCCCATCAATTCTCAAACGCCCACGGCAGATAGGGACCGAACTGTCTCACGACGTTCTAAACCCAGCTCGCGTACCACTTTAAATGGCGAACAGCCATACCCTTGGGACCTGCTACAGCCCCAGGATGTGATGAGCCGACATCGAGGTGCCAAACTCCTCCGTCGATGTGGACTCTTGGGAGGAATCAGCCTGTTATCCCCGGCGTACCTTTTATCCGTTGAGCGATGGCCCTTCCATACAGAACCACCGGATCACTAAG
>JABDRN010000061.1 GCA_013041745.1 Gammaproteobacteria bacterium
GCCGCGCTGCGCTCGCAATGACGTTGAACATAAAGAGTAAAAATGAAAGATATAAAAGTAAAAGCTGACGATTGTTGTGCTTCACCTGGCCTTATAAGCGTCGAGCAGGCGATAGAAAAAATCCTGGCACATGCAAAACCGATAGGGCAGGTAGAACAGGTCGATATCCTTGATGCCTTGAACAGGGTGCTGGCAGAAGACCTGCATTCAACTATCGATGTTCCCGGCTATGATAACAGTGCGATGGATGGATATGCTGTCCATAGTATAGATTGTCAGACTTCAGGCAGTATGCTGCCGGTAACGCAACGTATAGCCGCGGGCCAGATCGGTACAGCACTCGAAACAGGAAGTGCCGCGCGTATCTTTACCGGCGCACCTGTGCCGGAGGGTGCTGACGCTGTCGTCATGCAGGAGATGTGTCAGCAACACGGTGACGAGGATCAGGGCCATAAGGTAACGGTTAATACCGTTGTTGAAAGCGGTTGCAATATACGGAGAGCCGGTGAAGATATCGCAAAAGACGGTGTTGTTTTAAATGCAGGCAAAAGATTGCGAGCCCAGGAACTTGGCCTGCTGGCTTCGGTAGGCCTTGCTGAGTTTGAGGTTAAACGCAGGTTAAAAGTGGCTATATTTTTTACCGGTGATGAGATCGTCTCACCGGGTCAGCCGCTAGCACCGGGACAGATCTATAATTCAAATCGCTATACACTTCGCGGTCTATTACAGGCTATGGACTGTGAGGTCATCGATCTGGGAATCGTACCGGATACCCTTGAAGCAACTATCGATGTTTTAAAGCAGGCAGCAGTGGGAACGGACCTGGTTATAACCAGTGGCGGCGTTTCTGTCGGCGAAGAGGATTATGTCCGTATTGCCCTGGAAGAACTTGGTGAGCTTTCGATGTGGCGTATTGCGATGAAGCCCGGCAAACCGGTCGCTTTTGGTAAGGTTGAGAATGCACTGTTTATGGGTTTACCGGGCAACCCGGTTTCAGTGTTTGTCACATTTCTGTTATTCGCACGTGCATTGATCCTGAAGTTACAGGGTGCAGAAGATTATCGTGTAAAGCCTGTTACGGTGATTGCAGATTTTGACTGGCATAAAGTAAAACGCCAGGAATATCTACGTGTGCGCCTCATGCAAAAAGCTGATCGTATGCTAGCACAGCTTTATCCTCATCAAGGCTCGGGCGTCCTGTCTTCTGCCAGCTGGGCCGATGGTCTGGTCGAAGTAAAGATAGATACAGAGATCAAGAAAGGCGATCAGGTTAGCTACCTGTCATTTCAAGGTCTGCTCTAGACGATCTATCTCCCTGCAAACGATACCATGCACTGATGTTGTACGTGGTCTTGTTTGTCACATCATATCATCCAACCATCTGTCTGGATCGAGCTTCTCACTCTGATGCCAAACTACTCAGAAACAGGTTCTCTCCCTATCTGGATCTAACCGCTCAATCATAAAGTTATGACGTATCTAGAACGATTTGTGACAGGAATCTGACACTTTCCTGTCTTATATGTGGCTATTCCTTAACTTCTAGCTATTGAACCTGTCGATTTATCAAGGCTGGGGCGGGCGGATCGGCCGATACTATAGGCATTTGTTCATCTGGCATACATGTTGCAAGTTAATCAATAACAATAGACCTCATTAAAAGAGATGGAACGATGAAGTACGTAACACTGAGTCAGCAAGATAAGGTAATCATAGAGATCGCAGCCTGGGTATTTATCTTTATCCTGGTATGCATTTATACCAGTGTAGTATTTAATCTATGACTGATTCAATAAATTCATGATCATATAAAGTGAATCCACAGGGAGTGCTGTAACAAGGTATACATGACGAGAAGATGTAACATGTGGAGAGTAGAATATAAACCGAACAATGATTCGCAACCCTGGATATTGCTGGAATCGTATGACAATAAAGACAGTGCTATCCTTCATGCATCAAGAGTATCTGCAGATTACTTCAGGGTGAAAGTGACTGATACTGATGGCGCAGCAGTCTGGACTAACTGACGGGGTGGTACATTATTAAACTGTTTCAGCCCTGCAGTCTTACAGGTTTTCATTAAGATCAAATTTCTAAATAAATTGAGCTGTTTTGCGAACTTCAGTATATATGAAATTTTAATTGCATGGAGTTGTCGTTCCTTCAATATTGAAGCAAATTAATCAGTTTTCCGCAGACTAGAGAATAAATTATTCTGCTGCTGTATCTGTCTAATATACTTAGAGAGAATGACTGGCCGCCAGAAGGTCAGGCTTAAGAGATATTATACTGTTCACTCAGGTAACCCAGGACCTCTTCCTGGCTACCTCTGAATACAACCCGGTCCAGTTTTTTTTCAGTTTGAAAATCGTACATCGGGTCATAATAATCGACCAGTAATATCTTTATCCAGTCTTTATGTGCCTCTGCGTTGCCAGAGGATTTTTGTACATGTATAGCATCTGTGAGTAATGTCTTGAGCTCTCTGTGGCGAACACCGCCGAGGCGCCGCTGTATCTTGTCGATCGATGTCTGCAGCTGCTCAGCCCATGACTCAAACCCTGCTTCATCACCATTGTGTTGCTGATGTTCGGCCAGTGATTCGATGATATATTCCTGGAACGTGATTTCGATACGTTCATCGATACTGGCCTGCAGAAGGATCAGCGGCGACTGTTTCATCCTGGCGAACAGTACATCCGGAATCGCCCTGGAACCGATGTTTGTGCCCTCGTCTTCGAGAACAATCTGAGAGTATTGTTTACTGCGAATTTTCAGTAATTCGATAGACAGCCTGTTCTCGATATCGATCTGTGATGGCTGTGGTGTGACATGTTTGCCAAAGACTGATCCACGATGATGGTAGATGCCCTCGAGGTCGATCTGCTGGTCCAGTTGCTGTAGCAAGACTGTCTTTCCGATGCCAGTTCGGCCGCCGAGCATGATCGGCTGCAGTTGCTGAGCAGATTTTTCCAGTTCATCGATCAGGAAACGGCGCATGGCTTTGTAACCACCTTTTACCCTCGGGTAGATGGTTCCGGTCTGTTCATATATCCATTGCTGCGATATCTTGGAGCGCATACCGCCACGAAAACAGTAGAGTACGCCCTGCGGATGATGCTCGAAGAAGTTCTGCCAGTGCTGTACACGCTGTGATTTGACTTCATCACGTACCAGTTCATGACCTAGTTTTATGGCCTCATCCTGACCGAGGTTTTTGTAGCGGATGCCGATGGCTTCACGTTCCTCGTTATTGATCAGCGGATAATTTTCCGCAGCGGGAAATGATCCCTGGTCAAACTCTACAGGTGCACGGACATCCAGTAATGGAGTATCGTTTAATAGAATAGAGTGGTAATCATCGATTTGCGGTAGTTCCATTCGGTTATTTTATAATAATTCAACGCGATTTTGATGATTTATGCTCGAACGAAAGGTCAGAAGTAATACTGGTAGTTGAGGTTTATATCTGAAAAATCTATATCGTTTTCCTGCCACTGATGCTTTGCGAATAATTTGATGGAATGGTTTGTCGATAGTACAAAGTTTTGCGTGTACTGCACCCGCAGGCGATATATGTCGTCCTCGAAATGTTCGCCGCTGAATTCCAGGTGAGTCGTAGTATGCCTGAAATGCGACAGAAAGCCTGTATTAAATCCGATAGCTGGTTCGATCAGGTTTCTTAACTGTTTGTTGATCTCGAGTCGGCCGATCGCCAGCGCGTGAAACTGGTGATTTTTTACTATTTCCCATGTGCCTCCAGCACCACCACTGAGGTGGTAGACCAGCTGATCTTTATTCGATGTCAGCTGCCTTTCAAAACCGGTGTACACCTTCCATGACAGCGGATCGAAAAAGCTGTTCTTCGGTGTCAATGAGAATATGTCGACGAAATCCAGTTGATATAGACGCAGTCCGACGTTATCTTCTGCGCGCACCTTGATACTGCCGATATTGATCTGTGCCCCCTGCAGGAAGCCGTCTTTACTATCTTCCAGGTCATGGAACGCCATCTTGAAGCCAAACTCTGCATAATTGTTGTTCAGACGCTGACCCAGGCCTATGCTCGTACGTTTACTCTTATGACCTCTCTCCGGCGGCAGTGGTGTCGGTACGGTGTTGCTTATATCGATTTCTACAGGGTAACTATTCAGCTTTTGTAACAATTGATGACTACGTTTGGCTGTCGCCGGGTCGCGTGAAGATTCTGTGTTCAGGTAACGCAGGTATTTGTAGGCGAGATCGACAGTCGACTTTTGCTGTTTCGGACTCAGTCGTACAAAAGCATCTGAGTCTAATGCGCTGATATCTTTAGACAGGTCAAGTACGACCTCGCGCTGCTGATCTGATATGCCCTCAAGTATATACTGTATCTCGGTTGCCCTGGCCGGCCGGTAACTGACTGATTCGATGAGTTTTGCATCATCGATGGCCCTGACAGTATCGACCGGTATCGCAGTCACGATGAATTCATCAGTCAGTTCAACTTCCGGGCGTGCGACCTCTATCAGTTCGAGCAGGCGGTATGAGCAGTTTTCATCAAAAAAGTAATAGTCAAAATTTATCGTCTTTAGCTCCCATAGATGCTGGATCATTCTCTCGGTTTCTTCAGCAGTCAGGTTTAGTTCGTATTCCCATATATCGCGATGTTCGATGCGGTTGTATTCCTGAATCTTTTTAAAGTAGGGTTCAGAAATAAATATTCCCGGATAACCGCCTGCAAGGCCACGATAGGCGTATAGCAAGGAGTTATCGCTGTTGTCTATGTCGGCACCGAAATTGACCGCGTATGAGAGCCAGTCCGTTTTGCTGTCTTGCGAGTTATCCAGCCGTAACAGGGTGTGCCCGAACATGGATGAGGGGCTGTTGAGATGGTATGCCGGAAATACCATGGTGACACTATCGGCCTGTACCATTTGCCGCCATTCAAGATATTCATCACAATGTACAGCAGGGAGCACCATGTTATCGATATCGAGTTGCTCAGAAAGCCATCTCGTCCTGGCGACAAACCTGCATTGTGTTTGCTGGTTATGGTCTTCTTTTTCAACAAACAGGTTTTCTATCGTTGCCAGCAGTTCAGATCTGGGGTTATGACTACCGTCTGATGCGTAAAAAAAACGGTCATCATCTACCTGGCTGACATAACCTGCATATTCCTTGTCGTAGTGTATCAGGTTCAGCCATTCGACCTTTTCCCACAAGGTATATTCTTCTGCCTTATCAAGAAGTGACTCTCTGGGATCGATAGCACTGCCTGCAAATGTAGTCACAGGTAGTAACAAGATGACGCTAAACAGATACTTAAGTATTAGTCGGCAAGGTAGTCGAAAGAGATGAAACATAGAGGATGTTGCTTGAGGTGTCACATAAAAAAGCCCTGTACCCGGGATAAATATCCCGAATTGCAGGGCTTTTTTTAAAGGAAGGACTTGTTAAGCGATGTATTTAGCCAGAGTCTCGTCAGCTTTCATCACTTCTTCAATTGAAGCAATCATCTCATCAGCTGTCACATCTTCATTTGGGAAGATGACTGCAAAGTTTTCATGCATAACTCTTGCGAATGTCGCACGGTCCTGCTTTTCTACGCCATAGATCACAGCAACTGTATCCATCGCATCGCCTTCACCGGCAGCAACATCTTCAGAGAATTCGCCCATGATAGAGCTGACCATTGATTTACCACCGTAAGTCAATGTACCGGATGTAGAACAGCCATTGGTACCGGTTGTCATACCAAAAGTGTTGTTACCGGATGTACCGTTTGTGATCGATGCGATGAAGTGTGCACCAAGGCCAGACTGGCCTTCAAATAACATGTTTCCCCAGCCACAGTTCGGGCCGCCAGGTGCTTCAGCCATCGCCACTGAAGACGCGCTTAAAAGAGCTATACCTGCGATTATTTTTTTCATTCTCAAAACTCCAATTTTATAGATTATCTTTATAAAGAGACAAGATAATAAGCGAAAAACGAGGTAGCGTGCAAGAAGAAAAAAGTGGTTTTTTATTTGACTACTATATGCTTGATATTACATACCATTTTTTTTGCGTAGCGCTCAGCTGAAGACTACTTATACCGTTTTCTTTACATCCGGAAATAAATATAAGTATATTAATATTTATTAAAATAGAGTTTATAAGGTTAATTGTCCACCATCACATATGATTTTATGTTATTTTTCCACTAACATTATCTCAGCTAATTTTCAGCAATGTCTCGATACTGGCTTTTATCTTGTCTGATCTTTTTGTCAGCATGCAGTAACTATCTTTTTTTACCAAAAAAATCATTCCCGGTAACACCTGATGCAGCACAATTACTATATGAAGACATCTATATAGATTCGACTGACGGACAACAGCTGCATGGCTGGAAAATATACTCAGAAAAGAAGAAAGCAGGAACGATCCTTTTCTTCCATGGCAATGGTGATAATGTCAGTACCCAGTTACCGAACACTTTCTGGTTGGCAAAAGAGGGGTATGACCTCTATGTCTTTGACTATCGTGGCTATGGCCTGTCACAGGGTGAAGCAGAACTGGATGCTGTTATCAGCGATATGGAACTGATGGTCTCGCATGTCGCCAGTGAGATATCCGATGATGAAAAGTTGATAGTCATGGGGCACAGCCTGGGAGGTGCTATGGCAATCTATTCGGTCGCACACAGTGCTTACCGCCACAGGATCGAATCGCTGATCACCATAGCTGCGTTCAGTGATTATCACGATATCACCCAGGATGTCCTGGCAAAAAGCTGGCTGTTCTGGCTATTCCAGTGGCCGCTGTCATACACGGTCGATAATTCATACCGTCCGCTCGATGCTATAGGACTGATTTCACCTATACCTGTTTTGATCATTCATAGTAAGAACGATGAAATCATCGCAATGTATCATGCAGAGAGGCTGCTCGAAGCAGCGAAAGAACCGAAGTCATTTAAGTTGGTCAACAGTGGCCATAACAATGTATTTACCGGTAAGGAAAATCGCCAGGTTTTGCTGGATTACCTTAAGACATTGGAAAATTGATATCTAGGAGCAGTTATTCAGTCGCTGCCCTGGTGAATTTGGCCAGTGCATTACTTACTTTCTGAACTGGTCCTTCACAGCCTTTAGTATTATGCCTCTGCGCCATGTAGGCGGGATCGTTATATGCCAGCCATACCTGTCCAGCCTCATCTTTATAGGCCAGTGCTTTCTGTGGCAGATCAAGTGCAGCAGTCTGTGAACAGAGCATCAGCGGCGTACCAACTTTTGGGTTGCCAAAGATAAGCAGTTCAGTAGGGCGTAGCTGCAGGCCTGCTTTCTCTGCCCCTGCGGTATGGTTGACACGCTTAAAGATAGTCATGCCCTTTTCCTTAAGCACTGTTTCAAGCTTATCGATTGTCGTGCTAACGCCATGGTTGCTCTTGATACGTATTATCCCGTTCGAGTTATCTGCAAATACCTGGGTGCTCAACAGTATCGAGATGACGACTGCCTGGACAGAAATATTCTTTGCTGTGTTCATGGCTGGAATATACCTCGTTTTTATTTTAAGGTTAAAAAAGCAGGGCCCTTGCGGGCCCTTTGAGTGTGCCCGGCTAATAATGCAAGGCTGGAGTCATTCTATTATTATTTTTTCATAGTATTAAAAAACATGGGTGACCTGTATAGCAAAGCGGTCATTAATCCCCTTGACGTTGTTATCGATCGCCGTCGTGTCTGACTTCGCATCACGCATAGAATATTCAACATTCATCCGCGTTTTCTTGTTGAAGTGATATTGTGCGCCGACAGTAGTGGTATCGAATGTAGACTCGTCCCCAGGTGCTGAAGGAGTGGCTGGACTTGTTGGCGGCTGTTTAAAGTTTTCGTCACGGGTGTAGGAGTCATAGCGCAGATCAATCTCCCACTTCGTGTTCGGAATATACCAGCCACCTTCTACATAGTAACCCTTCGCTTCAAGGTCATTAAATAAATGCTGGGGTCGATGCTGGCCCTGGAATATCATGCCTTTACCCTGCATGTATTCTGCGGATGCCCTGAAAGGTCTCTGTAGATATTTAAAGCCGAGGCCTGAACGGGTACGGTCCTGCTCCTGCGTCCTGTTCACAGCATTGGTACGTTTACCATCCTGGTGCCATGCGAACATCTTCAGGCCTTCACGACGACCGCCTTTGCCACCGAAAACATTTTCTGTCGACAGGTAAAGGTAAAGATCCTTGTTGCTATCGTTATCACCATAGTTCAGACCATTGCCGTTACCATACATGATGGCATAGCTGTTCTCCCATGTGCCAGCTTTAAAGGTATCAAATACCTGTATACCGACATCACGAAATGCACCGACTGAGCGTGAGAACTGGTTCATGTCAGCATCAGGTGTAGGGCTTGCGGCATTGTTCAAATCAGTTGTGGTTTGAACGCATGGGCCGGCTGATGGAGATGCACCATCACAAGTGCTATTGGGAAATCGTTCAAGCAGCAACTGGTTGGTTACCGTGGTGAAATTAATGTAATCGAATACATGGATCGCCTGTAATCCTTCCTCTGCACCTGGTGTCTTAAATAAGCCTGCACGTATACGAGCACCAGGTATATGGTTGAGTGTAATGCTGGCATCGGTAAGATGTTTGCCATCATCGCCATAGGTGATGCCGTTATTACCGAATTCAGCCAGTATAAAATAGTTTACTTTTGAATCCAGTGGAAATCCTGTACCGCGGACACCGATACGTGCACGGTTGACGTTAAATGCACTCTGATCATCCAGGTTGGGTCCGATCAGCTTGGGCGGATTGTAACCACCGCCAGCATTAGCGTCGCTGTTATCATGTTGATATTGTGCCTGTATGAAGCCCCATACTTTTGCACGGGCCGACTGGCCTGGTGCTTCAGTGCCCTGCAGCATAAGCCAGTTTGCGGCCTGTACAGTTGAAGCGCTACTCAATAGTGCTGCTCCAATTGCATTCATCAATAATTTATTCTTGTAATTCATTCTTCATCCTCCCGAAAGGAAATTTAATTTTTGTAGGTACGATTTACCAAGGGTAATATTTAAGGTTTTATTAGTTTGAAACCCTGGTTTTGTAATTCGATAATGCGTACCACTCCGGCAGAAACGGGAACTGCATTACTGTTTAACTCAGGGGCATGACCTAGTTTTTTAGACATGCCTTTAATCGTGTTCTCACATGCTGAGAACTTGACACCGCTGTCTGTTAAACCCTGGATGCGGCCACTGTTTACGTTTTCCTTGAACATCAGACGCAAGCCAGGGCCAAATGCCACGATCTCAACATCGACTTTGTCCTGCCCATAAGCTTTGATAAGGTTATTCGCGACGTTTAACACCAGTGTCTGTTTAAAAGGATTGGGGTCGCTAATCTGTAGTACGATTCTTTCTTCTGCAAAAGGCTTATCTTCTTCAGCTGCTTGAATCTGATAGCTGGAAATTGCAGCTATCAATAGAAGAAGTACTGATAATATATTTTTCATTGGTATCTCCAAATTAAAGGTTGTTTTATTTTTTATAAAAAAACATCATGTGTTTCGTTATAACTACTAGACGGCACATTAAGAGTATTATTCACTTTGAGTTGTATTGGTGCTATGTATGTAATCTAAATGCGATCATCTATTTATTTGGTGATTATGGTTTTACATATGCATAACCCATCTGCTGCAGCCTTGCGACCTCTGCGACACCACTTGGTACGATGTCTTTTTTATCGACGTTGTACAGATCAGAATCAACGTTTACTTTTCGGCCACGTACGGTGTTTTCGCATACATTGAATTCGATGCCCTGGCTTTTGAGACCGTCAATCTTTGCCGTCATGGTTTCATTTGCATTAGCGTTCTTGAATTTTTTTAACTTATCT
The DNA here is from genome assembly GCA_013041745.1 of Gammaproteobacteria bacterium. GTDB lineage: Bacteria > Pseudomonadota > Gammaproteobacteria > SZUA-229 > SZUA-229. The sequence goes on from JABDRN010000061.1 coordinate 9,872, forward strand.
AATGAATCAGGCTCCAGTAATAGCGCAAGCCCATTGCCGTGCAGCACTACTTTCAAGTCCAGATTTTCCGCACCGACGGCATTGATGTGGTTCTGTATGTTTCGTAATGCGCCAGCCTGTTTCTTAGGGTTGTCATAGTTGATGTGATACACCACCTTTTGTTTACCATAGCGTTCGTTAGCATATGCTGTGGATATCATCAGCAGACAGATGCTCATCATAAAAGCGGTCAGTATCTTGGTTTTTAATGTGGTCATTTTTTCCTCTTCTGTTTTCATGTGGTTTTCCCTTGGTATTGCTTACTTGAGCTGCAGGGATTTCAGCTTCAACTGGTTGATAAAGGTTTCAAGAATATTTTTTGTGATCATGCCTACCTGGACACCAACGACTTCACCGCTGGGATTAAAAAGATAGGTGGTTGGCAGGCCTTGTAATCGTCCAAGGCCTGCTCTCTCGGTTATCCTGGAGTCGCTTAGCAGCACCGGAAAATCGATGAGATATTCTTCAGCAAAGGCTATTACATCATCTTGATTGGCATAGCCATAACTGGGGAAATCTATGGCTACAGCGACGACGATGGCATCATCATTATTGTGTTCATCATGAAAGCTGACAAGTTCGGGCATCTCTTCACGACAGGGCGGGCAGCGGGTGCCCCAGATATTCAGTACCACCCATTTTCCCTGGCCGATATATTCTGAAAGTTTGTGTTCACTATCATCTATGCTTTTAAGTGATAGATCGAATGATGCATGTACGTTACTACTGGTGACAGACAATAGTGCCGAAATAACTAGACATGATCTAATGATGTTGTGAAAATTTAGTGTCATTTGCTCTCAATTTGATATATTGATAGCTAAAGAGACGCATGTACCTGCTGATTTATTCACATAAATAAATCGGAATATTTTTATAAGTGTCGCGTCTATTAATTAGTTATTGGGAGCTTTGTATGAAAGTTGTTAAAAATCTGGTAGCAGCGATCTCACTAAAATCCGAGTTTGCTGCACGGCGTAACAAGTTATATAGAATCGCGTATTCCTGGTGCCATGACCCGGCTCTGGCAGATGACCTGGTACAGGAAACGATATACAAGGCAATCAAGAACGCTTCTAAGTTGCGCGACGTAAATACCTTAGATAGCTGGATATACCGTATCCTCTATAACAGCTGGCAGGATTATTTACGTGTCAAAGGAAGGAATGTGGAATTTGTCGAGATGCAGGATGAACATCAGTCGGGGCATTCGGACAACTACCAGCAGTCACAGATAGTCAAGCGGGTGAGGGCATCTGTCGAGCAGCTGCCATTGGCGTTACGTGAGGTTGTAACACTGGCAGATTTTGCCGGTTTTAGTTACGCACAGATCGCAGAGATTACCGAAGTGCCCATCGGAACCGTGATGAGCCGCCTCTTCAGGGCGCGCAAGAATCTAAAGCAACAGTTACTGGAGTTTGGTTCAGATGAGATATCTGAATTTAAATTACGGAGGGTAAAATAATGACGATCAAAGATCTCTCTGATGATCACTTGAACCTGTTCATCGACGAAGAACTCGATACAGATGAATTGAATGAGATTCGCCATGCTGTCATGGAAGACAAGGAGCTGCGTGAGCGTGTCTGCCAGTTAAAAGCCGTACGTGAGCTGGTCGGCTATGCATACAGTGATGTGCCTGGACCTGATTATGATAGCCCAGAGGCAAATAAATCTAATTCTTTTTTCGGCAGGGCGATAGCCGCATCAGTGACGCTTGTCATCGGTGTTTTCCTCGGTTGGGAGACATATCATTACAGTCCACAATCAACCGACGATATATCGGCTGAAAATACTTTTCAGTATGTAGCGAACCATGTCGCTGTGGATCATACTAATCGTAAGATCATCCTGCACATCGACTCAGGTGATCTGCAGGTTGTCAATGCAGCGTTGAATGAAGCAGACCACTTGCTTGCAACCTATAAAAAAGCCAACGTACCAATGAAGCTGGATGTGGTCACTAATAAAGGCGGCATCAATATGTTGAGACCGGGTGTTTCACCCTATGTCGAACGCATTCAGAAAATGATCCAGGATGAAGATGTCTCCTTCTTTGCCTGCGAGCGGTCGGTGGCAAAAGCGCATAAGCGGGAAGGGGTCGAAATCAAACTGATACCTGGTGTCGATTCTGATAAATCGGCAAGAGACCTGATACCAGATCGCCTGGAGAAAGGCTGGGTATATATCAAAGCTTAAGTACGCACCGTAGCAGCGGATTATAATCCGCTGCTACGGCTGAGATATGTGCTTATATGCTATCTGCAAATAAAACAGTATCGATGGTCCATTCGTCTGCACCGGCGTGCAGTACCAGGCATGATGGCCCACCATGGGTACGCACCTTTCCTGACGCTCCAGGATTGACTACCCACGGCTTTTCATCCTGATCGATGACTCTGTGATGGGTGTGGCCATAGACGATTATACGGGCTGATGTATGGCTCTCACGGAGTTGTTCATGAGCAGGATGATTGCCAAAACGGTGGCCGTGCTCGACAACCAGTAGGCCGCCGGGAAGTTCGAGTTCATCGTTCTCTGGCAGAGCGTTTACAACGGCAGACTCTTCTGCTTTCCAGAAATCAGAGAAGTCATTGTTGCCGGCGACAGCGACCAGGCTGTCTTTGGGCTTTAGTTGAGATAAGACATGGGCATTGAAGATATCACCGGCATGCACGATATGGTCACACTGGTTTACTGTCTCGGCGATCCTGGGGTCGAGAAAGCCATGCGAATCGGAGAGGATGCCTACTTTGACCGAGTTTTTGCTCATGGTTTATGTTCGTTGAAGTAAGGTGCTGGAAGCTATTTCATTGACCGCAGAGGGAACAGATATAAAAGGTATTATATTGCTGTCATTGCGCGCGAAGCGTGGCAATCTCTGGTAACAACGCAGTCGTCTGCACAAGATTGCCACGCTTCGCGCGCAATGACGGGAAAAATATTTTTTCTGTGACCTCTGTGCCTCAGCGTTTATTGCTTTTAAAGTCTAGTCGTCTTTGCCTGAGTCCAGGGCAGCCTTGCGGGCTTCTTCCTGTTTTTTCTCGTGTGCTGCGATCTCTGCCTGTTTTCGGAATTCAAGAACCTCACGGCGTTCTTCGACGCGTTTCTCCCAGGCGCCTTCACGTTCCTTGATGGTCATCTCGCCGAAAAACACCTGTTTCATCAGTTTGAAACCAAACTTCATCAGGGCAATGTCATCCTTTTCCAGTGCTGCATACTCATCATCGGTCAGATCGTACATCTTGATAAAGGAATCACTCATGACGAAGCGGCGGAAACGGTCGATATCGTAACTCGCCATGAAGAACATCTGTAAACTCATCTCAGAAGGTTTACCGATGGTAGGACCAGTCGATTTCTTCTTCAGGATGATCTGGTACCATTCGTGGTTCAGGTCGTCATAGATTTCAACGCCCTGTTCTTTACGATATTCACCGATGGTCTGGATGTGGTCTTCATCATGGCCTTTACAGTGATCTTCTTTGATGAGCAGGAAGTGACGCTCATCACTTGATTCACTGATCGATTTCATCGACAGCAGGCCAGACGGGTAATAACGGCAGGCGGTAGGCCGGTCTTCATAAACAGAGCAGCCTTCTTCTTTGACGAACAGGCAGGCACCATCATCATCGGTACGTAACTTCAGGCCTGGTACATTATGTGAGTCCAGTTCAAATGGTACGGTATGCTCTTTCAGGAACTCGCTGGAGTCCATGCCAAGTGCATTTTTCAAGCGAATGATGTCGTAGGGTGCAAGGGTGACGTCTGCGCGTGCGCAGCATCTGTTCCAGCAGGATACACCGCGGTGACAACGGAATTTTAACTCATCATCCAGTTCTAGCCGGGTTGGCATCACAGGGCTTGAGTGTGGCAGTTCAAACTTAAAAGTGTCATCTTGGCTCATGGTATTACCTGTTTGTTGAATGTGTTCTGTCATCTCGAACGTAAGCAGAGATCTTGAGTGCGGTGAGACAAAGATCCTGCACTATCGTTCAGGATGACATAGTTATTTGTTATAAATTACCGATTAATAACCTATAACAAATAACTATGTCAGTTATAAATGAAAAAAATCCGGGCATCATCAGATGCCCGGATTCCTGTAACTCAACTGTTGAGTAAGTCTTTCCAGGTTGCCCCGGGCTGGGACTTACTTGAACAGTTTAGACTTGTCAACTAGATCAACGTGTGCACGCTTGAAGCATGTCCACTTCTTAGTTTCTTTGTCATAGATTGAGTTAACGAAGCAGTGCCAGTTTTCTTCATCGACGAAGTTCTTATCCGTACGATAGTAGAAACCAGGGTAACGAGATTCTTCACGGAACTCGATATGCTTCATGTGAGCTTCAGCTGTCAGGATGCGGTGGTAGTTTTCCCATGCACGAAGTAATTCGTGAAGGTCTTTCGCACGCATCTTCTCAGCGTCTTCTTTCAGCATGTCCAGCTTCTCACCAGCCACTTTCATCATTTCTGCGTTAGTGTTGTAGTAAGTAGCTACACCCGCAACGTACTCATCCATGATCTTCTGCAGACGGAACTGCAGCATCTTAGGAGTGATGTAGTTAGGGTTAACGTCGATCGCTGTAGTGTAGTCTTTGTGCTCGAGGTATGTACGAACAGGACGGTAGATCTCAGCAACCAGATCTTCAACAGAAGTATCAAGTTCAGGCTGGTAATCAGCGTTGTCCAGAACATACTTAACCATAGATTTAGCAGCAAGACGACCTTCGGCATGTGAACCAGAAGAGAACTTGTGGCCAGAAGCGCCAACACCGTCACCAGCTGTGAACAGGCCGTTTACAGTGGTCATACCACGGTAGCCCCAGTTCCAGCCTTGTGGCAGGTGATCAGGTACGCCAGCTTCAGTTTCAGTTGTAGGCGCGCCTACATCATCAGGACCTGAAGTCCAGATGCCGCAACAACCAGAGTGAGAACCCAGCAGGTATGGTTCGGTAGGCATCAGCTCAGAGTTTTTCTTCTCTGGCTCAACGTTCTCACCAACCCAGATACCACATTGGCCAACACACATGTCAAGGAAATCTTCCCATGCTTCAGCTTCTAAGTGCTTAACTTCGCGAGGAGACAGAGTTTCGCGCAGGTTGCCCAGTGCAGTTACTGTGTCCATCCAGATAGGTCCGCGACCTTCTTTCATCTCTTTAAGCATCAGGTGGTTACGCAGACAGGAAGCAGGAACGGCAGCCTGACCATAAGGAGGGTAGTCGTCCAGCATTTCTTTGTTGCGAGTCATGTAAGTTTCGCCGTATGCGTTAGTAGCCTGTGCTTTAAACAGCAGGAACCATGCGCCAACAGGACCGTAACCGTCTTTGAAACGAGTCGGTACGAAACGATTTTCCATCAGTGTCAGCTCAGCGCCCGCTTCAGCAGCCATTGAGTAGGTAGAACCTGCGTTCCACACTGGATACCATGCACGACCAGTACCTTCACCAACAGAACGTGGACGGAAGATGTTCACACAACCACCAGCAGCAAGCAGGATAGCTTTTGCTTTGTAGATTACGATCTTGTCATCACGAGTTGAGAAACCAACGGCACCAGCAATCTTGCTAGGGTCGTTCTTGTCATTGATAAGTTTAACGATGAAGATACGCTCATCGATACGGTCAACGCCTAAAGCTTTCTTGGCAGCTTCAGCGACGATCCATTTGTAAGACTCACCATTGATCATGATCTGCCATTTACCAGAGCGTACAGGCTTACCACCATCTTTCAGTGATGTCATGCCTTTAGAACCGTCGAAACGCTCGCCGTTCTCGTCTGTTTTCCAGATTGGGAGACCCCATTCTTCGAACAGGTGGACAGACTCATCTACGTGGCGACCAAGGTCGTACGCGAGGTCATCACGAGTGATACCCATAAGGTCGTTAGAGACCATACGTGCGTAGTCAGCAGGATCCTGCTCAGGACCAATGTAAGTGTTGATAGCTGAAAGACCTTGAGCAACAGCACCAGAACGGTCCATTGCAGCTTTATCAACTAATTTAACAGAAATGTCTTTGCCTGAAGCTTCGATCCAGCGTGGAATTTCGAACGCTGTACCACAACAGGCCATACCGCCACCGATAAGAAGAATATCAACTTCTTCTTCGACAACATCAGGATTACCAAATTCGGCCATCTTTTTTTCCTCTATTTAAAATCTAAAATTGTTTAATGATCTTGTTGCAAATATTACTTGCAGATCAGTTCGCTTGGATCACCAGCACGGTAGCCATTCTGTTCCATGTGGTTGAAGAAACCTGGATCAGTAATCTTAGCCATATCAGCAGCAGGCTTACCAGCATAAGGATCGATAGAACCTTCAGCAGTAGTACGAATAGGGAATTTGAAACGCTTCATGTTTCCGTTACGGAACTTGATAGTCCACATGATTGAGTCTGTACCACGCAGAGGCTGTACAGAACCGCCCAAAGGTACAACGTCAGCATAGTGACGAGCTTCAATAGCATTTTGAGGACAGATTTTAACGCAAGAATAACATTCCCAGCATTGCTCTGGTTCCTGGTTGTATGACTTCATGGCGTGTCCAGTTTCAGAACCGTCTTTGTCAAGTTTCATTAGATCGTGTGGGCAGATGTACATGCAAGCTGTACGGTCTTGGCCTTTACATCCATCACACTTTTCAGTACGTACAAAAGTAGGCATTATTATTAACTCCTAGAGTTTTAAAGTTTATGCAATTGCAATTGCGATAGTTTTATCGAGAAAGGGGTAAGTGTTACTTCTCTCTCTACTACCTTTTTTCATCTTTCTGGCTACCATTCGGTAGTCTGTTAGAATCAAAATTTTGTTTCAGCAGCACTAAAAAGCAGCTGCTGAGGTAAATGTCTGGTAAGCACCCATTGATAAGATTAATCGTTATCATCAGCCCAAGGCGCTAAACTCGGGCACATATTGTATGCCCAAAGCACCTGTAAAGGCAATTATCCACAACTGAATAGGGCGCTTAACCGGCGTGCAGGTTAGACCCTTAGGCCTGAAACGCCAAACAATAATACTGAGGTCACGATAAGTTTTTTTTATGATGGATTCGCTTTATTTATGTCTAATTGTTTCAATGACTTGGAGTAAGCAGGTGAATATTTTAACTGAGAATCATTATCCTTACGGGAAATGATCTTGTAGCAGCCAAAATAAAGGTAGAATAAGCATTAATTTAAATACCCCGAATGACCACTCAAACAGAGTAGAAGCAGTTTAATTGTATGTCAGAAACTAACGCCGAGCAGGAAAATGCTCATATCAGCCCAACCGAAATCAATCTTCACCAAAAATCACGGTTGCTGGAAATCGCCTTCTCAGATGGCTTTCGATTCAACTTTCCATGTGAATACCTACGCGTGTTTTCAACAGCCGCTGAGGTCAAAGTCATGGATAAACCGGTTCATGGTAAGCAGATGGTGAATATATCGATGCTTGATCCGCAGGGGTCCTATGCACTGAAAATCACCTTCGATGACGGCCACGATACGGGTATCTATTCCTGGGGCACCCTGCATGAATTAGGCAAAAACTATGAGAGCAACTGGCAGGGTTACCTGGAGAACCTGGAAAAGCATGGTCTCAGCCGTGGTGATGCGCGAGTCACAGATAACGAAGGCAAGGTCGTCATCAAACTGCTCTATTTTATCGACCTGGCGAAAGTTTCCGGCAGGGATGAAGAAGAGGTGGTAGTCCCTGAATCTGTTACCAATGTTGAAACCCTGCTCAACTGGATGAGAAAGCGCGGCGAGCGATGGCAGGAGCCGTTTTCAGATAATCGTCTGCAGGTCACCGTCAATAAACAGTTTTCTGAACCATATACGCTGATAGAGCATGGTGATGAAGTGGCGTTTGTGCCCAGGCCAAAATAAAAAAGATTGAAACACAGAGAAAATAAGTATTATATTTCTGTCATTGCCGCGCTGCGCTCGCAATGACGATGGATAAAATGCTTGCCTCTGAGCCATCTGTGTCTCAGTGGTTAGTAATACTTTGTAGTTTTCTTGTATCCTGAATATGCGTGAAACAGAACTAAAAAAAGAAAATGATTTCTGGAAGGGGACATTCAGGGCGATGGCTTGCCCGTGTGATGTCCTCATGGATGTCAACGACAGGTTACAGGCAGAAAAGATAATTCGTGATGTCGCTAATGAAGCCTGGCGTATCGAAGATAAATTCAGTCGTTATAAGAAAGACAATATTATCTACAGGATAAATAATTCGAATGGTAAATCTGTTGCTATTGATGAAGAAACTGGACGTTTACTGGAGTTTGCAAATGAGCTGTTCGAAATAAGTGAAGGCCTGTTTGATGTTACCTCTGGTGTGTTGCGGCAGATATGGACGTTTGATGGCAGTGATAACCTGCCTGACAAAAAAGATGTAAAAAAAATATTAAAAAAGATCGGTTGGCGAAAGGTCATACTTGATAAGGCTAGCGTTACTTTACCTGAAGGTATGGAGATCGATCTCGGCGGTATCGGCAAAGAATATGCTGTCGACCGCTGCGTTCAGGTGGCAAGGCAGACAACAGATGAAAGTGTACTGATTAACTTCGGTGGTGACCTATCTGTAACTACGCCACGTAAAGATAATAAGTTCTGGTCGGTCGGCCGCCTTATCACGGGTTGCGACGAAGCTTATGGTCTGTTCCAGTTATATAGCGGTGCTATTGCCACCAGTGGTGATGCACATCGCTACCTATTAAAAGATGGTATTCGTTACAGCCATATTTTAAATCCGGTAACCGGCTGGCCTGTTGCCGATGCACCGCACACCATAAGCGTAGCCGCACCGACCTGCGTAGAAGCCGGTATGATGTCGACACTTGCCATGTTGCAGGGTGGCAGGGCGGAAGAGTTCTTGAAGTTGCAGGAAGTTGATTACTGGATTGACTGAAGGCTTGCTGAATCCCGAATACAACGACACCAATTTTCCTTGTTTTACCACCAGTTCACAGGCATAAAAAAACGGCGCCACCCATATTGTATCGGGTGGCGCCGTCTCTCATAAAAAAATCAAAAAATGATTTTTATTTCAGGCTTGAGTAGTAATCCATCAGGATCTGCGCGACCTCAGGACGTGAAAACTCCTTAGGTGGGGCGATACCGTTACCTAACATCTCACGAACCTTGGTGCCTGAGAGAAGAACGAAATCTTCTTTTTCATGATCGGGTGCTTCACACATCATAACAACCTTGTCCAGTTTCTTAGAGTAGGCAGTGTGGTCGGCTCTGAAGATCTCGATGTCGAGGGCATCGGCTGGCACCTGGTCATCAAATATCGTCTGTGCATCAAACGCACCGTAGTGATCACCGACGCCGGCATGGTCACGACCGATGATGAAGTGAGTTGCGCCCATATTCTGGCGGAAAACGGCGTGTAACACACCTTCACGTGGGCCAGCGTAGAGCATATCGAAACCGTAACCGGTAACCATCGCGCTGTTAGCAGGGAAGTATAGCTCAACCATCTTACGGATTGCTGCATCACGAACGGGTGCAGGGATATCGCCTGGTTTAAGCTTGCCTAGCAGCATGTGGATGACAAGGCCGTCACAACCTAAGCGCTCCATCGCCATATGACAGAGTTCTTCGTGTGCCAGGTGCATCGGGTTACGAGTCTGGAATGCAACAACTTTTTTCCAGCCGCGCTCTGCGATCTCGTTACGGATCTCAACAGCCGTACGGAAGGTATCCGGGAACTCGGTCTGGAAGTAAGAGAAGTTCAGTACCTGGATCGGACCTGACAGACAGACTTTGCCCTGCTCAACGAAAGCATCAACGCCTGGGTGGTCTTCACCCGCTGCCGGTGCGTAAACTTTTTCGGTGATCAACTTGATATCGTCGTCAGAAAATTCTTCGACTGCTTCGACATCCATCACTGCGATAACAGGGTGTCCTTCCACATTTGGGTCTTTCAGCGCGATACGGTCACCGGCTTTGATGTTACCGGCATCTTTTACCAGGTTAAGTACTGGAGTCGGCCAGAACAGGCCTGAAGTGGTTTTCAAATCTGTTGCAACGGACAGTGCATCAGCTTTGTTCATGTAACCAGTCAACGGGTTGAAGTAGCCAGCACCCATCATGACCGCGTTTGCAGCTGTAGCCGAACTTACAAGTATAGAAGCCAGGCCTTCAGCTTCTTTTTGTAATGCTTCGTTTGCAGCAGGATCGTATACGAACAATGGATTTAGTTCGTCTGAACCATGAGGTTTAATCATGTATTTTCTCCAGTAGTTATTATCATGCTGACCTCAAGTAAGCCGTGGTCAGCGCTGTATTAAAAAATCTGTTATTTAGTGGCGTTTCTCGTTAAAAAACTTGAAGAGGATTGTCGCGTTTATGACAACGAATATCAGCAACCACCAAAATGCGCGCGTATTCTACCTTAAAGTGCAAGGTTTTCGTAGTCGGTCGATAGGGGTAGTTCGCTGGCCGTGATACAGCTCTAGACAGGGTCTGGCGTATCGTTCGTTGTTTATTATTTGTTGATTTATATCAATGTGTTAGTAGTGTAATTTTGTAATATTAAGTGTGAGGTCTGTAATATACCGAGAATTCGCAGTAATATTACCTTGTGGTGAAAACTGCGCTAAATGTGAAGAAATATCCTAAAGGAGGGATAATGATGAAACTTTTGCTTACAGCAGCAACTGCTGCACTATTAGTCGTATCAGCATCAGCGAGTGCCTGGGATGACAACAACTGGAATAACGACTGGCGTAACGACTGGCGCAACGACTGGCGTAATGACGCTTATGGTTCTGGTTATGGCGACGGTTATGGCGACGCCGAAGGTGATGTCGACGGTAGCTTTAATTTTGGCATGAGCGGTAATGCACGCGGTAGTGGCCGTGGTGACGCTCGTAACCGTTATTATGGTAGTGGTAATAACTACTGGGACAATCGCTGGGATAATCGCTGGGACAATCGCTATGATAGCTATAATGGTTACTATCGCCGTCCATATTATGGTCCTGGCCCTGGTTACTATGCTCCACCAGCTGCACCTGCACCAGCTCCAGCAGCACCCGCAGCTCCAGCCCAGTAATTTATTTTACTTAACGATAGAGCAAAAAAAGCCGGGAAGTCCCGGCTTTTTTTTATGGGTGTATCAGGTGTTTAGATCTGATTTAAATATTTCTCGACCACGTTAGCTGGCAGGGGAATATAACCATCCTTAATAACCACTTCCTGACCCTGTTTTGAAAGAATCAACTTGATGAACTCTTTGTCCAGCGGGGCCAGTTCAGCATTGGGTTTCTTGTTGACATAGACATAGAGGAAACGAGATAGTGGGTATGAGCCTGAAACTGCATTATCAGCAGTTGCATCGATATACTCACCACCCGGTTTTTTTGTCAGTGGTACTGCGCGCACGCCCGATGTCTTGTAGCCGATACCAGAATAGCCGATACCATTGATAGAGGTTGAGACGGACTGAACCACTGAGGCAGAGCCCGGCTGCTCGTTGACGTTGTTCTTGTAGTCACCTTTACACAGGGCTTTCTTTTTGAAGTAACCATAGGTGCCTGATACTGAGTTACGGCCATAGATCTGGATATCGCGGTTCTTCCAGTTACCTGTTAATCCCAGGTCGCCCCATTTCGTGATGTCTTTATCGCCGCCACACTTCCTGGTGGAAGAGAATACAGCGTCTACGTCGGGGATAGTCATGCCTTTGACAGGATTATCTTTGTTTACATAAACAGCTAGAGCGTCTATCGCGACTGGAATAGCTGTTGGTTTGTAGCCATAGCGATCTTCAAATGCTGCGATCTCTTTCGACTTCATCTTACGGCTCATCGGCCCGAAGTTTGAAGTGGCTTCAGTCAGTGCAGGCGGCGCAGTCGATGAACCGGCAGCCTGTATCTGAATGTTTACATTAGGGTATGAGCGCTTGAACGCCTCTGCCCATAAAGTCATCAGATTAGCCAGTGTGTCAGAACCGACACTGGAAAGATTTCCTGATATGCCGCTAACCGCTTTATATTCAGGCACGCCTTCCTCGACAGATACGGCAGATGCAGTGCCTGACGCTAACAGGCCGATGTTTAGAATTGCACCAGTCAGGGCTGCATTCATAACGGTTTTGATTTGTTTATGTTTCATTATGCTAACTCCAGTTAAAAAGTGAGAATATTTTGCGTAAGAATTGTGAAGCTCAGGTGACAGAGTTGTTACAATATTGTTACAGGAAAATCACTATTGATTAGCTTTAATATAAATGTGGTCTCCATGTATGAAGCAGAGGCGGGAAGGCTTCAATATTCTTCGTAATTCAGTGGGAACTCGCAACAGAAAGTGCTGCCTTTGCCTGGTTCACTCAATATGTGCAGGCTTGCGTTATGCCGGTCGAGGACATGTTTGACGATGGCAAGGCCAAGCCCGGTACCTCCCTGTTCTCTGGAGCGCCCTTCATCGACACGATAAAAACGTTCAGTCAGTCTCGGTATGTGCTCGTAGCCGATGCCGACGCCTTCGTCCTTTACGCCGATGGTAGTTCCGGTATCATGTGAGGTTGCGAATAATGTAATCGTTTCAGCGTCTGGGGTATAGCGTATCGCATTGGTGAGCAGGTTTGAAAATGCCATACGCAGTTCTTCATAGCTGCCATTCAGATGCGAAGCCAGCTCTTTTCCGGGTACTTCATTCTCTATCACCAGTTCGATATGGTGCTGCTCCTGATCGAGAGCGATCGCTTCGTTATAGACATCGTTCAACAAAGTGTGGATATCGATCACATTGCTAAAATCGACCGCAGCCGCTGACTCCAGTTTTGCCAGGTCTATGAGCTCGGTAATGATCTTGTTCATGCGCACTGTTTGCTGCTGGATCATGTCCAGCGGCACTTTCAGTTGCTCATCGGCATTGTGCTGCAGAAACTCTATGTATCCTGTCATGACGGTAAGTGGAGTTCGCAACTCGTGTGATGCATTGGAGATAAAGTCGCGTCGCATATCATCAAGCTGGCTAAGTGAAGTGATGTCGCGTGCACTGATCAAATACTGACCATCACCATATGGCGTCATGTTCAGAATAAGCTGTCTCTGGTTCACCTGAAACTTTAACGGCTTTTGAAAATCTTTTTTCAGAAGATAGTTTACAAACTTTGGCTGCCGGATGAGGTTATCTATGCGCTGACCGACATCCATCCCGGAATTAAAGTTGAACATCAGGCGTGCAGCAGGATTGAACCACTCGATCTCATTTGATTTGTTTAATACGATGGTAGCATAAGGCAGCGCCCGCGTAGATTTCTGGAATCGATTGAGGATGGATGTCAATCGTCGGCGTGCTTTGCGCTGGCGCTTGAATAGCTGGTAAAGCTGATAATAGACATCGTCCCAGATGCCGAATACTTCGGGTGTTTTCTTGGATGGATTGACCAGCCATTTGTGCAGCCTGTTGAGGTTGAACAGATGCCATGCCAGATAAACAGCCAGAGCGATGAACAGGAGCAAAAATACAGATTCAGTGATCATGCCGATCAATAACATGAAAGCGATCCATGTTATTAATAAGACGAGCTCTCGCCTGAGGCTTGGCGTTATCGAGATCTTTGCCATCTATTCGTATTCAGTTATGCCGTGAAAAACGATAGCCGCTGCCGTGCACCGTCTGTAACAGTGAGTCCAGCTCAAAGGGAGCAAGCTGTTTTCGTAAGCGCCTGATATGAACATCGACCGTGCGCTCTTCGACATAGACCTGTGAACCCCAGACCTGGTCGAGCAGTTGCGCGCGTGTGAAGACGCGATCCGTGTGAGACATGAAATAATGTAACAGGCGAAACTCCGTAGGTGACAGGTCTAACGCTGTGTCAGTGACCCTGACCCGGTGGCTGGCAGGATCGAGATAGAGCTCACCGATCTGTAACGGTTGTTCGTCTGGCATGGCTCGGCGCAACAATGCCTGGATCCTGGCGTTTAATTCACGTACAGAAAACGGTTTGCTCACATAGTCGTCGGCACCAACGTCCAGTCCGAGGATCCTGTCTTCTTCTTCTGTTTTTGCTGTCACCATGATCACTGGCAGCATGGAGTGATACTTTCGAATACGATGCAGTAGGTCGATGCCGCTATTGTCGGGCAGCATCCAGTCGAGCAGGACCAGATCGATGGCCTTGTGCTCGATTATCTCCCAGCCTTCTTTAACGGTATAGGCATGAAACAGGGTGTAACCTTCAGCCGACAATGAGTATTTGAGCATATCCTGTATGCCAGCATCATCTTCGACTACAAGTATATTCGCGTGTTTCATAGTCAATGCCTATAATGGAAAGGCCTAATCTGAGAGTATGTCTTTCTCAACTTCTTCGATATCCAGGTGGCGAATATCTTTACCTTTTACCAGGTAGATAATATATTCACTGATATTCTTCGCATGATCACCGATCCGTTCGAGTGAACGTGCTGCCCAGATAACATCAAGAACTTCCGATATCTTCCTTGGGTCCTCCATCATGTAAGTGATCAGGGTGCGCATCAATTCCTGGTAGTCATTATCGACGACATCATCGTCACGAACCACCTGTATCGCAGCATCGATATCAAGCCGGGCATATGCATCGAGGACATCATGGACCATGCGTTTTACGCCATCGCCAAGGTGACGGAAACCTGCATAGCGGCTATGAAAATTGGTATCGTTCTCGGCCAGGTTTAAAGCCATCTTGGCAATTTTTTCTGCTTCATCACCGATCCTCTCGAGATCTGTGATGGTCTTGATGACAGTGATTACCATCCTCAGATCACTGGCGGCAGGCTGACGTCGTGCCAGTATCTGCGTGCAGGCTTCATCGATCTTGACCTCGAGCGTATTTACTTTATGGTCTTTCAGAATAATCTTTTCTGCACCGGGTGCATTGGTATTGTGTAACGCTTTGATAGCACCATTGATCTGTTGCTCGACCAGGCCACCCATCTTTAACACCTTATTGCGAAGGGATTCCATCTCCTCATCGAATTGCTGGGATATATGCTGGCTAGTGCTGTTGTTGTCCATAAAAAAACCTCTTTGCTTAGTTTAGAGTTACTGGTCGGCTCATCTAACCGTAACGCCCAGTAATATAATCTTCAGTTTGTTTTTTCTCGGGATTAGTGAAGATTTTATTGGTTTCACCAAACTCTATCATTTCACCAAGATACATGAATGCTGTTTCATCAGAGACACGTGCAGCCTGTTGCATATTATGAGTTACGATGAGGATGGTGTATTGCGATTTTAATTCGTATATCAGTTCTTCGATCTTTAAAGTAGATATCGGATCAAGCGCCGAAGCCGGCTCATCCAGTAACAGGATCTCGGGCTCGATGGCTATGGCACGTGCTATCACCAGTCGCTGTTGCTGACCACCGGACAGGCCCAGCGCACTTTCATCGAGGCGGTCTTTCACTTCATCCCATAGTGCTGCGCCCTTGAGTGCCCACTCTATTTTTTCTTCCAGGTGGCGGCGTTTGTTTATGCCCTGTAGGCGTAACCCGTAGGCGACATTCTCGAATATACTCATCGGGAAGGGGTTTGGTTTCTGAAACACCATGCCGACGCGTTGACGCAATGATGTTACATCTACATCTGGGGCATAGATGTTGCTGTCATCGAGGATTATTTCACCTTCCACGCGAACACTGTCGACCAGGTCGTTCATGCGGTTAAAACAGCGTAACAGCGTAGATTTCCCGCAGCCACTCGGACCAATAAATGCCGTGACACGATTTTTCTTCATCTCAAAACTGATATCAGTCAATGCCTGTGCGTCACCATAGAACAGGTTCAGTTTGTTAACCTGCATACATATTTCATCTGTGCCGGCAGCTGCAGAAGCAGAAGAACCTTTGAGTACAGATTCATCGATTGTTGTCGTAATAGTGTCAGTCATGATCGTATCTATTTGTTAGTTATCTGTATTAATTATCGAGCGCACGGTATTTCTCACGCAGCCTGTTCCTCAGGTTTATCGCGGTCAGGTTGAGAGTAACGATAACGACTACCAGCAGGAAAGAGGTTGCATAGACCAGTGGCCGAGCAGCTTCGACATTTGGGCTCTGGAAGCCGACATCATAGATGTGGAACCCGAGGTGCATGAATTTACGGTCAAGGTGCAGGAAAGGGAAGTTGCCGTCGAGTGGCAGGCTTGGAGCCAGCTTGACAACACCGACCAGCATCAATGGCGCGACTTCTCCAGCGGCCCTGGCAACTGCCAGGATTAACCCGGTCATGATGGCTGGGCTGGCCATCGGCAGCACGACCCGCCAGAGAGTCTCAACCTTGGTCGCGCCAAGGCCGAGGCTGCCTTCGCGTAAACTTCTCGGGATGCGTGACAGACCCTCTTCAGTGGCGACGATGACGACTGGTAATGTCAGCAGCGCCAGGGTTAACGATGACCACATCAGACCCGGCGTGCCAAATGTTGGCGCCGGCTGTGCTTCAGGGTAAAACAATGCATCGATATTGCCACCGAGGAAGTATACAAAGAAGCCCAGGCCAAAAACCCCGTATACGATCGAGGGTACACCCGCGAGGTTGTTAACCGCGATACGTATGATGCGTATCAATACGCCTTGTCTGGCATATTCTCGAAGGTAGACAGCTGCGATAACGCCAAACGGTGTCACCAGGATGGCCATCAGTATTACCATCAGCACGGTACCGAATATCGCCGGGAAGATACCGCCTTCGGTGTTGGCTTCACGAGGATCCTCTGAAACAAAGCTCCATAATGTGTAAGCATAAAACCCCAGCTTGTTCGGTATCGACATCTTGTTCGGTTGCCAGGCTTTGACGATCTTTTCCAGCGGAACGGTCACTTCACTGCCATCCATCACCGTGGCACGTATCGAGTCACGGTTGATATCCTGGTAGAGAACTCTTGTCTCTTTGAGCAGGGCATCGTATTCCAGTTTTAGTTCTTCACGCTTTTCTGCTAACTCCCCGGCGGCTTCATCGCTTAACTCATCATCGAGCTGCAGACGCTTCTCCCTCAGGCGCAGACGCTCCAGCTTGTAGTTAATCGCACCGATTTCGACCTGCTCCAGGTGCAATATCCTCTCTCTTATATCGATGGTCCGGCGCAGCCGCTCACTAAACTCTTGCCATGCCTCCGCACCACTGGCGACCAGCGTGTCGCCTTCGTAGACCGAATTGAGGTAACCGTAAAAGTTTCCCCATTCGATACGTTCCAGGACCATGATCTCTTCGGGCTGTTCACGTTTTACCAGGTCGATATCATATAACCATCTGAAGTCACTGCCGAGGATGTCGCGGTTACCGGTCTTCACCAGGTAGCGTTCGATATTACCTTCAGCATCGCCTCCAGTATTGGCTATACCGTGAAGTGATTCAGCGGGTACGATTTCTGATTCTACGATCTCAGCGATGACGGTTAACGAGTTACTGTCGTTCTCATAATAGAATGCCTCTACATTCGCTGGCCAGAAATGACTCATGCCGCGAAACAGGATCAATAACAATAGACCAAATACGGCGACCAGGGCGATAGCGATGGCACCGGCATTCATCCAGATCCAGGGTGTTCCGCTCTTGAACCATGCGGTTGCTTTTTTGCTGATCCCGGGTTGCTGAATCATAGTCCGCTGTACCTCTGACGTAATCGTTGACGAATTATTTCTGCAAGTGTATTAAATACGAAGGTGAACAGGAACAGGATTAACGCAGCCAGGAACAGGACTCGATAGTGGGTACTGAACACTTCTGCTTCCGGAACCTCTACCGCGAGGTTCGCTGCCAGTGTGCGCATGCCCTGGAATATGCTCATGTCCATCAATGGCGTGTTACCTGTTGCCATCAATACGATCATGGTCTCACCGACGGCGCGGCCAAAGCCCATCATGACCGCTGAGAATATGCCGGGACTGGCAGCAGGCAGTACTACGCTTGTCATCGTCTGCCAGCGTGTTGCGCCCAGGGCAAGTGAGCCACGAACCAGGTGCTGTGGCACACTGAATAAAGCATCTTCTGCGATCGAAAATATGGTCGGGATGACAGCAAAACCCATGATCAGGCCGACAACGAGGGCATTTCTCTGGTCATAGTTCAGGCCCCATTCGTTACTCATGTAAGTACGCAGGTCACCTTCGAAAAAGATTGACTCTATCGGTGCGCTTAAGGACATGGAAATCCAGATCAAAAGCATCACCACGGGAATCAACAATGCTGCTTCCCAGCCCTCGAAGATAGATTTATTTGGCATGAATCCCCATAGCCAAGCGCACAGTATAAATCCGACCGGCAACACTAATAATAGTGTGAATATACCAGCAAGGTGTGTTTCTACATATGGAGCCAGCCATAATCCAGCAAGGAAACCGAGGATCACAGTCGGCAGGGCTTCCATGATTTCGATCGACGGTTTTACTGTCTGGCGCATGCGCGGCGCCATGAACTGTGCGGTAAACATCGCACCTAGAATCGCGATAGGAACAGCGAATAGCATGGCATAGAATGCAGCCTTGATGGTGCCGAAAGAAAGAGGCATCAAGCTGTACTTCGGTTCAAACTCATTGGTTGAAGCAGATGATTGCCAGATATAATCAGGCTCGTCATATCCCTCGTACCAGATCTTGCCCCATAACACGTCCCAGGAAACCTCAGGATACTCATTATGTACCTCATAAAGCCGTATCTGGTTGTTGCTGTCAGAGACTATAAGGTTTTGTGCACGGGCAGACCATGCCATCTGATCGACTAGTGTGTCAGCAGTATTGATGCTTGCCAGGGTTCTTTGAGAGGTTGAATAATATATCGTGATATCGCCTTGCGTGTCGGCAACGGCAAAACCTTTTCTCTGCTGCTCGGTGGCGATGCTGGTGACCGCTTCAGAATTCTTATGAAAATTTCGAATGTAGGTTAATTCTCTACCGCCATCTTTTCGAACCGACATCCACTGCTGTACCTCGCCGTTGGCCATGCCGACCATCAATGAAGAGCCACCGAGCAGGAGCTTCAAGCGGGTGATCTCATGCTCGAAGTGATATTCAGTCCTGTTGTTTTCGAAGCCTTCATCATCCAGTGAAAAGTCTTCCAGTTTGCCGCCAGCAATAGCGGCATACAGATGGTCCAGTCCGGGTGTCAGTACGATCGAAGATATCTCATGCTCGAAAGCCTGTTCAGACCTCGATTCAAGTTCGATAGTGATGTCTTCGCTGATAAAAGACTGCTCACGAAGGTAACGGGTAAAGACCAGTCGGTTATCACTTGTTGTGGCGGCAATGCCTACGATGTCATCGCTGAGCTGGATAGCGATATTTGTAAGCGCTTCCCCGGACTCATCGAGTGTCAGCAGGTCTTTGCCCAGTGGGTATTCCAGTCTCGGTGTCAGGGTGCGGATATCGTCAGGATAGCTTAGATCGAACTTATAGCGTATCGCCATTACAGAACCGTCGGTGAGACCGAGTACCACGAGGTCCAGGTTGGCGGCAACACTGCTTATCGGCGCAGGCAGATCGAAATCTTCATCGAGAATAATACTCGCTGTAGCCGTATCGAAAAAGATCGCATGACCTTTGTCGGTGAAGCGGACGCCGATAGTTCCCTGTTCTTCCAGGCCGAGATGCAGTGTTTTGCCTTCAGCAGGGGCGCTGTATGTCGTACTCTCATGTATCTCGGCCGAGCCGAACATCGGTACTACAACATACAATAAGTAGAAGAAAATCAGAAGGATGGCAACGATTACACTGATTCCACCCGAGGCTACAAAGTACCTTGCCAGGCGATCTTTCAGGGCTCGCTGGTTGTACCGTTTCTGTAATGACTGATCTTTCATCCGCGAAGTTTAGCGCTGAATTGTTACAGAGATATTACAGGATATGACAATTTGATGAACATTACTGAATATTCAGGCTGCTTGTCTGGCTTGGTCATCAGTCATGAAATCAGGTCGATCTGCATTATCCGCGGTTTACAGGTGATGCAGAAGTGCTCTGTCATAAGATTTGCAAGTTGACCCAGGTCAAAGGCGTGAATTATGACAGCTGTTATCTTGAAGTGTCTGGTTCTTATAAGTAGAAGCTTATGATATCAAAAATGGACGAGTGGCCGGATTATCAACTAGTTAGGGAGGGGGTAGTTATGTCTGTAGATGACCAGTTTAAATTGAAGGATAAATCTAACGTTGAGTTACATGACTGGATAGCCATGCAGGAGCCGGGAACCGCTGAATATAGTGCCGGTATCGAGGAATCGATGAGGAGAGTGGCTGCCATGGAAGAAGTGATGGAAAAAAATGAAGCGCCAATCTGGAGACGTGAGTCGATTGCTATGGCCCTGTCACTACTGGCGATAGCCTTGACTATCATCATTATCGTGGTTATGTATTGATAAGCCTATCGAGGTATGTTTTTGAAAACCAGAAATTTATTTCATACTAAAAATATTGATAGGCTCAAATATAATACTGCTCCACTTTAATGTGCGCTGATTGTTACAATAAACGATGTAATGCTCAACCAGAACTGGCTGTATACTCTTGCTCAGCTGAAGCAGCCTGATAATAACAATAATTAATAGAAGTGAAATACATGCCGGGTGAGATCGAAGTCAGTACAGTTATCGGTGATATCTATGAAGCATCATATCAGCCAACATTCTGGCCAAATGCGCTTGAAAGTATCGCGAGGTTTACACACTCTTCTTCAGCTGCATTAATGTATCAGGATAATGAACTGGATAGTGCTGGTGATGCATACACCTATAATATCAGTGCTGAAATCTCTGCTAAACACAAAGCCTATGGTGCAGATCCCAATTTCCAGATCATGTCAAACAGCGTACCTCTGGGCAAAGCTGCAGCGATCGACCACATCATTAGAGACAGAAAGGAACTAGAGTCACTCTATGGTGTGGAATTTAATCAGCTTCTCGCAGAAGCGGATATGTATTACCTGGGCGGGGCACTACTGTTTATGGATGATGTTCATGTCGCAGCGATCGGCTTGCAGCGCAAAAAATCGATGGGAGGCTGGACAGCTCCGCAGATCGAAAAACTGGATGTTCTGATACCGCACCTGCAGCGAGCGATAAATATACAGAAGGAATTCACGCGATTATATATCAGTGAGAAGGCGTTTCATAAAGGACTCGATAAGTTAATAACGGGGATGGTCCTGTTCGATAAGGCATTGAAGCCAATCTATATCAATCCTGTCGCCAGATCTATTCTTGATTACCATCCGGCGATAAGCATGACAAACGATATGATATGTACTAACTCGAAACAGCAGACGATGAAAATTCATGATGCTCTGCTAATGGCTGTTTCACCTGAGCAGTCTTTGCGTGATTCTGTACAGCCAAATTTCTCTATCGGATTGAAACATCCTGACTACCAATCCCCTTTACCTGTGCTCATTTCACATACTCAGGGTATATTAGATGGCTTTGTGTCAGATGGTCATCATGCGCATGCGGTAATGTGTTTTAGTGACCCTGAGAAAACACTGCCGATCGTTGCAGAAGAACTGGCGGGTGTGTATAGGCTTACCCCTGCTGAAGCACAGGTGGCTGTATCGATTGCCCACGGGATTTCACCCAGTGATATAGCAAGCTGTAATGAGGTCGCCGTAAGTACGGTTCGCAGTCAGCTCAAGGCTGTGTTTTCGAAGGTCGGTGTTAAATCACAGTCAGAGCTTACAAAAGTGATATTGTCTGGTCCGTTCGTGAAAGATATATGATGGCTGGTATGCTGATGATAAATATCTGCCAGCCGTTACATCTATCTGCTTGGATTTGTTGATTGTGTTGCACCATGATAGGTCTATTCTAGAGATATTAGTTTTCTTCATACCCAGGTACAGATGATTCAGCCTGTTTTCGATTGTTTCTCTGTTCTTCCATCGATGTCATTATTGATGCTTCGACTAAGGCAAAACTAAGTTCCAGTATAGCGATCACTTCAGGTGTTTTATAATTTCTATCCTGATCCTGTTGCTGTAACCCTTCGAGGACTTTTGCTTTATCCTGCTGTACGGTTTCAAGTAGCTCATTCAAAATGTTCATAATTACGACTCGCTAAGCAATCTATAGCAATAACATTGATGTAATAACTGTAATGTTGCAACCTCTAAATAGAGTATAAGCTGTAGAGTGAAAACTCCTGGCCGGAAAGGCATCGTTCTGTGATTGTAACAATAACGTCTTAACTCTGTAGTAATACGTTAACAATCCATAACTAAGCTCCCTTGCGTTAATTTTTCAAACGGGAGTTTATAAATGCAATTAACCATAAACAAGATTGTTAAAGCTGCTGTAATCACAGCATTGGCCTCACCTTTATCAGCAGTTGCAGGTGGGATCACTTATAAAGATGGTGATGATTATTTAAAAGTCGGCGGTCGTATCCAGCTTCAGTACAACCAGGTTAAACCTGATGGAGGCGACACGACTGATGAGATATTCTTCAGGAGATTAAGGCCATACATCGAGGGCAGCACACATAAAGACTGGAAAGCCAAGATCCAGTGGGACATGGGCAAAGCTGAAGGGGAAAATGAGATCGCGGTCAAAGATGCCTATTTTCAGTACAAAGGAATGTCGAACGCAAAGCTGACTATCGGTAATGCTAACTTCCCTTTTTCACGTGAGTTTTTAACCTCGTCTAAATATCAGCAATTAGTCGAGCGTACATTTGTCGGTGACCATAATTACGGAACTCCAGACCGTAATGTGGGTATCCATATGACTGGTAATACAGAGAGTAAAAAAGTCACCTGGGGTGCCTCAGGCACGGTCGCTTCGATAGATCCCGATAACAAGAAGCTGGATTTTGATACACCGGTCAACAGAAATGATGATTTTAATGATGGTTTCATGGTCGGTGGCCGTGTTGATTTTCACCCCTTTGGTAAATTGAAGTTTTCCCAGGGCGACTTCTCAGGCAAGACCAGGGCCACTATCGGTGTTGCTGCGTTCAGTTGGGGTAACGACGGCGACAACAATACCTATGCGCCTGGAGACAGTAAGGCGGATGTCGATTCTGTAACAGGCGTCGAAGTCAGTGGTGCGTTCCGCTCTTCTGGATTCTCGGTTGACGCCCAATATAATACCTTCGATGCAGACACTGTACTGGCAGGCATCACAGACGGTATCTACAAGAATGGTACGACGACACTGACCAATGCAGCAATCGAAGGTGGTTATATGATCAATAATACCATCGAGGTCGTTGCTGGTTACCAGACCCAGGATGCCGATGGCTACACGACAGCCTGGAACCGCACATCAGTCGGCGCCAACTGGTTTATCAACAAGCATGACACCAAGGTACAGCTGACCTACAGGATGGGTGAAAATCTAAATGGAGTCGAAAATGCTGATGAGGATGAAGTCTTCCTGCAGACACAGTTCGTCTTCTAAGACATGTCATAGCTGACAGAAAGGACTCCTGCTTGCCATGGAAGGCTTTTTTAATAATGGGGTCATCGCTAGAAAAGGCGATGATCTCTTTTTTGTTTTCTGATATTCATTGTGTTTGATAGAGGGTTTTTATATAGTGGTCTGAAGGTATATCAATCGATGTATCGATAATGAGGTGCACTATGAAATATCTGCCTGGTTTTTTAACGATGATGTTGCTAATGGTTTCGGCTTCGGCGAATGCCTGGTGGGATGCTGACTACAGCAGAAATAGCGGCAATAATAACTGGCAGAACAATCGTCATTATGATGGCCGCCATGATGGCTCTGTAGACACCTCGCGTGATGGTTCACTTCAGGGGAATGTCGAATTCACTATGGAACTGCGTGGTGATGCTGATGGCTATGTCCAGGGCAACCTGCGTAACGATTCAGAAAGTATCTATTTCGACCGCTATTACAACAATTATGACGGATCAAGTTATGGTGGTGTGTACCGTGACCGACGCCGGCCAAACAATGCGCCCTACAACAGGCCTGGTTATGGTCGCCCATATACAGGCTGGTAAAGCTAATATATCAATCCTGGCAGATCGCATTACAGCCTGATGTTAGCTGAAACTGTCTATTGATTATCGCTGCCCCATATCTCCTGCAAACGTTGATCACGTCCGCATGCGAAGCGGTAATATTGATAGCGTAAGGGATTCTTCTGATAATAATCCTGATGGTAATCTTCTGCTGGATAAAAAGTACTGGCTGGTAGAATTTCAGTGGCGATCTCGTCCTTGAACGGTTTGTTACTGTTTAGCTCCTGCAGTGATCTTTCGATCTCAGCCTGCTGCTTCTCATCGAGATAATAGATGCCCGAGCGGTACTGGGAACCGGCATCACAGAACTGGCGGTCGACAGCAACCGGGTCGATATTTTTCCAGAAGACATCCAGCAGTTCCGAATAGGTGATTTTCCCCGGGTCATATATGATCTCTATGGCTTCGGTATGGCCGGTGCTGCCAGCGGAAACTTCTTTATAAGTCGGGTTTTTTTTATGTCCCGCAGTATAGCCTGAGGTCGTTGAGATAACGCCGTCAAGTTTGTCGAACGGTGGCTCCATGCACCAGAAACAACCACCTGCAAAAATTGCGCTCTCAGTTTTTTGTGGCTTAGACGTTATTGCTCCCTGTTCAGATGCGAAAACGTGCGTTGTGAACAGGCTAAGTAAAAACAGTGTGACTAGTTTCATCGTCGCTCCAACAGAGAAAGTTGAAACTATGACTATAAAATCTGCCGTAAGTTTCTACCGTACTTAAAAACATAGGATCTTCTGGCAGAGGCCCTTTGTCATGGATGCTGAGAAGGATTAATGTTCCTCGTATTAGAACATGAAACCGAAGGTGAAACGGTAGGTAGTGAAGTCCGGGGTATTGCTGTTACCGAAATCGATATAGTTTTTACCGACGTCACCTTTCATGTAGAGCTTGCGGTTGAAATCGTAACGTAATCCAAGGGCGGCGCCATAGTTGATCTCGGTCGAGGTGTATGTCTGTGCGACGGGCCCGCAGACATAGCCCCAGTAAGGATACCACCAGCAGCCTGTACCGACGTTACCGGTAAAGATCCCCGAGTCGATATAGGTGGAGCCTACAGTGGCGGTGATGAAAGGGGTAAAGGGTGTGCTCAGCAGGTTATACGTGAAACCGAGGTTGAGTGAGCTGGTGTATAGCGACTGAGTGCTCTTCACTGGTGATTCAGCCGGGTCTTCAGGGATGACCGTACTGGTATAGTTTGCGCTGCTCGAGGCAAATTCCATACTGAGCTCGATATGAGCATTTATATTGTAACCAAAACCAAAAGCCAGACTTGAACGTTTGTTGATATCGGCTTCGGCACCGTTATCAAACTGCAGCACTTTGGAGTTGGTTAATTTTGGCGCCAGGTAGAATTCCCACTTTTCAACACGGGAGTCATTGAACGCAGCCTGTGCATTGATACTGACTAAAGATAACAGGAGAAAGATTAATCTAACAGGTTTAGTGCTTGCATTATTTTGCATGATATAGCGTGCTGCCTGGTTCCGGCTGATTTATGGTTTAGCTGATTCTATCAGTTAACAGTCGATACATGAAGTATGTATGCACACATAAAAAAACCGCCGAAAGCGGTTTTTTTTAAATCGTTATGTGGCGGCTGAAACGGTCACTCAGCACAGTTTACACAGGTGGTGACATAAGGCAGCGCTGCCAGCCTTTTTTCCGGAATCTTTTCTCCGCATTTTGTACATATGCCGTAGTCGCCATTCTTGATACGGACGAGGGCGGCATCGATCAACTGCACGGTATGTTGAGCTTCGTTATCGATCGCTGATAATACATCGTCATTTTCACGTTGTGTTACCTGTTCGGCGAAGTCTTTTTCGACAGGTTCACTTTTGTGATGGACATCCTTTTCTATAGCATCGATCCTTTGAGTCAGCTCTTCGCGGAGCGTTTCGAGTTGCTGGGCTATTGCTTGGTATGATGTCATGTTCTATTTCCTCAACATGCTGTAGATAAGGTCTTTGAGGTGCAGGCGTTCTTTTTTTATGCTATCGAGGTAATCATCATTGACGACTTCGATACCTTGCTCGGCGCGAAAGATTGACTTGTCGATACCTTCATATTCATTGGCAAGGCGACGAAAATGTGAATTATTCATCTTGAGATCATGGATAGCGTCTTTGTATTCGGCAAACTCTTCTATCAGCGGGTGATGTGAAATCGGCATATGAGACTCTCTCTGTTTAACATCGTATCAGTTAACATCAGTTAGCAGGATACTGCCTTGATCAGCATCAAATTATGTTTCGACTTGCTTCTATGGTTGCTTTATCAGGTGATCACATCGGGCGCTATACGACCGGTATGATGCTCTATCCTGGCGATGCTCCTGGACAGGTTGATCAACTCGGACAGCATCTCCTGCGGATCATCTTCGAGCCTTTTCGGATCTTTTTCAGGCTGTTCGATATAGACTCGCAGGGTGGCCCCTTCAGTGCCGGTGCCGGACAGACGATAGACGATACGGGCACCATTGGTGAACAGTATGCGGATTCCCTGGTTACTGCTGACACTGTTGTCGACACTATCGGTATAGCTGAAGTCGTCACTATGCTCGACTTTATATGCAGCGAAGTCCTGGCCCTTTAGTTGCCCGATAGCATCGCGCAGGCCCTGCATTAGCTCGTTCGCACCCGCTGCGGGCACGCCTTCGTAATCATGGCGGGTATAGACGTCACGGCCATATTTCTGCCAGTGGTCTGTGACGATATCGGCGACAGCTTGCTTGCGAACGGCGAGCACATTCAGCCAGAACAATACAGCCCAGAGGCCGTCTTTTTCACGGACGTGGTCAGAGCCGGTGCCGAAAGACTCTTCACCGCAAAGCGTTATCTTGCCGGCATCGAGCAGGTTGCCAAAAAATTTCCAGCCGGTCGGTGTCTCATAACAGTCGATATCGAGTGCCTCCGCGACACGGTCGACGGCCTGGCTGGTCGGCATCGAGCGGGCAACACCGGCAAGTCCCTGCTCATAACCGGGTACCAGCCTGGCATTGGCGGCGAGTATCGCCAGGCTGTCACTCGGAGTGACATAGAAGTCGCGCCCCAGGATCATATTGCGGTCGCCGTCACCATCAGAGGCCGCACCGAAGTCGGGGGCATCGTCACCCGTCATCATCTCTACCAGCTGTTTGGCATGCACCAGGTTAGGATCAGGGTGGGCACCGCCAAAATCTTCCAGTGGCTCGCCGCGTAATACCGTTCCTGCTGGCGCACCGAGGCGGTTCTCAAGGATCTCGCGGGCATAAGGACCGGTTATCGCATTCATCGCATCGAAAGACATGGTGAATGATCCCGAGCCAAGCAGGTTGCGCATGGCATCAAAATCAAACAGCTGCTGCATCATATCGGCGTAATCAGATACCGGATCGATGACCTCGACAAGCATATCGCCAACTTTCTGTTCAGCGATAGTTTCGAGGTCGATATCAGCGGTGTCTGCGATACGGTATTCGTTGATATCGAGGCTTAGACTGTAGATAGCTTCGGTGATGTTTTCCGCGGCAGGGCCACCATTAGAGGCATTGTACTTGATACCGAAGTCAGCATCAGGTCCGCCCGGGTTATGGCTGGCCGAGAGGATGATGCCGCCAAAAGTACCGTATTTACGGATGACGCAGGATGCAGCCGGTGTCGATAGCAGGGCGCCGCGGCCGACGATGACCTTACCAAAACCATTGGCTGCAGCCATCTTCACGATGACCTGTATCGCTTCGCGGTTATAGAAACGGCCATCACCCCCTACGACCAGGGCCTGGCCCTGGAAACCGTCGAGCGCATCGAAGATCGACTGGACGAAATTCTCCAGGTAGTTTGGCTGCTGGAATACTTTTACTTTCTTGCGTAGTCCGGATGTGCCGGGTCGCTGATCATCAAAAGGAGTGGTACTAACGGTTTTAATTTCCATCATTATCTCTATCGCAAATGGTAATCGTTAAGGCTATATTAGCTGATTAGATATGTTTGAACTGTTGTAGATGTTGGTATTTAAGGCAAACTATTTCACTGTCATCTCGAGCAAAGGGACAGATTTTATATGCTGGAGGGGAGGCCCTCTGCTTCTGCTCGAGATGACAAGCAGTTTTTACAATTAGTTATTCACTATTAACTACTCTCACTGCTACTCAGTTGTCCATCAGCACACGCTCATCATATTCTGTTTCGAAGAATAGCTTGTGTTTTGCTTCCTCTTTGGCAAGGCCTTCTAACACTTCTTTGAGGTGGCTTTCCGGTACTTTAGCGGCCATGTCAGAGTAGAGCTTATGGGCAGCACGTTCTTTTTTCATGGCGATGATCAGTGCGTCCTGGTAGGTGATGTTATCGCTTGCCTCGACTTCCACCAGATAGTCCGAGATCTTCAGGTCCAGTACTTCCTGCTCGGGTGAGAGTTCGTGCTCGCCGGCCTTGACGTCGATCAGGATTTTCTTATGGCGTTTTTCTTCTTTAGAAAAATCCAGCAGTATCTTTTTCATGCCGGCTGTCTCGGCGCGTTGTGCAACGTCTTCGTAAAAATCAGCTGCCTGTTGTTCCTGATCTATCGCGTAGTCCAGTATTTCATCAACGGTATTCATAGTACTTCACCTGTGCTCAATCAATCTGTTGCTATTTCTCTTCATATGCCGCGGGATTCAGATAACGGTCGATACCGCGTGCCGCATGGTGGCCATCTTCGATGGCGCTGATCGCATCAGCCGTGCTGTTGGCAAAATCACCGCCGACAAACACCTTTTCCAGCGTCGTGTGCTGGTATTCGCCCGGGGTAAATTTCCCCCATTCGATGGCAAATTCCTCATGCATCTCTTTTGAGATGTAATCGAGATTACTGCCCTGACCGATCGCTGATATTATGCTGTCATATGTATCCGTGTGCATACGATCTTCCTGCAGCACCGGCCGCGGTCTGCCGCCTTTGGGGTCATCGACCATCTCGGCTTCTCCCCAGCGGATAGCGACCTGTTGCTCGCTGTCCGCACTCACTATCTCGACCGGTATCGCCTGCTGTACGATGCGGCAGCCTTCTTCCTGTGATTCATGGATCTCTTCTTCATCGGCCGGCATCTCACTGATGCGGCGGCGATACAGTATAGTGACTTCTGCATCGAAACGACGTGATACACGTGCGGCATCCATGGCGACGTTACCACCGCCGATGACGGCTACTTTTTTACCTATGCCCGGGTCACGGCCATTAGCGACATCAGCGAGTACCTGCAGACCGGATAAGACGCGTGGATGGTCTTCACCGTGAATGCGCATACTCGATGGCACCGATAGACCAGTAGACATGAATACCGCATCATAGTTCTCCAGCAGCTGTTCAAATTTTATATCCTTGCCGATAGCGGTATTGTATTTGATTTCGACACCAAGTGAGACGATATAGTCGATATCCTTGTCCAGGTCGTTATCGGGCAGGCGATAACTCGGTACGCCATAGCGCAACATGCCGCCGGCAGATTCCTGTGCTTCGAATACGGTGACAGCATAACCTTTCTTACGCAGGTAGTAGGCGGCACTCATGCCGCCGGGACCGGCACCGATGACAGCGATCTTTTTACCGTTTTCCGTTATCGTGTCAGCGAGGATACGCTGGTAGTCACTGGCGTCCACCTGGTCGACGATGAGACGTTTCAGCCAGCGAATGGCGACCGGCTCACCGAGTATGCCGACCGGGCATACCGATTCGCAGCGGCGAGTACAGATCCGCCCGCAGGTCGCCGGGAAGGGGTTGGTGCGGTACATCAGCTGCAGGCCTTTTTCGTAGTTGCCGTCACGGATGCTGTGAATATAATCCGGTACATCCATATGTGCCGGACAGGTAGCGACACAGATGCCGCATTCGACACAGCGGTCGGCTTCCTTTTTGGCCTGTTCTTCGCTGTAGCCTTTGACGACTTCTTCGAATGAGCTCACGCTTTCATTAGCAGGCAGCATCTCCATCTCGATGCGTTTGGGCGGATACAGGTGATAACCTTCAGCACGGCGATAACCATTTTCATTGTCCTGCCAGGGTTTATCATCAACGCCGGCGGTGAAATGAAATACGGTCGGGTCTTCACTGATCCAGGCGTATTCGTTGCTCATGCGCAGTGAGGCAGCGGTACAGATGTCGACACATAATCCACACCAGCAGCAGCGGCCATAATCAAAACGCGGGCGCAGTCCGCTGTCGCCTTCACGACCCAGGTATTCTTCGACCGCCACCATGTCGATGGCGTGGTTCTGGCAGATCTCGTGACAGCTGCCGCAGCCGACGCAGGTATCGGCGATGTTGATATGAAAACCGCGGTAAGCCGGTGCGCCAGGACGATCGATCGTTGGCCTTATCGAGGTGTATGGTTTTTCGAAGGCACGCTGCCAGACGAAGAAAGGTGAGAGCAGGTCTTTCAGGTTCATGATATTTTCTCCGTCTACCTCTCGATCTCTGGCGGGTAAGTATGCAGCGATACCATCATGCCTGCGATATCAGCGATATTGTTGCCGACTGCGAGGCGCTCCATCACGGCGATGGCATGCGTATAACTCGGTCCGCGTACATGCACACGACGTACGAGTTCCGAACCATCGGTGACCATATAGTAACCATATTCACCACGGGTACACTCGGCTTTGACATAAGTTTCACCGGCAGGTACTTTCCAGTGTAATACATTGGGCATATCGGCCTGGAAGGCGCCATCCATCGGCATACGGTCTAGGCACTGGCGAATCAGGCTGATGCATTGCCTTGTTTCCTGTAGACGCAGGTAGGCACGTTCATAAGCATCTGAATCTGTACCGGTGACGATATCGAAGTCCAGTTGATCGTAGGCCAGATAAGGTTCATCTTTACGCAGGTCGCGTTTGACGCCACAGGCGCGTGCGTTAGGGCCGACGATACCGTAGGGATCGATCATTTCAGGCGGGATAATGGCGAGGCCTTTCGAGCGTGCTTTGAAAACGGTATTGTTAAACATCACACGTTCGATCTGATCGAGCAGTTTCTCAGCACCGTCCATGATCTCTCGGGCACGACCCTCGAAACCATCGGGCAGGCCGGCACGTACGCCGCCGGGTACTATGTACATGTGGTAGATGCGGGCACCGGTCATTTCTTCGAACAGGTCGAGTACGTAGTCGCGATAGGCCAGTGTCCAGTTAGCGACGGTGTACTGGCCGAAGGCGCCGCCCTGGCCGCCGATCCACATCAGGAAACTGGCGAGGCGCATCATCTCGAGGTTCATGGTGCGCAGCCAGGTGGCACGCTCTGGTATCTCGATACCGCTGATTTCTTCTACCGCATGCGAGTACAGATATTCGTTGAATGTCGGTTCGGGTACCGCGATACGGCACACCACGGTAAAGTTCTGGATGAAGCTGCGGCGTTCCATCAGTTTTTCGAAACCGCGGTGCAGGTAGCCGACATGGGTCTTGCAGTCGATGATGGTGTCGCCGTCGAGCGTCAGCTCCAGTGACATGTTGCCGGTGATGCCCGGGTGCTGCGGTCCCTGCCACAGTTTGACGTATTTTCCTGAAGCCAGGTCGACAGGTTCGGGCTGGGCAAAATCCAGCGAGGCGGAGTGACCTGTTGAAATGGGGCTGCTGGTGGTACGGCCAAATGGCAGTTTCATTTCTCGTCCCCCCCGCGGTTTGGATACAGCTCTACTTTCATGTGGTCACGCGGCTCTTCGCTGTGCCGGCCTTCACGGTGGCCGAAACGTTGCTCGCTGAATTCCTTGGTATCGAACTCGCGGCGCATCGGCGGTATATCGTCCCAGCCTTCCAGGCAGAAGTCTTCCTCGAGACGCGGACTGCCGGGGAAATTGATGCCGTACATCTCACGCAGTTCACGCTGGTAGGTCCATGCCTGTGCCCACAGCGTATGGATGGAGACCATGTCTTCATTCTCGCGGCTGATATCGACATGTACGCCCAGCGAGAGTTTTTTATCGTAGTTGTGCAGCATGTAGACCAGGGTGAAGATGCCGTCTTCGATATAGTCGATGCAGGTCATGAAATTGAGGTGCGTGTAACCTTCACGGTCGCGCAGTTCACGGATCAGTGTCTCGGCGCTGTCTTTTTTGACCCTGAACGTCGTCAGCGCAGGTTTGCGCACGGTGATGTCATCGACACCAAAGTCACGCTGCAGTCTTTCCATCAAATCATTCATAGTTTCACTTATCGATTACCTGTTGCCCATTAGCAGCCAAATTCTGTTACCAGTTATAGTCGGGCATATCCCAGTTCTTGATGACCTTCTTCTGGTTGGCCTTGTACCAGTCAAAGTTTTCTACATAACGGTTGGCGCCATCACATTCACCCGCCTTGATCTTCTTCTGCAATGCCATGATGCTTGCAACCAGTGCTTCCGGGCGAGGCATACAACCAGTTGCGTAAAGATCGACCGGGATATACTGGTCGAACTGGTTGATGGTGTTGTAGCTGTCGAAATACATGCCGCCATTGATCGGGCAGATGCCGAGGCAGATGACGAACTTGGGTCCCTGCATCTGTTCATAGCTACGGATGATGCGCTTCAGGGTTTTTACCGAGGCATAGCCGCCGATAATGAATACCGATGACTGTCTCGGGGTCGGCCGTCCGGCAACGCCGAAACGGTTGGCATCGAAGCGGGCCGTCATCAGTGGTCGCAGTTCGATGGCGCCGCAGCCGGTACCGAAGGCAAGGATCCATAAGGAATTGGCTCTTGCCCAGTTCGCAAAATCTTCTACCGCTTTAATAGGGTAAGGTTCATAGGCTCTTGGGCGAGCATTACTGAACAGCAACTGTTCCTCTTCCGTTAGACCAGAATTTTCCAGTGTGTCATCAGTGTTGAGACTATTTTTCATATTCAGTCCTCGTTAAGCAGTCAGCAGCATCTGTGCGTATATTATCGACATCACCCCGATAAGGGTCGGGATTTTAAAGAAGAAGCGAATCGCCTGATCGACCCTGAAGCGCGGGAAGGCAACACCGACGATGATCGCGACCATATAGATCAGGAAGGTTTTTATCATCAGTTCGCCCCAGCCGGTGGCTCCGCCGAAGAACAAGTTCATAAACAGTATCAGCTTGGTAGCACCGAACAGCGCACGGTTGGTCTGCAGTAGTGATAGATAGGCGCTGTGGAATTCTGTCGGTGGACCGATAGGGATCTCCTGCGGCGCCAGGAAAATATCAAACGGTGAATAGCCAGTCATGCCGAGTAATGCCAGCATCGCGGCCAGCGTGGCCACCCAGTTGGTGATCACTGTCCAGTTCTGCCAGCCACCTTGCTGGGCAGCGACGATCTCGGTGAGCGACAGAGTGTCGTACTGGATGACGATGGAGATTACCGCCAGTGCAAACGGTACTTCATAGGCGGTCATCTGCGACAGGCCGCGGGCGATACCGATGGCGCTATAGGGGTGTCCGCTTTCACCGGCGCCCAGCGCCATACCCAGCTGGCCGAAAAACATGAAATAGATCACCAGGAACAGGTCACCGGCGGTGCTGAAATTGGAGAACATCTCATTGCCGTAGATAACCGGTATGAAAGCCAGTGTACCTATGCCGCCGGCGATACGAAAAACCGGGCCGAGGTAGAACATGATGCCGTGGCTGATAGCGGTACGTTTGAAGAAGTTCTTCAGAATATTAATGAACGGCTGTGAGTAGGGGATGCCGATACGGCCCTGGACCTTGGCGATGATACGCTCGATCAATGCCCCGACGAAAAGCCCGTAGATGGTTACTATCAATAAAGTAAGAGAAAAATAGCCGGCTTTGGACAGCCATTCGTTCATGCTATCGAAGATCACAGCGCGAGTCCTCCATTTAACAGGAACATGGCAACAAAATACATGACAACGAATAGTGCATAGGTTTGACCGTTACCGTTATAGAAAATGCGCAGTGAAGAAGCCGTCGTGTGGCTCCATTCGACTATAGTGTTCCAGAATGCGGTCGCCCTCGGTCTGACCAGGAAGCCGATAGCGCGGTCGTAATGCGCAAAAAAGTTATAGGCATAATGCGTTTCTTCAGGACGGCGTGGACGTTCAGCCGCGAACACGATATTGAACTGTTCGACTTTCTGGATCTTCAAGGTCAGTGAGATCAGCAGCAGCAGTATCAGCGGCACCATCCAGACACCGCCGACCACGCCCATGATCATCGGTGCATTCCAGTAGCCGAAGTTTGTCACCATGGCGGTACCTTCCCACACCAGGGTATTAGCGATCCACGGATCGATGGCGGCTGACAGCGGATCAAGCAGCAGTTTCGGATAGGCCGAGACCACCATGATGCAGGCGATCATCACACCCTGCGGGATTAGCAGGATGGCCGGGGCCTCGCGTAACTCGTGATGTTCGAGTTTGCGCTGACCGAGGAATACCGTCTGCAACAGGCGGAACATATAGAGGAATGCGATCGCGCTGGAGAAGAACGCCAGTGCCGCGATCCAGTACCAGCCCTTGTCCATCAGCGCGTTGAACATCATCCACTTACCGCCATAACCGGTCAGTGGTGGTACCCCGGACATGGCGATGATCGCGATCATGGTAAAGGTGAAAGTGAAAGGCATGTTCTTGATCAGGCCGCCCATCTTATACATCAGGCGCTGGTTGGTGCGCAGGATGATGCCAGCGGCCGATAGCAGCAAGATACCTTTGAACAGGAAGTGGTTGACCGTCATATACATCGCAGAGACCCAGCCGAGGTGGCTCATCAGTGCGACGCCGGTGACGATATAACCCAGCTGTCCCATGCTGGAGTAGGCGAGCAGGCGTTTCAGATCTTCCTGGAACACGGCCATCAGTGCACCGAAGGTGGCGGTGAGGATGCCTATCCAGCCGAGCACATAGGCCGGATCGAGGCCGATATCAGAACGTACACCGAGCTGGGCGGCGATGATGACCAGGCCGAAGACGCCAGCCTTGCTGACCACTGAAGAAAGCAGCGCGGTAAAGTCATCATCCGCTTCAGCATAGGCATCGGGCAACCAGATGTGAAAACCGAAGCCGCCCATCTTGATGATGAAACCAGCGGCCAGCAGGCTGAATATCATGGTCATCGACTCACCGCTATTACCAAGGCTGGATAGCAGCAGGCTGCCGGTCGCACCGTATGCGACGGCAAAGCCTGCGAAGATGAGATAGGCTGAACCGAGTGAGAACAGCAGGTAGCTCAGTGCTGGTTTCGCACCATCACGCCCGAGTGTAATCAGTAGATAAGAGCTCAGTGTCATCAGTTCCCAGCTGAAGAAAAATTCCAGCGAAGATTGCGCACGCAGCAGGGTCGCCAGTGACAGTAGCAGTACGGCGAGCAGCGGGTAGAAACCTTTACGGTCATCTTTGCGGTACAGCGCCGCGATACTGACCAGCAGTCCGCCGCCGATCAGAAGGTAACTGAACAGACTGTTGATGCCGTCGAGGTCTTTTGTCAGCAGATAGCCGCCGATTGCTACCGCAACCAGCATCGGCAGGTTCTTGTAGCGACCGTGCACACCATCGATCAGCCAGAGTGCAAAGCCGGCGACCAGCGGCAGATATAATTCGGGACTGGCGACCTGCATGACTGCTGCCATGACGTAACTGGTGGCAAACAATAAAAGTACTGCGATGGCGACCGGTAGCGGCTGCCAGAAACTAACGGGTATCTCGGCCTGCTCATCATCAGCTACTGATTGCTGTGCATAGCTGAACCAGCGGAACAGGTAAGCTGCCTCCAGTAATGAACCGAGCAGGATAAGGCTGATCCAGCCAAACATATCGTTGCTGGCAAGCAGCATTACCAGCTCCCATTTCGCCCAGAAACCGGGAAATGGCGGCAAGCCGACAAGTGCTGTCATCATGATGCCGAGCAGCAATAACATGCCACGGCGCTTGCTGATAACCGACCAGCCACGGATACTGCTGCTTTTGACCAGTCCTGCCAGCCAGAACAGCCCGGCCTTGGCGAACAGGTGATTAACAAAAAGGCCACCGACGATGAGATACATCTGGGACTGTATGTCTACTTGTGAATCGAGTTGTGCCAGTAATGCCATCGCCAGTGTCAGCAGCCCAATCTGGCCAATGGATGAATAACCCAGCAGGCGCTTTGTATTGTCCTGTTTCAGACCGATGATGTTGGAAAACAGGAAAGTGAGGCCGCCGATGAACGCGATGCTATGCAGGAAATCACCCGCCAGAGGTAACAGTTTATAGACGGCAAAGAACATGCCTGCCGAAACGCCGACCGAGATCAGCGAGGCGATACCCGTAGACGCCGTTTCGTAGACATCAAGCCCCCAGCCATTGGCAGGGTAAGGTTTAAGCTCGATGAGCAGGCCGGTGAGCACGAAAAGTGTTGCGATAAAGCCGATCGGACCGCTGATCAGTTCCTGGTTGGCGATGATGTCATCGATGTTTAATGTACCTGTCTGGTAGTAGATGAATATGGTGCCGAGCAGGAAGAATGCGGATGCGATCGAGGTCGCGACGATGTATTTGAAACCTGCGGCCAGTACACTGCCGGAACGCTCCATGCCGATCAGCGCATAGGTTGCTATCGAAGTGATCTCGATAAAGATAAACAGGTTGAACAGGTCGCGGGTCATCACCATGCCATTGATGCCCATCACCAGTATCAGGTAGAGCAGCAGGGCAGAAGCGTGTTCTTTTAATCGAGGCAGGTAATGCCATGCACCCAGCAGAGCTGCGGTATTGACCGCGAGTACGATACCGCCTTCGAGCAGGCCGAAGCGCAAGTTGATAGAAAACGGCGGCTTGATGCCCGCGGTCTCGATATCGATAGCAGTTGCACCATTGATGATTCCAAACAGGTTGAAGCCGGCGATCCCTACCATACAGGCCAGGGCCAGCAGGAACACCAGGATTGCAGAACCGCGATGTGCCCGGTCGAATAATGGGATCAGGAAGCCTGCACCCAGTGCCAGTACATAGATGCCTAAAGGATGCAGCAGTAGGTCTGTTATGGTCGCTGTTACCATTTCGACTCCGTGCACTCATCGATATTCAGCGTGTTACGTGCTTTAAATATACGCACCGCAAACGCTAGCATGACTGCGGTTACACCGAGACCGATGACGATTGCGGTGAGTACCAGCGCGGAAGGCACCGGGTCGACAACCCTGTTAACGGCATCGGCGATCGGCACCGCATCATTGATGATCGGAGCTGTACCGCCGGTGACATAGCCGATAGAGACCATGACCATGTGGATGCCGGTATCCATCAATGAAAAACCGATGATCATACGGATTATGTTGCGCTGCGTCAGCATGCCCCACATGCCGATCAAAATCAGGCCAAGGCCGCTGCACAGCACGATGAGTGATATCGGGATGTCAGTGAGCATGTTCATACCGGGCCGGTGTCCTCCTTGCGGAAACGGTCGAGTACCGCACTGAGTTCAAATCCTACCTTGAGGCCGACGAAGAGGTAGATCAATGGTATCGCTCCGGCACTGAACAGGCTGCCGTAAGTGCCGAGGTCCATGATACGGTTGTCGAGGAAACCGCCCGCGAGAAAGACACCGAGTACGCCGACGACGACATAGCTGAAACCGGACATGGATTCGGTGATGGCGATCATCAGGCGACTGATATGTGATTCAGGCAGTGCGAGCAGCAGGAACATGGTGCCGGAAGCGATGATCGCACCGCCCTGAAAACCACCGCCGGGTGACAGGTGGCCGTTCATGAATACGTATACACCGAACAGGACTACCATCGGCAGCAGCAGTTCGGTCGCTGTTTCGACGATCTCGCTGGCGGGTTTGTGTACGCCCGCTGTCTCTTCTGCACGGTCTCCCTGTTCCAGGCCTTTGTCATCATCCTGGTTGCGTCGGGTGCGGCGTAGCAGCAAGCCGACACCGGCAGCTGAGATGAATAGTACGGTCACCTCACCCAGTGTATCCAGACCACGGTAGGTGACGACGACCGCGGTGACCAGGTTGGGCGCACCCAGTTCCTGCGGACCTTTGTCAGCATAGTAGTGGCCGAGCTTGGACAGCGTCGTGTTCTCGGTATAGTTGGCGACGAGGTTGAAAAAGATCATCGCCATAAGAGCCAGCATTGCAAAAATGAAGATCCGTTTGATCATTTTGCCGGTACCCCGTTGCTTTCTTCTGCCGTATCCTTATCGGTTTCATTCTCCTCGGCTCTGCCAAGCTGATCGATGACCGTAGTTTCGGTTTCAAAAATGCCGATAGAGTGTGCTGCGCGTGCCAGTGCATGTGAGGACACCGGATTGGTCAGCATGACGAAGAATATCAGGATGATCAGTTTCAAGGTCCAGGCCGGGTGTAGAAAAGCCAGTCCGATAAGGACCATGATAGTTCCCAGCGTCGTCGCTTTGGTACCGGTCTGGATTCGGTTATAGGTATCTGGCATACGCAATACACCGAGCCCGGCCGAGAACAGGAACAGAGAGCCGATGATGAGAAAAAGGTTGCCGATGATTTCGCTGAGAAGATGGGTCATTCGTCATCCTCGCTTTCAAGCTTTTGCGTCTTGCGGATGGCGTAGAGAAAAATCATGGTGGTGAGACCAGAACCGATAGACGCCTCGGTCATCGCCACATCAGGTGCCGCCAGCACGACATAGACCACGGATGCGAACAGGCTGGCGAGACCGGCACTGACCACTGCGCTGACCATATTATTCAGCATCACGGCGAGCAGTCCACTGATGAGGATGCCTGCGCAAAGCACGACAGTAAGTAATGTGATGACGAGTGATGACATGAGCAGATCAGATTCCTTTTTCCAGGTAACGGGCGACAGCGAGTACTCCGAGAAAACTGAGCAAACCGTAAACCAGCGCGACATCGAGGTAGATGAAGCGCTCAGCCTGGTGTGCCAGCAGTGCTATCAACGCGATCGTAACGATGGTCAACAGGTCGATCGCAACCACCCGGTCAACGGTATCGGGGCCGATCACCAGGCGAACGATACCGAACACGATGCTGAAAAATATCAGCACGGAAGAGATGATTATGGTTATTTCTGTCATTCCAAAATCAGTCATCGCTGCTCATTCCCAGGTTATCCATATATCACCTTGAGGATTTTTTCGAAACGAGCGGAGATGGCCTCGGTTGCGGCAACCGGGTCAGTCGCAGCTATGTTTATCCAGTGGATGAACAGCGAGTCATCTTTGATATCAACGACCAGCGTGCCCGGTGTCAAGGTAATACTGTTGGCCAGAGCCAAGCGGCCCATAGGTGATTTAAGCTCGGTCTTGATCTCGACGATTCCCGGCCTGATATCGATGCGTGGTGAGAACACCAGACGCATGACGTTAAGATTAGCCTTTATCAGTTCGATGAAGAATACAGCGAGGTACACCAGGTAATGATAGATAACGGTCGGTGACCAGCGGATCACACGGTACACCCTGGCGAAGGTGGAAAATGCCAGCGCGATAACAGCGCTGACTACGACACCTGTTATCACGGTATCTGAAGCTAGCGAGCCATTGGCTATCAGCCAGATGAGCAGCAGCGTCAACCAGAGGTTGATGAACTGTAATGGAATGTTCTTGGTACCCGGCATTATTAGCTCGTCTATCCCCGATAATATAAGAAGTCCGTATTAAGCGAATTTTTGTACTGTTTGCAGCTAAATCTTATAGATGATTGCAAAGATGTTATTGACCTGAATCAATTCACCCGTTGCCGCTGCGGTCAATTTCATAACAGACTGTATTAAATAGTACAGAAAATGCACCACGATCAGTCACAGTGACCCTGTTTAGTGCGAAAATCATTCATTCTTCAGGCATTAAATGTACTTTGTTTAAACAGTTCAATTGTCGTGCCAGCTTTGCATCATAACAGCTTCTGCTGCTTTCGCTGTTAAAAAATATAGCTAATTAACATGTGGCTTAATCTTTGCTTGAATGTAATATACAGAGGAAAAGATTCCTGAAAACCATCACCAAGAGAAACTGAACTATGGAAAAGGCAGATATCGGGCTTATCGGACTTGCAGTAATGGGGCAAAACCTTGTGCTGAATATGGCAGACCACGGCTATCGCGTGGCTGTATTCAACCGCACCACCAGCAAGGTCGACGAATTCATCGAGGGCCCGGCAAAAGGTACAAGCATTATTGGTACGCACAGCATGGAAGAACTTGTGGCATCACTGGCTACACCACGTAAAGTCATGCTGATGGTAAAGGCGGGTGAGGTCGTCGACCGTTTCATCGATATGCTGCTGCCATTACTGGAGCCGGGCGATGTTATTATCGATGGCGGCAATTCTCATTATCCTGATTCGACGCGACGTACCACCTACCTGAGGGAGAAAGGCCTGCGTTTTATCGGAACCGGGGTTTCCGGTGGTGAAGAAGGTGCGCGTCATGGGCCATCCATCATGCCCGGCGGTGATGCTGATGCCTGGCCGCTGGTAAAAGATATCTTCCAGGCGGTATCAGCAAAAGTTGATGGCGAACCGTGCTGCCAGTGGGTAGGGCAGGATGGTGCCGGGCATTTCGTGAAGATGGTGCATAACGGTATCGAATATGGCGATATGCAGCTCATCTGCGAAGCCTATTCATTGATGGAGAATGCGCTCGGCATGAGCTGTGATGAGATGCATGAAGTATTCAAAGAGTGGAATAGCGGCGTCCTCGACTCATACCTGATCGATATCACCAAAGATATCCTCGCCATGAAAGATGAAGACGGCGAACCGCTGGTCGATAAGATACTCGATACAGCCGGCCAGAAAGGTACCGGCAAATGGACCGGTATCAGCGCGCTCGATCTCGGTGTACCGCTGACGCTGATCGGCGAATCGGTGTTTGCACGAGTGCTGTCATCACTAAAAGATGAGCGTGTTCGTGCTTCTGCAATACTTGGCCCACGACCTGATATCTCTTTCAGCGGCAGCCGTGATGAGATCATAGAGGCGCTTCGTGATGCGCTGTATGCATCCAAGATCATCTCCTATGCACAGGGCTTTATGCTGATGCGAGAAGCTGCTAAGGAGATGGCCTGGGATCTGAATTACGGTGAGATCGCACTGATGTGGCGCGGTGGCTGTATCATACGCAGCACCTTCCTCGGCAATATAAAAGATGCCTATGAGAAGGACCCTGGGCTGGAAAACCTGGCGCTGGACTCCTTCTTCAGCGAAGCGCTTAAATCTGCAGAAGCGGGCTGGCGAAAAGCCGTGGTGCTGGCGGTAGAGAACGGTATTCCGGCACCGGCATTTTCATCGGCATTATCCTATTTCGATGGCTACCGCAGTGAGCGCCTGCCGGCGAACCTGTTACAGGCACAGCGCGACTACTTCGGTGCGCATACATACGAGCGTCTGGATGCAGCGCGAGGCGAGTTCTTCCACACAGACTGGACCGGCCATGGCGGCAAAGTTGCTTCGACGACTTATGAGGTGTAATCAGGTTAAGGCGCGCTATCAGCAAAGGCAGGAAATCTACCTACCGAAAGTCAGCATACAGACTGCTGCTTTTATATGGCAGGAGAATAAAAGGCTCACATTTCGCTGTGAGCCTTCTATAAAGTTGGTTTACGCACCTCTACAGTGGCAGTTCGGTAACCCGGCTATCTTACACGCCAGTTTGCATCCACCTTTACCAAACAGGCCTTCCAGGTGTTGTCTAGTGCATGGTGCCGTAGGATTGATTTCTTTGCTAAGCTTTTTAATGATGACTCTTGGGTCAGGGGCCATATCATATTCGGCCTGATAGTCTCTTAAAAAGTCAATAACGAGCCAATGACAATCCGTTAACTCCAGTCCATGCTCTGCTGCCATATCTATAGCAAATTCTTTGCTCCAAGCATCAAAATTAGCCAGGTAACCATCGTTGTTATACTCTAAATTCACATTTTGTAACATTTCTCCAGCCTCCATAATTTAATTTATTACTTCACCCGCAATACTATACTAATTAATAGATATTAAATATTACTTGATAATTATCAACAAAGGCTAAGAAACATCATAAAAACTTTAAATATGAAAGATGATTTCATAAGTTAAATTAATGACTTGTATATAATCAATTAGAAAAATATAAGAAAATATTAATATACTGTTAAAGTGCATTAATATTTAAAT
Source organism: Gammaproteobacteria bacterium (assembly GCA_013041745.1). Classification (GTDB taxonomy): domain Bacteria; phylum Pseudomonadota; class Gammaproteobacteria; order SZUA-229; family SZUA-229. The sequence continues at coordinate 51,931 of JABDRN010000061.1, forward strand.
ATTAATAACATATAACTGATATCTGAGTGTTTGCTAGAGGTGAAAAAACCATTATCCTGCATAATTGACAGCATCTTCTGATACTTTGGCAGCTATCCTGACACACCCTGTGTTGCTGTCTTCGGGTTAATAACAGGATTTAGATATTTACTCTGGCGAGGTGGAAATGACCATCAGCTCTTCGTCTCTGCTCATAGAGTTTAAGTAGCTCAGCGAGAGGCATCGGCTTAGCATAATAATAGCCCTGAAAAACATCGCAATCGTGTTCGCACAGGAAATCAATCTGGTCAGCGTGCTCGACTCCCTCAGCGACGACCCCGATGTTCATGCCATGTGCCATGGCAATAATCGCCCGGGTGATCGATGTATCTTCACTGCTCTGTGGTAATCCTGAGATAAAGCTTCTGTCGATTTTAAGCTTATTGATTGGGAAACTTTTCAGGTAGCTCATCGAGGAGAAGCCGGTGCCGAAATCATCGATAGCAACAAGTATGCCCATAGCTCTAAGCTTATTGACCTTGTCTATAACCAGGGAGCTGTCATCCATGAGTATGCTTTCTGTTAGTTCAAATTCGAGCAGCCCAGCCTGTGTCTTGAAAGTGTCTAAGGCATTGCGAACGGTATCGATGAAGGCATTATCTCGAATCTGGATGCCCGAGATATTGATAGCGATACTGACGTCTGTTATGCCGGCTTTTACCAGCCGGTTACAATCTTCACAGGCAGTATTGATCAGCCATTGACCTAAAGACGGGATCAGCCCCGTCTCCTCCGCGATCGGTATGAACTCGCCTGGTGAGATCATACCTTTTTCAGGGTGGTGCCAGCGCATCAGGGCTTCGATGCCGCACAGTGTTTCGTCATGAGAGTCGACCTGTGGCTGGTAATACAGCTCCAACTGCCCTTTATCTATGGCATGGCGCAGATCGCTCTCTAACTGAAACTTTCGGCTGTGCTCGTCATTCATCTTTTTGTTGAAATACTGGTAGTTATTCTTGCCGCGCAGTTTTGCTTCATACATCGCCATATCAGCGTTGACCAGGAGGTCATTTGATACGGTCGCGTCTTCCGGGCAGATACTTATACCGATGCTTACGCCGATGAAAAAATTATTGCCTTCGAAAACAAAAGGGTTTGATAGTGCATCGATACACTTCTCTGAGACGATGGAGATATCATCTACATGGTTTATATTCTCTACGATGATGGCGAACTCATCGCCACCAATACGGCAGATATAGTCATTCTTGCGGAGTACATTGGACAGCCTCGATGAAGCCTGTTTTAACAGCATGTCACCGGTTTTATGCCCGAGTGTGTCGTTGACGATCTTGAAGTTGTCCAGGTCGAGGAATAGCAGCGCCATCACCTGTTTCGTGGTAATCGCATGCTCGACGGTGCGTTCCAGGTGCTCATGAAAAAAATGGCGATTGGGTAAGTCAGTGATGACATCGTAGTAGGCCAGTTTATCCAGGTGCTCTTCAGCCCGGTATCGTTCTGAGAGTTCATGGGCAAGCTTCTCGTCATTCACCTGGATGTGTGACAGCATCTCATTGAAGCCGCGTGAGAGGATGCCGATCTCATCATCTGTGGTGTGCTCGACTCGGACGCTATAATCATTTTTCTGGATGACGGTGTCCATCAGGCCTGACAGGTTCTGCAGCGGAGCGGTGATGCTCTTTCGCAGTTTCAGCAGCAGCAGTGAAGCCAGGCTAAGGCCGATCAATGCTACGATAGTGGTATAGATAAGATAATTGATGATATTGCTGTACATGCCTGAGATGTCTGCTTCGATGAACAGGTTGCCAATGATGTCACCTTCGAAGCTGATCTCCTGGTTGATATGTATCTTGTTGCTGAGCAAGCTGTCGTCTTTGTGTTGATGTATCTCTGTCTCTATATCATCATGATCATTCTCTGACATATGCAGGTCACTGATGTTATTTTTGATGCCTTGCCTGATGTAACTTGCAAGTACACCTCCCTGGGCGTCATAGATAGCTGCTATATGCACCTGTGGAGAGGAGATGAAAGCTTGCAGGATATCTTCAGCGCCTTTCTCGTCTTTAAACACCAGGGCTGCGGTAGTATTGCTGGCCACCATCTTCGCCTGGACGTTGAGTGATTCCATGATGAAGTCGCGTTTTGTGAGGTACTCGCCGAACACGGCCATGATCACGGCGAATGACAATGCCGTGGTGGTGACCGCCAGGTTGATGACAAGGAACTTGTTCTGTATAGACAGGTTACTGAGGAATTTTCTTATCGCCACAACAGGCATGAGCTAATTTACCTCTCTGGCGAGCCGGAGTAGTTTTGCGCTTATCTCAAGATCTGAAGCCAGCGCCATGGTATGGTTTACGTCGAAAGCGATCTTGTCATCATTGATGCTCAGACCGATCATGACGCCGAACTCGGTCACATTCCTGGCATCAGAAACCGTCAGTACATGTGTACCATCTATCTTTTTAAGGGCGCGCTCGAAAAGATATCGCTCAGGCGGGATGATGTTCAAAAAAGCGATATGACAGCTCCTCACCTCATCTATTTTCTGGGTGCGTATCACTCTGATGGTTCGGCCGTTGCTTATCTTGCCATCGATCTTATCGATATTTTTCCCAAATGGATCTTTACCGAATATACAGATCTTAAGCTCATCTGACTTATCGGGCCATTGAGTGAACTTGGCAAAATTATAGATAAAACCGGCCTTGATGGTGTATTCGGAAACGTTATCAGCGACCGCGACAACAGGCATCTGTGCCACCAGAATGGCATAGAGCAGTAGCAGGTTTTTGATCGTTTTCATATGCAAGACGGTATTACCTTGAGCGGCGCTCTAAAACGTGTAGCTAGCTTTGATTCTAAAATTTCGACCATCCTGAACGATGCTGCTCTGAACATGTTCGACAGATACAGGGTCGGCATACTGTTTATCGAACAGGTTGTATATGCTCGCAGACAGCTCCAGTCGCTCATATATCTTCTGGCTGGACAGGGTCAGGTTGGTTATGCTGTAACCGCCGGTGCTGCCACCGTTAGGCGTCGTACGCGAGCTCATGTACTGAAACTCGATACCGGCATCGGCGTTCTGCCTGAATACAGGAGCGCTCATGTTGAACTTGAACATGTGTTCTGGCGAATTGGTCAGACGCACACCGGTCGATTTGTCTTCGGTATCGACGAAACTGTAACTGCTGCGTAATTGCAGGCCGTTGTCATCGATATACTCGGCTTCCAGGTCTGTACCCTGTGCTGTTACGTCGTCAAGGTTGTTAAAAAACAGATCGCCCGTGCCAGGGTCCTCGAACAGGCCGATAAGGTTTGTCGTCTTATTCGAATAAAATGAGGCAGCTAACCTGAAATTATTATTCAGGTAGTGTTCGATACCTATTTCGAACGTCTCAACTTCTTCAGGCTCCAGTTCGGTATTCGGCAGATAGCCCAGGGTCTCCGGGTAGAACAGCTCATAAGCATTTGGGTTGCGGTAGGAAGTACCATAGATGAATTTTAGTGTGGTTTCAGGCTGCATGGCATATATCAGGGCGAGCCGAGGACTGGCGATACTCTTTTTTATATTAGATGTATTAGTGCCATAGATGTTTCTGTCATATCGGATGCCTGCATTCAGGATGAGCTGTTGCGACAGTTTTATCTCATCCTGCAGGTACAGACCATACCTCTCGCCAGAGCGCATGTCATCGAGATAGCTGGCGAACGGGTCAACATCATAGTTTGCCTGCTGCTGTGTTCCGTTATTCTGCAGCTCTGTGCCAAGTATGATGCGATGGTTGTCGAAATGGGTGCTCTGGTAGCGGAGCTCGGCATTCCACCATTCGCCGAGGGATTCATCTCTGTTCACGGTGAGCGGCGGATAGTCATAGATATAGTCCCCTATGTATTCGAATCTGCCTAACGAAATGCTGCCAAATACCTGCGATCTACTATCGATAGCGCTATCATAAGTCAATGTCGCCATACCGAGAGTGTCTGTCGTCTCACTGGGTGGCATGTTGAATTCCTGTTCATAAGAGGCGGTAGGTATGCCTTTCGTGCGATTGTTGTAGGCGGCTTCAAACCCCCAGCTTTCATATTTCAGTTTGAGGAAGAGGTTCTGGGATTCATGGTAATCACGCCCGACCGCAACGCCGTTATTCGTTGCGGGGTCGTCAAACTCGGGGAAGTAGAGGTCAGCGCCATCGCTCTTGTAAGCTGAGGCTGAGAAAAGCGCATCGATACCACTGTCGAAGCTGCTGCCGGCACTCACCCGGGCCCTGCGGCTATTCTCGCTGGCATAATCAGCCGAGACCTGGACGCCATCGATCGCATCGCCACTCTTGGTGATGACGTTGATGACGCCAAACACCGCGTTGGCGCCATAGATGGCAGAGCCGGGACCAGCGGAAAACTCGACACGTTCGATAAGGTCGACATTGATGATGCTGTCGTAATCGATGCCGAAGCTGTCGTAGATGTTGTCATTGACCCGCTGGCCATCGAGCAGCATCAATATTCGAGTACTGTAATCACCCGGCAGGCCAAATCCGCGTACGCCGAGATAGCTGTAATTGCGGTCATAGGTGGTATATAGACCTGGAATACTGTTAAGGATATCCTTCACAGTCCTGTAGCCGAACTGCCTGATTGCATCCGAGGTGATGACAGTCACTCTGGAAGGCGCTTCACTGGTCTTCTGGTTAAATTTAGAGGCTGTAAAAACCTCGGTGTTGAGTAATTGCTCTAATGAAATTTCTGTTATGTCACCGGCTTCTATGTTCACCTGGCCAGCGTTATACTCATGTGCGAAAATCTTACTGGCACAAGTCATTGCCAGGACTGTTAAAAATATACTGCGTGAGAAAACTGTCATATCAATTATTGCCTGGCAGCATCGTTACCGCCCCTTTGTATGTGCAACTTATAAATAACCCGATTCATGAAATAGAGATTTAAAAACTGAAGGTTCGCTTCAGTATTTATAGACCATGATCATGCATAAAGCAGGCATTAGAAGACTAAAGGTAATTATTACTATATCAATGACTTATTTGTCAGTAAGTCGACAGTTCATGTCGCAGATACAACTTAGGAAGAGGTTTACAGTGTAGAGATTATTTCACTATTTATGCGACCAGTTTATATTTATCATTGATCGATTATCCGGCTGTGGCTTGTCGGCAACTGAAAGGCAGCAGGTACGAGGTCAGGAATAACGCGTTGAAGTTATTAAGCGATAAAAAAGGCCGCTGAATTCAGCGGCCTTTTTAGCTGTTTACATACTGATGTGTCATCTCGACAGGGCAGAGTCCGTCGACTAGATGGACAAGAGCTCTGCTTATCCGCTCCCTGCGTTATCCTGCCACCGCATCCTGCCTGAGATGACAGGGGTTTTATTTAATAAACAGCATCTCCTGGTATTTAGGAAGAGGCCATAGCTCATCTGATACTTCTGCTTCCAGGGTATCGGCATGGGCGCGTACTTCATCCATCAGGCCACGGATATCGTTTGCACAGAACTGCATATGTTCCTCAGTCGATGCAAAGTCTTCTTTTTCCAGGGCTTCACAGAGTTTATCGACTGCCGACATCATCGCATTGACCTCAGCAGCAACTGTTTCTGCGGTTGAGTTATCAAGATCGATCTTGAGCTTGGCCATACGTTTGCCGGTCTTTGCCAGACCTGAGAGGTAGCTCATCGCTGCCGGGTATATAGAAGTCTTAGCCATGTCGATAACGAGCTTGGCTTCGACTTCTATCGACAGTACATATTGCTCGGCATAAACTTCGAAACGGCTCTCCAGTTCGACTGGTGACAGCACGCCGGTATCAGCGAACAGTTTCTTTACAGATTCTTCGCGCAGCGCCGGCAGGGCGTCAGCCGTGGTCGGGATGTTCTTCAGGCCACGTTCTTTAACCGCCATCTCGTGCCAGTCGGTAGAATAACCGTCACCACCGAAAACGGCATTACCATGCTCGCTCATCAGTTCTTTGAGTACGGTAACCACAGCAGCGGCTTTATCAGCACCACCGTTTAATTCAGACTCCAGTTTGCCGGCGATCCAGTTCAGTGAATCCGCCAGCATAGTGTTCATGGCAACGAGAGGCCCTGAGACAGACTGTGCTGAACCGACTGCACGGAACTCGAAGCGGTTGCCGGTGAAGGCGAACGGTGAAGTCCTGTTACGGTCACCCGGATCACGCTCGAATTTGAGGATCTGGTCAAGTCCAAGATCCATCTCGCCACCATGTTCATGTGTCGTCACTTTGCCATCTTTGATATCCTGGAAAACCTTTTCCAGCTGGTCGCCAAGATAAACGGAGAGGATAGCCGGAGGTGCTTCGTTTGCGCCCAGGCGGTGGTCGTTTCCGGCAGAGGCGATGACCGCACGCAGTAAGGGGCCATATTTATGAACACCGCGGATAACCGCGCCGCAGAACAGCAGGAAGTTCAGGTTCTCATGCGGTGTGCTGCCCGGATCCAGCAGGTTACCCTGGGTGGCATTACCGACAGACCAGTTGACGTGTTTACCTGAGCCATTGATGCCGGCAAATGGTTTTTCATGCAGCAGACAGACGAAGCCGTGTTTCTTCGCGGTGCTCTTCAGCAGCGTCATCATCAGCTGCTGATGGTCGGCAGCAACGTTGGCAGCCTCGAAGTAAGGTGCGATCTCGAACTGGCCGGGAGCAACCTCATTGTGATGTGTCTTGGCAGGGATGCCCAGGCGATAGAGTTTGTCCTCAAAGTCCTGCATGAAGACCTGAACGCGAGCCGGGATAGCACCGAAGTAGTGATCATCGAACTCCTGGCCTTTGGCTGAGGGCGCACCGAACAGGGTACGGCCAGCTAACAGCAGGTCAGGCCGTGTATTGGCGAAGGCGGCATCGACCAGGAAGTATTCCTGCTCAGCACCACAGCTTGAGTTCAGCGGTGCAATCTCGGTCTCGCCCATCAGCGAGAGTACTTTCTGTGCCGCTTTGTTCATCGCGTCGTTAGAGCGTAACAGCGGAATCTTTTTATCCAGTGCTTCACCGGTCCAGGACATGAATACACAAGGGATCATCAGGGTAGCGCCATTATCTGTCTCCATGACATAGGCCGGGCTGGTCGGGTCCCATGCGGTATAACCGCGCGCTGCGTTGGTCATACGGATACTGCCGTTAGGAAAAGAAGAACCATCAGGTTCGCCCTTGATCAACAGGCTGCCGGTAAATTCGGTGATCGCATTGCCATCAGAGGTGGTAATAATGAAACCATCATGTTTCTCTGCGGTGACATTGGTCATCGGATAGAAGATATGAGAGAAGAATTTGCAGCCTTTGGAAACAGCCCATTCTTTCATTGCCGCAGCAACGACGTCAGCGGTAGCAGCATCCAGCGGTTCGCCGGTCTGTACTGTTTTCTTGACCGCCTTGAATGCATTTTTTGACAGCGCCCATTCCATGCGCGCGAGATTGAAAACGTCGTCCGCCCAGATCTTTCCTAACCTGTCGGTCATCGTCACTTTCATCGGCTCACGGGTTGTTATTTGAGATATCGCTTGTAAGCGAGATGTGTTACTCATTTTCTTCTTCCTCAACTAAGGTTTGTTAAATTAATTTCTCGAAATGTGATCATTAAGCTACTGCCATTTTTCTCTATCGACAGGTGGTTTTAAGGAATCACTTTCCTGGCTGACATAACATCGTCTTTAAACTGGATGACGTATTGAAGGTGTTTAAGCAACTATCATACCAACATGCAAAATGCATGAAGATTGTCGTGAAATCGGTTAAAAACACTATCATATGGCGACCAATTTTTACTGGCTTCAAGAGTGTGGATGTGTATTGGTGTAATAATATTGTATTTGTGAGCCATTATGGTGCGCAGCGGTCGATACTGGTGCGTTATTCGTAGAGAGTGATGTGAGTCAACAGTATATTTAAAAACTTTTTTCCTTAGCAATTCTTTTCTGATATAAGTAAGTGGCATCAAGAAATGTTGATACTTCTTTCACGCTGGGCCTTTCGATGGACAAAAACACACTGGATACATATCAAAAGGCGCAGGCCTTCAACATGGACAAGGCGCCATACGGAACGATTGCAGAGATCGGCGCTGGTCAGGAGACCTCACGGTGGTTCTTCAAGGTAGGCGGTGCGGCTGCCTCCATAGCCAAGACCATGTCGGCTTACGATATGAAGTTCAGCGACTCGATCTATGGGCCCTGCAAGCGATATGTCAGTCGTGAACGTCTACAGGCTATGCTGGATAAGGAATACAAGCTGGTCATCGATCGGCTCGATTCAGTGCGTGGCTCAGAATGCACTTTCTTCGCCTTTGCCAATACGGTCTCGACATACAGCTACACACAGAATAGAGCCGGTAATGGCTGGTTAGGCATCCGCTTTCAGACGCATCCGCAGGAGCCAGCGTCACAGATCGATCTGCACGTGGTGTTGAAAGGCAGCTCGAATACGCAGGACCAGGATGCCCTCGGTATCCTCGGGGTTAACCTGATCTATGGTGCGCATTACTTTTACGATGATCCGATCACCCTGCTTACGTCGCTGATGGATGACCTCAGTTGCGAGTCGCTGGAGATCGATATGATCGACTTCGAAGGTCCTGCCTTTGCCTCGGTCGACAATCGCCTAATGGCGCTGTACCTTGTCAAATACGGTCTGACGCATGCTGCGATGTTCAATGCCAGCGGTAAACTGGTGCAGCCTTCTGATGCTCTATACAAGCAGTCGGTATTGATAGAGCGCAGCGTGTTCCGTCCACCGACGAAACTGACCATGAATATAATGGATAGTGCCTACCAGGCCTTCATCGAGGAACCGGATGTCGATCCCGATTCGGTGGTGGCACTGAGTGAGATGACGCTGCATAACCTGCGAGATCGCGATGGTGACTGCCTCGATTCAGATGTCGATATAGAGGACTTCCTGCAGCGTGCGGAGATACTGTGCGCCCTGGGCAAGAACGTTATGATCTCGAATTACGGAGAGTTCTACAAACTGGCGCAGTATCTGTACAGCCAGACAAACAAGCCGATCGCCATCGCGCTGGGTATACCGAACCTGCTCAATATCTTTACTGAACGTTATTATGACAACCTGGATGGAGGCATTCTCGAGGCCTTCGGCCGCTTGTTCAGAAATGATATGCGACTGTTCGTCTGTCCGCAGATCGATCCAGTTAGTGGAGAACTTGTTACAGTAAAGAATGTACAGATCGAAAACCATCTGCGCCACCTGTACCGTCACCTTATGGAAAATGATTACATGCGGCCGCTGGATACCATCGAACATGATCACCTGTTGATAAAACCACGGGATGTCCTGAGCAAGATTCGAGACAATGATCCGTCATGGACAGCGATGGTGCCAGACCAGGTGGCAGCTATAATCAGCGAACGAGGCCTGTTTAAAAAATCAGCATGTTTGTCAGAGTAAAGTTTGAACTAATGAGCTAGTCCAGGTGTACCTCATTGTCAGGCCGCTTATGCATGATCAGGAGTAAGAAACGACCTTAGTATTCTTTCAGTGAGTCCTGAAGCGACCTATGTTATTTGCTCGATTAAGCCTCCATCCTGATTATATGGTGTCATCGGACAGTTTTAAAACTCACTCTCATCTTGCAAGCGACGAGCATCTGCATAGTTTAGCGGTACTGTGATACCAACGTCTTCATCGGCCAGCACCATAAAGAAACTGATCCAGTTCTCATCATTGAAGGTTTGGATTATCTTTTCTCGACATGATAGCTTGTGTTCGATAACTTCGCGTTGCAGCCTGAATATCTCATTCTGCATCTGTATCAGTCGAGACGAAGAAACCGTCGGTGACAGCGCGGCCTGTTTCATCTCGATACGCTTCTCAGCGATCCTATGCATCGCGCTAAGCATCGGCGCTCTGTTTGTCTTGCGCCACTGCTCAAGGTCATCGACCTGTTCTTGTCTGAGGCCGATAAAATCCCTGTTATCGATGATGATAGGTAGCAGGTTAGGCAGAAAATTAATTTTATCCAGCTTTTTTATAGCGTGATCCAGATCATGGCGTTTCTGTTCCACGGTCGGTTCAGCATTTACTGGCTGTGTTATAAATAAGACACTGATAGTAAGTAGTATTAGTATGCGCACACTCATGTCGTTACCTCTATATGACTTTTAGTTATTTTTGTAATAGATATTTTTGTAACATTTAGAAATACACTGATGTATTAGGTGTAGCTGAGCTATATGAAGCATTTTTCATGCCAATTATATTAGAGTATTATAACATGCTGATATAACAGGTTAATGAATTTTTATGCCGTTAGCCTAACTAGAACTGAACTACTTTTTTGCACCAACCTGGTACCAAAAGTTCAGGTTTTGCTATGCATCAGTGCGTGAATCCATGGCCTCTGAATTGTTCAACAACCAATAAAAACGGCTAAGCCGCAGGTTGGAAGTATTCTTGCAGAGATGAATAGTGAATTGATGATTGCCTCACATTTTCATACTTTGAAGCCGATGAATGCAGCCGCTGATCTGTTTTTACTCAGCTGGATTAATCACAGGCTGTGGGTGATATTGTGTTTTGATTATTCGCTGTCTTTCAGGCAGTTTTCTTCGCTTGGATCGTTGCTGCTCAATTCAACGCGAACTTCCATATCAGTCAAAATATCTCCGGCGCCGAACTGGTGAAATATTGAGACATCAGATGCGTCTCGACCATAGGCAATAGCGACGCGTCTGCCTTGAACTTCATCCTGCGTAGGGTCAAAGGTATACCAGCGGCCACCGACATAAGCTTCGAACCATGCATGAAGATCCATTGGTTGCAGGCCGTAGAGATAGCCGACGACCAGCCTGGCCGGGATGCTGATGCTTCTGCATAGCGCTATTCCCAGGTGGGCCAGATCACGGCAGACACCTTCGCCTCGAGCATGTACTTCTTCGGCAGTTATAGGATAATTGCTCGAACCTGGTGCATAACGTATCGATTTATTGATCCATCGGTCGATACGTTCGACCTGGTCATAGCCGAGCAGGCTGTCTGATACGATGTCGGCTGCCAGGAAACCCAGCCTGTCTGACTCGCAATATCGGCTTGGTAGCAGAAACACCAGTACTGATTCAGGAAGGTTCTGCACTTCGACGAAGTAAGCCCCGCGGTCTACATCGACCTGTTCCGAGGTCATCACCTCGGCCGATGTCTGTATGGAGAAATTCCCGACCGGTGCTACCAGGCGCTGACAGAGGTTGCCATAGATATCCGTGTACTCCACGACAGGAACGTAGGGAGTCAGGGTGTAAGACTCCTTGGCAACCCATTGCTGGGCACCGCTACGCGGTCGGAGCATCAGCACCAGCGGGGTCAGTGCCTGCATTTGAAATTCGAGCTTACAGGTCGCTTTTATCCACATATGAAATCAATCATATCCTTTGTATCTGTACTGTTGCAATACTTGCTTCAATAAAAGCCGGGTTATGTTTCTTTTTAGGTCAGTGCATTAAGTATTTGCATTATGTTGGTGCATACATGTTTTATAAAGTGCATATTGCGGCTTCGTTTAATACTGTTAGTGTAATGAGAATAAGGCTTTTGATAAAAATTTAGTTATGGAATAGAACTGGAACGTTTATTGCAGTGATATCGATGAACTGTTAGTGAGTCAGATAAATGGCGATTCAGATAAATGTTTTTCGGGGCAATCCATGGCTATTCGTGTAGCAATAAATCATAAAACAGAATACCACTACGACAGGTTAGTCAACCTGTCTCCACATATCGTTCGTTTACGTCCGGCAGTGCATACCCGTACACCTATCCATAGTTACTCGTTGAAGGTTGAACCAAAAGAACATTTCATCAATTGGCAGCAGGATCCGTACGGTAACTTTTTAGCGCGTCTGGCATTCCCGGAAAAGACCAGGAAGCTCTCGGTCGAAGTCGACCTTGTAGCCGAGATGGTGGTGATCAATCCTTTTGACTTCTTTCTCGATGAGAGTGCTGATCATTATCCATTCGTCTATGATAAACAGCTCATGGGCCAGCTGGCACCATACCGGGTGATCAATGCCAATGGGCCGCTACTGCAAAAATGGGTCGCTGGCGTTGATCGTTCACGCAAGATGACCAATGACTTCCTGGTCGAGCTGAACCAGAAGCTGCAACAGGATATCGCCTATAACATCCGTATGGAACCGGGTGTACAAAAATGCGATGAGACGTTAACTCTAAAGCGTGGTTCGTGCCGTGACACGGCCTGGCTGCTGGTTCAGATCCTGCGCCATCTCGGTCTTGCATCACGCTTCGTGTCCGGTTACCTGATACAACTCAAAGCCGATGAAAAATCACTGGATGGTCCATCGGGTACTGAAAAAGATTTCACCGATCTGCACGCCTGGACTGAAGTCTACCTGCCGGGTGCCGGCTGGGTCGGCCTTGATCCGACCTCGGGATTGTTCGCCGGCGAAGGCCATATACCGCTGGCATGTACACCGAATCCTATAACTGCCGCGCCCATAACCGGCGCCAGTGACAAGGCAGAGGTCAAGTTTTATTTCCATAACGAAGTCAGCCGTATCCATGAAGATCCGAGGGTCACGCTGCCATACACCGAGCAGCAGTGGGGTGAGATAAACGCACTCGGTGAAAGGGTCGATGAAGAACTGGTAAAAAACGATGTTCGCCTGACCATGGGTGGTGAACCGACATTCGTCTCTATCGATGATATGGAGAGTGTGGAATGGAATACCGGCGCTCTCGGTGATCATAAACGTCAGCTTGCGGGTGACTTGCTGTTACGACTGAAGCAGCGTTTTGCACCAGGGGCGGCGCTGCATTTTGGCCAGGGTAAATGGTATCCGGGTGAAGTCTTGCCGCGCTGGGCGCTGGGTTGTTTCTGGCGGGCCGACAATGAGCCGGTATGGCACGATCCGAAGCTGATAGCGGATGATTCTGATATCAGTGGACCCGATGATAAGTTCAATGCAGCAGACGCCAGGCAGTTCATGCAGGGCCTGTGCCGTTATCTGAATATCGATGATGAGATCGTCCAGACCGCTTTCGAGGATGTCTATTATTATCTGTGGAAAGAAGGTACATTGCCTAACAATGTCGATGTCTTCGATAATAAACTGGAAGAAGAGGTCGAACGTGCCCGCGTACGCCGCCTGTTTGAGAAAGGTATCGATGAGATTGCAGGTTTTGCATTGCCGCTTAAGTGGGACAGTATTGCTGAGCGGCCTGGCTGGACATCCAGTAAATGGGCGTTCAGACGCGGCAAGATGTTCCTGCTGCCGGGCGACTCACCCATGGGCTATCGCTTACCGCTGGATTCTCTGCCGTGGGTAGAGAAGAAAAAACGCTCAGACGATCCTGCACGCTGTACCTTTGAACCGCGACCGGAGCTGGGCGATATCTATGGTGAGGTTGCGCGTCGATATGCGCGGGCAGAAAAAAAGCCGGTACACCCGGAAGGATTCAATGAGCAGCATCTCGATGAGGATGATGAGGGATATACAGAACTGATACATACCGCGATATGTGTCGAGCCGCGTGATGGTCATCTGTACGTATTCCTGCCCCCGCTAACGCACCTGGAGCATTATCTCGACCTGGTACACTCGATCGAAAAGACCGCGGCTGACCTAAACATGCCAGTACGCATGGAAGGTTATGAACCGCCGCATGACCATCGCCTGAAACGTTTTGCGGTTACCCCGGACCCCGGTGTTATTGAGGTGAATATTCATCCCGCGCACAGTTGGAATGAGCTGTTGACGAATACCCGGGCAGTTTATGAAGAAGCCCGGCTGGCCCGGCTGGCAACTGAAAAATTTATGCTTGATGGACGCCACACCGGTACCGGCGGCGGTAACCATGTCACTATCGGCGGTGCTACACCCGCGGACAGTCCCATGCTGCGTCGTCCGGACGTGTTGCAGAGCCTGGTGACTTACTGGCAGCACCATCCAGGTCTGTCATATCTTTTTTCAGGGTTGTTTATCGGCCCTACCAGCCAGGCGCCACGCGTTGATGAAGCGCGTGATGACAGCCTGTATGAACTGGAGATCGCCTTCCAGCAGATGCCGCAAGGCGAGACGCCATCACCGTGGATCGTGGATCGCCTGCTGCGCAACCTGCTGGTCGATGTCAGCGGTAATACTCACCGTTCGGAATTTTGTATCGATAAACTATACTCGCCGGACAGTGTCAGCGGCCGTCTTGGCCTGGTTGAATTTCGCGCCTTCGAGATGCCGCCGCATGTGCAGATGAGCATGGTGCAGATGCTGTTGTTGCGCTCGCTTATCGCGAAATTCTGGAAACAGCCCTACCGTAAAAAACCGGTGCACTGGGGCACCGAACTGCATGACCGCTTCATGCTGCCGCATTACGTGTGGCAGGATATCCGTGATGTCGTGTGTGATCTTCAGTCCTCAGGTATCCCGCTGAAACTTGAGTGGCTGGCGCCGTTTCAGGAATTTCGTTTTCCTCACATCGGGGATATCACGCATGACGATATCCACCTAGAGATACGTACCGCTGTCGAACCCTGGCATGTGCTAGGTGAGGAAGTGACGGCGCAGGGCACCTCCCGTTTTGTCGACTCGGCAGTCGAACGCCTGCAGGTGAAGGTCAGTGGTGTTACCGATGAACGTCATGTCGTGGTATGTAATGGCCGACGAGTACCATTACGTCCTACCGGTCGTCGAGGAGAGTTTGTCGCTGCCGTGCGTTTCAAAGCCTGGCAACCGCCATCAGGCCTGCATCCTATGATGGCTGTGCATACGCCACTGGTTTTCGATATCCTCGATACCTGGAACCATCGTTCCATTGGCGGTTGTACCTATTATGCCGGGCATCCCGGTGGTCGTCATGAAGAAACGTTTCCGGTGAATGCCAACGAAGCCGAATCTCGCCGCATCGCACGCTTTAAAGATATCGGGCATACGGCGGGCAAGTTTGAAGTACCGCGAGAAGAAACCAGTCGTGACTATCCGTATACGCTTGACCTGCGAAAGCAGTCACCCTGTTAGTTTAATACTTGCCTGTCTGGCAGAGCATGCGTAAAGTTCCAACATTGATTATCAAGCTTAAAAGTACATAGTGTCCGAAGCCATCACAGAATCGATAACACCAGAACTATCACAGCTCTGCCGCGGCTATAGCTCTGTGGCCGGCCACGATGAGATGTGTACCGCCGATGGTGATATACGCTCTCACTGGCACTATCTCATGCAGTCGCTCAATGGCATGGGCAGCGGTGAACTGCAGCGGCGGCGGGAAGAAGCCTGGCGGCTGATCAGGGATAATGACGTCACCTATAACATCTATGGTGACATGGACAGTACCAGCCGGCCCTGGAAGCTGGACCTGGTGCCACTGCTTATAGAGAGTGAAGAGTGGCGAAATATCGAAGCCGGATTGATGCAGCGCGCTGAGCTGCTCAACCTGGTGCTGCTCGATCTCTATGGCCCGCGCAACCTGATCAAGAAGGGTGTCATTCCGCCGGAACTGGTCTTCTCGCATCCCGGTTTTCTCAATCCCTGTATTAATATGCCGATACTGGATTCGCGTGCGCTGACCTTTTATGCTGCCGACCTGGTAAGAGACGCCAGTGGGCAGATCAATGTCTTGAGTGACCGTGCACAATCACCTTCGGGTTCCGGTTACGCACTGGAAAACCGGCTGGTGATATCACGAGTATTGCCAAGTCTGTTCCGTGACTCGCACACGCATCGTCTGGCGAATTTTTTCCGTACCTCCCGGCATGCGCTGAATCGTCTATCGCCGCGCGAAGGTGAAGAACCGAATATCGTATTGCTGAGCCCCGGGCCGGCGAATGAAGCTTATTTCGAACATGCCTATCTCGCTAACTACCTCGGTTATACCCTGGTAGAGGGTTCAGACCTGACGGTACGTAATAACCGGGTATGGCTGACCACGCTCGAAGGTCTGCGTCCAGTCGATGTCATCCTGCGTCGCATGGATGGCGCTTACTGTGATCCTGTAGAACTACGCGGTGATTCCTATCTCGGTGTGCCCGGCCTTACTAATGTGGTGCGCTCGGGTAATGTGGCTGTAGCCAATCCGTTGGGCAGTGGCTTGCTGGAAAATCCTGCGCTTATCTCGTTGCTGCCTGAACTTTCAAAAGTACTACTAGGTGAAGAGCTTAGGGTGCCTTCAGTACCTGCCTGGTGGTGTGGTGACAAGCTTCAGTGTGATTATGTGCTGGAAAACCTGGACCGCCTGGTCATCAAACCGGTGCATCCTTCTATCGGTTTCCGCTTCGTCTTTTGTGCCGAGATGAGCAAGGCTAAGCTGGAAAAGCTTCGTCAGCAAATCAAGGCAAAACCGCATCTGTTCGTCGGTCAGGAAGCGATGACTATGTCCACGGTACCGATACTGGCACGCGATGGACTGAAACCAAGGCATACCGTGTTGAGAAGTTTTCTGGTTGCGGATGAGCATGATTACATGGCGATGCCGGGCGGGCTGACGCGGGTATCTTCTGAAGACAATAAACTGGTGGTCTCCAACCAGGCGGGCGGTATCAATAAAGATACCTGGGTGCTGGCCACGGAACCAGAGAAATATGTCAGCCTGCTATCGGAAAGCAGGCAGGCACGTCTCGCGCCCGACCGCGGTGGTGAAGTTCCTGGCCGTGTGGCAGACAATATGTTCTGGGCCGGTCGCTATGCAGAGAGGGCAGAGTCCATCAGCCGTATCTTGCGCCTGGTATTACAGTTTATCGAAACCGGCGAAAGCGAAGAGACACAGGTTTTCAGGCGCTTGCTGTCTACATTGACCAACCAGTTGACGCCTTACCCGTATGATTCCGCTGCCGAGGATTTTAACGCGCTGGAAGCAGAGATGATGAACGTGATTTCGGGAAGGATGAACCCGGTGAGCCTTACCCAGACACTTTTCTCGCTGTTACGTTCTGTTCGTTCGGTACGTGATCGCCTGTCATCTGATACCTGGCGTATCATCAATCTTATCGATGAAGAGCTGGGCTCGCTGCGTGGCATCTCCGCACAGAATCTGATCGATGCCATGGATGAGCAGGATAACCTGATTACAGCGCTGACCGCTTTCACCGGCCTGACGCTGGAGAACATGACGCGTGGCCGCAGCTGGCGTTTCCTCGATATCGGTCGACGTATAGAACGGACCCTGCAGATAAGCCGTTTGCTGCAGACTACGCTGATCCAGGAGTCCAGTGAGGAAGACCAGATACTATTGTCTGATTCCATGCTGACTATCGTCGATAGCCTGATGTCCTATCGACGGCGTTATCGCTATGGTATAAAGATTCCTGAGTTGCTCGACCTGGTTATCTACGATGAGAATAATCCGCGCTCACTGGCATTCCAGCTTTCAAAACTCGAGCGACATATCGCCGACCTGCCACAGGAGAATGAGAGTGGCAGCCGCAATGAACTGGAACGCCTGACACTGGAGACGGCGACACTGGTGCGGCTGGCGGATGTCAATCGCCTCGCCCAGGTCAATGAAGATTCTGGCCGCAGAGAGACACTGGAGAACTTCCTCAATGTGCTCAATACTCGCTTACCGGCATTGTCCGATGCATTGACCAGCACCTATTTCCGTACCACAGAAACACCGCATCAGCTTATATCGCTGCGCAGCAGGGTAGAGCAATGAAATACCGGGTTACCCATATAACAAAATACCACTATAGCAAGAACGTTACGCTGTGCCATAACGTGGCGCACCTGTTGCCGAGAAACACGCTGCGGCAGACATGTGATGTCAGTGAACTCAAGATATCACCACTGCCGTCGAACACCAGTGAATGGTCAGATATCTTTGGCAACCGGCAGGCCAGTTTCAGTATCGAGAAACCGCATACCGAACTGGTGGTTACCGCCACCAGTGAAGTTGAGGTGTCAACGGCGAGCTCATTGATAGACGGGGCGTTCCCTATCTCATGGGAGCGGGCCGTCGAGCATCTGAAAACATCGACAGACCCTGAGACGATCGAAACACGTATGTATGTGCTGGAGTCCGAATTTATCGAGTTTAGTGATGATATAAAAAATTACAGTCAGAAATCTTTTATTCCAGGGCGGGCAATACTCGATGTCGTCGAAGACCTGATGCACCGTATCTTCAAAGATTTTAAATATGAACCAGGCTTCAGCTCTATCGCGACACCGTTGGAAGAAGTGCTGAAGCATCGCAAAGGAGTATGCCAGGACTTCGCGCACCTGGCGATCGCCTGCCTGCGAATGCAGGGGGTGGCGGCGAGGTATGTCAGCGGCTACCTCGAAACCATACCGCCCAAGGGTAAGAAACGACTGGTCGGTGCCGATGCTTCACACGCCTGGTTCAGTGTATTCGTACCGCATCTCGGCTGGGTGGATTTTGATCCGACCAATGCCAAGATCCCTGATGAACAGCACATCACCGCTGCCTGGGGCAGGGACTATGCAGACGTAGCGCCGCTCAAAGGGGTGATCTTTGGTGGCGGCGACAAGAACAAGCTGGACGTTTCCGTCGACGTTGAAAGGATTTGATAAAGATAAACCAGCGTTATCCAATGCGCTGGCCGAAGGGCGATGGATGAGGTGCTTTATCTTAGAATTACCAGTCTCTGCATTGCTAACTCCGCAGTCTTCTAAATTGAACCGCTTCAACTATTAAAGCAAGTGGTAAAATTTCTTTGTCCTCTGGCTTATGCGCAGACCTGAAGTTTTAACAGCTGAAATTTCTCTGGTGCCGTTCTGTTTATTGCTCATCGTTGTATCCTCATGTTATTGACTGTAGTCCGATGCCAGGAACTGAGTCGATGAGCGCATATCGGTATTTCCTGATAATTTGTAAATTAGATCAGTATTTTAATATTGATAGGATATTGCTATGAGCCCAGGCAGTCACACATGGCTGTATCGTTGCACCTGGTCCGGAGACGAGCATATGTCGAATCGTTTGCAGTGAACTGCCATCACCGGTACGTGGCATATCGCCTTTGAGACCAGGTTTAGTTATGCACGCCGAACATGCGTCTGGAAGATGATCTCTGAAGTAATGCCCTGTCCCAACAACAGCACATTTTCATTTTCAATGTAACATTAAAAACATATTTATAATAATGATGGATAGATTTTTAATATTAACAACTTATTATATTGAGAAAAGCTATAGCACTGATAAACAAATACTACTATCACGAACCTCTTGAAATGGGTATATTAACGATTATGATGATTGTTAAAACTGGATGATAGGATTGTCTATTGCTAGACCAGTCGAAATCAGTAACTAACCACTTCAAGGGAGAATAAAATAATGTCGATAAAAACGATACCTCTAGTCACAGCCATGGCAATTGTACTATCAACGAATGCCTGGTCCGAAAACATGTTCAGTGGCAAGGCCAAACCGAACAGCTTCTGGTGGCCTGACCAGGTCGATCTCGGGCAGCTGAGAGATCACGATAACAAATCCAATCCATACGGTGATGATTTTGATTATGCCAAGGCATTCAGCAGCGTCGACCTCAAGGTGCTTAAAGCAGACATCGAAAAAGTACTGACCACGTCACAGGACTGGTGGCCGGCAGACTGGGGTCACTA
The DNA here is from genome assembly GCA_013041745.1 of Gammaproteobacteria bacterium. Lineage (GTDB taxonomy): Bacteria > Pseudomonadota > Gammaproteobacteria > SZUA-229 > SZUA-229. Next base: position 71,514 of record JABDRN010000061.1, read on the forward strand.
TGGCGGTCTGATGATCAGGATGGCCTGGCATAGTGCAGGCACCTACCGTATCCATGATGGTCGTGGTGGTGCCGACGGTGGTCAGCATCGCCTGGAGCCGCTCAATAGCTGGCCAGATAATGCCAACCTCGACAAGGCGAAAAGACTGTTGTGGCCGGTCAAGCAGAAATACGGCCACAACGTATCATGGGCGGACCTGATGATCCTCGCCGGCAACGTGTCACTCGAGTCAATGGGTTTTGAAA
>JABDRN010000006.1 GCA_013041745.1 Gammaproteobacteria bacterium
GTGATACCCTGGCACATGCTGCATTGCTGGGTGTGGCACTCGCGGTCGCAGCCGAGCAGCTGCCGATGGCAGGCGTCAGTATCATCGGTGTGCTTATCGCAGTGCTATTGTTCTGGCTGGAGAAGCAGCGTGATCTTTCCACCGATACGCTGCTGGGTATCTTGTCACATAGTGCGCTGGCACTGGGCCTGATCGTGCTCTCGGTGATACAGTCCCAGGGATTTAATATAAACCTGATGTCTTACCTGTTCGGCGATCTGCTGGCGGTTGATATGTCTGACCTGGTGTTGATGTATGGCACTGTCGTGGTCATCCTGCTGGTATTCAGCCAGATACTCTCACCCCTTATCTCGATGTCTGTCAACGAAGAGCTGGCTCGCGTCGATGGTGTCGCGGTCGAAAAGATCCGCTTCGTATTCATGATACTGCTGGCGCTGGTGATAGCGATAGCGTTGAAGGTGGTCGGCATCCTGCTGATCACAGCTCTACTGATCATTCCGGCAGCAACCGCCCGGCTGTTTTCCAAATCACCGAGGCAGATGGTATTGATGTCGGTGTTGATGGCGATCGCTGCCGTCGTGCTCGGGCTTTATTCATCACTAAACTGGGATGTACCGACCGGGCCCTCTATAGTGGTCTCATCGTCGCTGCTGTTCTTTTTGTCACGGATCCTCTCTCGTGTTTGAACGCCAGCTAAGCAGCTATCGTTAAGGCACGATTATTAAAACACCAGGTTCATCATGGTCATCATGACTACCAGGAAAAGGATGGTCATGATGCCGCCGGCCTTCATGAAATCGGCGACACGGTAACCGGCTGGTCCCATGATCAAGGCATTGACCTGATGCGTGGGGATGAGGAAAGAATTCGAAGTCGCTATGGCAACGGTCAGTGCAAACACTGCCGGGTTAGCACCGGCACCGATGGCGATGTTTATCGCTAACGGCACGAGCAATACCGTCGCACCAACGTTGGACATGACCAGGGTGAAAAATGTGGCCAGTATCGCCACCGCGGCCTGGATGATCCAGATGTCCATATGTCCGACGACCGAAAGAACCTGTTCGGCAATCCATTTTGCGGTGCCCGTGGTTTCTACCGCCAGCCCCAGTGGTATCAGCGAGGCGAGCAGAAATACGGTTTTCCAGCTTACCGCTTCGTAGGCTTCTTCGATGTTTAATACGCCGGATAGAACCATGCCCATAGCACCGGTAAGCAGTGCGACTGAAAGCCGGATATCGGTGAACAGCACCATGAACAACGCGATGCCGAAAAAGATAGATGCCGGCAGGACCTTGTTCGGCCGGACTTCTTCCTGCCTCGGGTATTCAGTGGTTACGACGACGAAATCACGATCTTTTTCGATCCGTTCCAGGGCTGCCCATTGCGTATGAACAACCAGTGTGTCACCGGGATGTAAGGGCATGTTACGGATATCATCACCTTCGCGCATGGTGTCACCGTCACGATGCAGGCCGATCAATGCCAGGCCATAGGTTTTACGCATCCAGACATCACGTGCGCTTTTACCGATAAGGCTGGAACCGGGAGGAATAACCACCTCGGCAACACCGGCTTTTGATGCCGATAGATCTTCCGAAAAATTATTCAGTCCTGTGAGTTGCTTGAGCTCATATTTTTCGACGAAGTGTTCTATATCTTCCGGGTCTGCGATAACACCCAATACCATACCGGATGAAATCTCTATATCTCGAGCCAGTGAACCGGGCCCGATACGGCGGCCATTACTCTTGTGCTTGGTGGCGATGATGCGGATACGGTATGTGCTTTCGACGTCGTCGAGCAGTTTGCCGATCAGCGGGCTGTCATTTGTTACCACCAGTTCACATAGTGAGTAATTGACGTCATAGATATCTTTAAAGTATCTCATCGAGTCTGCACCGCTGGGACTGCTTTCAGTCTCTGTTTTGGGCAGGACGAAGCGACCGGCGATGACGAAGTAGGTGATACCGGTAATGATCAAAGCTGCTCCTACGGGGGTAACAGAGAACAGTCCCCAGGGTTCCATCTGATGCTCTGCAGGTAAAGCCCTGTTTGACGTCAGCATCAGGTCATTAAGCAGGATCAACGGGCTGGAGCCGACCATGGTCATGGTGCCACCGAGGATGG
>JABDRN010000076.1 GCA_013041745.1 Gammaproteobacteria bacterium
AGTATCCAGTGTAAACCAGCCATCGATACGCCCTTCGCCAAGTTCGAGTGCCATGGTCGATAATTTTAGTTTCGATTTGTTACTGTTCAGCTTTGCATTAAAGTTTATCTTGCTTATTGCTGGCACAGCTTCGCCAAATACCTGGCGCAGTTTATTCAGGTTTTTTGCATTAGCCTGTAATGTTAGATCTGCAACCGGTGCATCTGTGGTGCCAGTTATAAGGCCGCTAACACTGGCTTTGAAATCGAGCACACTGGCCTGCAGCTCTATGGGGACTTCTACTCCACTCTTTGCCAGGTCTGCTGGTAAGGCAAGCTGGCCATGGATTTCTAGCGGATTGTTATTTACTTTCCCGACGATGTCGATAACTGTTTGAGCGTTCTTGTCGCTTGCGCCAATCCTGGCATGGTCGAGTCTAGATTTGATTTTTTTCCCTGTCTGTCCATCATGGTAGTTGAGCTCAACGTCAACGATATTCATCTCACCAATCCAGGGAAGCTTCATTGCACCAGTAGTGTCTGCATCATCAGCTACAACTTCATCATCAACTGCCTTTGCGAGCATCCAGTTGCTAATGCCACTGGCATTCGTCTCTGCCAATGCTTTGACGCCCTCAAGATGAAAGTGCGGGATTTGAATATTTCCTGTTAATAACGGTAACAGCATAATCCTTGCCTCGACACGCTTGATGGTAAGCATCTCCGGCTCAGAAGCCCAGCTAGCATTAGCCAGAGCGATGTCGGTAACAACAATAGAAGATATTGTCGATATGTTTAGTTCGAGCTCACCATTAAGGCTTAATTGTCGCCCGGTTGCCTGGCTGATGTGCTCGGCAATAGTATCCCGGTGTTCTTTAAGGTCGGTAGTATTCAGAACCACCACGCCAATGATAAGCAGCATGACAGGCAGGAGTATAACGACTGTCAGCGAAATCAGGATCCATTTCTTGCTCATCGAGTTGCCCTGTTTTTGTTGATTATCGATTCACATCAAATGTCGTACATGATGCAATACATAAGTTTAATTGTAACCCCGACATAACAGGCGGCCTTGATACAACTCAATTCTTTGAATGTTGTTAAGGCTGATCTGGGCAAGCAGGAATTGCACCAGGTAGTTCTAGTGTCCGAGAAGGGGGGGTAAGTGGGATAAAATAAGTGGCAAAACAAGCGGGGTCAGATGAAACTCATTCCTTTGGGTCGGTAAAAGACACTCAGGCTATATAGCGAGTCTTAAATCCCACTGAAACTGCGCTGTGTATGTGCTTCTAAAGTGAGCCTATACCAGTCTCCATACCACTAGTGCGTTCGAGATATGTTTTTACACGAGATCGTTTCGATAAGCCTGTTTGATGGTTATATAGATTTCAGCTCTTATCAGTTGCCTTATTCTCTACTTCACCATTATCGATTTCAACTAAAACTGCTTCTATAACGCGGACCATCTCTTGAGATCTCTGCGGATCAAGTGCATCACTATGGGGCGAGGCAAACTGTCCTGAGTCATTATCGAAGTACTCGCCTGAAGCCGTGGCGAATTCATCCGACAGGGCTGCACGGACGAGTATATCTGCACCGATGCCGATATCTTTTCCTGCCATGCCGAAACCCTCTTTCACCATCTTGGTGGCAAGCAGTGATCCCGGATTGACAGCAATAAATACCGGACCATCATTACGAGTAAGCGCCATGCTGTGTGACCACATGGTTATCGCCAGTTTACTCTGTGCGTATGCAGCCATTTGGTCGGATAGGCGAACTCGTCCAGTAAGCGCGTCCGGGTTGACCGGTGCCTGCGCTGCAGAAGACAGGTTGATTACCCTCGAAGAAGAGCCGAGCAGTGGCAATAATCGTTGTGTCAACAGGTAGGGAGCAATTGTATTGACCGCAAATCTTACATCCAGTCCTTCCTGCGTGATGGGGTCAGATGTTTTATAAACGCCTGCATTGTTGATCAGCACATCCAGTTTGTCGTGTCGCTCAGCCACCGCTTTTGCCAGCGCTTCTACATCGGTCATACGAGAAAGGTCTGCCAGGTGGCTTTCGACCTGCCCGCCATCATTTAACGCGGAGATAATTTTTTTTGCATCCTCAAGCTTTGCTGAAGAGCGTCCATGCAACAGTACATGATGACCTTGAGCGACCAGTATCTTTGCAGTCTCTAATCCGATGCCGTCAGTCGAACCGGTAATAAGAATAGTTTTTTTCATTATATTGTCTCTCTCAGTTTGCCTGCTTATCCTGAAAAATCTGGCAATAGTTCATCGGCCAGACGTTTCAATGTTGTCTCTACATCTGCCTGGTTAAAGCGCAGGTTTAGTGCCACATGGTTTACGCCGATCTCCTCCAGTGATTTCAGATAAGAGCGAAGATGATTTACTCCCAGCCGGAATCCCAGGTGGATCGGTTGCGGCTTTGCTTCAGGGTCGTCGACCAGGTCGATATAAAGTGACTGCACTGCTGGCTTGTCCGGCTCGCCGGCAGCCTCGATTCGGGCGCGCCAGTCGTTAATGATCTGCTCCTGTACGGATATGCCACGCGGGTAGGTTATCCATCCCTCGCCGTTGCGCGCGATCCAGTCGGGGTCCTGCTGGCTGCCGCCGGTAATCAGTAGCGGCATTTTCCCAGACGTTGGTTTGGGTAACATATCCATGCCACCATAAGGACTGCCATAAGCATTCTTGAACGAAGGTGCGTCTTCCCACATGTGCTGGATGTACTCGAAGCTCTCGCGAAAACGTTCACCCCGATCATCGAAGGATATTTTTAATGCCGGGTACTCTTCTGGCCTGTCGCCCGAAGCAACGCCAAGGATGAGTCGTCCACCTGACAGTACATCGACACTGGCAGCGGCCTTGGCCACATGCGCCGGGTGACGCAGCGGTAACACGATACTGGCGACACCCAGTGCGATGCGCTCGGTCTGCGCCGCCAGTACTCCAAGGTAGACGAAGGGATCGAACATCTGTCCTGCATCACCAAATGTTGGTACGTTGAACGGTACATCGCGTAACCACACTGAAGAAAACCCCAGTTCTTCGGCTAGCTGAACACGCTCCACATGATGGTTCATGTCAGGCACTGCACTAGTTGAATAGTTCTCTAGCGGTACCACCAGACCGAGGCTTAACTTATCTGGGTGAAACGTATTGTTGTATGCCCGGTTAATAGGCTGGAAACCTTCAATACCGACTGAGTTGATTGCTTGCTGGAGCATCGTTTTATTCCTGTTCCAATGTGATTATAAGGTACGGTTAATCTCAGGGTTTAATCCTGAACGACGTCGTAGCTACCATCAGTGCGTACATAGATGATGACCTCTTCTCCCTCTTTAGATGAGATCGGATGCACCGTTTCACCTTCCGAGCCGAAGTAACTGCCAGGATCTAAAGTCCTGTCATCAGTTCCACGCCGTGCTTGACCTTTGATTACCACGGCGCGGAAGACTGAGCCATGGCTATGTATCTTTCCGCTAAAGCCAGCCGGAAGTTTGATAAAAGTCCCGTTCGACTGGCCATCATCCAGCTTGCCCCAGAGATAGGCTAGCTTTACGCCGTTGGCAGAGCTGGATACACCGGGCGGGTCGACCCAGACGATATTCGATGCATCGACGTTGACCGGTCTTTCGCCACTATCAAATGCTTCTGTTGTGGGCAGCACGAGATACGGTCCTTTATCAATTTCGACCAGGGCTACATTGTTATTACCACGGGCAGCAGTAATATGTACTTCACCTTTTGGCTGTGTCCAGAAGGAGCCTGCCGGCATCCACATATCAGCGGCATCAGGATCATCGTTGTGGATACCGCCGCTGATGACCACTGCGCGGTAGGTGGCGTTATGAATATGCGGTGGCGACGAGAAACCGTCTACAAACTTGGCCAGAAAACCTGTCGGCACCTCAGCCTTACGATCACCCCAAAGCGTACCGGCCTGTGGGCTCTTGTCGCCGCGGGCGGGATTGAGTTGCTGCCACTTGACTTCGGATACCGCTACAACTTCAAAACCTGGCTCAGCTGATAGTTTCGTAGCAGTGTTATCGGAGGCGGACTGCTGGCTGGCGCAGGCGGCGGTTACGACGCTTGCCAGTGCGAGTGATAGTAACGTTCTCATAGAACTTATGCTTCTCGGTTAATTTAACTGCCTTTAAAATCCTTGCAGCACAATCTTGCCGATGGCTTTACCCGACTCCAGTTCTTCGTGCGCGGCCTTCAGGTTTTCAGCATTGATGGTGCCGAGGTTTTTGCCTGAGGTGGTCTGGATATAACCCTGGTCAACCAGGTCAGCGACCCGGTTCAGCAGTTTGCTCTGTTCATCGATATCGGCGGCGTTGAACATGGAGCGTGCGAACATGAATTCGATGTGTAATGACTGGCTCTTTAACTTCAGCTTCATCACATCCAGAGGCTCACTCGGATCATCGATCATGGTGATCTTGCCAAAGGGTGCAAGCAGTTCCGGATAACTGTCAAAATAAGAATCGGTATGGGTCAAGCTGGCAATATGTGTCACCTGGGCGATACCCAGTGCTTCGATCTGTGCTTGCAGTGGCTTGGTATGATCGATGACATGATCAGCGCCCAGCTTCCTGACCCAGGCTTCTGAACTTTCACGTGATGCCGTTGCGATTATCGTGGCGCCGGTAATCGCTTTGGCAATCTGAATCAAGATCGAACCGACACCGCCAGCTGCTCCAATGACTAAAATTACTTCATCGGATTTTTCTGCAGCCCCGGGCGACTGTTGCTTTATATCCAGGTGCTCAAACAATATTTCCCATGCAGTGATCGTGGTCAACGGTAACGCGGCGGCTTCTGCGTCAGACAAACTTTTCGGTTTTGAGCCGACGATGCGTTCATCGACCAGCTGATACTCGGCGTTACTGCCCTGACGGTTGAGGTCGCCGGCATAATAGACCACGTCACCGGGTTTGAATTGCGTCGCTGCTTCACCAGTGGCGACAACTTCACCGACAGCATCCCAGCCGATCACTTTGTAGTTTTCATCAGGGGAGGGCATATTCAATCGAACCTTGTAATCCACCGGGTTAACTGCGATCGCCTTGACCTTTACCAGCAGGTCACGTCCGCTAGCGATTGGCTGGTCTAACTCGATATCGGTTAAAGACTCCGGGTCATTGATAGGTAGTGATCTGGTGTAGCCGACTGCTTTCATGATTGTTCTCCTGGCATCACGATGGATGAGGTGTATTAGTAACTGTGGTAAATAATAGAACTTGATTTACCAATGATAAACAGCATAATAATTGAATCATTATCAAAATATATTTGAGAAAGGGCAATAAAATATGCTCCTGGAAGACCTTCAAGTCGTGCTCAAAGTGGCCGAATTCCGCAGTATTACCGCTGCAGCCACCAATCTGGATATGCGTACGGCAACGGCCAGCGCCGCACTCAAGCGGGTAGAAAACACCCTGGGTGCAGAGCTGTTCGTGCGCACGACGCGTCAGCTCAGGCTCTCCAGTGCAGGGGAAAGGTATATTCCCCAGTGCGAGCAGGCCCTGCTCATGCTGGACCAGGCCAGGCAGAACATGAAGGATGACCTGGATACCGTCGATGGCGAACTGCGCATTACACTGTCATCAGATCTCGGTCGAAACCTGGTCACGCCCTGGCTCGATGAGTTTATGGATACGCATCCGAATGTCAGCCTGAGATCACATATCAGTGACAGCAACACCGACTTCTATCGTGACTCTGTGGACATGGCATTACGTTATGGCTCGCCCGATGACGCGAATCTTTATGGCTTCAAGATATGCAATGTACCGGCGCTGCTGTGTGCAACACAGACGTACCTCGATAAAAACGGCACACCAAAACATCCGCATGACCTGCCATCACACAACGGGCTTTTCTACCAGCTCTACGATATGACGCACGATGTCTGGGAGTTCTCGCAAGGTGATACAGTCTATAAGATAAAGATGAGCGGTAACCGTGCCTCCAATGATGGAGACCTGGTAAGGCGCTGGTGTGTCGCCGGCAAAGGCCTGGCAGTTAAATCCTGTCTCGATATGTCTGATGACCTGTTATCAGGCAAGGTCGTTAGCGTTATGCCCGAATTCAAACCCATGCCAACGGAGCTATGGCTTATCTGCCCGAGCAGGCAATCGATTACACCGGCTGTCCGGTTACTCAGAGATACTTTCAGAGAAAAGAGTGCAGGGATACTTAAGCAACTGGTTGAAAAAGGGTTTATAGATGAAAGTATCCTTGTTTAGAAACTGACCGCTATTGCCTGCGGTTCAAACCGGGTGATCACAGTTCCAGGTATTCGCTATATATCTGTTAGAGTCGTTAATATACATATAGTGGATAAGTAAACATTTCTATGATTTCATTGGATCATTAGAACTAAACGCAATAAAAAGATACAAATTAAGTTATTACTCTCTTAGCGTATATTTAGAAAGAGGATCTTACATCTCAAACATCAGACTCATATCGATCGCTATCCTGGGTTTCCTGGTTGCCTGCAGTTCGGCTCCATCGCAGGAAGCCGAAGTTCCAGCCGCAAACGACGCTTTCGCCAAGAGAGAGTTTAATCCGACCATCGATGGCAACTGGATAGGTAATGGCATTTCCTATGGCGCCTATCGTGACGGTGAAGGACCGGACAAGGGGTTAACCTCGAAACAGAATATCCTGGAAGATCTTCAGATCATCGCCACGAGATGGAACCTGATAAGACTATACGGATCTGACCAGCAGTCGCAGAACATCCTCGAGGTGATTGTAGAGAATGACCTGCCGATTCGCGTGATGCAGGGGGTCTGGCTCGACGGGCACAAGACCGACGATGAGAATGCCGCGCAGATCAAAAGCGCGATCGAGTTGGCCAACCGTTTTCCCGAGATCATCGTTGCCGTCAATGTCGGTAACGAGATATTTGTCGACTGGTCATATCACAGGCTTGACGACATGGATAAAGTGATCGGGCAAATCAGGCAGGTGCGCGCCAGTATCGTGCAGCCGGTCACGGTAAGCGACGATTACAATTTCTGGAACAAACCCCAGGCTAAAAAAATAGCCGATGAGGTCGATTTTATCTGTCTGCACGCCTATGCGTTCTGGAATAACAAGACGCTCGACGTGGCAATGGACTGGACCGATTCGATCTACCGCGACATCCAGAGCCGGCATCCGGATCATCGGATCGCCTATTGTGAAACCGGTTGGCCGACCAGCCGGATCTATAATGATGGCAGCTACGAGGGTGGCCTGATCGGTAAGGCCGGCGAGAATGAGCAGGAGATTTTCTTCGATCAGTATCATCCCTGGATCGAGAGCAACCAGGTTATATCATTCTACTTCTCCTCCTTCGATGAGCAGTGGAAGGGCGGCTTCGATGGGGAAAACCCGTTGGCCAAGGCTGAAAAGCACTGGGGGCTATATAACTCCGACCGCAGTCCTAAAAAGGCATTGCGATAGCGCGGGGATAGGCTGTTAATGATCTGGCTCTTTGGCCCGCCGGTCTGACATAGATGCCCACTGAAAACTATCACACAAAGGTAAATCTAATTATATATTTTTTGCACCATTCCCGAGGTGAAGGCAAACATAAAAAAGAGTGGGGTAGTTTTTCTGTAGGGGTGCGTATCTTATCGTTATCTCTTGTATTCACGATAATTTTTCTCGCCAGTTAAAACCAGGGTGTTACTTCGGAAACAGGAACTGAATCGTGCCGCCGATGGTCCATTCGGGCGCGCCATCGGGATGTATCACGTTATAGTAGGCTTCAGCGCGCATATTCATCGGCTGGCTGCCGATTTTGAAGATTTTGCCAATGCCGCCACCTAACGGCAGGGTGACCTTGTCACCAGATTTGATTTTCCAATCCACGGTAACAACCGAATCGGTTATCAGGTAGACGCCATTATCCAGGTTATAGTTGATGAACCACTCAGCCAGAGACTGGCTGACATCGCGGCGGTCATCATCACCGGCGACGGACCAAAGGTGGCGCAGTAGCAATCCATAAGTACCCCATTCAGGCTGTACCAGGCCGACGGCCGTTGGTCCTGCGCTCCATTTTCCTGAGCCCAAACGGTCATCTGTTGCTGTCGGTGCAGTGACCGAACCACCGAGACCCCAGATCAAACTCCCCTTTGTTTCCAGCGGATTGAGGAACAGCGAGTAGTTGATATCGCCGAGTCCAGAGGTCCGGCCACTGTCTGTGGTGTCGCCGACCCCAGGATTGTTAGGCAGCCCAGGGATGCCACCCGGCGCGTCGGCCAACGGGATGATAATGCGGTTGACCAGATTCCAGTCGCCTACTGAAACTGGCAGAACGGGTTGTATGTTGAGTATGTTGGCGTCGCCGTTGTCAGCGCCGTTGTCGAAGGTGAACTTGAAGGGCAGGCTGTACATGGAACTGATGGGGTTCTGCGTTGCGGCACGCAGGTCGCCGCTATCTTCATTCTTCTCTTCCGCTGAAACATACAGGGGTGAAATCCCAAGTAACATCGATACGACTACAGAAAACACACCTCCTTGTGTCATGTATTTAAGATTTTTCATCTCACAGTATTTCCTGCTTAATAAGATTAATGGGCACCCGTTTTGTACATCGTTTTCATGACGTCATCGACGTTGAACTTCGCCGGCTTCTGACGCGGTGGAAAATCCTTGAATGTACCCATAAAGTCACCGACGATCTCCTGAACGGCGACTACTGAGAAGGCACTACGCTCGATCCACCAGCGGTCATAATTATTCGAGTCGGTATCTGCCCGTTCAAAGGGGTCGCTGCGCAGGTTAAACAGTTTAGGCACACGAAGCTGCACAAACGGTTCTGACCAGACCCGGAATGTCCGGGCACGTTGCTCGGCGAATACCAGCTTCCACTGTTTGTGGCGAACACCAACCAGGGAACCATCATCACTGAAGTAGAAGAACTCATCACGGGGTGACTTCTCTTCTTTGCCGGTCATGTAAGGCAATAGATTAAAACCATCCAGGTGAACTTTAAATTTCTTGCCGTTCGCTTTATGGCCTTTCTTCAGCTTTTCTTTGATGTCAGGCTCGCCGGCAGCCGCCATCAAGGTAGGCACCCAGTCCTGCATAGACATGATCTCATTAGAAATTTTTCCGGCAGGAATCTTTCCAGGCCAGCGAACCATAGTGGGTACACGGTAGCCACCTTCCCAGTTAGTGTTCTTTTCACCGCGGAAGGGAGAGATACCACCGTCCGGCCATTCATTGTAGTGCGGCCCGTTATCAACGGTATAAACCACGATGGTGTTGTCATCGATTTTCAGCTCTTCCAGCAGATCCAGCACCTGCCCGACCTGGCCATCGTGCTCCACCATACCGTCAGCATAGATACCAAGCCCGGTAACACCGTCACTTTCCGGTTTCAGATGAGTATAGAAATGCATGCGGGAGGTCGCCAGCCAGGCAAACCATGGCTTTTTGTCTTCGGTATTCTTTTTGATGAATTTCACGGCCCGGTCAATAAATTCTTCATCCGCGGTTTCCATGCGTTTTTTGGTCAGTGCACCGGTGTCTTTGCATGACTGCTTGCCGACTATACCAAAGCGGGGATCAACTGTTTTATCAACCTTATCGGTAGCTACACAATCCAGTATGCCACGTGGACCAAGCCGTTTTTTAAACTCAGGATCTTTCGGATAATCGGGGTTCTCAGGCTCTTCTTCAGCATTCAGGTGATAAAGGTTGCCATAGAATTCGTCAAAGCCATGCACTGTCGGCAGGTACTCGTTACGGTCGCCCAGGTGGTTCTTTCCGAACTGTGCTGTGGCATAACCCTGGTTTTTCAGCAGCTCTGCTAAAGTCGGGTCTTCTTTTTGAAGGCCCAGCGCAGACCCGGGGAATCCAACTTTGGTCAAACCCGTTCTTACCGGATGCTGCCCAGTGATAAAAGCAGAGCGACCAGCAGTACAGCTCTGCTCGGCATAATAGTCGGTAAACAGCATACCTTCGTTAGCAATACGGTCAATGTTTGGTGTCTGGTAGCCGACCAGGCCGCGGCTATAGGCGCTGATGTTCGTCACACCGACATCGTCTGACATTATTACCAGGATATTTGGTTTATCTGAAGCAGCTAATACCTGTGTGGTCAGTAGAGTAAGTAGGGCTAGAGTAATATATGTGAATGGGCGTTTCATCATTTCTCACCAGGTAGATATAGAAAGAATAGTTTTACATACAAATATAATAATTGGAATGATTTTAGATAATATTAGATTTAAGCAAAGCAAACGAGAGCATTTTAAAGATAGTGTATGCCGGCTTCAGGTGCTGGTTTCAGGTGATCCAGGCAACATTTCATGCTTGAATAAAGCTACACATTTTTCGTTACCAGGGTGGAGCCCAATCAATTTGTTTCTTTCTGGTACAGTAGTAATGAGCAAATAAAAATATGGTCCAGGTCATCAAACAGTGCTGAAACCCGCATTGTGTAGGTGTTAAGCAGGTGTGCCTGTACTGGTTGATACGTTATGTTGCCGACTGTTTCTCAGTGATCAGTTCGCCATCTTCTGTCTCGCGCATGCCAAGGTCTTCCATGATTGCATAAGATGCTGGCAGTACTAATAGTAGTAGCACGGTGGATGACATCATACCAAACACAACACTGGCGACAAGCGGTATCAATACCTGGGCCTGCAGACTGGTCTCTGCCAGCAGGGGCAGCATGCCAGCGATAGTGGTGACCGAAGTGAGGAAGATAGCGCGGAAGCGGTCGCGTACTGCCTGACCTGCGGCATCGTGCAATACCATACCTTCACGGCTCCTGCGTTTGACGTATTCCACCAGCAGGATGGAGTCGTTCACCACGATGCCTGCGAGAGAAACAAAACCGATCATGCTGGGCATGGTGATATCCAGTCCCATCAGCTTATGTCCCCAGACCACGCCGATCAGTGCCAGCGGGATATTGATCAGTACTACCACTGGTTCTCTGTAATTTCTGAACTGGAAGCTAAGCAGAAAATAGACGCCGAAGATACCGAGGATGAAACCGGTAAGCACCGAGGTATTGGTCTCCTGGCTGTTTTTTACTTCACCTTCCAGGCTGATATACATGCCCGGGTAACGCTGCTGCAATCCTTCGAGGAAGTGATTGCGGGTGTCGTTGATTATCTCATTGGTGTTGGATATGTCAGAGTCGATATCACCGGAGATGGTGACAGTGCGCTGGTGATTGATGCGGATGATCCTGGAAAACTCGCGTTTATCAGTGATGTCGGCAATGGCGCTCAGCGGGATATCGACACCCTGGTTATTGAGCAGGCTGAGCTGCCTGAAGTCACGCAGTGCATTTTCCCGGTCGGTATCGAGTTTGACGTTGATCTCATAGGCTTCACGTCCCTGGTAAACCTCGTCTACTTTTATACCCTGGTAGGCGGCGCGTAACTGTTGTGCCAGCTGCTGTGCACTGAGTCCGGATGCCAGTGAGCCCGGGTGCAGGCTGACGGTAAACTGGGGTTTGCCTGGACGCAGGTCATCCATCACGTTGGATACACCGGGATAACCGTTGAGCCAGGTCTGCAATTCCCAGGAGGCACTGGATAGCTGGTGCAGGTCATTTCCCTGAAGTCGGATGGAGATGGCCTGACCGGCCGGGCCCAGGGTGGGTTCTTTAAACTGTATGGATACCGCATCAGCGATCGGTGGTGTGGATTCCAGCCACAGGCGTCGCAGTTCATTCAGTGAAGCGTTGCGTTTTTCAGCGCTCAGCAGGTCCAGGCTGATGGTTGCCAGGTGTGCACCTTCTTCACCGGCATCTGCATTCTTACTGTAGAAGATCTGGATATGTTTGATCAGTTCGCCTTCATCTTCTTCCGGCAGCTGACTCTTTGCTTGTTGCAGGCTGGTGAGTAGTTCCGCGACCACGGCTTCTGTGCGATCGAGCGGGGTACCCTGTGGCATGAGGATGCGCGCCTCCAGTAAATCACCTTCCAGGTCGGGGAAAGCTTTGAACTTGATTATGCCAGCTGGGAACAGGCTGATGGTTATCATCAGTAAACCGATGGCGGTGCCTACGGTCAGGTAGCGGTAATTGATGGCAGCGTCAGCCAGCTTGCCGACCTCTGAACGCAGCCGTTCAAACCGGTTTTCAAAGCTATGCCGCCAGCCCTTGTTATCTTGCTGCTGAAACTGGTCGTGATGTTTTTCCAGTGAATGTTTCAGGTGGTGCGGCAGGATCAGGAAGGCTTCCACCAGGCTGATAGTGAGTACCGATAACAGCACAACGGGCAGCACGCCCATCACCTGGCCCATATCACCCTTGAGAAACAGCAGGCTGCCAAACAGCATGGCAGAGGTGGCAAAGGAGGCAAGAACACCGCGGCCAACTTTGGCGATACCGTTGACGGTGGCCTGCAGCGGTGTCTCGCCATTTCGGTACTCGTGTTCGATGCTCTCGGAGATCACGATGGCATCATCCATCAGGATACCGATGGCCATGAGCAGTGCGACCATGGATATCATATTGATGGTAATGCCGAGCAGACTCATCACCATTAGTCCGCCGATGAACGAGATCGGCAGGCCCAGTGCTACCCAGAAGGTATAACGCCAGCTGAAAAACACGAACAGTGTTATCGTGGCCAGCAATAATCCCTGCCAGCCATTGGTCAGTAACAGGGTGAGGCGGTCCTGCACGATGGACGCCCTGTTCTGGGTGATCACCAGGCGGGTGGATTCAGGCAGCATGGCGTTCTCCGCATCGACGAAATCTTTTATCGCATTGAATACGGTGAGCGTATCGTCACTGCTGTTCTTGCTCACTGTGAGCAGGGCGGCAGGGCGTCCATCGAGTTCGACACGCATTTCTTCATCGGCAAATTCATCGACGATGGTGGTCGCGATGTCGCCCAGTCTCAGGCGCCCGCCTTTTTCATCATTGAGTATTACCAGATCTGCAAGTCCTTCTGCGGTGCGGCGTTCATTTTCGATACGGATCTGATAAGTGCGCTGTTCTGCCTTCAGCTCACCGGCTGGAAGGTCTATCGCCTGTTGCTTGATCGCGTCGGCGATGTCCTGGATGCTCAGCTTGTAATTGCGCAGGGTTTCAGCCTTGATGCGCACGCTGAACTCATGGGTGGAAAAGCCGCTGACTTCGACGATGGGAACCTGTGGCAGGGCGAGCAGGCGCAAGCGGTAATATTCGGCCAGTGCTTTGAGTTCAGGCTGTGACAGCTCGGCGTTGATAGCGATACTGGCGACAGAACTGGTACGTCCCAGTTCTGTGATGATGGGATCTTCGGCATCATCTGGAAAATCGGTGATGGCATCGACCGCGGTATTCACATCATCGATAAATTGCTGCAGGTCACCGCTCTCCTGCATGTCGAGTACCATGATGCCGATATTGTCGCGTGCTTCACAGCTGCGCTCTTCGAGAAAGCTGATGCCATCGGTACTGTCTTCAAGTCGATTGCAGATACCTTCTTCCACTTCACTGGCACTGGCCCCCGGATAAACGATGCTGACCTGGACCTTGTTAAGTTTGATTTCAGGGAATGTCTCTTTATTAAGGCTGGGCAGTGACGCCAGGCCAAGTAATACGATGATGAACATCAGTATATTGGCGGCAGTAGGGTGGGCCGCAAAAAAACGAATCATCGTCTTATCCCCTCACATCTTCGCCAATAGCACGGTTTTTCATTTCTGTCTCAAATTCGGTTGCTGACATTACCTGCAACGGCATACCTTCGATCACCGGGATAAGATCTGTGATGATGACTCTCTCACCCGGATCTATGCCGCTGTTGATGACCATCAGGTCACCCTGTATCAACTGCACATCAACAGGACGTATCTCGAGGCGGTCATCGCTGTTGGCGATATATACGCGCCCCTGGTGTACGGCTTTGCGCGGTACGACCATGGCGGGGAATGCAGGGGCAAAGATATCGACCGCGGTATACATGCCTTTTATCAGGGGAGGACGTTTTCCGGGAATGATCTTCTCGTAGGGATCGTCTACGCCGACGACGATACCCAGCGTCTGGCGTGTGGCATCGATGGAATCACTTATACGT
>JABDRN010000085.1 GCA_013041745.1 Gammaproteobacteria bacterium
CGGGGTCAGGCGTACCGTTTCAGACGAGCCGCCTGCGTGCTGTAAACGTAACAACACATCGGTGATGGTGTTCTGTAAGCCATCGATACTTACGAAACCACCAGCAATATCGCCGGCGCATGAGACCTGCCAGCGCTCTATCCTGGCCGCATCAATGACCTGGCTGGAAACAGGAGAGCGCGCCTCGCAATCTTCGGGGAGCACCACCGAGAGCTTGAGTTTTACCGGGCCTTTGACCGGTACCTTCCAGAGCACATCATAAATAACCGGCGAAGAGTCACCGTTACTGCCTGCCGACTTGATCTCCAGGTAGCCGGGTCGCACTTCGTGTGCCGAAGCGTTACTGCACAACAGCAAGAGTATAAGAGCCAGTAAGCGCCACATAAACTAGCCTTCACCCGCGACACTGATCGCCGTCTTGCCCAACTGCTGAGCTGGATAAGGTTCGATGACGACCTCGTAATGCGAACGCAGTTGCTCATAGAAGGATTCGTTGAAGCGCTTGCGTTCATCGGCAGACCATTCCTGGCGCACCCTGTCACGAACAGAGTCGAGTGATGGTTGTGAAGCCCCGATCAGGCTTTCGATATGTACCAGGTGAAGACCATAACCAGAGACCAGGGGCCCCTGCCACTGACCAGGCTGCTGGGAGAATAACTGTTCCATAAATTCGCTACCGAAAAGTCGGGCAACACCTGCCCGGGTCAGCGTGTCGTGCCTGTTACCGAACATGAACGGGTCGCCCATGTTCTCGATGTCGCCACCATCACCATCGCCGAGTTGATTCATTAGTCGCTCAGCATCTTGCTCGATAGCCGCACCGCGTTGGTCAACATTGAGATAGACATGCCTGAAACTGACTTCTGCCGGTATCTCGAATTTTTCGCGGTTAGCGTCGAGATAGGCTGAGAGTTGTTCATCACTGGGTTCAGCCTGCTCGGCGATGTTGTCAGAGATGAACTCGACTTTCTGTGCCATGCGCCGGCGCACGATAGTGTCATCTTTATCCAGTCCCATCGACAATGCTTCACGGTATAGCACCTCCTCGCGGATATGCGCTTCGATCAGTCCCTGCAATTCAGTCTCTGTGGGCAGGCGCTTCCATTTCATCTCCCACAGGGAAATGATACGGTCGACATCCGCCTCGCCGATGACGATCCTGTTTTGGTCATCGGCAGTGCTGTCACTGGTAAGGCTGTAAATGAAAAACAGTGCTGCACCAATCAGGATGAAATGCAGCAGCGGCTCGCGTAAGTATCCAGTCAAAGCTAACTCCTGCTATGGCGCGTACCAGATCGGCGAGGTATAGGCACGTTCCTGCAAGGTAACCGGTACTTCTTTCGATAACTCAACGCCGTAACGCTTGGCATCGTAAGCGGTCCAGCGTGGTGTTGGGATCTCTAGCACGCGGGTATAGTAGAAAGCCTTCTGCGTGGCATCAAAATCCGGGTCAGTCCACACCGTGATCAGCTCGGGATCGCCGATGGTATTGGTCCAGGTAGCATTCTTCACATCTACCGTGTTACCTACTGCAGGCAGCTTGCCGTTTTTACCCGGCTTACGTGACTCGGCATCGCCCCAGGCCACGTCGTAAACTTTCTCATGTGTCTTGCCTTTGCTGTCGACCCAGCCCTTGACGATCTGGATACGATCGAGGTTGGCACCGTAAGGGTCTTTCAGTGCTGCCACCAGGAAGGTCGGTTTCTTGCCTTTAGGCGCTTTGTTCATATCGCCACCCATGGGTACGCCCTTGGCATAACCCACAGCTGCCGGCAGGCGGCTTAAAGCGTCTGCTTCGACGAAATCCCAGCCGCCCCAGAAGCGCACCAGGATGCGCGGGCCCGTGGTGGCATAGACTTCCTTGCGCTTCATCGCATCGAACAGTGCCTGGCGCGAGTTGTCGGTCGCCCATACTGCGGCGTAACCCGAGGATGACATGGCATAACCCTCGTACTGGCGGCCGGCGAACTTGGCCATAGGGTGGTTCCAGCGTTCTGCTGACGGTTCGGTGCCAGAATGCTTGCCGATATAGTTATCTTCCTCGACAGCTGCGAGCGCCGTATGCGAATCGCTGGAACCGACCATGCCGAATTTATAAGGATTGGTACCGAGTTTGCTTTCCATCTTGAGGCCATCCTTCAGCGCCTTGCGCGCATACTCATACTTGAGCATATGATCCTCTTTCGGCACGGTGAGGTTAAGGTTGCCGAGTTCCAGTGTTTCAAAATCAGCAAATTCGTCGTCGGAAGATAGCAGAGGATGGGTCTCGCCATCACCCTTGATCTGGGTGACTTCGTACAGCGGTTCCCAACGTGCGCGTTGCTTCGCGTAGTCGCCGGTGAGCGCCTTGCCTGTTGCCGGGTTGGTCTCGACCGGGAACATGATGCCGTTGGACATGTTGCCGTTATGCGCCAGTGCCAGTACCTGTCCGCCGGTAGCTTGCTCATAGTTGGCCATCCAGTTCCACAGGTCTTCCGGGTTGAAGCTCTCGTCGGTGGTATACGGTAATACCTGGCGTGCACGATCACCGTCATCTCGATAGAGCACGTTACGATGCAGGTTGTTACCATTTTCGGTCGAAGTCCACTCATAACCGATTATGGTAGTGAATTGTCCCGGGTCGTTGAATTCCTCGGCGATATCGATGTATTCGTCCCATACGGTCTGCTGAAAAGTACGGTCGAGTACCACTGCGGGTACATTCGCCTGGCTGAAGGCGTTGATCACTTCCATGGTCGCTTCAAACGCTTCATTACCACCGGCACGCATGGCCTTATGCCACTGCTTCACCTTGGGGTCTTTCACCAGGTTGGGGTTACCGGCGATGATCTCTTTCATCGCACCCATGCCATCAGAGTGGTCGGACACTACCAGCCAGTCCAGTGGACGCGATAACTTGAAACGTTCACCATGGCTGGTAGTGACTTCCTCACCGCGAGCAAAGCGAAACGCTTCCTCTGGCCCGAGCGTGACACCAAAGCCACGCGCATCCAGCGAGTTATCTGTATGTACGTGCGTATCACCCCAGTACACCTGTGTCGGGAAGGCACGGCCGGCATAGGGCGAGTAGTATTTCTGTGCGCCCATACCTTCCGCATCGGCCGCTGTTGGTACCAGGCCGACAGGACCCTCTTCACGGGCCATGGCAGGTGTCAGGATCAGGCTTAAAGCAATGGCTAATGTTGTCTGGCGGATCATGGGTCGTTACTCCTGTACTGATTATCAGTATCTATCAGAAAGTGGTGGTTTATCTTAGGTACTCTATCATTTACCTGCTGGCGTATACCAGATCGGCGAGGTATAGGCACGTTCCTGGTGTGACAGCGGTACTTGTTCTGGCATTTCAATACCATAGAATTTTGCATCGTAGGCCTGCCAGGTGGGTGTGGGAATTTCCAGTACGCGTGCATAGTAGACTGCACGATGTTTAGCATCGAAGTCCGGGTCAGCCCATACTGCCCTTAGTTCTGCGTCACCAATATTGTTAAGGTAGGTCGCGTTCTTCTCATCGACGGTGTTACCAACAGGACCATCACACTGCTTGTCTTTAGTGATCTTGCGGTCTGCGCATGCGACATCGTATATCCGCTCCTGCATATTACCTTTTTCGTCGAGCCATCCCTTGACTATCTGGATACGGTCGAGGTTGCCAGACCAGGGATCCTTTAATGCACCTACCATGAATACCGGCGCCTTCTTGTCCTTCGGTGCTGCAGGCAGGTCGCCGCCCATGGGGACACCCCGGTCATAGCCGATCTGTACCGCATCGGGGCGGTAGACTTCATCAGCAGCATAATCCCAGCCACCGAAGAACCTGACGGTGATACGTGTACCGGTTGTGGCATAGGTTTCTTTCTTCTGCATGCCTTCGAAGATGCCATCGCGGGTGTTCTCGCGTGCCCACACCGCTGCCAGGCCGGAGGCGACTTCTTCCCAGGCGAAGGTCGACAGGCTCTCGTCGCCGCTGAAGGCCTTGATCACGTAGTGTTCGTAGCGATCTTTTGCAGGCTCGGTGCCGGCGAACTTGCCCCAGTAGTTTTCGTCACGAGTCGACGCGAGTGCCGTGTGCGAATCCGAGGAGCCGATCATGCCAAACTTAAAGGGGTTGGCGCCCAGTTTCTGCTCCTGTTGCAGGCCGAGCTGCAGGGCGGAACGGGCATACTCGTGAGGCAGCATGTCATCGGTCTTGGGTTTAACGCCGGCGATATCACCCTTGTCCCAGGTGCCGTAATCGGCAAACTCGTCCGTGGTAGACAGTTTTGGATGCGCCTCACCATCACCCTTGATCTGGGTGACCTCATACAATGGCTCCCATTTCATGCGGGTCTCAGCGTATTCTTTTGTCAGCGGCTTACCGTTGAGACGTTCGGTGGCGAACATCAGGCCGTTGGAAAGGTTGCCATTGTGCGGGATAGCAAGTACGCGGCCACCGGTCTCATCCTCATATCTCTGCATCCATGCCCATAGGTCTTCAGGATCGATAGAATCATAAGCAGAAAAGGGTATTACCTCGCTGGCCTTGTCAGCGTCGTCCTTGAAGATGATGACACGGTGCAGGTTGCTAGGTACCTGTTCCGTGTTTAGTGATGTCCACTCGTATCCGATCAGTGCAGTAAATACGCCCGGTTCATTATTACGGTCGGCCGCTTCTATCTGGCGTTCCCACACCGTGCGCTGCATTGTCGGGCTATTAATTGGATCAGCACCCTTGAACATATATGCGCCCCACTCACGAAACGCCTCATAGCCCTCACCGGCGTTGACCATGTCGTACCAGCGCTTGCCGTTCTCGGTCGCAAGCAGATCAGGATTGCCCTCGGCGATGAAGGGTGCTAATCCCAGCGCCTCTGCGTGGTCGGACACCACCAGAAAATCCAGCGGCCGGATGAGCTTGGCGGGTTGACCGGTGCTGCTGATCACCTGTTCGCCCCTGGCGAAACGGTAGGCTTCATCAGGCCCCAGCTTATTACCGATCATGCCCGAGTCGGTAGAATAACGCGTGTGCAGGTGGGTATCCCCCCAGTACAGGCCCTCGGCGAAGTTCTTGTCACGTAAAGTGCGTTCAACATAGGGTGAATAGACTTTCTGAGCCTCTGGGATATCTTCTTTGGCCGGCGACAGGGCAGTCTGGGCAGATGCCAACGTCGCTGAAACACATAAAGTTAGAGTAATAGTTGCTTTCTTCATTTGACTGCTCCCATCTTATATATCTACAGTATGATTATTCATACGGCTACTGTATCAAGGTTATGGCGTGTACCAGATCGGTGAAGTATAAGCGCGTTCCTGCAATGTTAAGAGTGCATACCAAGGTAAACAGAGGCGCGATATATATTCATCATCATTTCTATCTTCATTATTGTTTGAATAAAGAATTGTGCGAATAAAGATATACTACATCAGGATCTTTACAAATAGTAAAAAATGTAGATGTCTGTTCATTCACCTTTAGGCGTGAACATTACCTCCATGTTTATCGTAACTACTGCAAACCTAGACTTGATCTCACTCTTCAGCCATTCACCGGAGGTAAGCTGAACCCAGTCGAACTCTTTAGCTTCAGATCGCAAGTTCAAGCATCACGCTAGTTGCCGCGCCCATTCCCATCAGGGCAGATAAAAGGTAGGTGGTCACCAGCCGGTTGTTTAACCAGAACAGTAAATAGACCAGGCTATAACTAGTGGATTCATTGGCGTCTGTAGCTCAGTAAACGAGCCATCAAGTTTACTACAGACCTTGAAACGGCAGGTAACTGACACTCACCCTGTTTCAGTGTTTACTGAAGTTGGTCTCGGCCAAGCTGACTGCCCAGTTACCAGAACTTAACACACCAGAGTCGAAATACGCTGCCGCCAGCATCTTTCAGGGGGTTACAGGACCAGCGCAAATGCTTAAGTGTTAAGCCAGTACCGACGATCACCATCAGATGATGACGGCTGCTGAGATGAAGACCGTATGTATCATCCGATGTGATTACTGGAACCTGCTCGAAATGCAAGCTGAGGCTGGCCGGGCCTCTGCTCTTCGCTAGTGATTATTCTACCGTTACCGACTTTGCCAGGTTTCGCGGCTGATCGACATCGGTACCTTTATGCACTGCGACGAAGTAGGAGAACAGCTGCAACGGCACAGAGAACAGCACCGGTGCCAGTATGGCGTCTACCGCCGGCACCTTCATCACATGGCAGTCCTCGCCCAGATCACTGACATCGATACGTTCATCAGCGAACAGGAAGACCTTGCCACCGCGCGCCAGGATCTCCTGGATGTTCGACTTGATCTTGCCTTCGAAGCCGTCCATCGAAGCGATGGCGATGGTCGGCAGGTCCTGATCGATCAGGGCGATGGGGCCGTGTTTCAGTTCACCGGCAGGGTAAGCATCGGCGTGGATATAGGATATCTCTTTCAGCTTGAGGGCGCCTTCCAGGGCTATCGGGAACAGGGTACCGCGGCCGATGAAGATAGCATCTTCCATATCTGCAAAGCTTTCTGCCCAGACTTCGATGGCAGGCTTGTCATCCAGTACGCGTTCGATCAGGGTAGGCAATGTCTGCGCATGCTGAAACAGTTCTTTTATCCTCTCTGTCGGCAGTTCACGGCGCTTGCCCAGTGCGACGACCAGCATCAGCAGCGCATAGAGCTGGGTGGTAAAGGCTTTGGTGGAAGCGACACCTATCTCCGGGCCAGCACGGGTCATCAATTTGAGCTCACTCTCCCTGACCAGAGAACTTTCAGGAACGTTACAGATAGATAGTGTGAGATCGGTTAACTTCTTGACCTCGCGTAACGCGGCCAGGGTATCGGCGGTCTCGCCGGACTGCGAGATGGTGACCACCAGGGTATCGTCCATCAACACGGTCTTTCGATAACGGTATTCACTCGCCACTTCGACACGGCAGGGTATGCCTGCGATCGCTTCCAGCCAGTAACGAGCGACCAGGCCGGCATGATAACTGGTGCCACAGGCGATGATCTGAACCGCCTTTACCCGGTCGAGTATCTTTTCAGCGTCGACACCGAAAGCGCTGTCCAGTAACTGTCCATCAACAACACGGCCTTCGAGGCTATCGATCAGGCGTGAAGGCTGCTCATGGATCTCTTTCATCATGAAGTGACGATATTCACCTTTGGCGGTGGCATCAGCACTCAATGCCGATTCCTTGATATCGCGTTCGACGACATTGCCCTTGTCATCGTAGATGACAAGTGAATCGGTATGAATATCCGCGATATCGCCCTCTTCCAGGTAGATGAACTGACGGGTTACCGGCAATAGTGCTGCAGCATCAGAAGCGATGAAGTATTCACCGAAACCCACACCTATCACCAGCGGGCTGCCACGGCGTGTCGCGATGAGGCGGTTATTATCGCTGTTGGACATCACGCCCAGTGCGTACGCACCTTCAAAATCAGTGATCGCCCGGCGCACTGCTGAGAGCAGGTCACCTTCCTGCTTGAGGTAGTGCTCTATCTGGTGTGCCGCGACTTCGGTATCGGTCTGAGAAGTGAAATTGAAACCGTCATTGCTCTGCTTTTCGCGCAGCGCACTGTGATTTTCGATGATGCCGTTATGCACGATAACGACAGACTGGTTGCATATATGAGGATGCGCATTGCGTTCACTGGGCTCACCATGTGTCGCCCAGCGGGTATGTGCGATACCGAGCGTGCCACGTACCTCGGTCTGTTCGAGGGCATCGCTGAGCTCTTTCACCTTGCCGACACGACGGACTCGGGTGATACATGCATTGTCATCGACGACCGCTATTCCGGCTGAATCATAGCCCCGGTATTCGAGCCGTCGAAGCCCTTCCAGTAATATTGGTGTCACATTCCGTTCGGCGACCGCGCCGACAATTCCACACATAACAGATCCTGATAGATATAATGAAATACTGATTAATAATAGATTAGCAAGGCAATTTTACAACGGTATTAATGTAGTTTGAGAATTTATATCGGCTCAATCAGAGATTCATCTTCTTGCCGCGAATTGTTCACCCGTCGATCGACCTTGTAGACATTAAAGTCGGTACGGCATTGATCGAGCAGCAGCGTCTTGTCGTCAGCCACCTGCAGCCATTGCCTGGCCGAATCCACACCCAGCATCACCGGCATACGGTTATGCAGCGACTCGAGCTCGCCTTTCGACTCGGTGGTGATGATCGTGCAGGAAGAAAGTTTGCCATCACCGATCATGCATTCATCCCACAGACCGGCAAACACCAGCGGCTGTTCATCATAAGAGGTCACGAAATATGGCTGCTTCAGCCCCTCTTCGGTCTGCCACTCGTAATATCCGAGTGCAGGTATCAGGCATTTCTGGTTCTTACGCCAGGCGCTGCGAAATGCCGGCTTCGACTCGATACTCTCTATCCGGGCATTAAAGGTGGCGTACTTACTGGAGATCTCTTTCGACCACGACGGCACCAGGCCCCAGCGCATAGCATGGCAGCGGCCTTCGACGAAGGCACCTATCTGTGAGGCAGGCGAAACATTATATCGATTGAATAATTCATCCGACCATTCCTGCATGAGCTCCAGCCATGCATCAGACGGTTTTAAAGCACTGGCAAATCGACCACACATGATCCTATGATAATAGATTTTCCTGTTAAAAACAGCGCTGCAAAAGGAGTCGGCGGCATCGACCTGTTTTAATCCCCAACCCAGTAACTTGCTGAAAAACACACCGCTGGCTTCCTGGTCAGACGTGACGAGCTCCTGCCAGATAAATAGATTTTTTCAGACATGAGCTCCCCTCCTTTATACTTTAGAATCGCTGATAACGTTTAAACTCAACCGCACCTCTTTATCTGGTGTCGGCAGAAATACCTTTTTCAGGCCAGGTACCAGAACCTGATAACTACATACTTATAAAAATCAACCGCCGAAAACAGTGAAGCTCAATCCAGCATATATCACATAGCCAGACAGGAGCAAGCCGCCTTCGAGCCGGCTTAGACGGTAGCCAGTATACATAAACAGCATCAACAATATAGACGTTCCGAGCATCACCCATTGGTCAAACTGCAGTACTCTCACATGGACCGGAAGCGGCTGGAGCAGGGCCGATATACCCATGATACCTAATAAGTTAAAGATATTGCTTCCCAGCACGTTACCAACAGCTACATCTGCGTGTCGTCGAAGTGCTGCGATGACAGAGATCGAAAGTTCTGGGAGTGACGTACCCACAGCTACCAATGTCAAGCCGATGACTGCTTCGGAAACGCCAAGGTAACCTGCGATACCTACTGCGCCCATGAGTAACACTTTTGAACCGCCGATTAATAACAGCAGGCCGGTGATCACT
This sequence comes from Gammaproteobacteria bacterium, assembly GCA_013041745.1. GTDB lineage: Bacteria > Pseudomonadota > Gammaproteobacteria > SZUA-229 > SZUA-229. Next base: position 9,317 of record JABDRN010000085.1, read on the forward strand.
GCCGTTGTTATCCATATCGCAGACCTGGGCACATCAGGAATCTCTTCCGCTTCAGCTTTGTGAAGTTCAGCGGAGGGGGCCATATGAAACCGCTCGCTCCAGTAAGACCAGACCAGGTAGGCTGCCAGAGCGATTAAAAGAATTACAGCATCCGTTTGTCCCAGGGCGCTCCCGCCAACCAGGACTATAAACAGTATGCTGGACAATACTACCGTGACTGCATCACGGCGCAGTACCAGCGGTTTCACTGCCAGTGGTGTGATCAGAGCACAGATACCCAGGATCAGAAGAATATTGCCGATATTGCTACCGACGACATTACCGACGGCTATATCCGGTCGCGCGTTCAATGCTGCATCTACAGAAACCACCAATTCCGGTGCAGAGGTACCAAAACCCACGATGACGATGCCGCTGAGCAGTGGTGACACACCCAGCTTTCTCGATGTGGCCAGTGATCCGCGTATCAATGCTTCGCCGCCAATCGCCAGCAAAGCCACGCCGAGAACTAAAAACAAAAATTCAATCATGGCTCATATCTTGTGGAGGTTATATTACTAAACAGATAGAGCGGTCAACCGAGAACCACGCCATTTTCTGCTGGTAGATGAAACACTCGTTAGGTGCGAATTTAATCTGCGATCTGCTTTTCACGTTGATAAACCAGCACAGAGCCTATACGGAGCGCACCGAGTACAAATATGAATGCAGAAAACGCATAAAGCATCTCCGGCTTGAGCTCATGTTTAAATAGTGTGATAAGTATTTCACGTAAGATAAAAACTATCGCTGCATCTATTATAAAAGTAAGCCGGAGCTTGTGAGTATTGAAGTATTCAACAAGCGACCTTGATAGTTCTATCAATACGTAAAGCGTCAATACATCGGTGATAATATCAATGTAGTGTCCGGTTATACCCTGGAATGCTAATAATTTCCATGTGGTAACAAAGAGCTGCGCCGTTCCAATGGCGACACCGAATATTATGAATACAAGAATGATTGCGAAAACGATGTCGACTGATTTCTCATAATATACTTTTATTTTTTCACTTATCATTTCGCCTGTTACTC
>JABDRN010000086.1 GCA_013041745.1 Gammaproteobacteria bacterium
TATATAGAAGACCGGGGATGTCCGCCTGGCTGCCGTCATATTGCCTGGTATCTACTAATAACTCTTCACGAACACTCTTGTGGTAATTAGCAAAACTCAAAGCATCAAGCGGTACATCTGGCAGGCGACCGATCTTCAGCGACATCGTATGCCACCCTTTATTACCGAGGTACATGATACTGCCTCTGTTCGGAGGGTTAGTAGAACCTGAAGCCATATTTTCAAAGATTGCTTTACCTGCCTGGTCACCCGAATCAGCCGCTGGATCCCACTTCAGTGCATCCAGCAGCGGCATCAGACTCTCTTCAAAAGATCTCGGTCTCTCGGTATTCAACAGGTACTCTTTTGAAAACAGCATGGCAGTGAAAATATCTTCATAGCTCTCAGCACCGCTGCTTACGATAGAGTTGATTATATTGACCCTGTCCTCACGTGAGCGTCCGGAGAAGAAATAATTCGTCAGTACCTCGATAGCGCGCGGCATGACCAGCGGATGCCCGGAGATAACCTCATATAAATCTTCACATGTCGTTATGAAATACGCATCAAGGATCAGTTGCGGTTCCGTATTCGGGATATTAGTGGTACTGATGACATAACCGGAATCCTCATCTGTGAGGTAGAAATCCTTACAGGCTATACCGCCCTTGACAGAATCTTCTTCTGTTTCGAACAGGCCGAGATAGAGCTCATAGGCTTCCAGCGCATGGTTTTCAGAAGATCGTGAAACACGCCACCTGGCTAATGAAGGCAGGTTGGAACGGACCATCTGCCTTACCGAGTTGCCTTCACGAATATTTGTCGTCAGGAAACGAAACATATTCTGTGCATCGACCGTGTCGGTGCTCTCCATCTCGACGGCTGGAGAGTACATGATGGTATTGCTCAAAAAATAAGCCATCCATTGCACATACAGATCTCGGCTGATCGGATATTCTTTTATGCGTGCCAGCGGCAGCTGCATGGCCTTTTCGTTTTCGTTTGCATCCGAGTCAGAATCGAATGAGTACTTGGCTTCATCCTCGTCAGGGTTACCCTCATCATCGAAACCTTCGATCAGGGTATCGGCTGCATTGAGCTGATCAACAGTTAACGTTGTGCCAAGCGCTTTTTTTGTGTCGACCAGGAATGTACTACTCTTCGGTGCCAGGTTAGTTGTACCTGACTCCAGGTTAAAGAAGTCTTCAGCTGAGATACCGCGAAACAAGGTACCATATAATTTACTGGCAACCTGGTATTGCTCTTCTGGAGGTAGTGAATTGAATTCAGCCTGGCTGAGTGGCGCTGCATAACCAGAGGCACTGAATCCTGAGCTGGACTCAGGTTGACCGGGGTCACATGCAGCAAGGCCAAGCAGAGACGTCAGACAGAGTAATCTAACAGCTGGTTTAACGGCAATATTAATAGTTTTCATAGTTTTACTCATCTACATACATCCTGCATATAAATAGCTGGTGAACATCTATTAAAGATGTAGAAATTTTCAATTTGGGATTCTTTTACAGCCGCGAGAACCGAGACTGACATTTAAGTACGACGAATGTGGCTTGCCGTTAGAAAGTAATAATACACCAAATCTGAAAAAAACTGTCTAAATATCGACAAAATATTCAAACAAAATGATGAACGGTCATTCGTTATTGTATAGAAAGTGTATTTTTTATATATATCAATAAGATAATGATGAAACTTAATCCTTGATATTAACTACTACTCATCCAGTTCTAGCACCGATAGTGCTTTCACAGGCTTGATCGCTGCACGATTCCTGGCAGGCTGACCGAACAGATAACCCTGTGACAGGTTGAAACCTGCGGCAGCTACAATGATGTGCAATTCTTCTGATTCGATTCCCTCTGCAACCAGGTCATAGCCTAAGCCGACCAGCATACTGGCCATCTCCTGCACGAGTTTGCCAAGACGATCATCCATCATCCCCTGGATCAGCGAGATATCAAATTTTATGATATCTACAGGCATACTTGTAAGGTATCGCAGAGAGGAATAACCGCTGCCAAAGTCATCCAGCGCTATCTTGAAGCCCAGTTTTCTCAATAGTGTCAAACTTCTGGCTGCTGCACTGATCTGCGTGATCAGAGATGTCTCGGTCACTTCGATCACAATATAATAGCTCTGGGTAAAGTCGGTGAGCGGCATCAACCAGTCGACAACATGCTTATTGGCAATAGACTCTGCTGACAGGTTGATCGATATACCACTGCCCTTCGGTATGAATTCTTGCTGCAGATCTTGCTGAACTTTTTCGATGATACTACGATCCATCTCCAGTTCCATCTGACGCATCGAGACGATAGGAAATATATGTGATGGTGGGACCAGTTCACCTTCATGGCGGATACGGAGCAATGCTTCGTAATAGGCTACATCTTGTGTGCTGGTATTCACGATAGGCTGATAGTGGAGCTCTATCCCCGTCCCCTTTGTCACAGCTTCGTAGACCGCATTACTTATCCAGTTCGAGAACACCGCTTCGGTGCCATCAGCCATCTCTTCACTGAATAGAACAGGTCGAGTAACACCGGGGCGCTTTGCCTGGTATACGGCGATATCTGCCTGCCACTGCAGGTTATCCATGTTATCCTGTTCATCTGCCTGGCAGTGCGAAACGCCGCAGCTGATGCGCACAGTTTCCTTTATGCCCATCGTGGTGAAATCATATTCTCGAACAGCGTCGATACAGCGCTGTGACAGTACCAGCTCATCCTCGGCAGTGCTGCCAATGATAATCGCAGAAAATTCATCTCCACCGATACGATACAGCTTTTCCGGCTCTCTGAGAGTTTTCTGGATACAGGCGCTGATCGCCCTGAGAACTTCATCCCCAACCTGGTGGCCATATGAGTCATTGATCGCCTTGAAATGGTTGACATCGAACAGTATCAGCCCTACTCCGACACGGCGGTGGCGCAGTAACTTTTTCGTACTGTTCCACTCGTTATCAAAGGCGCGACGATTGAGCATCCCGGTGAGCGTATCGTGATGCGCCAGCACCCATAACTCCTTGTTCTTTTCATCCAGATCACCGTGCGCTTTCTCCAGGTCAGCATGGTACTTGTTCAATGATGTTCTGACCTTCTCCAGCTCGGCTACCGGAAACAGCCGGTTGCCGCCGACGGTCAAGGTGCCCGGATCGGTATGCAACAACTTATCGATATACTCCGAAATCTCAACCAGTGGTTTGCCCAGCAGATAGACCATCAAAAAATAGAAATTCAGGCAGAGGATGCCGACGATGGCCGCCAGCTGTATGACGGTCACTTTCATTATCTCCATCATCTTCTCGGCCTCAGGGCTTGCAGTCACTTCGAAGCTTAAGACAGATGGCGCGTCACTCAACTTGAGCAACTGATCATCAGTGCTTGATATGGCCAGGGTTGCTGTATCGATAAAGCGGAAGCGGTACTGGCTGAGCAAGGTGTCCAGAAACGGGAAACGTATTCCCAGGTAACCTTCGATGAGACCATAACCTCCTGCACGTTGTATCGGCAGATAGATAATGACGCTAGCTGACTGCTGTTGTATATCGAGTACTGGATCCAGTGAACTGACGTCGATATGTGCTGGAAACAGACTGTCAGAAAATGCTGCCAGGGCATTCCCGTTTCGATCAAAAACCTCTGCCGCCTGTATATAGTCAGGCAGAAAATCTGCATTTAACAGCCTGTATTTACGCCAGTAAGAGTAATAGGCGGGATTTCCGAGTTGTTGAAAAACCTCGTCCCAGCGTGATACCTGTTGAGATATTACGCTGACCGAGGTAACGAGATGCGTTATTGATTGATGCAGTTCATCGTTGGCTGCCAGGCGGTCATTTTCGTGGATACTCGATCGTGCATTTTCAAGGCTGCTGTAGGCATATATTCCTATACCGGTAAAAAAAGTAGCAACGAAAAACAAGAATATCAACGCATAACTGCTTATAGTCAGTTTAAAAAGCGGTGACGAATCCTCGGTTGATTTCTTATCCATATCTATAATAGTAGAGAACCTGTCTACTCAGGTTCTAATAATTCTTCCACCTTCTCTAACAGGTCAAACTCATATGCCTGGTCAAAGAAATGACTCGCACCATCGATGACGATGACTTTTGCATTGGCCTGTTGCAACGAACTTATCCATTGCTGCTTGATACGATTATCATTACTACCGATGATAATATAGTTTTCAGGTGCTTTTTTATTGATCGCTTTTATAATCGCCTGATCGGACCAGTCATAGTAAGAAAGAAAGTTCTTCGCCGTACTGACATAATCTTTACAGAACGCCAGCGCAAATCTCTCCAGGCCATCATCACCCTGTTCGATCATAGTCCTGGCCAGTCGAGCATGTTCTTCTGTCTCCAGGGCAGCCGGCCTGCCGGGGCCATAATGCGTCAGACTTATAAGAATGGTTTTTTTAACAACCGGGTGTGACCCTGTCGCCAGGTAGGCGGTTATATTAACGCTACCTGCACTATGCCCGATCAGGACGATATCTTCATGGCCCTGTTTGCTGGCCCAGTCGACCCATTGCCCGATCTCTCTGGAATCATCACCCAGCGAATGGGTATGTATAGACTCACAGGGTAGCGCCTGGGCTCTTTCAGAAATACCCAGTGACAGGGTCGGCGCAAGCACAGGAAAACCACTGTCTTGCAAGGCAGTAAATAACCTGTCTACGGTTGAGAAGCTCCTGGTCTGTAAAAAACCATGAATAAGTATCAATAGGGGCTTACCAGGCTCGCCTGATATATATTCGGCCGTCGCAGTCACATTCTTCGATGTTTCCAGCGAGACAGTTTCTGCATGCAGCATACTCGACAATAGAAACAGAGGTAAGATCAATAAAAAATACTTGCCTTGAATTGACATATTTTTCTCTTGTAAGCGCCCATTTTGTAAACTGACGAGCTCAGTGTTTTTGTAATATTTTGTAATTTTGGTAGGAATGTCCTTTTTGCTAACAAATCTGCCCTGAAAAGATGCATCTGTTTCAAGTATAGACTCGTAACCTGAAAATGACCATACAAGATGAAAATATGACACAAACAAAGTGTGGCTATAAAATGATCCGCAGGAGACGGTTTGGCTGTTTTATCTTGTCGCTTTATATTGTCAGATATTTCTGTACCGGTTTCCGCTGATCGTCGTCATAGATAAAACGGCTGGAATATATACCGATACAACAACAGGCATCAAATATTATCGGAGTCGGGTTATTGAAGGCTGCATAGAAAATTTCTGATTGGATATAGATCAATCAGATAACGCTGATACTATTCATCCGGTATTACTCTTTTTTCTCTCGAACAAATCGTATACTGTCGAGATATACAGTGACGGATGTTTGCTGACCTTTCAGACTGATATAGAACCCCGTCTTGATGCTCGAGATATCTATTTCATCGAGAGGGATAATATAACGCTTCCATTCCTTTTGCAGAACGATATCACTGATGCTGGCAAGGCCTGAGTCTGGGTACTGTTTATCTTTACCGATCAGCCCAACACCTGCGCTGACATGTTCACCGCCCCACTTACCGCGCGCCCAAAATTCGAGTGCTGTAGCACTGCTGAGATCAAAACCGCCATCGGCATCTCCCCAGTTATTGCCGGGGTGCTGCCAGGCAACACCGACCCAGCCAAACTTGCCTGTGTAACGCATCTTGATACAGGCATCACCCCGGTGAGGGTTATCAGTATGTTCACCATCGAGTTGAAGCTGTTCATACGAGCCCATCCACCCTGAAGGTGCCCATGGCATTCCTTTAAAACTGTCTTCGTAAAGCAGAAACGGCATTGCTGTGCGCTCTTCCCCCTTGACCAGTAAAGGTACATTGGCGGTAGCCGCCTTACCTGTCTCATCATATGCATACATGAACACTCGATATGATCCCGGCTCTTGCGGCATACGGATAAGTGCACTATCGACTCGACTTTCAATGATCGCCTCTTCGATGTCCGGAATCATCGCTCTATAGTCACCACCTATCTGCTCGCCTTTTAACTCGCGACGCAGTACCCAGCGAACGCTGACCTTTCCTGCTTCGGGATCGTTAACCTCGCTCAGCACGCGTACTTCAGCACCGGGATCTAGCTGTGTATCACCTTTAACCAGTAACGGCTTGACAGCAGGTGCAAGATTTTCTGGCGGCTGACCAGACCAGATCTCGGTCATGACGTCGACCGCAGCTAATGGCGACTCGTCTGGAAGGAACATACCAAACCAGGTGGCCGTTGTTTCCATCTTGTAACCCCAGATAAAGACATAGGAGCCAAGCGCAAGACCAGGCGCAGCGAGCACTGCTCCCTGGTAACTTTCCCGGTAGCGCTGCGCCTTCTCTGAACTGGTTAACTCATATGCCGCACCCCAGTCACTCTTCGCTACTTCCCATGCCCCGGGTGGCCCGAACTCGGTAAGGATATAAGGTTTAGTCGCACCACCTGCGCGATAACGCTCGGCCATAGAGGGAGATCCGCCATAGGCGTTGATGCCATGTATATCGATCGCGGTGCCATATTTTTCGATATTGCTGATACGCTCACCGCCGATCTCGGCAGTTACCGTCATCGTCGGATGCAACGGATCGAGTTGCTTGATCATGCTGGCGATATCGTTGACCGCATTCCAGATTGCAGGGTCATCACCGGCATCGAAGCCTTCCATCTCGTTACCCACGCCCCAGAGCAGTAATGCGGGATGGTCCTTATAACGCAATACAGCCTCACGCGCCTTCTCAAACTGCGCTTTCACCTGGCTCTCATCACTGTAATCGAAACCATG
>JABDRN010000093.1 GCA_013041745.1 Gammaproteobacteria bacterium
CTTGTAACCCTGTTTTGCCGACTGCGTCATCCAGTGTGCCGCTTTTGATTTATCTTTGCTGGCACCCTGACCGTTGCCGTACATCACAGCCAGTTGATACTGTGCTTCCCTGTTACCATTACTGGCAAGTGGCTTCAAGATCTTCACTGCCTGGTTATAATCCTGTGCTCGTATCGCCATCTTGGCATCAGCCAGGGTCGCGGCCATGACCTCGGGCAACAGCATCGATAGCATGAGGATAATGCTGAAATAATATTTTACTGCGGTATTCATTGCGTAATCCTGTCCAATCAGGCTGTACCAAATTTTGTATCGACGTTTATACCGACGTTCTTCAAAAAGGCTGTTGGTAGTATCCCGCCGGCACATACGATGACAGCGTCATTATCGAGGCAGACCTCATCATCTCTGGTCTTGACAGTGACCTTATCTGCTTCGATCTGCTTAACATTTGATGACATGAGCAGACGCAGCTTTCCTTCCCGCTCAGCTTCTTCGACCATGTTCCGGTTCTTCTCTTTCGCTCTGGAAAAAGTATCACTACGGTATGAGATAGTGACGCTAGTACCTTCTTCTGCAGCGATACTGAACGCTGCTTCGAGCGCACTATCGCCGCCGCCGACGACCAGGACATGCTGGTTACGGTACTGCTGCGGATCGATGAGCCGATAAACGACTTTACTTTGCTGTTCTCCGGGCACCCCCAGTTTCCTCGGCGTACCACGGCGGCCTATGGCCAGTAACACCGCCCGTGCCCTGTATTCATCATTGACTGTTTTGACAGTAAAGCCCTGCGGACCCGGAGCTTGCTCTATCGCGGTAATACTCTCGACACGCTGGTCGGCGCTGATCTTTAGCCCGGCCTGCTGCACGATATTATTCCAGAAATCCATCAATGCTTCTTTTGTAGTCTCTTTGAAATGCATCTTACCGACCACAGGCAACTGGACCGGTGCCGTCATCACTATCTTTCCCCGCGGGTAATGTGACACTGTGCCGCCTAATGAGTCCTGCTCCAGGGTAACGAATTCCAGCTTGCTCGATTTTGCTGCAAGCGAGGCAGCAATGCCTGCAGGGCCGGCACCGACGATGACGAGATCGAGCATCTTGCCACTACCTATCCCTTCCCGCTTAGTTATGGCTTCTACCGCCTGCACGCCCTGGGTTACCGCATTTCGTATCAGCCCCATGCCACCCAGTTCGCCGGCGATATAGATACCCGGCACGTTTGTCTGAAATTCTTCATCGACCTGCGGGATATCGACACCGCGTTTCTCAGTGCCGAATACCAACTCAATGGCATCGAAAGGACAGGCCTTCTTACAGGCGCCATGACCGATACAATGGGTCGGGTTGACGAGATGCGCCTTGCCATGAATGATACCGAGGACATTCTTTTCACTTTCCGGACAGGCTTTGACGCAGGTGCCGCAGCCGAGACAGAGCGCATGATTGACTACCGGGTGAAGTGAGGCCGGCTCCGTCATACCCGACTCGACCGCCTCATCGTATACACGCTGACTCAGCCTGTGCTTCGCCGTCTGCTTCCAGATATAAAAAAATAAAATCAACAGCAGCGGAAGCCCGTAGAGCAACACTACCGAGGACATAATGTGCCTCGGCGGATGCCCCTTATCCGGCCTGTCTGAATCAATTTGAAAGATCTCATGGTGTTGAAGTTGCTGTTACTGCTATACAGAGGATTCCGCTCATCACTAAAAACTATGTCTATACTTTAGTCATATTTAGGCTTTTCGTGTACAAATATTTTTTTATAAAAACATGGAACCTTTCTCCTGTAACTGTCGTTTGTATATATTGGCAGCACCAAATGCAAAAAAATAACCATCATCTCCAACAGGCAGTCACTTCTGCCAATAAAAGCATAATATGTCAGCAGTACGAACAATCATCAGACCGGTAAACTTTTTAAGATCAAATATTTTCATGATCGCGCTAACGATCGTACTCTTTTCCGGCTGGACACACCGTGACGATAACTATCTAAGTGCGGAAACCGGCACCGGCTACATACTTGGCATCCTCGGCGGAAGCCTGATGCTGGTCCTGTTGCTATACCCGATAAGCAAACGTATCAAGCTGATGACCCGCTGGATCCCTATCCGCTACTGGTTTGGCATCCATATGATGTTAGGTGTAGTCGGCCCGGTGATGATCCTTTTTCATTCGAATTTCCATCTCGGTTCGACCAACAGTACCATCGCACTCTTCAGCATGCTGCTCGTTGCCGGCAGCGGGCTGATCGGACGATATATCTACACCCATATACACCATGGTCTATACGGTACAAGGATCACACTTGCCGAGTTAAAGCAGGAGACAGAGAAACAATACTCCGCGCTGTCGGATATACGCGCCATGGACGAGAGTCTGATCAAATGGCTGAACCACATGGAGGAAAAAGCACTGCAGCCATATTCCGGAATGTTCACCAGCCTGCAACAGGTCATCCACCTGGCGATAAGCTCGCAACGGTTAAAAAAGAAGCTCAATCTGATGACACAGGACAGAGAAAGCAAGACTCTCGCTGCGAGCATCAGCCGTTACACTCTGGCGCTAAGACGCACCGCCGCATTTAAATCATATGAACGTCTCTTCTCGCTGTGGCACATCCTCCATCTACCGCTGTTTATCATGATGATCATTACCGCCGTCATACATATATTTGCAGTACATATATATTAACCAGGACGACTCTAGCAGCCATGCAGCACAACCATTTCTTGCTCGTCCGTGTCATTCTAAGTAGCCTTATCATGATGGCGTCACCGGTACTATTCGCTGACTCCCTGCAGTCGTTATTGATGCCCGGCCCGTTGATCTCCGCTCACGAAAAGTATGAAGAGGAATGTGACCAGTGCCATGACACATCAAACAAGGAGCGGCAGGGGCAGTTATGCATGCAATGCCACGAGCATGAAAACATCCTCGAAGATATAAACAACAAATCCGGTTTCCACGGCCGGCTAGCAGAAAAATACAGCAATAACTGCAAGCACTGTCATACTGACCACAAGGGCAGAAATGCCAAAATCGTATTACTTAACGCATCGACATTTGACCACCTCAACACCGACTTCCCACTCAAAGGCGCACACGCCAAAGCAACCTGTAAAGCATGTCACGAGCCGGAAGAAAAATTTTCGCAGGCGCCTTCAGACTGTTACAGCTGCCATAAGTCGTCAGATGTACATAAAGGTAAACAGGGTAAAAAGTGTGACAGCTGCCATCAGGCCAGCGACTGGAAAAAGACCGCTTTTGATCACGAGAAGACCGATTTCCCTCTAACCGGCAGGCACGAAAAAACACGCTGCGCCGCCTGCCATATCGACCAAAAGTATAAAGATACGCCGACAGCCTGTAGCAGCTGTCACCAGATAGACGATATACACGGCGGCAGCTTCGGTAAAAAGTGCAACACCTGCCACGATACCGAAAAATGGGAGAAGACACGCTTTGATCACGACAAAAAAACCGAGTTCCCACTGTTAGGAAATCACAAAAAAGCGAGCTGTAACAGCTGTCACGTCTCTGGTGATGTAAACCAGGAGTTGCCAAAAAAATGTTATGGCTGCCATAAGAATGATGACAGCCACAAAGGCAGGTACGGTAAAAAATGCAAGAGCTGCCATACACCTGCTGCATGGCAGAAACAGACATTCGACCACAGTAAAAAAACTGATTTTCCACTGTCAGGCATACATAAAAAAACGAGCTGTAACCAGTGTCATAAAGGCGACCTATACGAGGACGAGCTAAAAGCACGTTGTATCGACTGTCATAAAAAAGATGATGTACACAAAGGTAACCAGGGTAGCAATTGTGATAGCTGCCACAACGAGAAAGGCTGGAATGACCGGGTATTGTTCGACCATGACCTTACTCGCTTTCCTCTCATCGGTATGCACGCAGTAGCACAATGTGAGGAATGCCACCTCTCTGAAAATTATGGCGAGACAGATTCTGACTGCAACCTGTGCCATGCCGCCGATGATGTCCATGAGATGAAGCTCGGCACCCGGTGCGCCGATTGCCATAACCCCAATTCATGGGGTACATGGTTATTCGACCATAACAAAACAACAGACTTCGATATCGATGGCGCGCATAAAAAACTAGGCTGCTACGACTGCCATCAGACGGCTACGAAAGGCAAAGTAAAGGCGACAAAAGACTGCATCGCCTGCCATCGCAGCCGTGATATCCATAACAGGCAGTTCGGCAGACACTGTGGTGACTGCCATACGACAAAATCTTTCAAAGAGATATCGATAAAACGATAAGCGGACAATTAACTTCAATCATGGAACCTTTCGACATGCGATCACGTGCTTCTTATATGGATAGAAATAACATCAATCACTGCGCACAGATATACCTGGCCCGTTTACTGCTGCTATTAGTGATGCTGTTTTCAGCGACTGTACTGCATACAGCAGAGCAGTCAGTTGAAATGGTCTCAGACAAGGCTGCCGCTAACATTGAGAGCTTTGACCATTTCACGACCGGCTTTCCGCTCACCGGAAAACACCAGTTTATCGACTGCGCCAGCTGCCACCTGTATGGTCAGTTCAAAGGTACACCATTGGAATGTGGCCTGTGTCATAACGGTAGCCGTGCACCGGGCAAACATCCCCAGCACTTCCCCAGCAGTAATTTTTGCGACAACTGCCACACGGATGATTCATGGACAGGCGCGAGGTTTGATCATCTAGACATCATTGAACCTTGCCAGAGTTGCCACAATAACATAATCGCTGAAGGCAAATCAGCGTCGCATATACTGTCCACAGAAGCATGCGATGACTGCCACAACACGATCGTTTTTGACCGCGTTGGCAAGGTGGACCATGATGCTGTGATGGGCAGTTGTACATCCTGCCATAACGGTATTACAGCAGAAGGCATGCCTGCACAGCATATCGCGACGACGGCTGAGTGTGACACCTGCCACGACACTTTCACCTGGCGCAACGTTCATTTCGACCATAGTAATATCACGGCAGCCTGCAGCAGCTGCCACAATGGGAGCACCGCGACCGGCAAGGATGCCGGACACCTGGTCACCTCCGCTGAATGTGATACCTGTCATTCGACCGTGACCTGGCAAGGCGCAACCTTCGACCATAGCCTTGCGGTCGGCCCATGCTCAAGCTGCCATGACGGCACCACCGCTACTGGAAAAACTCCGACGCACTTCATCACCACGCTGGAGTGTGACAACTGCCATATTACGACGAACTGGTTACAGCTGATCCCGTTTGTCCACACTACGCCTGACTACCCCGGGGACCACCTGACTGCAAGGTTATGCGAGGACTGTCATACCAGTAACAACCAGACCATCACCTGGCCATATGCCGCATACAGACCGGAATGCGCGGGCTGCCACCAGGATGATTACGAAGCAGATTCACACAAGGGCCCTGGTGATGTACCACTGCCGATCGCAGACGTCATGGACTGCAGCGGTAGCTGTCATCTGAAGGAAGGGATACAAAGCGGAGAACACAGCACCAACAGTAGTGAATGGTAATAAATATTCATATACCTGTTAACCGATTTAGATATAACAACGTTACCTATGCCACGCCGTACCCTGCTTTTAAAAATAAGCTATACCATGCTGTTCTGCTACCTTCTGCTCTTCGTGAGAGCGGAAGCGGCCGGTATGGCATCAGGCTATTCACTGGTACTGGCATCCGCGCCCGGAGAGAACCTGGCCTGGCAACCTAGAGAAAACTCAGTGTTCGATAACAGGACGTTCTTTACCGAACAGACCATAATCAAAGGTAAAACCTGGGAGAGACTCTGTCTCGGATTTTTTGATACTCGCCAGCGAGCCATGTCTATACTTGACGAAGTACAGCAGATATATCCCGGTGCCTGGGTACAGAAAACAGCAGCCAGCAATAATTTCACGGTGATCCAGCAAGCTACGACAACAACGGTAAGCAGAGCAAATGCACGGGGACCGACGACAAATGCCAGCCAGTCGCAATTGTCGGAAAAACAGCTGGACAGCCTGATGCAGAGGGCCAGATCGGATTTCAAAGAAAAGAAATACAGCAGTGCAATACGTTATTTCACTGCACTGGTTGATGCGGGCGACCACAAATACTCCCGCGAAGCACTCGAACTGCTGGGTCTGTCGAGGCAGCGTAAGGGGCAAAAAACGCAGGCGGTTAAAGTTTACGAAAAGTATCTTGCACAACACCCTGATGGCGAGAGCAGTGATCGCGTCCGCCAGCGTCTGGCCGGTCTGATGACCGCAACCAGGGCACCACGTAAAAAGATGACGATGAAGACCGTCGAGGCCGAAGACGAGATAATCACGTATGGCAGCCTGTCACAATATTACCGAAACAATAGAACAACACTGGATGACATAGGCAGTATAACAACGGTGTCCCAGCTGATCAGCTTTATCGATTTAACGACACTGCAAAAATCCGCCCGCTTCGACCACCGCTACCAGTTCGCAGCCGATCATGCGTACGATTTTCTCGACAGTGACGATGACAGCGAATTTCGTTTTATCGAAACATATTATGAATTAAGTTACAGAAAAACAGGCAGCTCAGGTCGGATTGGAAGGCAGCGGTTGCGTGTCGGCGGCATTATCAAACGTTTCGACGGCCTGTCGGCAGGTTACCAGATCACGCCCGATATGCGACTTAATTTCCTCGGCGGCTTGCCGGTGGATATCGACAACAAGACCTCCATCAACAAGCACAAGTCTTTTTACGGATTTACCTTCGAAACAGGCACGCTCCAGAAACACTGGGATATGAACCTGTTCTATTTTGACCAGAAGGTCGACGGCCTGCAGGATTTTAGAAGCGCTGGCAGTGAAGTCAGTTACCGTGACAAGAGAAAATCCATGTTCGGAATGATCGATTATGACCTTTTTTTCAAAGAGCTAAACGTCCTGCAGTTTAATGCCAACATCCTGTTCGATCGTGGGCGCACGGCTTATATGAACGCGTTCTTACGCAAATCACCACTGCTATCGACTAGTAATGCACTGGTTGGTCGCCAGGAAAAAAGCATCGAAGAACTGAAGAAAGTGCTTAATATCGAACAGATCTACCAGCTGGCACTAGACAGGACCGCTAACAGTAAAACCGTTACTATCGGTGGCTCACAGCCGATAAATGAGAAATATCAGGCGACAGCTGACATCACTTTTTTTCAGGTCGATGGAACTGTTGCCTCTGGCGGTGCCCCAGCGACACAGGATACCGGCACAGACTATTATCTCAGCACACAGCTTGTCGGCAACAATATATTTGTTGATCGCGACACCGGGGTATTCGGTATCCGTTATTACGATACCGCCCCATCCACTACTATCTCGCTTATCCTCAACACTCGTTTTCCGGTAACGCGGTTGTGGCGGATAAATCCTCGTCTGCAATTTGACTCACGCAAGTTAACCGACGGTCGCTCACAGAAAAAATTTCGTGCTGTACTTAAAACAGATTACCGCTACATGAATAAGGCACGTTTTGATTTTGAAGTGGGATATGACGAAATTGTAGAAAGCGGCGATAACCAACTCCTGGGAAACAACAACCTGTATTTCTACCTGGGTTATCGCTGGGATTTTTAATCAACCCTGTCAACCATTTCGAAAACCCGAAAAGCTATAGTTTATAATCTTCACATCATGTCATGCGTTGCTAAACCTCGCACAGAGTAGACGACATAGTATCAGGCATACCAAAGCAGATCTGTTACCCCAAAAAATTTTTATATCGGCACATTCTTATGTTCTAACACGCTGTTTTTCTAAAATAATTAAGTGTCGGAATTTATTATGAAAACCCAACTTATCCACAGTTTTTCCGATATTACTCCACCAGAATATACACAATATATTGTGCTTGACTTCATACCCGACCACACCCTATAGTATCCAGCATGAAAACCCTGCAATAGAACAGGGCGAAACAATAACAGTTACAACATTCGCGGGAAGGGCAATGCAAGTAAATACACCAAACCAAGACCAAAACTCATCTATCGACAACCCAGAAACAAACATAAACAGCATCTCAGCTACAGATTCAACCAGCATCGCAGCAACAGCACCAGGACAGTTTCGAGTCATTCGACGCAACGGCAAAGTCACCGCATTTGATAAAGAGAAGATATCTATCGCAATGACAAAAGCCTTTCTTGCCGTCGAAGGCGGTAATGCTGCGGCCAGTAACCGAATCCATGAGATCGTTAAGAACCTGACCGAAGAAGTCAGCAATGCCCTGACCCGACGTATCCCGGATGGCGGCACTTTCCATATCGAAGATATTCAGGACCAGGTCGAACTGGCACTGATGCGTGGCGGCCACCAGCAGATCTCGCGCGCTTATGTCATCTACCGTAATGAACATGCCAAAGCCCGCGCCCAGGAGCAGAGCGAAGTAGTCGAATCTACAACTAGCAACATCAATGTGACACTTGAAGATGGCAGCATTCAGCCGCTTGACAGCAAGCGCCTGCACGCCATCATCAGCGAGGCCTGTGAAGGTCTGAAAGACGTCGATCCTCAGGACATCCTGAACGATACCGAACGTAACCTGTTTGACGGTGTACCCAATAAAGATGTCTCGCGCATGCTGGTGATGAGCGCTCGCACACTGATCGAAAAACAGCCTGATTACTGCCGCGCAGCTGCACGCTTGTTACTCGATGACCTGCGCACAGAGGCACTCAGCTTTGTCTACAACAAGCCATTTAATGCGACACAGAAAGAGATGAAAACACAGTACCAGCATTATTTTGCTGAGTACATCAAACGTGCCGTCGACCTGGAACTGCTCGACCCGCGCCTGGGTGAGTACGACCTGGAGTTTCTCGGCAAGCAGCTGGATGTATCACGTGACCACCAGTTCACCTACCTCGGTTTACAGACACTGTATGACCGTTACTTCATCCACTCAGAAGACACCCGTTTCGAACTGCCGCAGGCATTCTTCATGCGCGTTGCCATGGGTCTGGCGATCAACGAGATCAACCGTGAACAGAGCGCTGTAGAGTTCTACCGCCTGCTGTCATCGTTTGACTTCATGAGCTCGACACCGACGCTATTCAATTCCGGCACCCTGCGCCCGCAACTCTCCAGCTGTTACCTGACCACCGTACCGGACCACCTGGACGGCATCTTCAGTTCGATCAAAGACGATGCCCTGCTGTCTAAATACGCCGGCGGCCTGGGCAATGACTGGACACGTGTGCGCGGCATGGGTGCACACATCAAGGGCACCAATGGTAAATCGCAGGGTGTCGTTCCGTTCCTGAAAGTGGCCAATGATACCGCCGTTGCAGTCAACCAGGGCGGCAAGCGCAAAGGCGCCATGTGTGCCTACCTGGAATCATGGCATATCGATATCGAAGAGTTTTTAGACCTGCGCAAGAACACCGGTGATGACCGTCGCCGTACGCATGATATGAATACTGCGAACTGGATCCCTGACCTGTTCATGAAGCGCGTTGCAGAAGACAAGGACTGGACCCTGTTCAGCCCCAATGAGACACCGGACCTGCATGATTTATGCGGCAAGAAATTCGAAAAAGCCTATGTTGCATACGAAGAGAAAGCCGCTAACGGTGAACTGCGCGTACACAAGACCATCAAGGCTTCATCACTGTGGCGCAAGATGATCAGCATGCTGTTCGAAACCGGCCACCCATGGGTCACCTTTAAAGACCCTTGTAACCTGCGATACAGCAACCAGCATGTCGGCGTTGTTCATAGTTCAAACCTGTGTACAGAGATCATGCTGCATACCAACGATCAGGAGATCGCAGTATGCAACCTGGGCTCGGTCAACCTGCCTGCACACATCAATGACAACGGTCTGGATACCGAGAAGCTGGAACATACCATCAACACAGCGATGCGTATGCTGGACAACGTCATCGACTACAACTTCTACAGCGTTCCGGAAGCACGCGACTCGAACCTGCGCCACCGCCCGGTCGGTATGGGCGTCATGGGTTTCCAGGATGCGCTGTATAAACAGCGCCTGCCATATGCTTCCGAAGAGGCCGTCGAATTTGCCGATCGCACCATGGAAGCTATCAGCTACTATGCGATCAAGGCATCGAGCAACCTGTCAGAAGAGCGTGGCCGCTACTCTTCTTTCGAGGGTTCGCTGTGGAGCAAAGGCATCCTGCCTATCGACTCTCTGGACTACCTGGCAGAAGGCCGCGGTAACTACCTGGACGTCGACCGCAGCCATACATTTGACTGGGACTCACTGCGTGCCCGCGTACAGAAAGTAGGCATGCGTAACTCCAACACCATGGCGATCGCACCGACTGCGACCATCTCAAATATCTGCGGTGTCAGCCAGTCTATCGAACCGACTTACCAGAACCTGTTCGTGAAATCGAACCTTTCAGGTGAATTCACCGTGGTCAACCCTTACCTGATCAGCGATCTTCGTGACCGCGGCCTCTGGGATGAAGTCATGGCAAATGATCTTAAATACTACGATGGCAGTGTACAGCAGATAGACCGTGTGCCTGCAGATCTGAAGGCGCTGTATCAGACCGCTTTCGAACTCGATGCGCGCTGGCTGGTAGAAGCTGCTTCACGTCGCCAGAAATGGATCGACCAGGGGCAGTCATTGAACCTGTACATGTCTGAGCCTAACGGCCAGAAGCTGGACGCACTGTACAAACTGGCGTGGGTCCGCGGTTTGAAAACGACTTACTACCTGCGCTCTATGGGAGCGACCCATGTTGAGAAATCGACCATGGACGCCAGCAGAAGCAGCGGCCTGAATGCTGTCGGCAACACAGAGGGTGTTGCAGCTGCAGGCTCAGAAGCACCCAAGGCCTGCTCTATCCTTGATCCGGATTGTGAAGCTTGCCAATAGCACACCGTGGCGGGGATACAGGTTTATCAGCTAACAACTAAAAATTAACAGGATATAGATAAGGGCATACATAAAAGCAGGTAAAACAATAATAAAAAAGGGGGAGCTAACGTGAGCCTTATTGATGAGTTGAACCAGGTGATTTACGACCTACCATTTAACAAGCATCAGCTGAAACGAAGCGAAATCGCGCACTTTTGTGAGCACGATGGCATCTTTATAAGTTTCACACGAGCCCGGACCACATGGCATGCCCTGGCGCCCTGTGCGATAAAACCCTGGTGGCTTTTTCTGGCACCGTTACGCAGGAACCTGAAAACAGAGATGCTAGATAAATTTATACCAGATAAAGATCAACAACTAACAAACAACGATACAAGTACAACAAAAACAAGAAACGAAGATACAGAGGTAATAGAAAATGCTTAATAACTGGGACGACCCTTTTGCACAATTTTCCAATAACAATAATGCGGCTAGCGATATCGGCAATAACGTAGAGGATGTCATCAAAGCCGAAGCCATCGAAGCAGAAGCAAAAAAAGCAGCCACTGTAGAAGCAAAGGCCGCCCCCGAAGTGAATACTGAGGTCACTCCTGAAACAGCCAAGACAACTGCAACGAAGACATCAGCAGCCAAGACTGCTAACAAAGCACCACATGCTGGTGACGGCATCGTCAGCAATGAACAGCTGATGGCAACCGCCGGTGCTGCGCCTCAGGTCAACCCTATTATCGAAGACGTACCGCAAGCAGCAGATAATGTGGAAACAGACCTGACTGGCACCGGGCTGGAAGAGATCGAGATGGGCGCGTCGCGCATCCAGGTCGATGATAAAAAGATCATCAATTGCCGTGCCGACCTGAACCAGCTGGTGCCTTTCAAATATGAGTGGGCATGGCAGAAATACCTCGACGGCTGTGCCAACCACTGGATGCCGCAGGAGATCAACATGACGGCCGACCTCGCCTTATGGCGTGATCCAAACGGCCTGACCGATGACGAGCGTACCGTGATCAAACGCAACCTCGGCTTTTTTGCCAGTGCAGACTCCCTGGTTGCCAACAACCTGGTACTCGCCGTCTACAAACACATCACCAATCCTGAATGTCGTCAGTACCTGCTGCGCCAGTCTTTCGAGGAAGCGGTACACACACATGCCTACCAGTACTGCGTCGAATCACTGGGACTGGATGAAGGCGAGATCTTCAACATGTACCGTGAACTGCCGGCCGTTGCGCGCAAAGCAGAATGGGCACTGCCTTTCACACAGCACCTGGCCGACCCGAACTTCCATACCGGCACAGCTGAAAATGACCAGAAACTGCTGCGAGAGTTAATCGCTTTCTATGTCGT
>JABDRN010000015.1 GCA_013041745.1 Gammaproteobacteria bacterium
GTGCTTCAGGCAGGAAACCGTTTTCTTTATATTCCATCACGCTGACAGCACCGTGGCGTTTCGACAGGCGTTTGCCATCATCACCCAGGATCATCGGTACATGTGCATAGACCGGCAACTCAGCACCCAGCGCTTTCAATATATTTATCTGTCGCGGCGTATTGTTCAGATGATCATCACCCCGGATGATATGCGTCATCTTCATATCCCAGTCATCGACCACGACCGTCAGGTTGTATGTCGGTGTACCATCGGTGCGCGCAATGATCAGGTCATCGAGCTCACGGTTATTGATCACCACCCGCCCCTTGACCATGTCTTCGATGACCACATCACCCTCCAGCGGGTTCTTGAAACGCACTACGGTATTATCGGTTTCGGCCAGGTTCTTGTCTCGACAGCAGCCGTCATAACGCGGCTTCTGCTTGTTTGCCATCTGCTGCTCACGCAGGTCAGCGATGCGTTCTTTGCTGCAGTCACAGTGATAGGCATGGCCGCTATCGATCAGCTGCTGGATGACTTCTTTGTAACGCTCGAACTGATCTGTCTGGTAGAAAGGGCCTTCATCATGATCAAGACCCAGCCATTTCATACCTTCCAGGATAACATTGACCGACTCCTGGGTTGAGCGTTCACGGTCTGTGTCTTCGATACGCAGGATAAACTGCCCGCCCTTCTTTTTCGCATACAGCCAGCAAAATAATGCGGTACGGGCACCACCGACGTGAAGATAACCGGTCGGGCTTGGGGCAAATCTTGTTCTAACTTTCATGACTTGGTTTTTTACTGAATAATTCTGGTGCGACATTTTAATACAAAAAAGTTGGCAGTTGGCAGTTATCAGTGGGCAGAAAAAGCTTAAAAAGCGGGTCTACAGACTATCCTTACTGTTAAAACTTTTTTTTGGCTTTTCACTGCCAACTGCCAACCGATAACTGCCAACTTTTCAGACCAGTAATATAAACTTACAGCTATGCCTGAAATACCAGAAAAAATAGATTACGACCAGCTTCTGCAGAAAATAGAAACATGGTCTGAACAGCTTGGCTTTCAGCAACTGGGCGTGTCAGACATCAACCTCTCCGAACACGACAAACACCTCAAAAACTGGCTCGATGCCGGCTATCATGGTGAGATGGGGTACATGGCTAAACATGGCAGCAAGCGCAGCCACCCGGAACAGCTTGTCGAAAATACCACCAGGGTAATTTCAGTGCGTATGGATTACATGCCGCCTGACTGCGAGCTGTCTGATGCGGTACTGGCCAAGCCGGAGATGGGATTTATCTCACGTTATGCCCTCGGTCGTGACTATCACAAGGTAATGCGTAATCGGCTGCAGAAACTCTCAGACAGGATAAAGGCGAATATCGGCGAGTTTGGCTACCGGGTATTCGTCGACAGCGCTCCAGTACTGGAAAAAGCACTGGCGGAAAAATCCGGTCTCGGCTGGATCGGCAAACACAGCAACCTGATCAACCAGAGAGCCGGCTCGTGGTTCTTTCTCGGAGAGATTTATACTGACCTGCCCTTGCCTTTAAGCGATCACCACACTGAAAACCACTGCGGCACCTGCTCAGCCTGTATCGATACCTGCCCGACAGGTGCTATCGTCGAGCCCTATACGGTTGATGCACGGCGCTGTATCTCTTACCTGACCATCGAGCTGCATGGCAGTATACCGGTGGAGTTTCGCAGAGACATGGGCAACCGCATCTATGGCTGCGATGACTGCCAGTTGTGCTGCCCGTGGAACCGCTTCTCACAGCCCACATCGGAACAAGATTTCTTTAGCCGGCACCCGCTCGATGCACCGGATCTGATCGAACTGTTCTGCTGGGATGAAGGCACGTTCCTAAAAAACACGGAAGGCTCCGCGATACGCCGCATCGGCCATCGGCGCTGGCTGCGCAATATCGCTATCGCTCTGGGCAACGCTCCTTGGTCGAAAAAAATTATAGAAATCCTTCAAGAGAAAAAACAGCAATATAGCTACGATGAGATGCTTGCAGAGCATATCGAGTGGGCTTTGGCAAGCCAGCGCGCAATGAAAAATGAAAAATGAAAAATGAAAAAT
>JABDRN010000017.1 GCA_013041745.1 Gammaproteobacteria bacterium
ACAATTATCGTTGACACCTGGCACAATAAAAAGTCGAACGTCCCTGCTGGGTAATCTGTTTGATGTTGTTTCCACAGACGGTACACGGTTCACTTGTACGACCGTAGACCAGCAGCTTCTGTGCGAAATAACCGGGCTGGCCGCTGCTGCCGGTAAAGTCACGCAGGGTAGTGCCGCCCTGTTCGATCGCCAGCGAGAGTGTAAGCTTGATCGCATCGACCAGTTTCTGTATGCGCAGCAGCGAGATGTTGCCGGCTTTGCGTTTCGGGTTTATCCCTGCTCGAAACAGCGCTTCACTGGCATAGATATTACCGACACCGACGACGATGTGACTGTTCATGATCAGTGATTTTATAGAGCAGGTGCGCTTGCTGGCTCTATCATGCAGGTAACGGGTATCGAACTCATCATCCAGTGGTTCGGGTCCCAGTGGAGCGATGAGTTTATGCTCATCGATATCGCCGGGCTGCCATAGGACACAACCAAATTTGCGTGGGTCGCGCAGTCGTAATATCTTGTTACTCGAGACGATGATATCTATATGGTCATGCTTCTGCGGCGCCGTTTTAGCGCTGCATATACGCAGGCTGCCGGACATGCCGAGGTGGATGATGATGCTGCCACTATCGAGTTTCAGGTAGATGTATTTCGCGCGTCGACAGACCTGGCGGATCTTTTGCCCTGTTGCCAGTGACGGCAGGTTTTTCGGGATCGGCCAGCGCAGCTTGTGCTGGCGGATGATGACATCGCTGATCTTCCTGTTGTGCAGATGTGGCTCGATACCGCGACGGCTGGTCTCGACTTCCGGCAGCTCTGGCATAGTGGTCTTAAGTATCTAGGCTATATATGATGTCAGCATACTGCATCGTCATGGCTTAGATATCATCACGCTCAATCTCATCGGTATCGACCTGGCCGCTGATACGGCGACGTATATGCGACCATGACACGCCGATGCTCATTACGCTGGCGAGCATGATGGCGACGATATAACTGATAACGCGCTGGCTGTCTGCCGATAGGCCGATGACGTCGATGATCAGCCATATCGCAAGACCGAAAAAGGCAGAGGCCAGCAGGATGCCGATAAAGCCGAGTGAGCCGAGAGTAGCGCGCAGCAATATTATCCAGCCGATCAGCAGGACGACACCGACAAAGGCTTTGAATACGGTAAAGGTGGGAAACTCTTCGGCTATCCAGTGGTAATACGATACGCCTTCAGGGTTATAGGTGGCGAAGACCACGATGATTGCGAAAACGAAACGAACCAGGAAGCTGTCCCAGCCAAAATGTCTATTTGCTGCCATTAGTTTTACCTATAAAGAAGTTTCGCTACATTATACGGTTTTATATCCGTATTTAAAAAAGATTATGTCATTTCGAGCGGTGGGGGAATTCTTAAACCCAGTAAGATCTCTCATATGGGTTCGAGATGACAACGGCAAGATCTCTCACATGCGTTCGGGATGACAATAGTAAGATCTCTCACGTCTGTTCGAGATGACAGTATTGTGTAGAGATCACAGTGCTGTGTAGAGGTGAGATGTATTGTGTAAAGAGGATCGTGCTGCTGAGTCAGTAACACGCATACCAGGTCGTATCACTGCGGTATGATCAGGTTATTGTATGCCTCGATATCCAGGTGGTACTCCAGGCCGATCTCGGGACGTGCCAGGACCAGCCATGGGTCAGTATCGGTAATGAGGAAGCTGACCGGCTGCGGCTTGTCCTGCAGGTAGATGAAGACTTCACCGAGCTGTTCGCGTTCCAGGTAGCTGTGAACACCAAAGGCCTGGCCATGCTGCCAGTGGTCGATGGTCTCGTTGATGCGGTCAGCACTGATGGCGATATTGCTCTGCCAGAAACCCTTTTCATCCTGCGAGATGGTCTGGTTCAGCAGGATGAGTTTCTCGATACGGCTGTCTTTCGCTAGCAGGTTGAGTGATACCAGGGTGCCGAAGTGTGAGCTGAGCAGCGGATAATATACGTCCTCGATGGTGTAGATCGAATCGCCGAGCCTGAGGTAACGTAATTCGGTTGCAGGGTTGACGTTGCCGAATGCGATGTCCAGTTCGTTGAGTCTTATCCTGGTAACCGGTTGTTCCAGGCCTGTCCTGGCCAGGTCGATCTCGTTTACTGAGTATGTGCTATGTACCGGGGCATTGACCAGTTCGAGTACCGACTTGATACGAAAGTCATTCGCCGCGATGTTCACCGGCCGTGTTATCTGCCAGTGGCCGTCTGCCTGTTTCTCTATAGTTGTGGTGTTGCTGTTGTGTCGGATCTCGATCGAGCTGATCTCGGCTATATCGATAGTGCTGAGCCTGTCCAGCTCCGTGCTGATCTCTTCACTGAAGTAGATGACCGAGGCGAGGCAGATGACGACGATGAACAGCACCAGGTTGAGGATATTGTTTTTATTCATGTTCTGTTTCTATCACCTGTTCTTGCGTACGTACCAGATACGGAAACCGATCACCAGTAGGACTATCGGGATGATCAGGAAGAAGCCAAAGCCGATGATGACCAGTTGCGTCTCGTGCAGAATCAGTTTTGTATCTGCCGCCGGTTTAACCTCGACAGAGATGAAGTCATCGTCTCCGATCAGCCAGTTAAAGATATTCAAGCCCAGGTTAAGGTTGGCGCCGGCACCGATATACGTGTTGGACAGGAAATCACTGTCACCGACCACGACCATACGCTGTGAACCGGTTGCTGTAGTAGCTTCATCCTGGCCTGTCTGCGTACTGTTTATCTGGCTGCTCCTCGGGCGATGCAGCGCCACCGCCATGGTGACCGGTCCCGCGATATCGCCTTCGCTGGCGTTATATACCATCTCTTCTTTCAGGCCGCCTGCCTCGCTCCAGCTTTTTCCTGTGGAGTTGAACAGTGCTTCTGCCTGCCAGTTGTTCACCGTGGTATCGTTGCTCAGCGGACTGATGCCACGTGACAAAGGAAACAGCGTGTTATAACGGATGGTATTGGTGATGATGTGCGGAAAATATTCGGTCACCGGTATGATCGCCGGGTGCTCTATATCCAGTGTCTGGCGTAACGCCTGGTTATTATCGATGATGATACCATCATGCAGCTGCAGACCAAATGCTGTAGCTATCTTGTCCAGGCCAAAGAGCTCACCCGGATCGCTCAGCCATAACATGTTGCCGCCGTCATCGATATATCTCTCGATGTGTTCGACTTCACCGGCCAGGTACGGGTTCGAAGGTGCCGCGATGACCAGTAGACTGGTGTTCTCAGGCAAGCTCTTTTCTAACAGGTTGACCGTCTGCAGGTTGAAGCCCATATCGCCCAGCTGTGATTTCAGCGTCGCATAAGCACGGTTGTCACTGCCGTCGATGTCACGTTCACCGTGGCCGCTGAGAAAAACGACCTGCTGGTTCTCGCGACGGTTCAAGCGTAACAGGGCATTGCTTATCGACTGTTCGCTCAACGAGTCAATGTGTTCCATGCGGCCGTTGTAATAGATGACGAAAGCAAAGGGTTTATTCATCACCACGCCATCTTTCTGCACCTGTTCGATATCGATGTCGGGATTCAACAGGCGCAGCTTAAAGTCTGTCTTGATACGTTGATAACGGGCGATGATCTCGTTGATCGCCTGCCTGGTAACGTCATCGGTGGTGTATGCATGAACGGTGACTGCGCCATCTAAAGTGTTGAGCAGGTCGACACTGTTGCCGGATAAGGAGTGACGTTTGTTGGCGGTCAGGTCGAACTGGTAACTGTAGTGATTGCTGATCCATGCCAGCATGCCGATACTGCTGATGAACAGCAGCAGAAAAATAATTTTCTGAATAGCGAGCTGTAAACGTGACTGGTCAGAGAGTTTCATGGTTATGACTGCAAGCGTTGTGTTTCCAGCTGCCTGATCGCCAGTACGATAAAACCGGCGATGAATAACAGGAAATAAGCGATGTCACGCGTGTTGAGTATGCCACGCAGTAATGGTGCGAAGTGAGTGTGCAGCGACAGGTAATGCAAAACATTACTGCCGCCATCAGCCGCTGTAGTGTTGTTGAGCAGCCATAAAAAAAGCAACAGACCAAAGGTGCTGATCGCCGCGATCATCGGGTTGTCGGTCAACGACGACATGTAGACACCGGCAGCGCTGAATGCCGCAAGGATCAGGAACAGTCCCAGCACACCGGAGAAAATCTTCGTCAGATCCAGCTCTGTGCCTATCGACAGCGATAATGGCATCAGTGTTATCAGCGACAGTATGGTGATGATGAAAAACAGCAGGCCAAGATACTTTCCGATGACGATCTCGCTGATGCTGAGCGGCGAACTGAGCAGCAGGCTGATGGTCCTGTTACGCTTCTCTTCGCTGATCAGGCGCATGGTGAGCAGCGGAATCACCATCAACAGTATGATGCTGGCGACTTCGAACAGCGGCGTGGCGACCAGGTCGGTCACACCAGGGGCATTCTTTATCGTGGTCAGCTCTGACTGGATGCTGAAGAAATAATCGATGGAAGTAAAAAACGACCAGGCGAGTATCACCTGGATCACCGCCAGTATCACCCACGCCAGTGGTGAAAAGAACATACTGTAAAACTCACGTTTTGCGATGGCCAGTATCATGAAGATTCCTCGCTGATGGCTGCATCACTGATGCCGATATCACCGGCAGTCAGCTCGATGAAGATCTGTTCCAGCGATGCCTGTCGCGGGACGAAGCGACACAGGCCCCACTGTTGTTGTACGATGTATGCAGAGAGCTGTTCAGCACTCATGCTGGTATCGACGATAAAGTTATTTGCATCGATCTGCTGTACCGCGCTGAAAGCATCATTGCCGGCAAGTGTTTCTATATCGACCACAGAGGCCAGTGATATCTCAAACTGTGTGCTCTGCTTATTCAACAATACATCGATGCCGGAACTGTAAACCAGGTTGCCCTGGTTGATGATCTGTACCCGGTTGCATACCGCCTGCACTTCGGGAAGGATATGTGTGCACAGGATGATGCCATGGGTTTCACCCAGTGTTTTTATCAGCTTGCGTATCTCCAGGATCTGAATCGGATCCAGGCCGACGGTAGGTTCATCGAGGATGATCACCGGCGGCGAATGCAGGATAGCCTGTGCGATGCCGACGCGCTGCTGGTAACCTTTCGACAGGTTGCGGATCAGACGCTGGCGTACATCGCCAAGGCCGCAGCGCTCGATGGCCGAGTCACATACACTGTTGAGCTGTGATTTACCGATCAGGTGCAGACGGCCACAGAACTGCAGGTATTCGTTTACCGTCATCTCTTTATACAGCGGCGGATTTTCCGGCAGGTAGCCGAGCGAGGCTTTCGCCGCTTTCGGATTTTCCAGCAGGTCGATACCGTTGATGCTTATCTCACCCAGGGTCGGTGCCAGGTTGCCGCTCAGCATCTGCATGGTGGAAGACTTGCCGGCACCGTTAGGGCCGAGGAAACCAAGGATATCACCGGCCGCCAGCTCAAAGCTGATGTTATTCACCGCACAGAAATCACCGTAGCGGCGGGTCAGATTGTTAACCGAGATAAGCGATGACATGGGGCGTTATTATTACTTAATTACAGGAGCATGCAAGTAAAAAATAACACGTGTTATAAGTTGTAAGTAGAAAGTTATAAGTGATAAATACATATAACTTGAAACTTATAACATATAACTGATCTTCTTTTATAATATGCGCCATGGCTAAATTCCTCGGCGTCGATACCGGCGGTACCTTTACAGACTTCATCCTGTTCGATGACACGTCCCGGTCGATCCACATCCACAAAGTGCTGTCGACGCCGGATGCACCGGAGCGGGCGATCCTGCGGGGCATCGATGATCTTGCCAGGGTCGATGCAGAACTGGACAGCAGCGACCTCACCGTTATCCACGGTTCCACGGTAGCGACCAATGCCGTGCTCGAAGGCAAGGGGGTGCGAACCGCCTATATCACCAATCGAGGCCTGGCTGATGTGCTCAGCATCGGTCGCCAGGCGCGTGAAGAGTTGTATAACCTGACGCCGATAAAGAAACCGCCACTGATCGAAAGAGAGTTATGTGTCGAGGTCAACTCGCGCCTGAGCGCGCAGGGCGAACACCTGCAGCAGCTGGATGAACAGGATCTGTCGGCTTTGACCGAACAGCTCGAGGCTCTCGCGCCCGAAGCCGTTGCCATCAATCTGCTGTTCTCGTTTTTTGATGACAGTGAAGAGCTGAAGGTCGAGAACGCGATCGCTGGCATGGCTGCCAATAAGATATTCATCAGCCGTTCTTCGGATGTGCTGCCGGAATACAAAGAGTTCGAACGCGGCATGACTACCGCCTTGAATGCCAAGGTCGGGCCCTTGATGCAGGGCTACCTGCAACGGCTGGAAAGCGAACTTGGCGCCCGCGGTGAAAAGAATGTGGCGCTGTCCATCATGCAGAGTTCGAGTGGCACCACCAGTGCCTTACAGGCAGGGCGTTACCCGGTTAACCTGCTGCTATCGGGTCCGGCAGGCGGGCTTAAAGGCGCGCAGTATGTCGCCGGCGCATCGGGCGATGAACAGCTGCTGTCGTTTGATATGGGCGGTACCTCGACCGACGTGTCCATCATCGACAGGGAGATTGGTTTTACCACCGGCGCAAAGATCGGCGGCTATCCAGTGGCCGTGCCGATGGTGGATATGCATACCATCGGTGCCGGCGGCGGTTCCATCGCGCGGGTCGATGCCGGTGGCCTGTTGCTGGTCGGCCCGGAATCAGCGGGCGCTTCTCCGGGGCCGGCGTGTTATGGCAAAGGCGGCAGATGGCCCACGGTGACCGATGCCAACGTCGTGCTCGGACGGCTGTTGCCGCAGGCTTTCCTCGGCGGCGATATGCAGCTGGATAAAGCTGCTGCCGTAGAAGCGGTCAACACTGTCACTACAGCGTTAGGCTTGAGCACCGAGCAAGCTGCCAGGGGGATCATCGATGTGGTCAATGACCATATGGTGCGTGCCCTGCGTGTCATGTCGGTCGAGCGCGGTGAAGATCCGAAAGACTTTATTCTGGTCTCCTTCGGCGGTGCCGGTGGCCTGCATGTCTGTGCACTGGCAGAAGAGCTGGAGATGAGCCAGGCACTGGTACCGGTAAATGCAGGCGTATTATCAGCGCTTGGCATGCTGGCAGCCGAAGCCAGCCGTGAACGTTCGCGCACCATTAATAAATCCCTGGAAGACTGTGAATCAGCAAGTATTGACAAGATATTCGAAGAGCTCCTGGCACATGCAGTCGAAGAACTGGGGGCTGTTGCCGACAGTATAAGAACAATCCTTACCGTCGATGTGCGCTACCAGGGGCAGAGTAATGCCCTCAACCTGCCCTGGCAGGGGCTGCAGGCGATAGAGCAGGCGTTCCACCGGAAACACAAGGACAGTTACGGTCATGATCTGGATATCGACATCGAGCTGGTCAACCTGCGGGTGCGTGTTATCGAAACAAGGCAGGCGTTCGAGCTGCCGGCATGGCAACCGTGGGAAGAACTCAAGATCACGCAAACAACCTTGCCCGGTAGCGAACGGCCGGTGCCAGTGATCAACCGCGCAGGTCTCCAGGTCGGGCAGAAGGTAGACGGCCCGGCACTGATAACAGAGGTCAGTGCCACCACCTGGTTAGCAAAAGGCTGGTCAGCACTGGTCGATGATAAAGGCAGCCTCAGGTTGAGTGTATCTCGCTAGCTGAAGCCTGGCTGCCGGCACGACTAAAGGGGATAGATGTATTTCAATAAAAATCGATCTGTCCCCTTTAGTGATTGTGCGTTATTTTCAAAGCATTATCTTGCCTGCCGAGAATAAGGCCTTGGCTTTCTCCTGAACTTCATCGTCATCCATAGCTTCGCATTCAGGCAACTGGAACACCTTATCAAGTTCTGCCTTGTCGAGACCTCTGACATCGATGATGTTAGAAGTGATTACTTCTGTTTTGGTTTCATTCTTTCTCATATCGGTAATATCAACAACAGACTCACGTTTCAAGATCGGCCCGGGCAGATTTGAAGTAAAGCCTTCGGTCAGCTGATCGATAAGGTTGTTGCCTGACTGGCTCAATGCATCCATCCATTTCTTCTTGACCGGATGTATTTCAGCTTCTGTGGTATACCATATATCATCAGTGACCTTTGCCGAGTACTCGAATTTGATAAAAAAAATCCGGGCATGTGCCCTGGCGTCTGTCTCGAGCCGCAGATGTGTTGTTTTAAGACCTTCGATTTCAGGGCCGGGTTTTTCGAAGATTTTGTTTACTGATGGTGCATCTACTTTTACATTGAAAAATTCGATCGCACTCGTAACCTGCGCGCCCAGATTTTTAAAAAAATCATCTGTCTGCATCTGTGAACAGTAAAACCTGTCTTTCGGCTTGTCGCCGATCACCCAGTTTTTTCCGTTATCGACGGACATGATGTAAGGTGTTTCCGGGGTCACTTCTTTTGTATCAACAGGGAGGTCTATCCTGAAACGATTTTCATCATAGGTCACTATCTCTATACTTTTTTCGACACTGTCCCCCTTGGTGACGACCACTTCCACGACGATCTTTTCTCCAGCCTGTACAGAAACTGCGGCAAGAAAGAGCAGTGATGAAAAAAATAAAAAAATAGAATGTTTCATAGATCAAATCATCCCGCACGATGCGGCAAATATATAAGTCAACATCAGCCTCTCTACATCAATAATTTTTTCAGTTGAGTCTGTTAATGACATTGATGGTAATCAAGTAAATCGAATTTAACAGCAATAGTTTCGATTTATATGGAATCGTAGCATGGTTTATAGCTGTCCCTTTTTTTGAGATCGACTTTGTCACTGGCCTTGCTTCATGTTCTAATGAGGTTTTGTGATTCTGATTACGGAGCTCTCGATGAGTGACACTCCCAGTTTGTTGATCGGTGGTAACAGCAACGGTCATTTCACCATGGATGCTGCCATGGCTAACCGGCATGGACTTGTCGCCGGAGCGACGGGAACAGGCAAGACGATAACACTACAGAATCTGGCGGAGAGTTTCTCACGCCTGGGTGTGCCGGTTTTTCTTGCCGATGTGAAGGGCGATCTGTCCGGCCTGGCCGCAGCCGGTAAACCACATCCCAAGATCGACGCCAGGGTCAAGCAGCTGCTTATCGAAGACTATCAGTTCCGTCCGGTGCCTACCGTATTCTGGGACCTGTTTGGTATCAAAGGTCACAACATCCGCACCACCATCTCTGACATGGGGCCGCTGCTGTTGTCCAGCCTGCTCGAGTTGAATGACACCCAGAGCGGTATCCTGTATTCATGTTTCAAGATCGCCGATGACGACGGCCTGCTGCTGCTCGATTTCAAAGACCTGCGGGCCATGCTGGTGTGGATGGCGGATCACGCGAAAGAACTGAAAGCGGAATATGGCAATATCTCATCAGCCAGTATCGGTGCCATCCAGAGAAAACTGCTGATACTTGAAGAGCAGGGCGCAGAGAACTTCTTCAATGAACCGGCCGTGGTGCTCGATGACCTGATGAAGACAGACTTTTCAGGGCACGGTGTGGTCAACGTTCTCGATGTCAGTACATTGATCCACCAGTCACCGAGGCTGTATGCCTGTTTCCTCATCTGGCTGCTTGCCGAGCTGTTCGAAAACCTGCCCGAAATAGGGGATGCCGACCGGCCCAAATTTGTCTTGTTCTTCGATGAAGCGCATCTCATCTTTGACGATGCGCCCGATGCGCTGGTCGATAAGATAGAGCAGGTGGTCAGG
This sequence comes from Gammaproteobacteria bacterium, assembly GCA_013041745.1. GTDB lineage: Bacteria > Pseudomonadota > Gammaproteobacteria > SZUA-229 > SZUA-229. Next base: position 9,747 of record JABDRN010000017.1, read on the forward strand.
CTGATACGCTCCAAAGGTGTCGGCGTCTATTTTGTCAGCCAGAGTCCGATGGATATACCAGAAGACATCCTCGGCCAGCTCGGCATGAAGATCCAGCATGCGCTACGGGCGTTTACACCAAAAGATAAACGGGTGGTGAAAGCGGCGGCCTCATCGTTTCGGCAGAACCCGAAGATCGATAGCGAAAAGCTGATCACCGAGCTCGGCGTCGGTGAAGCCCTGGTATCGGTTCTCGATGCGGACGGAAAACCGACGCCTGTCGAACACGTCTACATCAAACCGCCCGAGTCCCGGGTCGGGCCGCTGAACAAGAAAGAACGCAGCGAACACCTGGCACGCTCACCTTACAAGGGACGTTATGATGAGGTCATCGATCGTGAATCTGCTTATGAGATGTTAAAAGCCAAAGCGGAGAAGATGGCGCAAGCGGCAGAGAAAGCGAAGGGTAGCAAAGCCAGCTCTGCAAAAAGACGCAGCACACGTCAGTCACCGATGGAAGCGATGGTCAGCAGTGCTGCGAGAAGCATCGGTAGCCAGTTAGGCCGGCAGATCATGCGCGGCATCCTCGGTTCCCTTTTCGGAAAGCGTTAACTTCTATTCGCAGTACTCTTTTCAGGTGTTGCTGTCAGAGTCCTGCGATTCAGCCTCGTTCGACTTGATCTTGTTTGGCCACATCAGGTCGCGCAGTTTACGTCGGCGCAGAATATTAGCCACACCCTGAAATATTATCGAACTCAGCAGACCGGCAATGATCGCGATCACCAGGTAATGCGCTTTCCAGATGAAGACAAACGAGGCTTTCAGGTAGCCGGCTTTCAGCATGTCGAAAGCCAGCTGGAAGTTGTCCAGCAGGGTGTCCAGTTCTCCGGGTACGATAGCCCCGAGTGATGCCGGGTGTTTATCGATGAAAAACCACAGCACCCAGCCGAGAACAAACATGAAGATCGAATGATTAAGCATAAATAATAAATACGGTAATTGAGCTGGCTACCCGGTCATCTCGACCAGCGGGGCGCCTACATGGCATAGATTGTTCCCAACAATCTTTATGCATTTCCTCCATCCATGGAGGTCAGTTAGGTGGTAGAGAAACGCAGGAGCAGTTTCCGAGAGATCTTATACTCAGATACTTTTCAAGGCGCCGGATCGAACAGGTCAAACTCTTCCTGCTCATAATTATAGACCCGGTTGCCCTGTAAGGCATTCGCTATCACGATACTCAGATTGCCGTCGCCGTTCAGATCAGCCAGCGCGACCGACTGGCTGCTGAATGTACCCAGTGACTCATCATTATCTTTAAATCTGCCAGAGCCATCATTGATGTAGACGCGGTTGCCCTGGTTCTGGTTGGCCACCACCATATCAAGATCGCCATCGCCATCGGTATCGCCGAGCGCGATCGCACGGCTGTCGTTGCTGCCTAATGACTGCCCGGAATCACTATAACCGCCGAGACCGTTATTGATGTAGACCCGGTTGCCCTCGTTCTCATTAGCCACCACGATATCAAGGTCGTTATCACCATCGATATCACCCAGTGCCAGGGCATTGCTGTCGCTCTCTCCCAGCAGGGCGCCGGAATCAAAGAAATTACCGAAATCATCATTGATATAGACCAGGTTAGGCTGCCCCTGGTTAGCGATGACGAGGTCGAGAAAACCGTCGTTATCGACATCAGCCATGACGACATAGCGGCTATCATTCTCCGCCAGTAACTGTCCCGAGTCGCTGAAATTGCCGAGGCCGTCATTCAGATAGATGATGTTGGCCTGTCCCTGGTTGGCGACCACCATATCGATATCGCCGTCAAGTTCGATGTCACCGAGTGCCACAGCGTAGCTGTCGTTTTCTGCCAGTGCCTGACCGGAATCGCTGAAACTGCCGAGGCCATCATTGATATACACCAGGTTGGCCTGGTTCTGATTGGCGATCACCATATCCAGGTCATCGTCGCCATCGATATCAGCCAGTGCCACAGACTGGCTGCTGTCCTCATCGAGAGACTGTTCTGAATCGGTAAAATTACCATCGCCGTCGTTATAATAGACCCGGTTACCCTGGTTCTGGTTAGCCACCGCCATGTCCAGGTCGCCATCCGCATCGACATCTCCCAGCACCACAGAGCGGCTGTCGTAAGTTCCCAGCGACTGCTCGGAATCGACGAAACCGGCATCGCATGCCGCCAGTATCAGTATGGTGGCTAATATGCTCAGCTTCTGCAGCGGTTGTCGAACGTAGTCTATGTTCATAATATAAATAATATACTATGCGAGCGGTTAATTAATATCCTTAATATATATCATGCAGACGATAAATTTTACTCAGCAGGAAATAGTGTAGAAATAAAATATTTCCATAACTGACCTACTGCATGGCTACCAGCTTTTCGCCACTGTTACCATGGCAGCAAGCTGCCGACGATACAGCCCGAAAAGAAAGCGACGACTACATATGTCATGTTCGTATTTTCCGGTCTGATAAGACCTTCCTGCTCTAGAGAGCGTTTTAGCGCCTGGTATTCAAGTACCCTCGCAAAATTATCACCTTTATCCATAAGTATCTTACCTTTATATTCAGTGACATAAATATTAAGAGTTATTTGCTGGCTATGTATGACATGCGACGCCTTCATCGTTACAAAACGCGCCATTTTTGGCAGCAAAAAAGGGGCAGGATAATAATCCTGCCCCTTTAAGATCCATCCAGGCACGTTCTATGTTGATAAAACTCTGGGTCAGTTGATCAATGTGCAGTACCAAAGGACCTGTCGACGACGTTATACAGGGCCGGCAATCCAGCTAATTGAGCACCCTGGGTCAGTGGCCCTTGCGGGAACAGCTGATGTAGATATCTCTTGCCGCCGATATGTTTGAACTTTTTATCCAGCAGCCGGGTCAGTTCATGCGTTTTCTTAGGCCAGCCATTTTCGACATAGTAATCGCGCAGGAAATGTATCACATCGAGATGGTGATCAGAGATGTCGACGCCATGCTGGTCTGCATTATGCATCAGCTGCTCGATATTCCAGTTTTCTACTTCTCTCGCCCTGTCGCTGCTGTCATTGTTGCCGGTTGGTGAATAGCTGGTGTTCTGTTCGATGTTTGTCATCGTTCCTCTCCTGGTTCGTTGTTATAGATTGCCTCTTAAATTCATAGTGGTTGATTGGTTTAGATTCATGTCAATAAATGACTGGTGAAATTCATCCCGGCACGATCGCAGGTTACGATCGTGCCAGGGTGAATTAATATCAGCTCTCCAGTACGACGATCAGGCCTGTGGTTAATGCACCTGAAAGAGCTGTCAGTAACCATTTCACTTTGGCGAAGGCGCGGCTACTGAGATTGTCTATCATCTTGATTAACATCGTTGGTCCTCCTGTATGGTTGCTGTTAATGTCCGTGTTCTTCGACATCGCTGGTGGCAAAGGTTTCCAGCTTGTCAAAAAAAGTTTTGTGGTCGATGTAGTGTGCGCCGTCACAGGAAAAGTTCATCCCGATCATGCCATTCACCCGGTTGATCGAACCATTACGCATATAGATCGTCTGGTCAGTCTTACGCAGGCGTTTGAACTCTTTTAGTATCTCGAGCGTTCCCTTTTCATCTATCGTCGGTTGCAGGTGGTCTATCCTGCAGTCACGGAACTGGTCGAGAAATCCTGGGCTCAGTACTTCTTCCAGAACGAACACGCGGTAGCGAAAAGCGTCGTCAGCGAACCAGCAGGTGAGCTGGCTGGATGAGTAATGCACCTTGACGTGAAACGCCCCCTTGTATGCCAGTAGCGTATAGACGATGTCATGTATACGATCCAGCTGGGTGTCGAACAGGCTCTCTATACGGCGCTGTTCAAACAGAAAGTTTCTGACTGAAGGATCACCTTTTACTTGTAACCATCTGTCTGGCATAACAATGACCTCTCTCTTTTTTTCTGTTATTTAATTAACCGACTGCGTACACCTGGAGGTGGTACAGCTTTGCATTACTTTTCGTTACATATTCGCTACAGCTTATGTACCGGGTATTGTGAGCCAGGTATTATGAGCCAGGCTCAAGGTTGTCGCTGTAGCATACGGACAGTACATTGCTGTCACTCAGGTCTGCACCCAGGTAGAGGGCAGACTGCTGCAAAAAACGGGCACGTCTGTGTCTGTACAAAGCATAGTCCTGAGCGCTGCCCTGGTTTAACGGGTTGGCATGGACGTTTGAAGACACCTTGTTATCGCGGGTTGTGGTCGAGTTGTAATTGATCATTTTTTTCCCTCGCTAATATCTCAATTTAATGTCTCTGCTCTGGTCACCGGTATCTGCTCGATGCGGTGCTTTGTAATACCTGAGTAATTTACTCAGGATTTAATTATAGTGATTAGCATGATAAATAATAATTGATATTCCTAATAGTTATCATAGAATAATACCTATGGTAAAAACCCAGGTCGGACAACTCGCCAGACGTATCAGCCTACGCCAGCTGCAGGTGTTCGAGGCGGTTGCCCGTCTGCTGAGCTATACCCGCGCGGCTGAAGAGCTGTTCCTGTCGCAGCCGACGGTCTCCATGCAGATCAAAAAACTGGAAACCGATATCGGGCTGCCGCTGACCGAGCAGATCGGTAAAAAGATCTCCCTGACCGGCGCAGGCAAGGAACTGTACCAGGCAACGCGGGATATCCTCGGCACACTGGCGCGCTTCGAGATGCAGATCGATGACCAGAAAGGCCTGCGTACCGGCCAGCTGCGAATCGCCGTGGTCACCACGGCAAACTATTTTGCCCCCCGGCTCATCGGCAGGTTCACTCGCGATTACCCGGGCATCAATATCTCGCTGGAAGTGGGTAACCGCGAGCAGATCCTCGACCGCATGAGTAATAATATGGATGACGTCTACCTGGTGGGCAAGCCGCCGGAGTCCAGTGAGCTGGAGTTTCAGCCCTACCTGGAAAATCCGATGGTGGTGGTAGCGCGCACCGACCATGCCCTGGCGGGCAGAGAATTTATTCCCCTGGCCGATATATCAAAAGAGCCATTCATTATTCGTGAACAAGGCTCGGGCACCCGTATAGTGGTGGAAAAGCTGTTTGCCGAAGCCGGTCATCCACTCAATATCCGGATGGAGCTGGGCAGTAATGAATCGATCAAGCAGGGGATCACCGGTGGTCTGGGCATCGCGGTCATCTCCATGCATACCCTCACCGGGGGCGATCTCAGCGAGCTCACCGTGCTCGACGTCGAAGGTTTTCCGCTCTCCTGGCAATGGTATGTCGGCCATCCGCGCGGAAAACGCCTGTCGATCGTTGCCAGGACCTTTATCGATTATATGTATGAACAGGGTCCATCCCTGTTGCCGGAAAATATGAGCAGCTACGTATCATTATGAAAACCGCTTCATGTGCATTCGTTTTGCTAGCCGGGACCCTTGGCCTCGTTGCTGGATCTGGCGCAGTTCATGCCCAGAGGATCGAGCCGCGTGCCTACATCAATGCACCGGTAGGGATAAATTTCTTCGCGCTCGGTTATCTGAACTCTAGCGGAGCGTTGGTATTTGATCCTGCGATACCGGTCACCGATGCCGATGCCAATGTCGACATGGCTGTGATCGGTTATCTGCGTACGCTGGATATCGCCGGCAAGTCTGCCAAGGCCGGTGTGATACTGCCGTACGCTTCACTGGATGCCGATGGTTTTCTCGATGGTAACTACGTCACGCGTGAGCAGATCGGGCTCGCTGACCCGGCATTCTACCTGTCGCTCAACCTCTATGGCGCGCCTGCACTGTCGTTGCAGGAGTTCAAGGATTATCAACAGGATACCATCATCGGTCTGACTTTCAGGCTGACCGCGCCGACGGGTGTTTACCAGAGCGATAAACTGATCAATATCGGCACCAACCGCTGGTCGTTCGAACCTGAACTGGGCATTTCCAAGGCGATCGGTCCGTGGACCCTGGAAGCTGCAGCCGCGGTGGTGTTTTATACTGATAACGATGAGTTCGATAGCGACAAGACCCGGCAGCAGGACCCGGTATACTCGACACAGTTCCATGTCAACTACACATTTGCCAATAAGGTCTGGTTGTCTCTCGGTGCCACTTATTACACTGGCGGCAAGACCACGATAGACGGCGTCGAAAGAAACGATCTGCAGGAAAACTGGCGCACCGGTTTTACCCTGGCGCTTCCCATCGATCGCCGCAACAGTATCAAGCTTCTCGCGCAAAGCGGTGTCAGCACCCGTACCGGCACCGACTACGACACGCTGGGTGTCTTCTGGCAATACCGCTGGGGCGGCGGTATTTAAGCTGTTTTGTTTCGCTTTCGTCCATGATCTATCTCACTGACCCGGTAATATTGAAGCCGTAGCATGTCGCATTGAATAACCTTGCATAGGATAAGGAATAAGCGTAAAAATACTATTACGCATGTATTGCTCAGGGAAGTTCATGTCACATAAAAATTACTTTTTGACACTGTCGATCGCGTTTAGCGCTTGTTGTTTTAGCGGTAATGCTTATGCGATCTCTCCTGAAAACCATCGGCCGGTAACGAGAGCGGCGATCAGTGCATATAAGTCCTGCCTTGAGCAGTTAGCTGTTGAGGATACCTTGTCAGAAGGCAGCGAGGCCATCGTAGAATTTTCAAAACTTGAAGATGAATCGCCTCTTATCAAAAGATATTTTAACTGGCATTTTTATGATGCCTATAAAGGGACTGAATATGCCATGGGCGAGTCAGCAACAGGTGCAAGAAAATCGATGCATCATATCTATGCTGAACATGCAGATGATTTAATCGACGCACTGGAGAACAACCGCAGGGAAGATATCTATGAATATACCGGCCGGCTTCTGCACCTTATCCAGGATATGACGGTGCCTGCCCATGTCGCGCCGATATATCACTATAAGTTTCTCTGGTTTGATCAATCGGATTATTTCGATGAGTTACCTGAATGGAATACCACTGCATTCACGAAACCGGAGGAACTATGTCGTTTTGATGAAGCCGCCATAAATGACATGAAAGTACGACTTGAAAGGTTAATGCAAGATACTGCGCGTGGAACACGAGAAAGGATCAGGCAAAAAATTTTAGTCGATGATGATCATCGTCTTGCGGGAAAGACATGGCAGGCGTTTTGGGTCATCAGAGATCCGGATGATGATTCCAGTTACCCGGGGGTCAAATATGGTTTTGCGCCATATGGCGATGAAGGCAGAGAAGGTTTTAAAAAACTCTGTGAATCATCGGATAGTGGCCGCGACGCTTGTATTTATTTCTTCAAGCATAGTTTTGATGATGCCGTTACTTCTACAGTAAAGACGTTATTACTGGTTAACTCTAGCAACCTCGAAAATATGAGAGGTGATACAGATAAATGATGCAGACAAGGAGACATAACCGCATCCTGGTAATGTCGATCAGCCTGTTATCGCTGATCATCGTGTATGCTCTCGCTGGCTGCAGTGATCATCGCTACTATGCAGATTCTGAAGAGGCCCTGGATACATCGGGTTACTATGACCTGCTCGATCACATTGCAGCGTATTATCCAAATGGTGTCTCGCTTAACTTTCCCGGTTACATCGTTGGCTTCGAAGAGAGTGACAGAAGCAAGGTGACGAGCAGCCGTGACGATGTGCTGCTGGATGAATCGGTATATTCGGCCGGCTATACGGTAGAGCGGCTGGTAAAGGCGCTCAGGTATAACGTGCCATACATCTCCCAGGTGATGCATTATCAGGGACGACCCTATGGTGAGGGTAATTGTGCACTGTATAACCTGTACCATAACCACGGCACAACAGTGGCCAGTGCATGCAGTAACGATTCGCTCGAAATCGATATAGAACATTTTGATTACAGTGATACGTTTACCAATAGCTGGGATGCGATAGACGTTCTGCAGCAGCGCCTGGCGGCGGATGTAGCGTCGAAGCAATACACGCATCTCATCGTCGCTGTGATGGGGCTCGATACCGCGCAGGAAGAGGCGATACGTAATTATAAATCTATCGTCTCATCGATAAGGAAAGATGCAGGCGACTCTTTTAAACCATTGTTCGTTGGCATCACATGGCCTAGTTTTTTTGCTAACAGGTGGTTTGACCCGTTGTGGGAAGTGCTTGCCTACCACCCGGTAGCAGACCGGGCTGATATCCTCGGCCTGACCTGGCTTGGCGTACTTTTAAATGATGTGATCTTGCCGCTGGGTGACAGTATAGAGATAAGCGTCATCGCACACAGCTTTGGCGCGCGTGCATCCACCATCGGACTGTGTGTTGGACCGGCGATAAGACGCAACGATGAACACAGGGCAGAGCGTCAGCCGCTTGTGAAGATCGAAAATTTTATTGGCCTGGCGCCAGCATTTTCACTAACCCGGTTTACGGAAGAAGAACACCTGTTCTACGAGAATATCTACTATAAGGATCACTGCCCGATGATAGAACGGTTCGTATTCACCGCGTCCGATAATGATGGCGCCTTCGGTGCGGTGTTCTGGAGTGATGCCGTTGGCGATTATAATTTTATGAAAAGATATTGTGATCGTGATCATCCCGTATCTGTGGTATGCCACGCTGCATCGGCTGATGGAAATATCGATGGATTCGATGCGGCTGCAAAAATATCCTATATCGATACAACGTTATTGATGAAACATTCGATGCCGGGGACCAGTAGCGGTGGTGCCGGTCACTCGGATATATACCGGCCGGAAATAGGTAGGCTGCTGTGGAATGTGATAAACGGATCTAAAAACTGATGTTGATGAATGCCATGCTGATATTATTTCATGAACTTCGATTCATGTTCTTCTTTATGATTATCGTCTTTACAGCACCTGCCATCGGAGATGTATTCGTAGGCGCAAAGATAGCAAAGATGAAGGTCGATGTTCCTTCCGGTTCGGATCCTGTAAATATCGCTGCCAGTATCGGCTATGAGTTTGACTCGCTATTGGCAGATCTTAGCCTGGTAGGCGAGGTAAGTCGTACCATGAGCAGTGGCTCTGTCAGCCAGGGAGATGACCTGGAGTTTGAAGCTGAATCGCTCTACCTTGTCTGGAAATCGAGCCGGTCTCTGTTTGCGACACTGCGAGGCGGTGTCGTTCAGAATGAGACCATAGTCGGCAATACATCGAGAGACAGTAACGGTATATTGATAGGCGGCAGTGTCGGCATCGTGATCGGGAAAACGCGATTACAGATCGAATATACATCGCTTGCCGGGCATGCAGATTTTATCGGAATTGGACTGGAATACTGAACCTGTATGCATGGTCCTGATACCAGGCAAGAAAATGAGGCGTTAAAAAACTGTTACAATCTTAACGCTTCAGGGTAGAGAAATATGGTCAATAACAACTGCAAGTATGGAGAATAGTCATGGCTTTAAATAAAGTGAAAGTGTTACTCATCTGCCTGGCAGGCACTGCCCTTGGCATACCTGGTGCCGCCAATGCCGGTGCCGACAGCGGTTTGTATATCGGCGTCGGTGCAGGTAATGCCACGCTTAAAGATTCCGCTTTCGAGGAAAGTGATTCCGCCTATAAATTATTTGGCGGATACAACATCGGCTTCATACCCTTTGTCGATCTGGCCCTGGAAGCGTCTTATGTCGATTTTGGTAAACCCAGTACATCCACTGAAAGTATCGAAGTGAGTGGTCTCAATGCCTTTGGTTTAGCGGGTCTTAATTTTGGGCCTTTTGGTGTCTTTGCCAAGGCAGGTATCGTTAGCTGGAGCACAGACACCAGGATCGGCACCACAAGCACCGAGGACTCGGGAACAGATCCTGCCTATGGCTTAGGTGCGAGACTGGCGATCGGTTCTTTTTCCGTGCGCGCAGAATACGAATTTTTTGATCTTGGTGATGCTGACCTCGGAATGGCTTCGGTCAGCGGCGTGTTTACATTCTAAGCAATAGCGGTTGTTATGCCTTGAGAAATTTAGATTTACGTTTTTATTGGATGCAGCTGTAAAGCAGTCTGAATTATAAGCTGAAGCGGAATATTGCTTATTGAAAAAAACGTTAATAATCAGGCCTGTAACGTTTGCTCAGCTGAAATATTAATGTAGACTCCATATAAAAAAGCAGGTATTGCTAAATGAAAGAAGATCAATGGTAGCGCTTTCCAGCAGTGAACAGGTCATCCGTAGTCTTTACCAGATCACGAATGATTATAACAAGGGATTCAACCACCAGGTCAATGCGCTGTTGTGCATGGGTCTCGAAGCTTTCAAACTGGATATTGGGATCCTGTCGAGGATCAAGCGCAACAGTTACAAGGTCAAACACTGTGTAACGCCGGATGGCATCGAGATGCAGCCGGGCGATCGATTTGATTTCGATAGCACCTACTGCAGCATAACCTGTGCCGCACGCGGGCCGGTCGCACTCGAACATGTCGGCCAGCATGATACCTTCGGCAGCCACCCCGCCTATAAATCGTTTGGCCTCGAATCGTATATCGGTGTCCCGATCCATCGTAACGATAAGCTCTATGGCACATTAAACTTCTCCAGCTCTGAGCCTTACCCTCGCAGATTTCGCGATCTCGATATCGAGGCCCTGCAGCTCATGGCTTCATGGATCGAGGTTGAACTGATCCGCAGGCAGCAGGAGAAGCAGCTTAACTCACTCAACAAAAAACTTAAGATTCAGGCTTACTACGACAGTCTTACCAATATCCCTAACCGTCGTGGTATGTTCAGGACCTTACAAAAAGAGCTCAACAAGTTAATCCGGTCAAAGGGAAAGGGCACACTCGCCATCATCGATATCGATAACTTTAAACAGGTTAATGATACCTATGGCCATCAGAAAGGTGACGAAGTGCTGGTGCTTACGGCAGAGAAGATTACTGACTCGATGCGCGATTATGATTTTGTTGCGCGTTATGGCGGTGAAGAGTTTCTCCTCTGGCTGCCCGATGCCGATGAGAAAGAATGCACTGCTGTCTGTCAGCGGATAATGCAGAAAATCGCCGGCATCACCCTCGCCGAAAAGCCGCTCACCATATCCATCGGCGCCTGTCATTTTCGTTGCGATAACGAATCACATGGTGCGATATCCCAGCTTCTTGACAGCCTTATCGCCAGGGCTGATAAAGCGCTATACCAGGCAAAAAACAATGGCCGCAACCAGCTGGTCAGTTATACCGATTGATCTAACCCCGTTTAATGCACCGCTCGGCAACTGCTCCTCGACAATTGCTCCTGCATTGTTCTACTACCTGCCATTCCTGGCAGTATGCGTTGCCCTAATAACCTACGTCCATGTAGGGATCGCAATGACGATGTAGCTATAAGCCTGGTTATTGACATACCACATGTTTTTCCTGTCAGCTCTGTGTAAAAATGTTTAGCGTTGCTGGATTATTGCAGGATAAGCGAATGACCGAGTCAGCTGAAAAAACCGACGTGCCCATGGATAACGCCGGCAGTGATAAGGAGGTCGTGTTCCATGTCCACGGCGTCACCAAGGTCTACCAGATGGGTGAGGTGCAGGTGCATGCGCTGCGCGGGATCGATCTCGACCTGTATAAAGGCGAGTTCGCGGTTTTGCTGGGCGCTTCCGGCAGCGGCAAATCGACCCTGTTGAACATCCTCGGCGGTCTGGATTCACCCACCGACGGTCACGTGCAATACGCCGGCGGTGACCTGACCCGCGCCAGCGAGCATGAACTGACAAAATACCGGCGCTACCATGTCGGTTTCGTCTTCCAGTTCTACAACCTCATCCCCAGCCTGACCGCGCTGGAAAACATCGCCGTGGTCACCGAGATCGCAAAATCACCGATGCAGCCGGAAGAGGCATTGCAGCTGGTCGACCTGGGTGACCGCCTGCATCATTTCCCGGCGCAGCTGTCCGGCGGTGAGCAGCAGCGTGTCGCCATCGCCCGCGCCATCGCGAAAAATCCCGATGTGCTGTTATGCGACGAACCCACCGGCGCGCTCGATTCCAAGACTGGTATCGTGGTGCTGGAAGCGCTGCAGCGGGTCAACCAGGAGCTGGGCACCACCACCGCGGTAATCACCCATAACGCCGGCATCGCGCAGATGGCGAACCGGGTGATCCACCTCGCCGATGGCCGCATCAGCCAGGTTGACACCAACGAAACTCGGCTCGAGCCGAGCCAGCTGAGCTGGTGAGCAGCGTGATGCCATGATGAAATCACTCGACATAAAACTCTGGCGCGAATTGTGGGACATGCGCATGCAGGCGCTGGCCATCGCCATGGTCATCGTCAGCGGTGTCGGCATCTTCATCATGTCGCTGAGTACGCTCGACTCATTATATGAGACTCGTGAAACCTATTACCGCGACAATCACTTCGCGCACATCTTTGCCAACCTGAAACGCGCACCGCTGTCGCTGGTAAAACGTATCGAGGAGATCCCCGGCGTCGACAAGGTCGAGACCCGCGTCATGGCATATGTGAACCTCGATGTCGAAGGTTTCGCAGACCCGATCAGCGGCCATATAATGTCACTGCCCGATAACAGCCGCGGCCTGCTCAACCAGATCTACCTGCGCGAGGGCCGGCTGCCCGAGCCGGGCCGCGATAACGAGATCGTACTCAGCGAAGAGTTTGTTCAGGCACACAAATTAAAACCCGGCGACAAGATCAGAGCTACCATCAATGGTCGGCGCAAGGCACTGACCATCGTCGGTGTCGCGCTGTCGCCGGAGTTTATCTACCAGATCGCGCCCGGTGCCATGTTCCCTGACCCGCTGCGCTATGGCGTACTGTGGATAGCACGGCAGCCGCTGGCCACGGCGTACGACATGGAAGGTGCGTTCAACAATGTCGCCCTAACCCTGAGCCGTATCATGCCCGGTGGCGCAAACGAGCAGACGGTGATCGACCGCCTCGACGACCTGCTGAAAAATTACGGCGGCATCGGCACCATCGGCCGCAAGGACCAGTTCTCCAACCGTTTCCTCACTGAAGAGCTGAAACAGCAGCGCACCATCGCCACCATCTTCCCGGTGATCTTTTTCGGCGTCGCCGCGTTCCTGCTCAACGTCGTCATCAGCCGTCTCATCCGCCTGCAGCGTGAAGAGGTCGCCACGCTGAAAGCCTTCGGTTACAGCGACTTCGCTGTTGGCATGCATTTCATCAAACTGGTGCTGCTCATCGTCAGCCTCGGCGTTATCATCGGTATCGGTGTCGGCATCTGGATGGGCAAGGGCATGAGCAACATCTACATGGTGATGTACAGCCTGCCGTACATGATCTACGTGCTAAAACCCCAGGTCATCATCGCCGCCGCGCTGATCAGCATGGCTGTGGCGGTGATGGGCACGCTGTACGCGGTATACAGCGCCGCAAGGCTGCCGCCTGCACAGGCGATGCAGCCGGAACTGCCGGCGAAATATCACACCACGCTGGTCGAACGCCTGGGCATGCAGCGCTGGCTGTCACAACCGACGCGCATGATCCTGCGCCATATCGAACGCCGCCCGCTGAAGTCGCTGATGACCACGCTCGGCATCGCCATGGCCTGCGGCATCATGATGGTCAGCGGTTTCCAGGAAGGCGCCATCAACTACATGGTGGATGTACAGTACGGCATGAGCCAGCGTGAAGACATGATCGCCATCTATACCGAACCGGCATCGAAGCGTTCGCTGTATTCACTGCAGAGCCTGCAGGGCGTAGAACATGCCGAGGGTTTTCGCATCGTGCCGGCAAACTTCAAGTTTGAACACCGTTTCTACCGCACCGCCCTGCACGGCATCGAACCCGAAGGCAGCCTTTACCGGCTGCTCGATACCAATCTCGATATCATCGAACTGCCAGAAGACGGCGTCATCCTCACCGACTACCTGGCCGAGCTGCTGCACATTAAAACCGGTGACATGCTCACCATCGAAGTACTGGAAGGGCGGCGCATCACCGTGCAGGTGCCGGTCGCCGGTACCGCTAAACAGTACCTTGGCCTCAACGGCTACATGCGTATCGAGTCGCTCAATGCCCTGCTGAAAGAAGGCTATGCCCTGACCGGTGCACTGCTGAAAGTCGATGACCGCTACCAGCGCGATATCTATGCCGAGCTGAAAGAGATGCCGCGGGTGGCCGGCGTGGTCGAACATAATTCAGCGATCGAGTCGTTCTATGACACCATCGCCGAGACCATCCTGTTCTTCACCTTCATCTCCACGCTGCTGGGCTCCAGCATCGCCTTCGGTGTTATCTATAACAGCATGCGCATCGCCCTGTCCGAGCGCAACCGCGAACTGGCCAGCCTGCGCGTGCTCGGTTTCGAGCGCAACGAGGTCGCCTACATCCTGCTGGGTGAGATGGCGCTGTTCACCCTGGTCGCCATCCCGCTGGGTTTCCTCATCGGTTACGGCCTGTGTGCCTACATGGCGTTCCAGTTCGATTCCGATCTCTATCGTGTGCCGCTGGTGCTGGGCATCAATGTCTATGCCTTTTCCGCGCTGGTGGTCCTGCTGTCATCCATCGTTTCTGCCATAATGATCTGGCGCAACCTGGCCGATCTCGATATGGTCGCCGTACTCAAGAGTAAGGAGTAAGTAATGTCCATGCTAATGACTAACCCTGTGAGAAAACATCCTGTTATCAGCTCCATCACGGTACTCATCGTCGTGCTGCTGATCTGGGGCTTCTGGCCGCAACCGGTATTCGTCGAAGCCGTCGAGGCAAAACGCGCACCGCTGACCATCACCATCGAAGAAGAAGGCCGCACCCGGGTGGTCGACCGTTACATCATCTCGGCACCGGTCGATGGCGTCGCCTGCCGTCAGGATCTCGATGTCGGCGACGAAGTAACACAGGGCCAGGTACTGCTCGGCATCACCCCGCTGGAATCACAGGTACTCGACCCGCGCAGCCGGGCGCAGACAAAGGCGCAGGTAGCCGCAGCCGAATCAGCGCTGCATGCCGCCGAACAGCAGGCCGAAGCAGCAGAGGCTTCCGCCAAACTCGCCGTTATCGAACATAAACGCCTGAAACCGCTGGTGGCAAAAGGCGTGATCTCCACCGATGAATATGACAAGGCCGCTACCCAGGTAGAGACAAGCGCAGCGGCACAGCGCTCTGCCGATTTCCAGGTAGAAGTTGCAAAGTATGAACTGGAGGCGGCAAAGACCGTGCTGGAATACACCACGGAAGACAGGCTGGCAGCGAAGGGCGAACCGGCAGTACGCATTCCGGTGACATCACCTATCGACGGCAAGGTGCTAAAAGTCACGCGTGAATGCGAAGGCCCGGTACGCACCGGCGATCTGCTGCTCGAAGTCGGCGACCCCAAAGTGCTGGAGATCGAAGTCGATGTGCTCTCGGCCGATGCGGTACAAATCAAACCGGGCATGAAAGTACTGTTCGAACGCTGGGGCGGTGAGCAGCCGCTGGAAGGAGTGGTGCGTCTTATCGAACCCGTTGGTTTCATGAAGATCTCCGCCCTGGGTGTGGAAGAACAGCGTGTGCTGGTTATATCCGACTTCACCTCACCGGCTGAAGACTGGCAGCGTGTGGGTGACGGTTACCGGGTAGAGGCGAAGTTTATCCTGTGGCATGAGGATGATGTGCTGCAGGTGCCGGCCAGTAGTCTGTTTCGATATAAGGATGGATGGGCGGTTTTTGTGGTGAAGAACAATCATGCTGAACGGCGGGTTGTTGAGGTCGGGCAGCGTAATGGGTTGGTTGCGCAGATTTTGGAAGGCGTTAATGAGGGTGAGGGGGTGGTTAATCATCCTAGTGATAGTGTTGAGGATGGGGTGAGGGTTACTGGGAGGTTGTAGTTAAAAAAACGTCATTGCGAGCGATAGCGTGGCAATCTCTTTCAGACGCAACTGTCGCTAATGTATGCAAGCTTAACCTTGCATTCGTTATGGAAAACGCGTACAAACTGTATTTCATATCTGTTGCACAGGGTTAGTAAGGGAGGGTGCGGAGTTGGTTCTATCTATAAATAATTCAAGAAAATCAATGGCAAAATCAATGGGGTCAGACTCGATTAAAATTAAAGGGGACGGAGGGATTAAATTTTAACCACTTCTTCCTTCTTTTAAGTCAGGCCTTCCACGACGAGTCTGTCCAAGTTTAATGCCATACTAAGATTTAATCCCTCCGTCCCCTTTTTTATATCACCTTAATTGTGGCCTATTCAAACAGGGCCTGTTCCATCTCAAGATATATAAAGTTGGCATTGGACTTGTGATTCTCATCATACAGGTAGGCGCCTTTCCAGTCGTTAAACTCAACGTCCCGTACGGCGTCATAAATTTCCACACCATCATCGACGGCCTCTGCCATAGCATCACGCAGGCGTTGTACATAATCACGTGTTTTACTCACCATAGGGAAAGGCGCTGTCTGTGCGCTGCCATGGCCCGGAACCATAAGCTTCGCCGTAGAAAAATTATCGAGCAGCCAGTCCAGACCAAGGATGATCTGTTTACTATGACCATCACCCAGGAAAGTCGTCCGTTGATTAAACGCCAGATCCGATACCCAGACCACGTCCTGCTTTAGCTGATGGACGACCAGGTCGCCATGGGAATGATGCTTGCCGGTATTGTAAATATCAAACAAGGCATCACCAAGTTCTATGCGATAACTGGTAAAGGTTTTAGCATCGATGTAGTTGTCTGCCGCCACGGGTTTGAAACCCTGCATATCTTCCGGCAACACTTCACGGCGGTACGCAACCGAACTATCCAGCGTCTCTGACAGGTTGTACTGAGTAGTGCCCTTGTGCGCAATGACTGTCACACCATCGATGCTGGCAAACGCTGCTGAACCATAGGAATGATCAGGATGATTATGAGTAACGATCAGATAACGGATCGGTTTATCTGTAAGCGAGCGTATGGTAGCAATAATACGGCGACCCAGTTTTGGCGTGCCCAGGGTATCGATGGCCACCACGCCTTCGCTGGTCACGATGAATCCTGCATTACCATTAAAACCGCGATTTTCCTTGTCCAGTATCGAGATACTGCCAAGAAACATATAAGTATCGCTGGCAATTTTGTAAACCGGCAAAGGTTTGTCTGCAGAGGCTTTTGGGTCGATTTTTATGCCGGGCACCTGATCACTATTGATCACGTTATCGGGCAACCCCCAGTCACCAGGCAGATATTGGGGGTTGGCAATCTGACCATACTGTTGAGCCCAGGCAGGGAATGCCATCGACGACAGGTGCCATAGGACCACTGAAAATAAAACGTGTTTCAGAAGATTAAATGTTC
>JABDRN010000134.1 GCA_013041745.1 Gammaproteobacteria bacterium
TTGGGTCGTTAGCGAAGACTCCATGACCACGACGCAGCTAAGGCTCTTATTGGATCAATACAATTACCAATTATCACTAATGCGTGGGAACAAACATTATTGGATGAGAGCATTTGCTAACCATGCCATGCTCTGTATTATTCATTAAGACGCCGTACAGCTCACTATGTCTGTGACATCCTAAAATAATAAGATCAATATTCAACCGATCAGACTCATGCTGTATCGTTTTAATAGTAGCACCCTCGACCATTAGGGATGTGGCGTCTATGCTCTTATCTCGAAGGTTTTGCGCAAGCTGCTGAAAAAATTCATGCTCAAGATGAAGCTCATGAGCAACCTCACGTCGTAAAATTTTATTATCAAGATTAAATGGGGCTTGCATCGATTTAGGTACAACATGAAGCAACTTCACCTTGCTTGAAAAAGCGTTAGCCAATTCAATGGTTATTTCCATTATAGGCGATGAGATTGTAGAGGTATCAAGACTATCTATTGCCACAAGTATATTTTTCACTTTTATATATTCCTCGTTAGTTCCATATAAATGGGAATTAAGTGTGCATTCGCAAATTATATCTACGATTTAAATTAGTATTTTGACCAGCATCAAGTTAAGAATAGATTTAACCACTTCATCTTATCCAGTAGCTTAAAGCACAAAGGGTTACTACTTATTTTTTCGAACGTCCGCTATTTAGTCGATAACAGACTCACACCCTAATAACAAATCACACGCCCGACAATTTCAGCAAGCCTTGAAAATCAAAAAGTGCCTCATCTAGCAGGTGTGATGGCACAACGTTCTGCAGGCTGCGCATGATGACCTCTGAACGTCCAGGATATTCCTGCTCCCAGGTTGCGATCATCTGCTTCACCACTTTTCGCTGCATGTTCTGCTGTGAACCACAGAGGTTGCATGGAATGATAGGGTATTTTTTTATAGCTGCATAAGCTGCGATATCTTTTTCTCGGCACAGCGCCAGCGGCCTGATGACGACATGTTTTTCATTATCACTTAGCAGTTTAGGCGGCATCGTTTTCAACTGGCCATTGAAGAACATATTTAGAAAGAATGTTTCGAGAATGTCATCCTGATGGTGACCTAGAGCGATCTTTGTCGCGCCGACCTTCTCAGCAAAGGAATACAAGATACCGCGACGCAAACGTGAACATAGTCCACAGGTCGTCTTGCCTTCAGGGATCTTATCTTTAACGATACTATATGTGTCCTGCTCGATGACATAATACTCGATGCCCAGTGTAGCAAGATATTCAGGCAGAACATGCTCTGGAAAGCCCGGCTGTTTCTGGTCGAGGTTGACCGCGATCAGGTCAAAAGATACCGGGGCTTTTTTCTGCAGCGCAATCAGCAGTTCCAGCAGAGTATAACTATCTTTACCACCAGACAGGCAGACCATTACACGGTCACCGTCTGCAATCATGTTGTAACGCAAGATCGCATCGCCTGTATTATGTTTTAAACGTTTTAACAGCCGCTTCTCATCCAGCGACCCTGCCATCGGCTCAACGGTCATCGCCTGGCTATTCATAAACTGATACCTCTCCGGGCGGTCGAGTCTGAAAATATCTCAAGGTCCACAGGTACTGGATCGGACAATGCATGATTGCAGCTTCGATAGCCTTGTTCATACTGACGCTGTCCAGCACATCATCACCACTGGGAAAGTTATTTATCGCGGGCAACAGCCTGACCGAATAACGCCTTTTTTCCAGGTCATAACATCCAACACAGGGCAGAACCACCGCATCGCAAGATTTCGTCAACCGACCCAGTACAGGGATAGTCGCTTTCTGTACACCAAAAAAGGGCACGAAAACAGAATTCTTCTCACCCAGGTCTTCATCCGCGAGATATATCAACACATGACCGGCACGTGTCTCTCGGATTATCGGCCTGAGACCGTCATCACGAGTAAATAATTTGCCGCCGAACCATTTACCGAAACGCAGCCTGCCATTTGCAATCATCCAGTCAGCAACCGGGTTGCGCATCTGCTTGTAAGGGGCGATCGCTTTATAGTCCATAGAAATGGAAGCTGCTGCAAAATCCAGTCCGACGTTATGCGTCAACAGAACAATCACCTTTTTTCCCTTCTCCTGGTATTGATCGATCTGCTCAAAGCCTGATGTATGCAGTCTCTTTCTTACCGACGACAGTGGCCGCCACCACAAGATATAATAATGTAACAGGCTGCGGAACTGAGCCTGAAAGTGTTCATACACCATCGCTTCAATTTCACCCTGCTCTTTTTCGGGAAAACATAGAGTGAGATTTGTCTTGACGATGTTAAACCTTTTTTTATTTTTTCTGGCGGCAATATTTCCTATACCAGCACCAGCACGATCGACGACAGATATCGGCAATAGCGTGAAGATAAAATAAATACCCAGCCCGATCCAGGTCAACCAGTAACGTGGATATAAAAGCGCCAGACGAAAGCGGTATCGCTCAGTATTGGATTCTTTGATACTCATATACTATCTTGAGCCCCCGAAGACATTGCCATGACGATGCTTATTTACGCCAGAATGCCGGCATCAACAGGACCAGCAAGGTAAATATCTCAAGCCGTCCTAACAGCATGGAGAAACAGAGTAACAGTTTATTAAAATCACTAAGGCTGGAGTAATTGGCACTGACTTCACCGAGCCCCGGACCCAGGTTATTGATGGTTGCAGCAACCGCCGAGAATGCGGTGATTTGATCCAGCCCGTTGAACATCAGGATCAGCATCATCAATGCGAACAATGCGACATATGCTGCGAAAAAACCCCACACTGCATCGATGATAGAATTATTAACCGGCTGCCTGCCAACCTTTACCGTGACCTGTGCATTCGGGTGAATCAGACGCATGATCTCGCGCTGCCCCTGTTTCAAGAGCAACAAGATACGGATCACTTTGATGCCACCACCCGTCGAACCGGCACAGCCACCGATAAAACTGGCAAACAGTAACAGCACAGGAATAAAAACGGGCCAGTTAGCATATTCCTTGGTGACAAAGCCGGAAGTGGTCGCGATCGATACCGTCTGGAATAACGCCTCCCTGAGCGCAGCCGAGAAGTCATGATCCGTGGTCTGCGTATAGAGAACATAGGTACACAGAATTGTTATGATGACCAACAGGCTGGCGTAGAGCCGAAACTCCTCATCTCGAAAAAAAGGCATCAAACTTTTTGAACGCACAACAGTAAAATGCAGGGCAAAATTTATCGCACCTAGAAACATAAACACGATCGCTACGGCTTCTATCGCCGTACTGTCAAAATATCCAATACTGGCATCATGCGTTGAAAAGCCACCGATAGCCACTGTCGAGAAGCTGTGTGACACGGCATCGAACAGGTTCATACCGGCGATCCAGTAAGCCAGAGCACAGGCCACGGTTAATCCCAGGTAGATATACCAGAGTGCTTTTGCGGTCTCCGCGATACGAGGTGTAAGTTTATTATCTTTTACCGGACCCGGTGCTTCCGCCTTGTACAGCTGCATTCCACCGATGCCTAACATCGGCATAATAGCAACTGCTAACACGATGATACCCATGCCGCCCAGCCACTGTAATTCCTGCCGGTAAAACAGGATGCTATGCGGGAGGTAGTCCAGCCCGGTCAGCACGGTAGCACCCGTAGTGGTGAGACCAGAGATCGATTCGAACAGGGCATCAACCACAGTGATATCCAGTTCTTCATATAGATACAATGGCAGCGCGCCGGCGATGCCCAGCACCAGCCAGAACAGCACCACGACGACGAAACCATCACGCAGACGAAGATCACTGCGCTGATTTTTCACCGGAAGGAAAAGCAGGAAACCGATACTTAATAAAAAGAGATAGCTATAAAAAAACGCATGCGCCGAACGTTCCTGATACAGCAGATCGATCATAGCTGGCGGTAACAGCGTAATACTGAACAGCATCAAAAACTGGCCCATGATACGTTGTATGATAGAAAAGTGCATAGCTTCCTAGAAAAAAGTCACGCCTACCTGGAACAGCTTTTCGACTGCATTGAACTTGCTCTTGTCCAGCAGGAAAAGGATGAGATGATCTTCATTTTCGATCACGATATCATGATGCGCCATGATCACCTCTTCACCGCGGATGATGGCACCGATAGTCGTGCCTTCCGGCAGATCGACCTCCTCGACCGTCTTACCAACCACTTTTGAAGTTGCAGTATCGCCGTGCGCGATAGCTTCGATCGCTTCAGCCGCACCACGGCGTAAAGAGTGCACTGCAACCACGTCGCCCCGTCGCACGTGGGCAAGCAAGCCACTGATGGTGATCTGTTGCGGCGATATAGCGACATCGATACTGCCCTGACTCTCCATCAGGTCGACATAGGCATGACGGTTGATCAAGGACATGACCTTTCTCGTTCCCAGTCTCTTGATCAGCATCGAGGATAAAATATTTGCCTCATCATCATTGGTCAGGGCACAGAAGACGTCCATCTGATCGATATTTTCTTCCAGCAACAGGTCTTCGTCCGCCGCATCACCGAGCAGGACGATTGATCTGTTCAGATCACACGACAACTCATTTGCACGCTCTTTGTTTCTTTCAAGCACTTTTACGCTGTACCTGCTCTCCAGCGCCTGCGCCAGCTGCTTGCCGATGTTTCCACCGCCGGCCAGCATGATCCGTTTGATCGGTTTATCAAGTTTGCGCATCTCAGACATGACCGCGCGGATATCTTTTGTCGCAGCAATGAAAAACACCTCATCATCAGCCTCTATGACCTGGTGACCATCCGGCACGATGCCTTTGCCACGACGAAAGATCGCTGCGACGCGTGAGTCGACGCCAGGCATATGTTTTCGCAGGTCGGATATCTCGTGACCGACCAGCGGGCCGCCATAATAAGCTTTAAGACCAACCAGCCGTGCCCGGCCATCCGCAAAATCCAGCACCTGCAGCGCACCCGGATACTCTATCAATCGCTGAATGTGATCCGAGATCAACTGCTCGGGACTGATCAGAACGTCTATCGGCAAGTGGTCTTTATTGAACAACTCTTTATATTTGAGGTACTCTCGAGAACGGACACGTGCGATTTTAGTTGGCGTATGAAACAGGCTGTGGGCGACCTGGCAGGCGACGATATTCGTTTCATCACTATTGGTAACAGCCACCAGCATGTCAGCATCACCGATACCGGCCTGTTTTAATACATCAGGATGGGACGCAAGCCCAACGACAGTCTGGATGTCCAGCCGGTCACTGAGCTCACCAAGCAATGATACATTGGTGTCGACCAGCGTAATATCATTTGCTTCCGACGCCAGGTTCTCAGCCACACTCGAACCGACCTGACCTGCGCCTAAAATTATAATATTCATTATTGTGCCAAGTAACCCGGTAACATGATTCGCGTAAAAATGTTTACTCGATTTTTATAACGGCAGTTTACGCTCATATATCCTGATTTTCATGCCCGTTTGGCCGATTTTACAAATCAGTTTTCTTCAGCCGGCTTTCTTTATGCGGCAATAATAAAAACCGTCCGCTGCATGCTCTCCGGGCAATAACTGCCGACCGTGTTCACAAGCCTCACCCCAGTCCATATCTATACTTATTTCCCTGGCATCAGCGCTCTTTGCCAGGAAATTTTTTATCTGGTTCTGGTTCTCATCCCGAAATATCGAACAGGTGACGTATAAAAGCTCTCCACCAGGTTCCAACATCTGCCAGGCAGACATCAATATCTCAAACTGCAGCCTGATAAGTGGCTCTATATCAGTATCTCTGCGCAGGGTTTTAATATCCGGATGCCGCCGTATGACACCGCTGGCCGAACAAGGTGCATCGATCAGGATGCGGTGAAATTTCTCACCAGGCCACCACTTTTCTGGATCACGCGCATCCGCCACGATCAGTTCAGCTCTTGATCCCAGCTTGAGCCGCTGCAGGTTCTCACTGACACGCAGCATCCTCTGTTCATCGACTTCTACCGCGACCAGGCTATCAAGCATGTGGTAACGCTCAAGTATGTGACATGTCTTGCCACCGGGTGCCGCACACAGGTCGAGCACCCGGTCACCTTCTCTGACATCGAGCAACTCAGCGATCAGCTGAGCACCCACATCCTGTACAGACAAGGCACCCTCAGAGAAGCCAGGCAGCAGACGAACATCGATACCATGAGATAATTTCAGGGCATGATCTGCCGTTGGTCGCCAGACGCTGGAAGCAGCTTCGTCAAACTCGATACCCTGCTCAGCTAACAAGCCCATGTACTGCTCAACACTGTACTGCAACTGATTAATACGCAGCCAGAATGCTGGTCGCTGGTTATTCGCCTGCATTATCTGACGCCAATGCTGCGGCCAGTCAGCTTTGATTTTTTCCACCAGCCACTGTGGATGTGAATAGCTGGCCGAATCATCATCGATCGAGGTGATCAGCTTTTCTTTTTCACGGGTAAAATTTCTGAGTACCGCATTGACCAGGCCTGCCGCCCACTTCTTACCCGATTTTCTTACCAGCTCAACCGATTCATTGATGACCGCATAATCCGGGGTACGGCATTCCTTCATTTCATAGAGAGCCATCAGCAGGATCAGCTGAACATCGATATCCTTTGCCTTCAACGGTTTTTTTAGCAGGCAGGAGATGAAATATTCCAGCTGCCATCGCCAGCGTAATACACCGTTGACAAGCTCATTCGCCAGTCCACGGTCGCGTGAATCCTGCAGCACATCGGTAGTATGAGGCTGCACTGCCGACAAAGACTGGCCATTGAAGACCTGTCTCAAAGCCTTCAGGCCTGCACTTCGAGCGGCACTGACCTTCGATTTACTTATCTTCTTTTTAGCGCTGCGAGGCGGCAGCTTTTTGTTCTTTGCAGGATGAGAAGAGCTGTCCACGGTATCACTTCAATATCTGGTCGAGCAGGGAGTTAGCATTGAGAAAATCCGCCGTTGTCATCCTGCGTTTACCCTCGGCCTGTAACTCTTTGATACGCAGGACACCCTCACCTGTCAATACATCTATCCCGGAAACAGACTCGGCAATAACCTGGCCCGGATCTGCACTTGCAACTGCCTGTGCGCCTGCAAGCACCTCGGCCTGCCACAGGCGAAGTTTTGATGGTTTTCCCTTTTTATCATATTCACAAAATGCCACCGGCCATGCGTTAAACGCCCTGATTAGCCTTTCGATCTCTACAGCTGGCTGCGACCAGTCTACCCTGGCTTCTGCCTTGTTAAGTTTGGATGCATAACAGGCATGATCATCATCCTGT
Source organism: Gammaproteobacteria bacterium (assembly GCA_013041745.1). Taxonomy (GTDB): domain Bacteria; phylum Pseudomonadota; class Gammaproteobacteria; order SZUA-229; family SZUA-229. The sequence continues at coordinate 7,279 of JABDRN010000134.1, forward strand.
TTGACGGCCTTGACTGTGTTAGCCGCGATACCGGGTAATGCCGAGATCAGGATTTCAGCACCCAGCGACATCAGTTTATCGTGCAGGCTGGAGCCGGTATCATCGGCCGCTATCTCGCATTCCGCAACGGCCAGTATATCGCCGGTATCGAGACCCTGGTCCATCTGCATTATAGTGATGCCGGTCTTTTTGTCACCCGCCTGGATTGCTCGCTGTATCGGCGCCGCGCCGCGCCAGCGCGGTAACAGCGATGCATGGATATTGATACAACCCAGCCTGGGTGCCTGCAATACTTCAACTGGCAATAGGAGGCCATAGGCAGTCACCACCATGAGATCGGCATCAAGCGACCTTAACTCCTGCTGCGCAGCCTCATCTCTTAAGGTAACCGGCTGATACACCGCTATATCATGCCTCAGCGCTTCCTGTTTCACCGGCGACATCTGCAGGTCACGGCCACGACCGGCTGGCCGGTCCGGCTGAGTATAGACTGCGACCACCTCATGCGGTGATGCGATCAAGGCCTGAAGGGCTGCGACGGAAAAATCCGGTGTACCGGCATAAATAATGCGTAGCTGATTACTCAAGATCTAAAACCGGTTTTATGATGTCGATATGATTGAGAAGAGTTATATAGAAGCGCCTACAGGGCAACACCGCGACGCTCTTCGCGCTGATGCTTGAGCAGGCGTTTCTTGATACGCTGCTGTTTTAGCGGTGATAGATAATCCACGAACAGCTTACCTTTTAAATGGTCCATCTCGTGCTGGATACAAACGGCCAGTAATTCATCGGCCTGCAGCGTGTACTCGTCACCGTTTTGATCGAGCGCCTTCACGGTCACTTTTTCACTGCGTTTGATTGTCTCATAGATATCTGGCACTGACAGGCAGCCTTCATCACAACTCTCAGTCCCTTCTTCAGCAATGATCTGAGGATTGATCAGACACAGAGGCTGGTTTTTCTCTTCTGAAATGTCGATCACTATCACCTGCTTATGTACATTCACCTGCGTTGCCGCCAGCCCGATGCCGGGTGCGACATACATGGTCTCGAACATATCATCCACCAGCTTCTTGATAGAGGCATCCACCGTTTCTACCGGCTTCGCTACCGTCCTTAAACGTTTATCCGGGTAGTGCAGAATATCTAATATCGCCATAATGTTTCTTTAAAGTTACAGTAAGTCATACCTGATAATATAGGGCAAAAATTCCCGTAATCATCACCTATTTTATTATTTCTGCTACACTCAGTGAAAAACTTACCTTAGTAATCGAAGTTCATCTACTAAACTATTGAGATTAGTAGCAATATTTGCCTCATATATCAGCGGATATAAAAATAGCGGGCAACACTAAGAACGAGAGCCAGAGAGTAAAAATAAAAATAAAAATGAATATTTCAAATACTCCAGAAATTCGTAACATTGTACCCTTTTTTCTACTTTCAGGGCTACTCACCATTACCGTTGGTCTCACCAGTAGTTGCAGCTCATCAGAGCCGCGACCCGTAGCCATAGAAGAGCCTGCTGAAGCGACAGCTACCGCCGAGGAAACCGAGGCACCTAAAAAAGAGATCCGGGTAAAACCACAGCACCCTCGCCAGTACACCGTTAAGAAAGGCGATACTCTATGGGGCATCTCCAGTTTATTCCTGAAAGACCCATGGTACTGGCCCGAGATCTGGCAAAAAAATCAGCAGGTTGAGAACCCTCATCTGATTTTCCCTGGTGATGTTTTGACCCTGGTATATGTCAATGGTCAACCACAGATATTGGTAAATGAGTCTCAACATAAGGAAGTGCAACAGAAGAGTGAAGACGGCGGCTTGCCAGTTAAAAAGCTTAGCCCAAGCGTACGCACTTCACCGCTTGAAGCAAGCATACCGAGTATTCCAGGTGATGCCATCAGGCAGTTCCTGACAAAACCAAGAGTCGTCTCCAAGGAGACCCTGGACAAGGCCCCCTATATCGTAGGCAGCGAAAATAGCAACCTGATCCTGGGCAGCGATGAGCGCGTCTACATTCGAGGCGAGATCGATAAAGAGCGCGTCCGCTTCTCAGTATTCAGACCCGGCAAGGCCTTGCGAGATCCCGAGACTAATGAAACCCTTGGCTATGAAGCCATATATACCGGCGAAGTACGTATCACTGAATATGATGACCCGGCTTCTGCTGATCTAACCTATACCGAACGTGAGGTATTGATCGGAGACCGTTTACTACCCGAAGACAGAAGCAAGATGGAAAACCTGTATTTCCCTCATGTACCGGATAGAGATGTCACCGCACAGATAATGGAATTAAACGAAGCACTGACCGGTGTCGCTCAGTTACAGGTTGTAACCATCAATAAAGGTGAACGCGACGGTATGGAAGTAGGACACCTGCTAGCAACTTATGCCAGCGGCGACACAGTGCGAGACCGCCATAACAAACGCAGCAGTAAACCGGTTAAACTACCCAATGAACGCAGCGGCCTGGTGATGATATTCAAGACCTTTGACCAGGTCAGCTATGCTATTACACTGGAATCAAAACGCGTCATCCGTAACTATGACTACCTGCACACTCCCAGGTTTTAAACGTAGCCGACCGACTGCCATCCAGTGGCATATCTAATCGGAGTATATATAGTGTAATATTCACGGATGAATAATGACAAACCTGCAAGGAATGCGGGGCATACCTCCTCACTAGAAAACTGGCTGATCCTGCTGCATACAACAGGTATTGGCGCAACCACATTCCATACCCTGCTAGATCACTTCGGCTCGGCTGAAGCCGCTCTCAATGCCAGCAGCAGCCAGCTCTCCGCTCTGTCACTGGCGGGCGATACGATCAATGCACTGAACAATCTTGAAAGACCGAACATCGAGGCCGACCTGGAATGGCAGTCTGATGCCGGGCACCACATCATCACCTTCGCCGACGAGCGCTACCCGCCCCAGCTTAAAGAGCTGCCAGATGCACCGCCAGTATTGTATGTCAGAGGTGATCCCGATTACCTGGCACAACCCCAGCTAGCGATGGTGGGGGCACGCAGCCCGAGCCCGGTGGGCCGGAAAACTGCCAGGGAATTCGCCAATCACCTGTCAGATGCCGGCATCACTATCACCAGTGGACTGGCGACCGGTATCGATGGTGCGAGCCATGAGGGCGCACTGCAGGGACTGGCTGGCTCGATAGCGGTAGTCGCACATGGCCTCGATATCGTCTACCCCGCACAACATCAGCAACTCGCCCAGGCCATAACTGAACAGGGTGCCGTCATCTCCGAGATGCCGATCGGCATCAAACCTCAGCGCGGCCTGTTTCCAAGACGAAATCGGCTGATCAGCGCGTTGTCACTCGGCACCCTGGTGGTAGAAGCCGCCGTAAAAAGCGGCTCATTGATAACAGCACGACTAGCACTCGAGCTGAACAGAGAAGTGTTTGCGATTCCCGGATCCATCCATAATCCGATGGCTCGCGGCTGCCATCAACTGATCAGGCAAGGTGCAAAACTGGTCGAATCAGTCGACGATATATTAGAAGAACTACGTTTTAGAGCACCACAACTGGCGGCATATCCCATAAAAACACAGCAAGATACCCCTGAAAATCTAAAAGATCGACACAATACACTTGACCCGGATCACCAAAAACTGCTCAAATGCCTCGCCTATGAGCCCAGCAGCATCGATGAACTGGTGATTCGCAGCAAATTTAGTGCTGCAGAGATTGCATCCATGCTATTGATCCTGGAGCTGGAAGGAATCGTAGTGTGCCAGGACGGCCGCTATACATGCGTCGCTTAGCTGCATGAAACAGATTACGTTAGATATTGATATATCAGTAATTTTTTACAGCCCCCATGATAACTTTTTACAGGTTTTACTGAATGATAATCAAACAGTCAGTCGTTGATGTCCTGATGTTCTTATTTGAACGTTACCTTGATGATGATGAATTGAATGAGACTGGCCGCGTAACAGATGAACGCGACAGTATTCAAATTCGCCTCGAAGAAATGGGTTTTCATAACCAGGAAATCAACCAGGCTTTTGACTGGCTTGAAGATCTTGAGAACTTACAGGACAAGCAGCAGTACTTACCCATCAAGAAAACCAGTACTCGTATATACAGCGATGAAGAGAAAAAACTGATTGGTATCGAAAGTATCGGATTTTTACACTTTCTGGAACAAACGAATATACTCACTCCAGTAACACGTGAATTGATACTTGATCGCGTTGCCGCATTAGGCACACCGCTTGATGCCGAGCAGATGAAATGGATCATCATGATCGTGCTGCATACCCATCCAGGTGAAGACAACGCTCTCGCCCTGATGGAAAATTTTATTTTTGATGAAGTAACCGACATCATCCAGTAATTCTTTTCGACATTACTGAAATGATCAGCTGAAAGAGCCGCATGAGCAAAAACCTTGTTATCGTAGAATCGCCTGCCAAAGCGAAAACCATCGAAAAATACCTGGGTAAAGACTTTAAAGTCCTTGCCTCGTATGGCCATGTTCGCGACCTGATCCCTAAAGCTGATGCAATCGATCCGGAGAACGACTTTTCGATGAAGTACCAGATCATCGAAAGAAATGAAAAGCATGTAAACAAGATCATCCAGTTCCTGAAAAAAGCCGATACACTCTATCTGGCGACAGACCAGGACCGCGAAGGAGAAGCCATATCATGGCACCTTTACGAACTGCTGAAAGAAAAAAGCCTGCTAGACGGTAAAACAGTTCATCGTGTGGCATTCAATGAGATTACCAAACGCGCCATCCAGGAAGCGATCGATAACCCCGGTGACCTGTCGACAGCCCTGATCAATGCCCAGCAGACGCGTCGGGCACTCGACTACCTGGTAGGCTTCAACCTGTCCCCGCTGCTGTGGAAAAAGGTACAGCGCGGCCTGTCTGCCGGACGCGTACAGAGCCCGGCACTGCGCCTGATCGTGGAACGTGAAGAAGCCATCGAAGCCTTCGATGCACAGGAATACTGGACCATCGAAGCCGACGTATCCAAGAACCAGCAGGATTTCATCGCACGCCTCAGTCTCTATAAAGATGACAAGGTGATCGACAAACAGGCAGCCAGAAAGAACAGTAAAGATAAAAACGGTGAAGAAGTTGCAGAAGAGAAAACAAAGTTCAGCTTTACCGATGAGGAAACGGCCAGATCAGTCAGGGATGAATTGCTGGCACTGGCCGATGGCAAGCTCTCTGTCGACAAGGTAGAGAAGAAAGAGAGCAAGCGCAATCCGGCGGCACCGTTCACCACCTCGACCATGCAGCAAGATGCTGCCAGCAAGCTTCGCTTTACCGCGCAGCGCACCATGCGTACCGCCCAGAACCTGTATGAAGGTATCGACATTGGCGGTGAGACTGTCGGCCTTATCACCTACATGCGTACCGACTCACTACACCTCGCAGATGAAGCCATCGATGAGATACGCGGCCTGATAGGATCACGCTTCGGCAATAAAAACCTGCCTGACAGCCCGCGTATATATAAGAGTAAATCAAAAAACGCGCAGGAAGCGCATGAGGCCATTCGCCCGACATCGGTCAATCATACACCAGAGCAGATCAAGGACAAGCTGACCCCCGATCAATTTGCTCTCTACGAACTGATCTGGAAACGTAGCATGGCATGCCAGATGGTACATGCCACACTCAACAATGTCAGCGTGCAGCTGGGCTGTGGTAGTGGCAATGTTTTCCGAGCCAGCGGCTCGACCATCAAAACGCCTGGTTTCATGTCAGTCTATATGGAAGGTTCTGAAGAGAGTCGACTCGATAAACAGGCAGAAAAAATGCTGCCTGATCTGGCCGAAGGTGAGAGCATCGACCTGCTGGAGATCCGCAATGAGCAGCATTTCACTCAGCCGCCGCCACGATTCACGGAAGCCAGCCTGATCAAGACGCTGGAAGAATATGATATCGGCCGGCCATCGACCTATGCCAATATCATTTCGACACTGGTCAATCGCGAATATGTCGAACTGGAAAACCGACGCTTCACACCGACCGATATCGGCCGCATCGTCAACCGTTTCCTGACCGACTACTTCACGAAATATGTCGATTACGAGTTTACCGCCGACCTGGAGAACGAGCTCGACTGTATTTCACGTGGCGAGCATGACTGGGTACCGCTATTGAAAAAATTCTGGGCGCCGTTCAAAGAGACCGTCGACCATGTAGAAGAAAATGTCAGTCGTGCCGACGTCGCACAATCTCGCCACCTTGGCACCGATGAAGAGACCGGCAAGCCTGTTTCCGTTCGCATGGGCCCCTATGGACCATTCGTACAGATAGGTGATAAGGATGATGAAGAGAAGCCACGTTTTGCCAGCCTGCGTCCCGGTCAGAAGATGGCAGATATCACCATGGATGATGTCTACTTCCTGCTGCAGTTGCCTCGTGACCTGGGTGAAACAGATGAGGGTGAAGTACTCTCGACCAACTATGGTCGTTTTGGGCCATATGTAAAATATGCCAGCAAATTTGTCTCGATCAACAAGGAGTATCAGGACAGGGGCATCGACCCATATAACATCACCCATGAACAGGCGATGGAACTGGTCAGAGCGAAGAAGGAATTTGATGCCAATAAACACATCAAAGATTTCCCGGGCACAGATATAGAGATTTTGAATGGACGCTGGGGACCATACATAACCGATGGCATGAAAAACGCCAAGATCCCGAAAGACAGAGAGCCAGCCTCTCTGACACAAAAAGAATGTGAGGAACTGCTCAAAGCCGCTCCCTTCCGTCGCGGCAAAAAGAAAAAAGTCGCCAAGAAAAAGGTAGTGAAGAAGAAAGCTGCCAGTAAGAAAAAGACGGCTAAGAAAAAAACCGCTAAAAAGAAAGCGGTGAAGAAAAAAACAGCGAAGAAGAAAACGGTCAAGAAAAAAGCGGTGAAGAAGAAATCAAGCGACTAAATGGATGTCATGCTAAAGCGAAATGGCAAGTAACTTCTTAATCAGTCGTGCCGCGCACATCGTCCGCCAGGGCGGTATCATCGCTTATCCTACTGATACCATCTATGGACTGGGTTGCGACCCGTATAATTCTGATGCAGTCGCATCGATCAACGATATCAAACAACGTCCTCGTAGCAAGCAGTTCATATTACTGGCGGGCGATATAGATCAGATTGCCTCACTGGTCGAACTGGATGAAGATCAGCAACAGAAAATAACACAGACTGCAGAACCGACCAGTTGGGTAATCGAAGCAAGACCAACGGCTCCTGCATGGTTAAAAAGTGAAAGCGGAACAATAACGATACGCCTCACTCAGCAACATGATGTGCAGCGTTTATGCCTGGCACTGGGCCATGCGATAATATCCACCAGCGCCAACCCGTCAGGCAAACGGCCAGCAAGAAATTCTCTGGAACTGCATAAATATTTCCACCACAGCATTGATATGATCCTGGCTGAGCATGAACTGCTGACAGCCAGTCCTTCAAAAGTTATTCGACTATGCGATAATCACGTGATAAGACAATAAAATATAAGTATTCATCATGAGCACTAAAGACCAGCCCGATATCGAAGCCGTAAAGAACTACCTGGTAACATTACAAAATAACATCTGTTCGGCATTAGCCAAAGAAGACGGCGAAAAAGATTTCATTGTCGATGAATGGCAGCGTGAGAATGGTCAGGGCGGTGGCATCACCCGGGTATTGAGTGATGGCGCCGTATTTGAACAGGCCGGCGTTAACTTCTCACATGTATCCGGTGGACAACTACCCGCTTCTGCAACCGCCCATCGCCCTGAACTGGCCGGACGCGAGTTTCAGGCGATGGGCGTCTCGCTGGTGATCCACCCGAAGAACCCTAAAGTACCGACCTCGCATGCCAATGTCAGGTTCTTTATCGCGACCAAAGAAAACGAGGAGCCGGTATGGTGGTTTGGTGGCGGCTTTGACCTGACACCGTATTATGGCAATGAGGAAGATTGCATACACTGGCACACTACCGCTAAAAAAGCCTGTGAACCGTTTGCCAAAGATACCTATAGCAAATACAAAGCCTGGTGTGACGACTACTTCTATATCAAGCACCGTGATGAACAACGAGGTATCGGCGGCCTGTTCTTTGATGATTTAAATGAACAGGGCTTCAGCAGGAGTTTCGACTTTATGAGAAGTGTCGGTGACCATTACATCGATGCTTACCTGCCGATAGTACAACGCAGAAAAGATGAACCTTATAGTGATGAGCAACGCGCATTCCAGCTATATCGCCGCGGACGTTATGTCGAATTCAACCTGGTGTATGATCGCGGCACGCTTTTCGGTCTGCAGACAGGCGGACGAACAGAATCGATATTGATGTCTTTGCCGCCAGTGGTGCATTTTGAATACAACAAAGTGATCCCGGAAAATACCGAAGAAGCAAAACTGTATGATTACTATCTTAAACCGAAAGACTGGGCTTAATCAGGCAGGACAATAGCGGGAAAATCCGGATTATTTTCTATTACATTTTCTGTTTAGCGAACGAGACGACGTTACTGTTTGGCAGCTCTGCCAGCGGTTCAGATATATAATTGCCCTGCACCTTATCGACGCCGCATATTTTCAGCAGGCGTACGATTTCCGGGCTCTCGACATACTCCGCGACGGTATATCGTCCCAGGGAATGCGCAACATCATTCATCGCTGTCACGATTGCACGGTCAGTTGCACCTCGTGCCATACTGCGCACGAACTGACCATCGATCTTGACGAAGTCAGTAGGCAGGTTTTTCAACTGCGAGAACGAACAGAAACCTGAACCGAAATCATCCAGCGAGAATCGGCAGCCTATCTTGCGCAACTCATTGATAAAGTCATTCGCCTGTTCGAGATTTGCGATAGCGCAGGTCTCGGTCACTTCAAAGGTTAATGAACTTGGGCTTACACCATATTGGTCGATCAGTGACCTGATCCTGTCTAGCGTCTCATCACTATCTACTGTATTACCAGAGATATTGATGGATAGACGGATGTTCTTACTGGCAGGCCCCGTTGCTACGACTTCCTGCAGGGCATTTTCCAGCACCCACATATCTATGTCTGTCATCATATTGAACCGTTCTGCGGTCGGGATGAAACTGTCCGGATAATGAGTCGCCCCGTTTTCATCTAACATGCGCACCAGAACTTCATAATTATTGACCGTATCTGTTTCCTTGATATGCCGCTGCCAGAGTACCCCGTCGTGGGCAGGCAGGTTGACCAGGTCAAGATCTTTCATCTGCATGATCGGCTGGTAATGCAGCTGGAACATGTTTTTCTCCAGAGCTTCCCTGATGCGTACCGACCAGCCGAGCTCACTACCCATGGCATTACGTTCATCACTGCCCTTCTCGTACATATGTGTCTGATTACGCCCCAAACGTTTCGCTATATGGCAGGCGATATCCGCATTAGCCATGACATCCCCGGCAGTAGCGTCTGGAGTATCCATCATCGCTATACCAAAACTGGCATTGACATGATAGGCCTTGTCATCGTGATGCACACGCAGGTTGGACAGCGAGGTTCTTACCTCATCGGCAATAGAAACAGCTACAGTCTCATCGACATTTTTCAAAATAAGTGCAAACTCATCACCTCCGATACGCGCCGCCACATCATGCCTGCGCAGGTGTTTGTTAACTTCCTGGCTAAGATCCACCAGTAACTGGTCTCCTATCTCATGCCCGGCGGTATCATTGACATATTTAAAGCGGTCAAGATCGAGATAAACCAGTGCACTCATGATACCTGTACGACTTACACTACTGATCTCTTTCTCCAGGTAGCTCTCGAAGTAACGGCGATTATATAAACCTGTCAGGTGATCATGAGTTGCCTGCCAGCGTAATTTCTCTTCCATCATCTTACGCTCAGAAATGTCGCGGAATGCGATCACCGAACCTTCCTGCTTTCCGTTCACAGAGAGGGCATATAATGTACAGTCAACAGGAATCTCTTTTCCACTCTTATGACGGAACTGCGTCTCCCAGCCTTTTAACTGCTCACCTGAAAAATATGCTTCTTTTAACAGGTCACGGCCGACATCATGCTTGTTGTAATGAAAAGCATCATAGGCATTAACACCCAGCAGGGATTTCACATCCTGCATGCCGAGTACCTTCAGGGCTGCTGGATTCATAAATGTTATACGGCCATCTTTATCGACGCCATAAACACCTTCACCGACCGACTCCAGGATTGCAGCCAGGTTTTCACGTTGTTTTTCGATAGAGCGCTGCACTTCGATAAACCGGCGCATACCAGACAAGCGCGCGAGAAATAATTCTTCCGCCTCATTCTTGAACATACACTCGATCGCACCTGCCTGCAGGCAGTCACGGATTACCGAATCGAGATAGGTACCGGTGATAACAGCAGTACGGATATCGGCGGTCTGCGGATTATCTCTCAGCTTCTGACACAGTACATAACCATTCTGTTCAGGCATAAAATAATCGATGATGGCGATATCGATATCCTTATCGAGTGCAATCTTATAAGCTTCTTCGACAGAGTTTGCCGTCACTACGCTGTAATTATTTCGCTCCAGTAAGCGCTGGTAATAGATACGTATACTTTTGGAGTCATCAACGAACAAAACACTGGTAGGTGTAGTATTCGGCTGAGTTTGGCGTTGCTCGACTATGGGCTGCTGCGGCAGAGGATCGAGCATCGCCTGTAACGATGAAACCACCTCCTGGTAATTTTCCCATGGCACCAGTGCAGTGGTTCGACGTGTACTCATCCAGTTGAGCAGATCAAGTTCAGCATCGTTCGACAGCAGGATGACCGCTACCTCGCTGTAAGGCTCGCGATCTAGCAGTACCAGCAGGTGCTTGGATTCTTCAAAATGTTCATAATTTGGCCAGCCCACCAGGATCGCATGCAGTTCCAGTGTATTTGACTGCAGTGTTTTGATGGCAGATTCAAAACTGTCTACACTGATGATCTCATATCCCTGCTTTTCTAGAGTTTTGCCGAGCATGTAACGCAACGTTGCCGACTCTTCGACGATTAGAACACGCTGCTTTGCAACAGAATCAGGCATACGATTGTTTCCCCAAAAACTTCTTATACTTATAGCGGGCAATCCATGAGAATTGCAGACTGGTAAAGGCGTTTAACAGATAAGATAGGATGAAATACCTGATTAAACCCTGGATTTGGTCACATTTTGAATACGTTATTTATAGCAATTTGTGCCATAAAATCCAGTGATTACAGGATATCCTTATAACAATCATTAAAAAAGCCGGCGATTGCCGGCTTTTCTCATAATATCTCTGGAAAAAGTCTTTTCATAACAAGCCCTGTCTGATCGCCTCGATGACCTCCTTCTCGATGGTCATCAGCAGCTTCTTTGCAGGACCCTCTTCAGCCACCGTGCCGGGGAGATTAAACAGTACCGTGGTTATTCCCTGCTGTTCAAACAGGGTGATATGTAGCGGACAGAAACCCAGCATGTCCGGATCGAGGTTGCTGACCTCATTGGCATACCAGCCGTTGCAAAAGACCATGCTGCGAATAGCCGAGATATTATTTCGATTATAGTCATCACCCCATTTGCCAGAGAAACGGGCAAGATTTTCACCGATGTTAGGCTCAAATACCACGAAGAAGCGTGCATTTTCCAGGCTTTTATATAATGAGCCATATACCTCTGCCAGCGGCTTATCGATCTGCTGTTTATAAACAGCCTGTATATCGCTATCCGCATAAGCTGTGGCTGCTGACAGAATCATGAAAACAAATGCAAGCCGTCTGATGACAAGAAACTTTTAATATCTGACTATCATAGATTAGGTCACCACGGTTCAAAGCATGATTTAAAATACCATTGTATTACGAAGCCTGAATAATGACATCTGATGATGCCATCGATTTTTCCGCCTGTTACAATACACCGATTAAGAATTTATGGAGCGAGCCGTGTCCAAAACTGGTATTTTTTCAGCCACCCGCATGCGCCGTATGCGGCGTGATGATTTCTCCCGTCGACTGATGCGTGAAAACAGACTGTCTGTAGACGACCTCATATACCCCATGTTCGTCATCGAAGGCGACAACAGGCGCGAAGCTGTCGATTCCATGCCGGGCGTCGAGCGGGTCAGCATCGACCAACTGCTGCTGGAAGCAGGACAGTGTGTAGAACTGGGCATACCGGCAATAGCACTTTTTCCGGTGGTCTCCCAGGAAAGAAAATCAGATGATGCAGCCGAGGCTTACAACCCTGACGGACTGGCGCAAACAGCGGTTAGAGAACTAAAAAAAGCGTTTCCTGAGCTCGGTGTCATCACCGATGTGGCTCTGGACCCGTTCACCAGCCATGGCCAGGATGGCTTAATCGATGACAGTGGTTACGTATTAAACGATGAGACGGTCGAAGTGCTGGTGAAACAGGCGCTATCGCATGCTGAAGCAGGTGCCGACATCGTCGCGCCATCGGATATGATGGATGGCCGCATAGGCGCCATCCGCGGCGCACTCGAGGAAAACGGGTTTATCTATACCCGTATACTGTCGTATGCAGCGAAATATGCTTCCAGCTTCTACGGACCATTCCGTGATGCCGTAGGCTCTGCCAAAAATCTTGCCGGTGGCAACAAATACAGTTACCAGATGGATCCTGCCAACTCCGACGAAGCCCTGCATGAAGTCGAACTGGATATCCATGAAGGCGCCGATATGTTCATGGTAAAACCTGGTATGCCTTATCTCGATATCGTACGTCGTATAAAAACCGAATTTTCGATACCGACCTATGTTTACCAGGTAAGCGGCGAATACGCGATGCTAAAAGCCGCCGCACAGAATGGCTGGTTAAATGAAGAGGCCACGGTTATGGAGAGTCTGCTAGGATTCAAACGTGCCGGTGCTGATGGCATCCTGACATATTATGCAAAGACCGTTGCACAATGGCTAAGAAGATAAACCAGACGAACAAACATTGACCGATGCCAGAACCAATGGACCGATATGCCGTTTTTGGCAACCCGATCAAACATAGCAGATCCCCACAGATACACAGTCTGTTTGCAAAACAGACAGGTCAGGAACTGGTTTATACGGCCGAGCTTGCAGAGATAGGCGATTTCGATTCTGCTGTTAGACGCTTCATCGAAAACCACGGCAAGGGGTTGAATGTCACCGTGCCGTTCAAGGAAGATGCATGGCGGCTCGCAGATCGGCATAGCGAGCGAGCCAAACGTGCAGGCGCCGTCAACACTTTGAAGCTCGAGAAAGATGGCAGCCTTTATGGCGATACCACAGACGGCGTCGGCCTTGTCAACGACCTGGTGCAGAACCATCATATCCAGTTAAAAGATAAAAAAATATTGATCATCGGCGCCGGTGGCGCGGTACGCGGCGTACTGGAAGCCATACTGCGTCAGCAGCCAGCCTCGTTGCTGGTGGCCAATCGCACGGCAGACAAAGCTATTCGACTATCGAGTGATTTTTCAGGCCTTGGCAACATCAGCGGTTGCGGCCTGGATGAGATTGATAACAAACGTTTCGATATCGTCATCAATGGCACATCAGCCAGCCTGCAAGGTGAGCTGCCAGCGATACCCGAAACGGTGTTCGATGAACACGCCTGCAGTTACGATATGATGTATGCCAGTGAAGCAACTGTTTTCATGCGTTGGTCAAAAGACAATGGTGCAACATTTGTCTTCGATGGACTAGGTATGCTGGTGGAACAGGCAGCGGAAGCTTTTTATATATGGCGTAGCATCAGACCCGAAACAACCGTAGTTATCGAACAGATACGCGATAGCTTATAAGCGATCATGGCATCGGCTGGCCATCAGGAGATGCTTCGTCAGTTCAGTTTGCGTCTTCTAAAAACGCATTAAACATCGAGGCGTTCAGTGGCTTGCTGATCAGGAAGCCCTGGATGGTATCACATCCAAGCCTGGTCAAAAGGTCTAGCGCAGACTGATTTTCCACACCTTCGGCAACGACACTTAAGCCCAGGTTGTGAGCTAGTTCGATGGTCGAGTGCACCACCGCTTCATCATCTTTGTTATCGACCATCTCTTTTATAAATGTCTGATCGATCTTTAACTCGCTGACCGGCAAACGCCGCAACCGGCTTAATGACGAATAACCCGTACCATAATCGTCGATCGATAGTTCTACACCGAGCGAACAGATATGCTCCAGCACTTCAGCCAGGCGGTCAAACTCTGACAGAAAAAGGTTTTCTGTGATCTCGAAAGTCAGCAGCTCGCCATCACTCTCGGTTCTGATTATCTGATCGATCTTTTCGATAAATTCCGGATGCATCAATGTCTGGGGCGACAGGTTAACGGCTACCCGCATGATACTGAAGCCGCTCTTCCACTCTTTCGCCTGCGCAAGCGCGGTTTCGATAGCCCAGTATGTATACTCATCGATCAGACCATTCTGTTCCAGCACCCGTATAAAAATGTTTGGCGGTACCTGGCCGCGTTCTTTACAGTACCAGCGCCCGAGAGCCTCCGCAGCTATCAACTGCCCGGTCTGAGCACTGATCTTTGGCTGGTAGTGAAGTTCAAACTGTTTTTCATCGAGCGCCTTACGGACGTCGGCGACCATCGCCAGGTGCCCCTGCGCCAGGTGATCATCTTCAGGGTCATAGACACGAATCTTTATACTATTGTTCTTGGCTTCGTACATCGCGAAATCGACGTGACTCAACAGGTTGCTGATAGATCGCCCATGTTCAGGATACAGAGCAACACCGACACTTGCGTTCACATGAATAACGTTTTCCTTGATGGCGAAGGTATCTTTCAGACGAGCAAGGAAGCGCTCGGCACGTTTGACCGCCCTCTTCCTGTCATGCTCGGGCAACACCACGATAAACTCATCACCGCCTAGTCTTGCCAGTGTCTCGGTATGGTAAACCTCATCACCAAAACGATGTGCGATCTCACTCAACAGTCTGTCACCATGATCATGGCCCAGGGTATCATTGATATCTTTAAAACTGTCGATATCGATCAGCAGTATCGCTATGGAACTATCATTACTTTCTGCGTTATTTATATCGCGCGTCAGGCGGTCATAAAATAAGGAGCGATTGGGCAAGGCAGTGACGGAGTCATACAAAGAGAGATATTCCAGCTCTTTGCTGCTATCGATGAGCTGCTTATTCAGATTTTCCAGCTTGAGCCGATAGTCTTCATTTAACTCATGTGAGATTTCGATGCTTTTTACAGCCATCGCGTTTTCGATGGCGACTGAAACGATACTGGCGAACAACTGTAATAAATTTAAATCTTTTTTACCGAAACTGGAGCCATCCAGCTTATTCAGCCCGGCTATACCGCCTAAAAACTGGTGCTTGCCCTGCAGGGGCACCAGGATCATATTGCCTGCTTCCTTCTCCCAGCGATTCTTTTCTTCATCACTGAGCTCATCCATCATACCTAGCCACCAGGGCTTATTATGTTTCCATACCCAGCCGCAGACACCGAACTCCAGCGGCAGTGATTGACCGACGATGTCGCTGGAATTATTTCCAGAACCACCGCGGTAAGTATAGGTTTCATTATTATCATCTAATATCGGAATCAATACTGTTTCAGCACTGATCAGCTCACGCGCACGTTCAGAAACGATCTTGAATATCTTTTCCAGATCGAATTCACTGCCGATCTCGGTGAACGTTTCCTGCAATAAATCAATCTCAGTCTCCTTATCACGGAGGCTCTGACCGAGATCTATTATATTCGACGAGTTTCCGTTTTCCATATATAACTGGACCAAATCCAATGACAATCAATAGCTTACATATAATTATTACTCGAAGTATAGTTCATATGAGGGAGAAAAGTCGTTAAATACGTCGTAAAATTGACAGCTTTATGACATGCCATAAGTACAACAGAAGTTGCCGTGTGCAACGTGTATGGATTAAAAAAACCTTTATTCTGCGTGTCGATTTTTAAGCTTCACATAATGCTGTGCTGAATACTTGAGAAATTCTTTTTCCCTGTCAGACAATTCCCGTACCTTTTTAACCGGACTACCCAGCCACATAAAACCACCTTCAAGCACCTTATTAGGCGGCACCAGGCTGCCAGCACCGACCATGGCACCAGACTGTATGACAGCCCCATCGAGCACCACCGAGCCCATGCCGATAAGGCATAGATCCTCTATGGTACAAGCATGCAAGACGACGTTATGGCCAACGGTAACATCATCACCGACCGTCAGTTTGTTACCGCCCGGGGCAAATTCACTATCATGCGTCACATGCAGGATACTGCCGTCCTGTATATTACTGCGAGCTCCGATGCTGATCGAATGGATATCTCCCCGTACTGAACAGCAGGGCCATATCGAACTATCTTCGCCGATGTTCACATTACCAGTGACAACCGCACTTTCATCAACAAAAACTGAGTCCGCCAACTGCGGGGAATAATCTTCAAAGCTACGTATATTTTTCATGCTCGATCTGTATATTTAAATGGTTTTATAAAGACAAAAACTATACCACCTTCTCGACCTGAGAGAATAAATACACATCAGAATCAGGTAAAATCCCGATTAATGACTTCATCAGCCAACCTTGCCAGCGCGATTTCGACCTTACTGCCAAAGACAAAAATGTACTGGCGGCGAAGCAGCTCTGCGCTGCTGCTTTTTATCAGCGCCATCTTTTTTCACGCCAGGATCACGATAGACACGATTGGCCGCTTACTCAAGTCCCTGGTGAGACGGCTGGACCGGTTGCTGGGCTATATCGCACGCCACCCGCTGCTCGATAAAGCCGAGTCCATATATCGGGAAGCCGAAAGAAAGACAAAGCATCTGCAAGTAACGATAAAACAATCGAGGGTATACCATAAGGCTGTTGTCTATGCACAACTCGTGCGACTGGACAAGCCGATCGGTATCCTGCTGCTGCTGTGGCCT
The DNA here is from genome assembly GCA_013041745.1 of Gammaproteobacteria bacterium. Taxonomy (GTDB): domain Bacteria; phylum Pseudomonadota; class Gammaproteobacteria; order SZUA-229; family SZUA-229. Next base: position 24,220 of record JABDRN010000134.1, read on the forward strand.
ACCCTGATCGCATTATGGGTCGCTGCCGAAGGCTGGCCGGACACACTGGTACTGATCGTCTTCATCTCAGGCGTCATCCTGATGCGATCTGCCGGTTGCGCGATCAACGATTATGCAGACCGGGATATCGATAACAAAGTCAAACGTACCAGGCAACGTCCACTGACTTCTGGAAAGATCAGCGAGAAAGAAGCCTTAATGGTATTCGCCTCGCTCAGCCTGATGGCCTTTGCACTGGTACTGCTGATGAATGAGCTGACCATCTGGATGTCGCTGGCTGGCGTCATCCTTGCTGCCAGCTACCCGTTCATGAAACGTTATCATTACCTTCCCCAGGTACATCTCGGTGCTGCCTTTGGCTGGGCCGCACCGATGGCGTATACCGCGCAGGCAAACGAGCTGACCACCATCACCTGGCTGATCTTTCTTGCCACCGTGTTATGGGCAACAGCTTATGACACTATGTATGCCATGGTCGATTATGACGACGACATCAAGATCGGCGTTAAATCTACAGCGATCTTATTTGGTAACCAGGATCGCCTGATCATCGGCATCATACAGCTGTTACTGATCCTGAACCTGGTACTTATCGGTCATCGCGCAGAGTTGAGCGGATTTTATTACCTCGGAGTAAGCGCCGCCTGCCTGTTTGCCATCTACCAGCAATACCTGATCAAGGACAGGGACCGTGATAACTGCTTCAAGGCCTTTTTGAATAACAACTGGTTTGGTATGGTGATTTTTATCGGTGTACTTCTGGACTATCAGTTTGCAGATACCATTTAACATCTCAGCGGGGCACGTGCGATAGTCAGGACACCGACCCTCATCACACCATTGTTCTTTAACAGCCTGGCTAACTCATCCACCGTGGCACCGGTGGTCATGACATCATCGATGATCAACACATGCTCATAAGCTATCGTACGCACCACTGCAAAAGCACCTTTGAGATTCTTCTTGCGCAGCTTCGCATCGAGCCCGGTCTGTGCAGACGTGCGGCGATGCCTGGCTACCGCATCGTATTCGACAGGGATACCTGACTTCTTCGCCATCACTCGAGAAATCTCTATCGACTGGTTAAAGCCGCGCTGGCGTAAGCGTGAATCATGTAATGCTACCGGCAAAAGGCAGTCAGGTGACTCCCCTGTCTGCAGCAGCCTGGCCCATAACATCTCGCCGATACTCCGTGCATGACTGATCTTTTCACCGAACTTGAGCTGGTGCACCATCCCGATGACGCTGCCTTCATAACGAAACAGGCTATGCGCATAATCAAAAGCAGGTGCCTTGCTGATACAGCGGCCGCATAAAATGCTATTACCCAGCTCTTCCGGCAATGGTAGCGCACAACGCTGACAGCAACTTTCATTATGCGGTAACGAGGTATAACATTCAGGGCATAACTCGATGACCTGATGCAGCGCTTTTTGACAGAGAATACACCTTGAAGGAAACAGGTGTGACAATAACTTATGCGCAAGTTCCATTTTGGCTACTCTTCCGTGTAGTGTAAAATGCATTGATTACAAACAGCAAGATAACCTAAAACGACTCAATATGCCAGAATCTGATAACCCGGAAGTACGAAATGACTGGTCAAAACAGGAGATCAGCAGCCTGTTCGAACTACCTTTCAATGACCTGTTATTCCAGGCACAGACGATTCATCGCCAGCACTTCGACCCGAACCAGGTCCAGGTCAGCACCCTGCTAAGCATAAAAACCGGTGCCTGCCCGGAAGACTGCGGTTATTGCTCGCAGAGCGCACGTAATGATGCAGAGCTGGAGCGTGAGCGGCTGTTACCGCTGGATGAAGTCGTGGAACAGGCACAGCTAGCCAGGGACAACGGCGCCAGCCGTTTCTGTATGGGTGCTGCCTGGCGCAACCCGACAGACAAAAACCTCGACAAGGTCATCGACATGATCATCGCGGTAAAAGGCCTGGGCCTGGAAACCTGCGTCACCCTGGGTATGTTAACCAACGAACAGACAAAACGTCTGAAAGATGCCGGCCTGGATTACTATAACCATAACCTGGACACATCACCCGAATACTATGGCGACATAATCACCACGCGTACCTACCAGGACCGGCTCGACACGCTACAGCACGTAAGAGAAGCAAATATAAATGTCTGCAGTGGCGGCATCATCGGCATGGGCGAAAAGAAAGAAGACCGGGTCTCCTTGCTGCAGCAGCTGGCCAACCTGCCGCAACACCCGGAGAGCGTACCGATCAACATGCTGGTCCAGGTAGAAGGAACGCCTTTACATGGTGTCGAGAAGCTCGACGCACTGGACTTTATCCGTACCATCGCGGTCGCCAGGATCATGATGCCGACATCTTATGTCCGCCTCTCAGCCGGCCGCACCGAGATGTCAGATGAAACCCAGGCGCTGTGCTTCTTTGCCGGCGCCAATTCAATTTTTTACGGCGACAAGCTGCTGACCACAGACAATCCGGACCAGGATCACGACCAGTTACTGTTCGACAGGCTGGGTCTGAAAAAAGCACATGCCAACATCACGCAAGAAACCACCAGGCAGCCTGCTTGCGGCTGCGCCTGATCAGTCGATAGACATGGCTCGGTTCAAGGTTTGAAAGACCTCAGTAAAGCACTCGCCGAGAGAAAGCAGCAGTTTCGTTACCGAACTCGCCGCATAACTAAAAGCCCGCAGCAGATCGAGATGATCATCGATGACAGTAAGGTCATCAGTTTCTGCAGCAATGATTATCTCGGCCTGGCAAACCACCCGCGGCTAAAGCAGGCAATGATAGAGGCCGTCGAACACTACGGTGTCGGCAGTGGCGCCGCACATCTGGTCAACGGCCACAGCAGCGCACATCACCAGCTGGAAGAGGAGCTGGCCGACTTTTGCGGTTATCCTCGAGCCATTCTATTCTCTACCGGCTACATGGCTAACCTTGGTCTGTGCCAGGCGCTGCTCGATAAAAACGATCATGTTTTTGAAGATCGTCTAAACCATGCTTCATTGCTCGATGGCGGCCTGATCAGCGGTGCACGTCTACAGCGATACCTGCACAATGATGTATCCAGTCTGCAAAAAAAACTGGCAAAGTTAAACGCTGACGATACAGAGAAGCTAGTACTCACCGATGGTGTTTTCAGCATGGATGGCGATATCGCCAGGCTAGCTGAACTATCGGTCGCCTGCAGAGAATCAGCAAGCTGGCTGATGGTTGATGATGCACATGGTTTTGGCACCCTGGGAGAGACCGGCAAAGGCAGCTTACAGTATTTTTCTCTGACGGCCGATGACGTACCGGTGTATATGGCAACACTGGGCAAGGCAATGGGTACAGCCGGCGCGTTTATCGCAGGCAGTGAAGAACTGATCGAGACTATCATCCAGCAGGCGCGCACCTATATCTATACCACGGCGATGCCGGCCGCGATAGCCGAAGCCACGCGTTGCAGCCTGAACATCATCCAGACGGAACCACAACACCTGCAGAACCTGAACAACAATATCGACTATTTTAAAACCTGTTGCAAGGAAGCCGAGCTAAACGTGGAAAACAGTCTGACGGCAATACAGCCACTGCTTATCGGTGACGACCAGAAAGCGATCGATCTGAGTCAGAAGCTATTTGATAAAGGTTTTCTGGTAACTGCGATCCGGCCACCGACCGTACCACAGGGCACCTCGCGCCTGAGGATTACCCTGTCAGCAAAACACCAGCGAGATCATATAGAACAGTTGATCGAAACACTCAGCCAGTTACTCGATCAACCACAGTAGCAAATTTACTTGCCTACGATATAACGCTCATCATCGAAGGTAGCGACCCACGCCGGCCGATATACCACAAAGATACTGACCAGCATGCCGGTAACGAACATCTCCGGAAACATGAACAACGGTGTGTATAGCAATGACTCTTCGATCAACTTCGCCAACGGATAAGCGTCCACCAGCGCCAGCAGGATGATCGAAACCAGGCGGCTCGCTGCAACTGCGATGCCAGCGCCAAAGAAGGCCACCACGAATATATAGATAAAAAAATTATCCGGCAAAAATCTCTGAGACAACTTCAGAATACCAAAGCTGAAACTCACGGGGATAATAATACTCAAAACACCATTTGCACCGAGGCTGACCAGCTCATTATGCTGCAGCAGCACCGAGGCCAGCATGATAATGCTGAGACCGATGATCGCCAGCGGCCAGCCGAACATCAGGGTGAACAATGTCGCTCCGAGGTGATGAAAACCAAGACCCGGCGAAACCCCTGCTTTTACCCCCCATAGCAAAAACAGCATGACCATCGCACCGAAGAAGACATGCTGGCCGGAAACATCCTCGAGGAACTTCTTGAATGATATCTTTGATATCGCATACATCAGAATGATAACGAACGATGCATTCAGCAGCCATAAAACGGATGCCGGCATCAATGCCGCAGGGATATGCAGGCCGATTAACCAGTTTGTATCTATCATCTTAATCAAAACACTTTAAACAACAATAACCGCGGTACAACCGAAAAATAAACTATATTATCCGTCATTTCGATAACTACAGGGAAGTAAGTAGTAGAACAACGCAGGGGCAGTTGTCGAGCGTAGCGTGGCAATCTTTTTAAGCGACTGTATCGCCTGCATGAGATTGCCACGCTACGCTCGCAATGACGTTACAGATACCCGGTAGCTGTACGCTAATAGTTTAAGCATAAAAAAGCCGGCTCATTGGGCCGGCTTTTCTAAACGATTCAAAGCAGAGCTTATTTAGCTGCTTCGCGTTCCTTGACTTCCTTGATCACATCTTCGGAAACGTTCTTGGGCGCTGCCACATAGTGCAGGAACTCCATAGAGAACTGACCGCGGCCCGATGTCATGGTGCGCAGCGAGCCGATATAGCCGAACATCTCACTGAGCGGGCATTCCGCTTTGATGCGAACGCCAGTCGGTGTCGCTTCCTGAGACTTGATCATGCCGCGACGACGGTTAAGGTCACCGATAACATCACCGACATGATCTTCAGGTGTGAAAACGTCGACCTTCATGATCGGCTCCATCAGCTGAGGACCTGCTTTCGGCATAGACTGACGATACGCTGCTTTCGCTGCCAGTTCAAAGGCGACGGCAGATGAATCCACCGCGTGGAACTGGCCATCGACCAGTGTTACTTTCCAGTCCAGACAAGGGAAGCCAGCCAGTACACCGTTTTCAGACATGCCTGCAAAACCTTTTTCGATAGCAGGCCAGAATTCACGAGGCACATTACCACCGGTTACCACTGATTCGAACTGGTAACCGCTGCCCGGCTCACCTGGCTCGATGATGTAATCGATCTTACCGAACTGGCCTGAACCACCAGACTGTTTCTTATGCGTGTAAGAATCCTCGGTACGCTGCGTGATGGTCTCACGGTAAGCAACCTGTGGTTTACCGATCGTTGCATCGATACCATGGGTACGCTTCAGGATATCCACCTTGATATCGAGGTGTAACTCACCCATACCTTTGAGGATGGTCTCACCGGAATCTTCATCGGTCTCGACACGGAACGATGGATCTTCTTTGATCATCTTGCCCAGTGCGATACCCAGCTTCTCGGAAGCACCTTTATCGTTAGGTGAGATAGAGATAGAGATAACCGGATCAGGGAACACCATCGGCTCCAGTGTCGCAGGATTCTTCTCGTCACATAGCGTGTGACCGGTCTGCACGTTCTTCATGCCGACAACCGCGATGATGTCACCTGCCTGTGCGCTATCCAGCTCGATACGCTCATCGGCGTGCATCTCCACCATACGGCCGATACGCTCGGTTTTTCCAGTGAAAGTATTCAATACAGTATCACCCTTATTCAATTTACCGGAGTAAATACGGATAAAGGTCAAAGCGCCGAAGCGGTCATCCATGATCTTGAATGCCAGTGCGCGCAGCGGTTTATCAGGATCAACGATAGCAAGTTCGCCAGTCTCGTTACCTTCCAGGTCAACTTCTGGCTGCGGCTTGACTTCAGTCGGATCAGGCAGGTAGTCAACAGCAGCATCCAGTACCAGCTGCACACCTTTATCTTTGAACGCAGAACCACAGTAGGTCGGGAAGAAGTCCATGGTCAGTGTACCCTTACGGATACACTTCTTGATGTCTTCCATAGAAGGCTCATTACCTTCGAGGTAAGCCTCCATGATGTCGTCATCCTGCTCGACGGCAGTCTCGATCAGTTTCTCACGGTATTCTTCCATCTGATCAACCATGTCAGCTGGTGGCTCTTCTATGCGGTAAGCTGTTGTATCTTTGTCGTTGTCCCAGATCCACGCTTTACGTGTCAGCAGATCGACACAGCCCTTGAAGCCATCTTCGATACCGATAGGCAGAACCATGACCAGGGGTACAGCACCCAGCACATCCTCTACCTGCTTGACCACACGGTAGAAATCAGCACCGATACGGTCCAGTTTATTGATGAAGATGACACGGGATACTTCAGACTCGTTGGCATAACGCCAGTTGGTCTCAGACTGGGGCTCAACACCGCCAGAGCCGCAGAATACACCGATGCCGCCATCCAGCACTTTCAGCGAACGGTAAACTTCGATGGTGAAGTCGACGTGTCCCGGTGTGTCGATGATGTTCAGACGATGGCCGTTCCACTCACAGCTGGTTGCCGCTGACTGAATGGTGATGCCACGCTCCTGTTCCTGCTCCATGAAGTCGGTAGTCGCTTCACCGTCATGTACCTCACCGGTCTTGTGAATCTTACCGGTCAGTTTCAGAATACGTTCTGTGGTCGTCGTCTTACCCGCATCCACGTGGGCAAAGATGCCGATGTTTCTATATTTACTTAAGTCTGCTGCCATGGTTTTACTACCTTAAAATGTGCATATTCTTGATGCACGTTATATGTTAAAAATCACAACCCCTTGAAGTGACAAAGCCGGCACAAGACACCAGCTTTTCGACGACCCGCTTTTCGAGAACACCAATCAGGATTAATTTAGCCGGCGAATTATACAGCAAAGTTGGACAAAAATGTGTACTTATAACGGGTAAAACAAACATTTAGTTTGAACTGGCAAGGCCTGCTAGAAATGCAATAAACCAATGAAATAACTACTATTATCGCCAGTGCAGTTGATTTTGGCGTCTTAAGGTACGGATAATCCAGACTGGGGCACAGCTATAAAAATGACTGATGAAGTTGAAAAAGCCGTCCTGTGGCCTGGTACTGCGCGGATACCCGCCGATATGCCAAATTGAGAATTGCGATATACAGGTAAATAAAGCAAGATAGCCAGAATCAAATAATCGTAAACATAGCCACTTTTTCAGGAATCAGAAATGAAGTTTATTCAAACCCTCATTATTATTTTTATCACCCTCGCATGCAGTCAAAACCTGTATGCAGACCATGAGGATCATGATGTTTTCTATGACATTCAGAAAAAAGGGGAAATAAAAGTAGGAGTATCCATCCTGCCGCCATGGGTGATGAGAAGCAAAGAAGGCGGGCTGGTCGGTTTTGAAATCGATGTCGCAAAACAGCTGGCCAAAGACATGGGTGTAAAAGTCATCTTTAAAGAGTATCAGTGGAGCAAGATGATTCCTGCACTGAAAAAAGGCGAGATAGACATCATCGCTTCCGGCCTTTCGATCACACCGAAACGTGCGCTCGAGGTCAATTATTCTCAGCCATACTCGAGCTCAGGATACGGCCTGGTAACAAACCTTAATTTAACCAAAGATTTCACCAGCATAAAAAATCTGAACAACGAAAAAGTCTACATTACCGCTGTTGAGGGCACGGTGTCTGCCGACCTTGCAAAAAGAGTTTTCCCGAAAGCAAAAATTGACTTGAGAGAGACGGAAGAGGATGCGACCTCAGCTGTGGTCAACGGTAGCGTGCACGCCTTTGTTTCTTCTTCACCGATCCCCGAATTTATCTCGTTAAAACATCCGGATGAAGTAGACCTGCCACTCAAAAAACCGCTGCTTAAAACAAATGAAGCATTTGCTATCAGGAAAAATAACCAGGAGATGCTGCAGTTTTTAAATTCCTGGATCGTTGCACGCAAAGCCGACGAGTGGATAGACAGTTCATACCAGTACTGGTTCAAGAGTTTAAAATGGCAGCGTAAGGTCACTAAATAGATGACAGCGATAATTCACAGCCAGGGCTTTAACCTCGATTATGGCCGCAATGTCAGTATGAAACACCTCAATGTGTTCATCGTATTGTGCTTTGTCAGCGCCGTGGTTTTTGCACAGGCCAGCGGCATCACAGAACTGCCGCAAAGCTACCGCACACCGCTGTCCGATATGGTCCATGAAGACCTGACTGAATGGCGTGTCGAGCCGGAAGATGAGTACGCCTGGCGTGAGAGCACTGAAGAACCGCTGATCAAACCGAGATTAAGGGTCGACCTGTTCCCGCGATATAATTACGACAGCCTGCAGAATCCTGTTTCCGACAGCCTGTTCCAGAATCAGAATGAGATCGAGAAGCCGGTTTCAAATATCCTTGAATATAAATTCAAATAAAACGGGCAAGGCCGTTCGTTATAGCCAAAACGACCTTGCCTGACAGCTATCTTGATGGACGGCCGCGGCTAGCCGTCTTACGTTCGTGTTCCTTGAGAAGCTTCTTGCGGATACGGATACTTTCCGGTGTTACCTCGACAAGTTCATCATCATCGATAAACTCCAGCGCCTGCTCCAGGGTGAACTGGATGTGAGGAGACAGCGTCAGGGCATCATCAGTACCCGAGGCACGTACGTTGGTCAGAGGCTTCGGTTTGATAGGGTTGACCACCAGGTCATTATCACGTGAGTGAATACCTACGATCTGACCTTCATATACCGCATCATTATTACCGACCAGCAACTTACCGCGCTCCTGTAGCGGGCACAGTGAATAAGCCACCGCCTTGCCCTGTGAATTGGACACCATGACACCATTGATGCGCTGACCGATACTGTCGGTAACCATCGGGCCGTAATGATCAAATACGTTGTACAGCAGGCCGGTACCCGAGGTCATGGTAAGAAACTCCGTTCTGAAGCCGATCAGTCCCCGTGCCGGAATGATGTAATCGAGTCTTACACGGCCTTTGCCATCCTGTACCATGTCTTTAAGATCAGCTTTACGAGTGCCCAGAGCCTCCATAACGGACCCCTGATGATCCAGTTCAACATCGACAGTAAGCTCTTCATAAGGTTCCTGCTTGGCACCATCCTCTTCATGGATGATCACCTCAGGGCGACCGACGGCAAGCTCAAAACCTTCGCGCCTCATGGTTTCGATCAGCACAGACAGGTGCAATTCGCCGCGACCGGATACTTTATATTTATCCCCTTCGATCTGCTCGACGCGCAGAGCAACATTATGCTTTAACTCCTGCTGCAGACGGTCCCAGATATTTCGACTGGTGACAAACTTGCCTTCCTTGCCAGAGAACGGCGAAGAGTTGGGCTGGAACATCATACTGATAGTCGGTTCATCGACGGTCATCGCAGGTAATGCTTCGACTTCATTAGGGTCACAGATCGTATCCGAGATCGACAGCGGATCGAGGCCGGTGATCGCCACGATATCACCGGCATGCGCCTCTTCAGATTCAACACGCTCCAGCCCATGAAAAGTTAAAACCTGGCCGATACGGCCACCGCGTTCTTTGCCTTCGGCGTCGATAACTTTTACTGCCATATTCGGTGCAACGACACCACGGCGGATACGGCCGATGCCGATGATACCGACATAGCTATTGTAATCCAGGGTAGATATCTGTAACTGGAACGGGCCATCAGCATCGACATCAGGTGCATGCACATGCTCGATGATAGCCTCAAATAACGGCGTCATATCTCCGCCGGTCACATCTGACTCGGTGCCCGCAAAGCCGTTGATAGCCGAGGCATATATCACCGGGAAGTCGAGCTGTTCGTCAGTTGCACCGAGCTTGTCGAACAGGTCAAAGGTCAGGTCCAGGGCACGGTCCGGATCAGCACCGTCACGGTCGATCTTGTTGATCACCACGATCGGTTTGAAACCCATGGCGAATGCTTTCTGGGTGACGAACCTGGTCTGCGGCATTGGGCCGTCAACAGCATCCACCAGCAGCAGCACCGAATCTACCATAGAGAGCACACGCTCAACCTCACCACCGAAGTCGGCGTGTCCCGGTGTATCTACGATATTGATATGATAGTCATTCCAGCTGATCGCGGTATTCTTCGAGGTGATGGTAATACCACGTTCTTTTTCCTGGTCGTTAGAATCCATGATGCGCTCGGTAGGCGCCTTACGCTCATCCAGCGTGCCAGATTGTTCAAGCAGTTTATCGACCAGCGTGGTTTTGCCGTGGTCGACATGGGCGATGATTGCAATGTTGCGGATTTTAACGCTCACGATAATTCTCTTTAAATAGGAAAAAAGGGGCGCATTATATGCGTTTATTGAAAAATAAACTGTATTAATTTCGGGCTATACGGCTTAAATGACTATAAGCCGCGATAAACAGGGGGATTCAACGCTAGAACAAGGGGGGCGAGACGGCGATAGCCGCCCGATAGCCATAAGGATCTTCGACCAGCTCAGACGATTATACGATCACGTGCGGCCTGAGCCCTCTCGGTATCACCCGCCTCATCACAGATTTTTGCCAGTTCCTCCAGGGCACGGACATTATCCTTGTCGACTTCAAGAGCCTGTTCGCAGTAATGGCAGGCCCTGTCATAATCACCTCTCTTCTGCGCAACCCGGGCCAGGCCCAGTACTGCATACAGGTCATGATCCACCCTGAGACTGGAGTTATAATGCTCGATTGCCTCATCCAGCCGACCTAGCGATGCCAGCGCATCACCGACGCGTGTCCACAATGTCTGGTTTTCAGGCTCCTGATCGAGAATCTTATCCCACCAGAAGACAGCCTTTTCGATATCCAGCTTGCCGCGGAAACAGTCACCCATACCAAACAGCGCAAAATTATTCCTGGGATCAAGCTCCAGGGCATTTTCATAATGATCCATGGCGCGGTCAAATTCCTTACGTCGCCGGTAGATATTGCCGATCATGGTCATCAACACGACGTTATGAGAGGTATTTTTAGATAACAGCTTCTCAAAACAGTCCAGTGCTTTTTCATCGTTATGCTGCGCATAATAAACATTGCCAAGGCCGAGCAGAGCGAACGGGTCATATGGCTTTATGACCAGTGACTGCTCATAGAAATCGATCGCGTTTTCGCTGTCATTAAGTTTATGATATGCATCAGCGATACGGACCATGACGTGACTGTCTTTTTCATTGATCTCGAGGTATCGCAACCAGAAAGGGATGGCTGCCAGCGGCTGTTTCATTCCGCGTCGCGCATCGCCGGCACCACGCAGGGCAAAAATATTGGTCGCGTCTTTTTTCAGTACCGCGTCATACTGTGCACCTGACTCTTCAAAACGATTGAGCTTGCGATAGACATCACCCAGACCAGAGAGTACGTAAGGGTTCTCATCATCGAGTTCCTTGGCTTCCAGATAGACCTTTTCAGCCTCTTCCAGCCGGCCAGCGCGAAAAAGACGGCTACCTTTCTTAGATAACTCGATGACCGCTTTTTTAGATATTCCTGACATTTTTATTTATTTCTTTTTTTTAACATTCAATTAGACAAATCTTACAACGATAACTCAGTAATATATAGCGTATTTTGCTGAGATTACGTCCATTTAACATCAGAAGCCCGTTATCTCGTAGCTAACACCATTTTCTGAACGCCCGCCAGCACCCCGTTGCGAACTAAAATACAGACGTTTTCCATCGGGACTGAACGCCACGCCGGTAATCTCCGACTTATCATGCCCTTCCAGCTGCACGATGGGAAACAAAGCACCCTGATTGTCGAGCACCACGACCTGCAGGTCACCGCCATCCTCAGCGACATAGATATCACCAGACTGCGAAACGGTAACATTATCGACCCCGGTAAGTATCGGTGACATGTAATCTGCTGCATCATAAACTACCTCGAGTAACTGGCTCGTCGTATCGTATGACCACACCCGGTTATCGCCTTTCGTGGTGAATATGATTCGACCATCAAAGTAAGCAATACCCTCGCCACCATCAAATGTTAATGCCGAGGCCACCTGGTATCTCGTCGCCTGTTGCGATGCCTGCGGATCGGGTACCTGAGACCAGCTCAACGCCTCCTGGCCAGCCGGCCTGACAGCCACTTCCAGTCTGCCGGCGGCAAGATCAGGAAACCCATCACTGCCCATGCTGTCGGCCATAAAACGATAAAGACATCCATCGGGCTTGTCTTCTGTCAGGTATAGATGACCCTGCTCAGGATCAACCGCGACGGCTTCATGATTGAAAATACCGAGTGCGGGACGGACCACCGCCGGCGTCTGGCCATCGAGATAGCATTCCCAGACGAGGCCATCATCGACCTCTTCACAGGACAACCAGCTGCCCCAGGGAGTAGCCCCACCGGCACAGTTGCGGCGGGTATTTTCAAGTATGGAGTATGCATCTATGACTTCGCCGCTTGCATCAAACACGATTGCGCCGACACCGCCATTCGGCTCAACCTCGCTGTTCGAAACATAGAGCCAGCCGCCGCTGTCTCGGCTAAAACAGGCACCGCCATCCGGTGCTGCATGCCACAGGTAACTTTGCCCAGGTATTACCGGCTGCGAAGACCTGGCGATGATCCGCGAACGAAAGCCGGCCGGCAGGCGCACATCGTTTTCATCAGGGCCCAGTAGCACGTTGCTCTGCTGGCTGCTACAACCACCTATCAGGGTATTTGACCAGACCGCGCCTGCACCATAGACACTGAGCCCGCACAGGCCATGCTTGAGAAACCTTCTTTTATTCAGGTCCACCATATAGCAGCTCCCCGATCAGCTTCCTGATGTTTTATAAATATTTTACAATCCATTTTTCGCTCGCGTAGAATGTGCAACCGATGTCACATAATAATACAAAACACGCTTACCTGATCGATAGCAGCATATATATATTTCGTGGCTGGCACGTATATTCTGAAGACATCGTCGATAGCGAAGGCAATCCGAGTAACGCGGTATACGGTTTTACCGAATTCCTCCGCGAACTGCTCGAACTCGAACAGCCGGAATATATCGCCTGTGCATTCGATGCCAAGCAGACCAATTCCTACCGTCGCGAGATATTTCCGGAATACAAGGCCAATCGCCCGCCGGCGCCAGTCGAACTGAAAAGTCAGTTCAAGCACTGTCGTGATTTTTGTCGGGCCGCGGGGATCGCAGACTTCTCCAGTAACCGTTTCGAGGGTGACGATATTATCGGCACACTGGCCACCAGGTTACGCCAGGATGGCTTCAGGATCACCATCCTCAGCGCCGACAAGGATCTAGCCCAGTTACTCAAACCTGGGGATGTATGGTGGGACTACGCGCGCAACAAGATACTTCATTACAAAGACGTAGAGAAGAGCTTCGGCGTCAGGCCGGAGCTGATAGCAGACTTACTTGCCCTGAGCGGGGACAAGGTCGACAATATTCCGGGCATACCCGGCGTCGGCTACAAGATGGCCTCTAACCTGCTGAAGAAATACCCGGGCATAGAACACATCCTGGAGAACATCGAAAATATTTCAGCGATGAAATTCCGCGGCTCAAAACGTATCCAGACCCTGGTCGAGCAGCATCAGCATATCCTGCCCATGACCAAACAGCTCACGACTATCGTTACCGATGCCGAGTTCAAAGGCCCGAAAAAAGACATCCGCTGGTCAGGCATCAATGAAGACGCAATGATATCCATGTTTAACCGACTGGATGCTGCCCGCGGTCGGCGTGAGCGCTGGTATAACCTGCAGCCTGCCTTTTAAAGGGCACACTACTCATCGTTGGACAAAGGCGACTGAAATCCATTCTAGCCTTGATCGCAGAAAACAATACAACACATGATTATATTGTTTAACAAGCCCTATGACGTACTCTGCCAGTTCACCGACGAACAGGGGCGCCGCACACTCGCCGACTACATCAAACAAAAAAATGTTTACGCCGCAGGCCGGCTGGACCGTGACAGTGAAGGCCTGGTACTGCTCACCGACGATGGCAAACTACAGCACACGATCACCGACCCGAAGAACAAGATGCAAAAAACCTACTGGGTTCAGGTCGAAGGTGAGATCACCGATGACGCCATCGAACAGCTGCACAAAGGCATAAAACTCAAGGATGGCTTAACCAGGCCAGCGAAAGCAAAAGCCATCCCGCAACCCGAAGCGCTGTGGCCCAGGATACCGCCCATCCGCGAACGCAAGAACATACCGACGTCATGGATTGAGCTAAGTATCACAGAGGGGCGCAACCGACAGGTGAGACGTATGACCGCAGCTACCGGCTTTCCGACCTTACGGCTCATCCGTTTCAGCATCGGTGACTGGAGCATAGAAAATATCGACAATGGTGCCAGCATAACCGTCGGATACTGCGACAACAAAACTTCCGACCGAGATAGTGGCCTATGACTATAATAAAAAATCCGGCAAAGGCAGCCTGTCAGCTAAGGTCACCTCGGACCATTTCCAGACCAGGAACTGGATTTTAAAAAAGATCGGAGAAATAGCATCCAGTAAAAGAGTTGCTTAACATGCCGGCAACGAGTCGCTGCAGGGCGGCAGCTATCAGGTCCTGGATGAAAATTCACAGGACCGCATATTGAGCATTAAATTCAAAACACTGTGGTGATCAAACTGCAGGCTTCAGTAGTCCGATGCCTGCAGCGATCTGTTCCTCTGTCAATCGCTCAAAGGTCTCACTTTTAGAAACGGTGACTGCACCGGCGACATCAATCCATCCAGCGCCTCGCAGCCATTCAGGCAAGACCACGCTACCCTGGTATCTTCGCGCAACGACATAACAGTACCCATCCCGATACAGACAGTTGAATGCCTCGTCCTTCGAGATCAGCTGCTGCAGGTAAGCCCAGGAAGATTCCGCATCGACAAACCGTTCGACCGTCAACGGATACTCAGCATCGCCGCCATTATGTACCCAGTGCTCGCTTTCGATGGCAAATGAACGCTCGCGAACAAAACCCTGAAAGTGTAGATGATTGATTGAAGCGCCGGCTGCCAGGCTGTTAAATCCGATGCCAAAACCCGGAAACACCATTGCCAGGTCCTCTGCCAGCGAACACACATACCGGTGATCTTGACAGGTCAGCAGCTGGGGGCGATTCATCTCCGCTGAGAGCACGATCAGCAGATGATACTCAGAAAACGGAAATTTGTTGAACAGCACACGCGCCTCAACACCATTGAACTCGCCCTGCCACAAGATCTCCGGCTTCAGGAACGGCTTATTAAAATGAAACTTCGAGGCATCGTATGGCTGACTAATAGAATGCAAAACCTGTGAGGAGGCACGGGCGGGGCGTAGCCGACGTATCGAGTTATACGTGATCTCCCAGTCTCCGACCTGCCTGTTCTGCCAGACAGGTATATCTGACAGCTCGAGTTGCAGCAACTGCTCGAATACATCGATGTCATCCTGTGTCGCATCGAGCCTGCCAGCGACAAAATTATCTTTCAAAGCGATGAAGGTGGTGTTCAGAGTGTCTGCCAGTTCATCCCGTAAGAACTGGTCCTGACGACTGTTGGCCAGCACCAGGATAAACGCACCCAGTTCATTATCGGACAGCATGTCTCTTAACCTGCTGGCGAACAGTTGTTTGAATTGATTCAGGTCTTTAGCGATAAACATAAT
>JABDRN010000007.1 GCA_013041745.1 Gammaproteobacteria bacterium
GCTTCAATGGGTACCCCTGTATCTTTTACAGGGGGCGCAGCTATAGTGGCGGCCTTTTCTGGGTACTCTTTTGGGCTGTTGCAAAAGAGTACCTCGCCCGCGGTGCGAGAACCGCAAAGCCTGAATAAAAGAACAAGTAAATACTAAACACCAAACCCACACAAAAAGATCTCATGAGCAATGCACATAGCTAAGTAGAACCTAAGAGAAATCGCAGATTACAATCCGACCCTACAGGCCGCCTACCGGCAAGAGATCTACAACACCTATAAACTAACAGTAAGACTAAAATAACCTAGTATAAGTCCCAAAGAGCCAGCCCACTAACCAGCACCAGCATGCCGCCGATGATCCGTTTGAAAAGAACATCATTCTGCAAGATATGATCATGTGCCTTGAGACCAATATAATGTCCGACCGCAGCCACAGGCAGCAAGGTGATCGAAGTGAGGACATTGAGATCAACGCCAAGTGCTGCGAAGGTTGTCATCTTGATGGTCACCAGGATAAACCAGAGCACAAATAGCGTATTGCGCAATTGTGACTTGACCACATTTCGCACATAGACAGCAACCATGAGCGGTGCGCCTGTCAGTGAGGTGCCTGCAATATAGCCACCAGAGACGAGCAGCACCTTATCTATCCATCTATTGTCACTATGGATACTCTTATTGAACAGCCACATCACGGCATAGAACAGGGTGATGCCGTAGATGAAAGTGACGACCCACAGGTTTGGCAGGTTGAGCAGGCCGAACACACCGATCAGAGCCGGCGGTATGATGTAGTATAGTGATGTCTTGAGGTAATCCCAGTTAACGTTATTCAACCGGGTGCGCAGTGTCAGTGCCGAAAAGAACAGCAGGTGCAGGCCGATCAGCGGTAACCAGTAAACCGGCTGGTCATACACCAGCAGCATGAACGGTAATCCAAGTGCTGCGCCACCAAATCCCAGGCCACTGCGCACGAATCCTGCCCACAGAAACAGTATGCCGGTCAGGATGATATCCAGTGTAGAAAAATCAGGAAACATAGGGGTATGGCTTATGTGCTGGCGAATACATCAACTGCTGTAGTTATTCGTCGAGATGACTATCTGTTGATGACATGTTCCCGGGTTAACTGAAAAACGACCGGACTGAGTAAGATCAAAGCGACCAGGTTAGGTAGTGCCATCAGCGCATTCAGAGTATCAGCGACCAGCCACATGAAATCAAGATTTGCTGTCGCACCCACTGGTACAGCAAATATCCATAACCACCTGAACGATTTTATCGCCTCTTCACCGAACAGGTACTCAACACATTTTTCACTGTAAAAACTCCAGCCAAGGATCGTAGTAAAAGCAAATACGCTCAAACCAAAAGTTACGATAAAACTGCCATAACCGGGCAGAGATGTTTCGAAGGCTGCCGACGATAAACTGGCGCCTGTTTCACCCAGCGACCACGCTCCAGAGGTGATGATTACCAGGCCGGTGATCGAACACAGAATGATAGTATCGATGAAGGTACCGAGCATGGCGATATGACCCTGCTTTACCGGACTATTCGTTCTGGCGGCAGCATGAGCGATCGGTGCACTGCCAAGGCCCGCTTCGTTGGAGAAGATACCGCGTGCGACACCAAAACGGATAGCGGCCCAAACTGCAGCACCTGCAAAACCGCCGGTCGCTGCAATCGGTGTAAATGCATGGGTGAAGATCAATGAAAAAGCGTTCGGTAACATTTCAATATTCATCGTCAGGATAACCAGCCCGGCCAGGACATAGGTGATGGCCATAAGAGGAACCAGTTTTCCCGCAACACTGGCGATACGTTTGATACCACCGAGCAGGACAAGCGCAGCCAGTACAGCGATCACTACGCCGGTAACGATATGTGGTATGGCGAAGGTATCATGCATTACATCGGCGACTGAGTTGGCCTGTATGGTATTTCCGATACCAAAGCCGGCGAGGGCACCAAAAACAGCGAAACATGTGCCCAGCCAGGCCCAGTGTGGCTTTAAGCCATTCTTGATATAAAACATCGGGCCGCCGATATGCATGCCCTTATTGTCGACCTCACGATATTTTACTGCGAGCACGGCCTCTGCATATTTTGTTGCCATACCGACGAGTGCGGTGCACCACATCCAGAACAGGGCGCCGGGCCCACCGAGGAAGATGGCTGTCGCGACACCGGCGATATTGCCGGTACCGATGGTAGCTGAGAGAGATGTCATCAAGGCATTGAATGGCGCGATATCACCTTCACCTTTGGCCTTTCTGCCCTGCCATAAT
Source organism: Gammaproteobacteria bacterium (assembly GCA_013041745.1). Lineage (GTDB taxonomy): Bacteria > Pseudomonadota > Gammaproteobacteria > SZUA-229 > SZUA-229. The sequence goes on from JABDRN010000007.1 coordinate 2,285, forward strand.
AATTTGAAACTATATCCGATCCGCCTGAGTGGCATCAGGGAAAGGCCATACATCAGGTATAAGCCCGTACCAAGTATCAGTATGAGCATCAGCGGGCCCCACACTATGCCATTAAGCGTTGTGATCAGATCAGTTAGCAATTGCATATTCTTGACTTATCGTGATTATTATTGCTGCTAATAATACCAGTTTACAACGTATGTTTTTATCTGTTGAAAATCAGGTAAAATTGACGAATATTCTAATTTTTTGCCCAGCCTGATTTCAGGCAAGAAAGCGGTAAACCAGGAACCATTTATATGCCACAGGTCGTCGTATCTGCACTCTACCATTTCGTCTCGCTCGATAACTACCGGGAGTTGCGCAAGCCACTCTATGATTTCATGGTCGAACATGAGATCAAAGGTACATTATTACTCGCACAGGAAGGCATCAACGGCACCGTCGCTGGATCCAGCTCGGCTGTCGACAAACTGCACCGGTGGCTACGCGCAGATGATCGTCTGAAGGACCTCAAGAGCAAGGAATCATTTGATGACAGCATGCCTTTCTACCGGACCAGGGTAAAACTGAAAAAAGAGATAGTGACTATGGGTGTCACCGGTATCGATCCTAACCGTGTCGTTGGCACCTATGTAAAACCGGAAGACTGGAACGAACTCATCTCCGATCCGGACGTTACCCTGATCGACACGCGTAATGACTATGAAGTCGCTATCGGCACATTCAAAAACGCCATCAACCCGGACACCGAAACATTTCGTCAGTTTCCCGGTTATGTGAAAAACAACATGCAATCCCGCAAACATAAAAAGGTCGCCATGTTCTGTACCGGCGGCATCCGTTGCGAAAAATCTACGGCTTACCTGAAAGAACAGGGGTTCGATGAGGTCTACCACCTCCAGGGTGGCATCTTGAAATATCTTGAAACTGTACCTGAAGACGAGTCACTCTGGCAGGGCGAGTGCTTTGTTTTCGACAACAGGGTCAGTGTTAACCACCAGCTGGAAAAAGGATCTTATGACCAATGCCATGCCTGCCGCCTTCCGATCACCGAAGCTGACAAGAAAAGTGATAAATATGAACAGGGAGTGAGCTGCCCCGTCTGTTATGACAAAAAATCAGAGAAGCAGCGAAAACGTTTTGCCGAACGTGAGCGGCAGATGCAGCTAGCTCGTGCGCGAGGAGAGCAGCACCTCGGCGCTGACGCCAGAGACATCAGTCAACAGAGAAAACATCTCAAAGAACTGCAACGCGAAAAGAGTCGCCAAGCCAGCCTGACACACCGATAACCCATACAAATATGATCCCAAACATGTCTATAGAAGTACTATTTGGCTGGACTGCATCATTTCTTTGCACGCTAATACTGGTTCCACAGATCTATAAAGCAGCAATAACAAAACATACCGATGATGTCTCGATGTCCATGCTGGTGATATCGGTTGCCGGCAATGGCTTTTGGGTCGCACATGCTTCATTAACACAAAACATCCCTCTCATCGTCGGTGCAGGGCTGATCAGCTTGATGAGTATCACACTCATCGTTTTCAAATATAAGTACGACACGAAATAGATCATGGATACACCGGTGTTATACAGCTTTCGTCGATGTCCCTACTGCATGCGAGCACATATGGCGCTTAAGTACTCCGGCATTAAGGTCGAGCTACGCGAAGTTGATTTACAGAACTACCCGCCACAAGCACTGCAGATATCTGCCAAGGCGACCGTACCGGTTTTACATCTGCCTGATGGCAGCGTCATCGATGAGAGCTGGGATATTCTGAAATGGGCACTTGCTCAAAACGATCCGGATTGCTGGCTGGGAGAAAACAACGAATTTGCGCTTGACGCCGAGATATTGATCGAGACCAACGATTTTTCATTCAAGGAAGATCTTGACCGCTATAAATATGCTGATCGTTATCCAGAACATAGTGAACAGCATTATCGAAAGTCCTGTGAGGAGTACATCGAAGAACTGGAAGATATGCTCTGTGAAAACAGCTATCTGCTATCTGATCAGCTTTCGCTCGCTGATATCGGCGTGTTTCCGTTTGTGCGCCAGTTTTCCATGGTCGATAAAGACTGGTTTGATCAAGCGCCATATCCACATGTTCGACAATGGCTTAATAATCTAATCAGCACAGAGTTGTTTTCAAATGCTTTTCAAAAACATGAACTGTGGCAACAAGGTGGTAGCCCCGCGGTTTATATCTGAGACCGGCTATTTCGGAAATTGAACGATCAATTTAAATGGTTTTTAGAATCAGCAATTCCTGCAAGAATGAACGTGAACTTTCACAGTCCGTGATCCAGGTTAGCGACATGCTTGGCATGTACAATGCGGAACTTGCGAGGATACTCGGCCAACAATGTGGGGAT
>JABDRN010000024.1 GCA_013041745.1 Gammaproteobacteria bacterium
CATTAGCACAGCAATGGGAGCCCCGTGTCTTTCACGGGGCTCCCAGCGTAGCGACGGCCTTTTCTGGGTACTTTTTTTGGCTGCAGAAAAAAAGTGCCTCGCCGTAAAAGGCGAAACTCACGCTACAAATTCACGTACCCAAGCAGCGTAGAAAAAGAAAAATAATAAAGACAAGAATGGGTAACTCGCCCACTGGGCGAGACCCGCAAAGCCGGGTAAAAAGAACCAGGTAAAGACCAAACCTCACACAATGACTCAACCACAATTAAAAGCTAAAATACCAACCATGAGCATCACCATACAATTCTTCGCCAGCCTGCGCGAGCAGGTCGGAAAACAACAGGCAACGTTGCCTTATGAAGCACCTCTCGATGTATCGACAGTCTGGACGCTATCGACAGACAATATGAAGATGCCGGATAACACCCTCTGTGCCGTCAACATGGAATACGTAAAACCTGATGCCACAGTCAGCGACGGTGACGAGGTGGCTTTTTTTCCGCCAGTCACCGGCGGATAACCACTATCATGCCCGCTATCCTTTTAGACAAAATTTTTAATCCATGGGACGAGATCCAGCGCCACCAGGCAGAACACCTGCAGCCAGGTCATTACGGTGCTACCGCGACATTCGTCGGAACTATGCGTGATTTTAATATCAGTGAATCGGTCAGCCACATGCGCCTGGAACATTACCCCGCGATGACACAGCATTACCTGGATAATCTATGCACGCAATGTATCGACACTTATGACCTCGATGACTGCCTGGTCATACACCGCTTTGGCGAGATCCGCCCAGGTGAGCCCATCGTACTGACAGCAGCCTGGTCCGGACACCGGGCTCAGGCATTCGATGCCTGTCGTTACCTGATGGAAGAATTAAAAGCCCGCGCGCCTTTCTGGAAGAAAGAAGTGACCGAAACCGGAGAGCGCTGGGTGCATAACGACCAGCAAGCTGAAAAATAACGAATCAGAAAGAGTACGTCATTGCGAGCGCTACGCTCGCAATGACACTATCCGATGTTTTTTATAATACATGGATTACTGTATCAATATAAATAGCGCAGTCTGACCTCGTTGCACATTGAACAGTATCTGCTCGTCATTGGGTTTAACCATCTTTTTGATATCACTCAGTGACTTAACAGGCGCACGATTGACTGACAGGATTAGATCGCCTTTCCGTAAGCGCGCATTCCAGGCGGGACTACCGCGAGATACATCAGACATCACGAGGAACTGGTTGCCATTATCATCATGGCTTTCTATAACTGCCCCGGCGAGCCTGGCATTTAGCTTCTCACCCTCGAGAGACTGCTCAACCTCATCTTCGATATAGGCCGTAAGAATTTTTTCATCGCCATCACGTATTACTTTGATATCCATCTTGGCACCGACACGCATCAGGCCTACCATGTTGCGCATCGAAGAGGCGCTTTTAACAGGCACCCCGTTGATCTCTGAGACAACATCACCGGCTTTTAACTCGGCTTTCTCAGCTGCAGAATTTTCCACGACCTGTGATATCACCACACCCTGATGCATATCCAGCCCAAAAGCACGCGCAAGTTCCGGTGTCAGGTTCTGCATTATCACACCCAGCATACCGCGGCGAACCTCGCCGTATTCGATTAGTTGGTCAGTTAGCTCACGAACCATGTTGATAGGAATGGCAAAACCGATACCGACATTACCTGCGCCACCTGATGCCAGGATCGCGGTATTGATACCAATCAACTCACCACGAAGATTGACCAACGCACCACCAGAGTTTCCGGGGTTGATCGAGGCGTCAGTCTGAATAAAGTCTTCATATCCTTCGATACCAAGGCCGGTTCGTCCCAGAGCGCTGATAATACCTGAGGTTACTGTCTGTCCCAGACCAAACGGATTACCTATCGCCACGGCAAAATCGCCTACCTTAATCTCCGAAGAATCTGCAAACGGGATATGCGTCAGTTCCAGATCATCCTGTTCAACTTTTAATATGGCGACATCCGCTTCAGGATCGGATCCGACCACTTTGGCTTCCAGTTGCTGGCCGTCATGCAAGGTAACTGCAATCTCGTCAGCGCCCTCGATGACATGATGATTTGTCACTATATAACCGGCATCAGCATCGATGATAACGCCCGATCCCAGGCTTTTTACTTCCTTACGTTGCGGCATGTTTTCAAAACCTTTAAAGAATCGTTTGAACAGTGGGTCATTCAATAACGGGTGATTCTGGATATTAACCGAGCCACGGGTAGCAATATTAACAACCGCTGGACGCGTTTTTTCTATCATCGGTGCAAGGCTGGGCAAGGCCTGGCCCTCGACATAGGCAGGTATCACAGCAAAAACATTTGTTGTAAAAGCTGAAATGATTAACACGGTAGATACAAAGAAAGGTTTAACCAGCGACATACTTACTCCTAAGATGGCGATTTGAATCGTCTCATAGACAAACCGGGTTTTACATAGTTCATATCATGCAGATACTAGCACGACTCGCGCCATAACAACTAAGAACAAGCGAGTGAAAAAGTTTAGACTGATTTAATAAAAAGCTCTGCTTGATGTTAAACAGTCGAGCTGATAAATTCAGCAAACTCAATCAAACATCAGGAAATATTATGCGTAATATCTACCCTCTAGTCGGCATTGCAGCGGTATCTCTCGGTCTTACTGCCTGCAGTGACAACACGGGCAACAAGCAGCAGACATTGGAAAGCCTGCAACAGAAAGCCAGCTATAGCTACGGCGTGGATGTTGCCAACCGTCTGCAACAGCAGGGCATCGAACTCGACGTTGAGGCCCTTAACCGCGGCATCGCTGATGCATACAACGGCGTAGAACTGGCACTGCCTGATGAAGAACGTCTACAGGCCAAGACCAGCTTCCAGGCGGAGCTGCGTGATGCACTGGTCAAAAAGCAGGCAGAATCTTCTGCTGCCAACCTGGCTGCAGGCAAAGCCTTCCTCGAAGAAAATGCTAAAAAGCCTGGCGTCATCACTACTGAAAGCGGCCTGCAATACAAGGTGATCGAAAGTGGCGACGGCAAACAGCCTAAAGCCACAGATACCGTGACCACACATTACAGGGGAACGCTGATCGACGGTCGCGAATTCGACAGTTCTTACAAACGTGACAAGCCAGCATCCTTTCCTGTCAAAGGCGTGATCAAGGGCTGGACTGAAGCATTGCAGTTAATGCATGTCGGCGACAAATGGCAGTTATTTGTGCCATCTGAACTGGCTTACGGCGCTACTAAACGCAGCGAATTAATCGAAGCCAACTCTACCCTGATCTTTGAGATCGAGCTGCTAGGTATCAAGGAATAGAGAGAAGTTCGTAAGTTAAAAGTTGTAAGTTTCAAGTTGTTAACTTTTAAACTTTCAACTTGAAACTCTATTTCATTCGATATTCTGGATCTGTTCTCGCATCTGCTCGATAAGCACTTTTAATTCGACTGATGCATTGGTGCTGGAAATGTCTGCAGATTTCGAGCCCAGAGTATTGGCCTCACGGTTCAGTTCCTGCATCAGAAAATCCAGCCGACGACCTACCGCTTCATCCCTGGCCAGCACTTCTGCCATCTCTTTCAAGTGGCTATCGAGACGGTCCAGTTCTTCATCGACATCCATCTTTTGCGCGAGATACACCAGCTCCTGCTCCAGGCGGTCTTGATTTACTTCGACATTGATCTGCTCTAATCGTTGATGAATTTTTTGCTGATAGCGCGCCTGGATCTCGGGCATTTTTTCTCGCGTATCATCGACGATCTGCTGGATCGCTTCGCAACGATTCAGGATTAGCTCCTTCATACGCGCGCCCTCACGTTCACGGTTTGCAACCAGCTCATCGAGTGCTTCGATCAGACCGGTTTCACTTGCGCTTATCACCTGTTTCATGTCAAGCGCGGCTTCCTGGGCCACACCCGGCCATTGCAGCAGTTCTATCGGATCGACCTCCGAAGGCTGATGCAAAAGGTTATTGATCTCATGACAGGCTTTCACCAACTGTTTGGCACGCTGCAGGTTAACCGTGAGAGATTCGGCGTGTTGAGCTGCCACATTAAAACGCAGAAAACATTCCACCTTGCCACGCTTCAAACGTTTTTGCAGGATCTCGCGGAACTTTGTTTCACTCGCCCTGAAATCCTCTGGCATCTTAAAGTACACTTCAAGAAATCGCTGATTTACACTACGGATCTCCCAGACGAGCTCTCCTTCATCCAGGCTCTGCTGTATTCGCGCGAAGGCAGTCATACTCTTTGTCATCTTTGACGCTCCTTTTCTTATAGCAACTCGGTTGATGAGAGTCTAACACGCACACTTTAGCGACCGTCATAATTTCTTCAAGCCATGTATAATACGCGCACTTTAAACATTGAGGTCACCATCAATATGCGTCCAAGCAACCGCCAGCCTGATGAAATGCGCGATATTCGCATCACTAGAAATTACACGAAACACGCAGAAGGCTCAGTATTGATCGAATTCGGTGATACTAAAGTCATCTGCACTGCCAGTGTCGAAGAAAGAGTACCCGGGTTTTTACGAGGCAAGGGCCAGGGCTGGGTCACTGCAGAATATGGCATGCTGCCACGTTCTACCGGTTCACGCATGCGACGAGAAGCTTCTGGTGGCAAACAGGGCGGCAGGACCATGGAGATACAACGCCTGATCGGCCGCGCCCTGCGTGCCGGAATCGATCTCGAAGTACTGGGTGAAAACACCATCAGCCTGGACTGTGATGTCATCCAGGCTGACGGCGGCACGCGCACGGCCAGTATCACCGGTGCATGGGTCGCACTCAATGACGCCATCCATCACCTGCTCGACAAAAAGGTGATCAATAAAAACCCGCTGCACCATCAGATCGCTTCCGTCTCTGTGGGAATATTCAATGGCACCCCGGTGCTCGATCTCGATTATGCCGAGGACTCTAATGCAGAAACCGATATGAACGTCGTGATGAACAGTGATAATGGATTTATAGAAGTCCAGGGAACGGCCGAAGGCCATCCCTATAGCAAAGATGAATTGAACAACATGCTGGCCCTTGCTGAAAAAGGCATAGCGGAATTATTTAGCGTGCAACGATCTGCAATCGAGAGCTGATACCGATGAACAAGATAAGCAAGATAGTACTGGCCAGCGGAAATGCCGGCAAGGTCAGAGAGATCAACAAACTGTTTGCCGGCGCCGGGATCGAAGTGGTTCCACAGTCAGAATTCGATGTGCCGGACGTACCTGAGACCGGCACCACCTTTGTCGAGAATGCCATCATAAAAGCACGCCATGCTGCCGAGTGCACAGGCCTGCCTGCTATCTCCGACGATTCAGGCATCGAGGTTGATGCACTTGACGCGCGGCCCGGCGTTTATTCTGCACGCTATGCCGGTGACGGTGCCAGTGACCAGGACAATAATGATCTGATGCTAAAAGAGCTGCAAGGTGTTCCACAAGCCGAGCGCACGGCCCGCTACCAGTGCCTGATCGTTTTCATGCGCTCACATACTGACCCGGTACCGATCATCACGCAGGGCAGCTGGGAAGGCAGGATCCTGGAAGCACCGCAGGGTGATGGCGGTTTTGGCTATGATCCGATCTTCTATGTGCCAACACATGACTGTTCCGGTGGCGAATTGCCACTGGATGTTAAAAACACCATGAGTCATCGTGCCATTGCGTTGAATGCAATGCTTGAAGAGTTTAAGAAGCATAAGTATATTTAATTTATCTCGCAGAGACGCCAGGCCGCAAAGAAAACTTTAACCAGTTACCAGACACAGGTCGGAGCAAATTTTCAAAGATGGGTTTGTGTTCCCAGCATCTGCTGGATTGCCTGAAACGCTCCTTATGCGGGCCTATGACGAATTAAACTTCTCACAATATACACTCTGCGTCTTGGCGTCTCTGCGAGAAAATAACTTCCAATATGAACGTTTTACTCTGTAGCGATATCAACCTGGAACACCTTCACGCCTTGCTTAAACGTTACGGTATGGCAATCAAAACAGTCAACGATAACGAGCCCATTCCAGGTAGTTTCTGGCAGCCGCCTGAAGCCGGACTGATCGGCAACACGCTTAATATCCGCAACGATACACCGGTGCATTCCGCACTGCATGAAGCATGTCACTACATCTGTATGGACAAAAAACGCAGAGAAAAGCTGAACACCGATGCCGGCGGTACTGCTCTGGAAGAAAGCGGTGTTTGTTATCTACAGATCTTACTGTCTGATTTTATCCCGGAAATGAAAAAGCAACGCATGTTAGATGACATGGACGCCTGGGGTTATTCCTACCGCCTAGGTTCTGCTAAAGCCTGGTTCGAGCAGGATGCCGAGGATGCGCTTGCATGGCTTATTAACAATAAGATCATAAGTTCAGATAACATGCCTACATGGTGTGTTCGAACTTAACCGATTACTTCACGTCACCTGTCATCCCGACCAGCGGGAGAGATCTTTCACACTGGCTATTAAGATCTCTCCCCCTGGTCGAGATGACAGCTAAAACTTCCGCACCGCCTTCCATGGCTCTTTGCGTCATATACCGCCATGGATGGCGGGTATACAGAAATTGCATATGCCCATGGATGGGCAGTAGTAGGGCAATGCAGGAGCAATTGTCGAGGAGCATATTTCTGTCCGCCCATCCTGCACATCGCCGCACCGCCTTCCATGGCTCCTTGCGTCATACCGTCCATCCATGGACATAAAAAAGCCCTCCGAAGAGGGCTTACTTTTAAAACATTTATTATTATTTTTAATTAGAAATAGAAGTTAGCCTGCGCACTCAGGATATCTACAGAGGATTCATAAGTACCAACCAGCGCAGCGCCAGAACATGATGATGCACAAGCAAAATTATTGATCTCGGTATCATCGATGAACAGATGTGAGTAAGCGATGTCAAATGACCAGCTGGTCGATGGTGCGTAACCAGC
>JABDRN010000023.1 GCA_013041745.1 Gammaproteobacteria bacterium
GTTTTTCAGCAGACAGGATAAGACGGCATAACTCAGGAAAACTCTTCTCAGCTGCGCCCATGACGACGTAATCGGCAATATCGACGAACGCAGGCATATCCGGCAGATGACTGACCTCTGGGCCACCGAGCACGATGACCGTTTCCGGCGAGACCTGCTTGATTAACTCGACGGTCTTGCTGATCGCTTCCACGTTCCAGATATAAACACCGAAACCGATGATCTGGGACCGCTGACTCAACAGCTTTTCAGCAATATCGATCGGACGCTGCTGGATGGTGAACTCTTCGATGACCGCTGACGACTGTAAATCACCGAGGTTCGCATACAGGTAACGCAGACCGAACGCCGTATGCATATAGCGTGCATTCAGCGTGGTCAGGATGATCTCTTTGCTCTGTGCCTGTTTCATGACAGATCATTATAACAGGCGCACCCATGAAAAAAGCTTTCACCCTGCACGCTCATACAGCACAGCAGCGAAAGCTTTCTGCTCATATTTATGATCAGGGTTAAACGATGAATTTACCCGTTTCACGTAATTGATTCTCCATCAGCTCGATCTCATGTGCACCGGAATAGTAGATATTCGGATTCACCGTGTAGTCCAGGCTCATGTTACGGTCTTCGTAATTGACCCTGTTCAGGATACTCTTGATAGCATTCAGTCGCGCCTGGTATTTATCATTACTGCGGATCACCGCCCATGGGCTGTTATGGGTGTGCGTCTGTTTCAGCATCTGATATTTCATCTCGGTGAACTCGTCCCATTTCTCCTGCATCTGCACATCGATCTCTGACAGCTTCCACATCTTCAGCTGGTTTGTCTCCCGCTCTTTGAAGCGCTTGGCCTGTACATCCTTGGAGACCGAAAAATAGATCTTGTGAAAGATGATATCGTGCTCGACCAGGTCGGCTTCGAACTGTGCTACCGTCCTCATGAAAGTATCATATTGCTCTTGCGTACAGAAACCGAAGATGGGTTCGACCATAGCCCGGTTGTACCAGCTGCGGTCAAACAGCACGATCTCGCCACCGCGTGGAAACTGTTCGACATAACGCTGGAAATACCACTGACTGACCTGAACATCTGAGGGTTTGCCCAGGGCCACCACACGGTAGTGCTTCTCATTCATATAACGCGTGATACGCCTGATGGAGCCGCCCTTGCCGGCAGCGTCGCGACCTTCCACCAGGATGATCATCTTTTTTTGATGTTTTTCCAGGTGGTCCTGCAGCTTGATCAGCTCGGCCTGATAGGGCCTTAACGATGATTCCTGAGAATGCTTAACATACCGCTTGAACAACATCTTTTTGAAATCGTCATCGCCTTTATCATACTCGCTTAGAAATTCTTCGTATTCCATCATCAACCCTTACTAGTAGCCAATTGTTAAAGCAGTAATGATACTCGTAACGGGGGAAAATGTGACTGACCCAACTCAAGTTTTTTAGCTCAAATTTACATTTACCCGCCTGATTTACAAAATTACAGGCGTTTCTGCCTTTGACAGGCACTATTCGTGGGTATAGGGGCTAATTTAAATTGATTTCAGTAGCCGAAATCAGGAAAATACGCCGCTGAATTTCAATGCATACGGCCTTCACCGTATGAACCATTTATTTAAACACTTTCCGAGGAAATCCCATGAAGTTAATTCTTTTAGGCGCACCAGGTGCTGGTAAAGGTACTGTTGCAAAATTACTGACCAAGATGGACGGGTCTGTTCAAATCTCAACTGGTGACATCTTACGTGGCGCGGTTGCTGCTGGCACCGAGCTGGGCAAGCAGGCTGAAGCCGCGATGAAAGCCGGCGACCTGGTTTCTGACGACCTGATCATGGGCATCATGGAAGAACGTCTGAAAGAGGATGACTGTAAAGCAGGCTACCTGCTAGACGGTTTCCCACGCACTATCCCACAGGCTGAAGCACTGAAAGTACTGCTGGAAAAAATGGGCGAAAAACTCGACTGCGCTGTTGAGATCGACGTGCCACGCGATGTTATCCTGGATCGCCTGACCACTCGCCGTACATGTACCGGCTGTGGAGAGATCTACAACGTCAAATCTAACCCGCCAAAAGTAGAAGGCGTGTGTGACAAGTGTGGTGCTGACGTCGTGCAGCGTGATGACGAAACAGAAGAAGCGATCAGCAACCGTCTGAATGTCTACAACGATCAGACTGCGCCTCTCGTCGGTTTCTATAAAGATGAAGGACTGCTGCTCTCAGTAAATGCTACTTCATCAGATGCAGTGATCGACGCGATTAAAGAAAAGTTAGGAAAATAATTTTTCTTTAACAGGTCAAAAAAAGCCCGGCTGTGAAAACAGCCGGGCTTTTTT
>JABDRN010000053.1 GCA_013041745.1 Gammaproteobacteria bacterium
ACCTGAACCCTGTCTTCGAGCTCGAACTCTAGGTCAGAGATAAAGCGGAAACCGCCCTTGCCTATATTTTCGATATAGAAGGATTTTTGAGAGAGGTGATTTTGAACGTCACCATTGATGATCAACACTTGAATACAATATCCTTCTGCAGAAGCTCTTTCCTGGTTTCGTGTCATGTCTACATATCGGTTGTTATTGTTACTGATCGATTATAGTTAAGAAAATAAGAGATTATGAGCGGCATAAAAACTTTTAGATGAACGGTATATTTTGAGCATGCCAGCTGCCCATAAATAGTGGATCAGGTTTTTTTTTCGGCTTTACTTCTAGCCGAAAGGTTTAATGTTCTCAGATGATCAAGTTTTTCCTTGATCCTGGCCTCCAGACCACGATCAACCGGCTGATAATACTCCCGCTCACCCATCGACTCGGGAAAATAAGTCTCGCCAGCTGCAAACCCTTCATCTTCATCATGTGCATAACGGTAATCTTTGCCGTAGCCAAGCTCTTTCATGAACTGGGTCGGTGCATTTCTGAGGTGCTCCGGCACATCCAGTGATGCCGAGTTCCGGGCATCTTTCATAGCGGCATTGTATGCTGAATACAACGCATTACTTTTAGCCGCACAGGCAAGAAATACGATCGCCTGCGCGATGGCAAGCTCACCCTCCGGACTGCCCAGACGCTCATATGTCTGCCAGGCAGCCAGCGCAAGCTGCACGCCTCGCGGATCGGCATTGCCTATATCTTCCGTCGCCATGCGTAGCACGCGGCGAGCTATGTAAAGCGGGTCACAGCCGCCATCGATCATCCTGCAAAACCAGTACAATGACGCATCAGGGTTGCTGCCGCGGACAGATTTATGCAACGCTGAGATCTGCTCGTAGAAGAGGTCACCGCCTTTATCGAAACGCCGCAGGCTTTGCGAAGTTACATCCTGGACGATATCTTTATCGATATGCCGTAAGCCTGTACTATCGGCTTCTACCAGGTCACAGGCGATCTCGAGAAAATTGAGCGCCCGTCGGGCATCTCCGTCTGAGGCTTGCGCCATCATATGCAGCGCTTCATCGTCAATCTCTATATTCAAGCCTTTAATCTGCGCATCATTTTTTAATGCATTGCCGATGACCGTTATCAAGGCCTGTTCCGAGAGAGACTTCAATACGTAGGTTTTAACACGCGACAATAGCGCATTATTTAACTCGAATGACGGGTTTTCAGTAGTCGCGCCGATGAAATATATGGTGCCGTCTTCGACATACGGTAAAAATGCATCCTGCTGTGATTTGTTAAAACGATGAACCTCGTCGACAAACAGGATAGTCAGGTCACCCTGTGCCTGCCACTGCCTGGCCTGGGCGATGGCCTCGCGTATATCCTTAACACCGGATAATACGGCTGAAAGATTGATGAAGTGCGCCTTGACCGAGTTCGCTATGATTTTAGCCAGCGTGGTTTTACCGGTACCGGGAGGCCCCCAGAACACCATCGAATGCAGTGTCTGGTTATCTATCGCCTGGGACAGGGTCTTACCCTGCCCGGTAATATGCTCCTGACCGATATAGTCGGCCAGACCCTGCGGTCGCATCCTGTCGGCAAGCGGCCGATATGGCTGTTTACCCTCTGCAAAGAGTTCAGCAGTCATCTTGCTCAGTATGGTCTATCCGCCGAAGACATCGACGCCTTCGGGGGGTATGAATTCGAAGATCTCTTGAGAAAGTTTCTTGTTGGTATGTATATTTGAAAATACGATATCTGTGACCTGCTCGAATTGATCATGCAGCTGCATGAAACGTAAACCGCTGGCATCCAGACCGACGACGATCTCACCAAAATCTGATTCTTTTGATCGGCTCATCAGCTTTAGACGGTAAACGCCCTGATTCTCATCGAGTGGCGTAACCTCGAAATCATTATGCAAGGTCGAACTGTCTTCCAGTAACGCCATCGGTGTCGCCGGCAGACTGGCAGACTGCTTTTGTACGGTCACCTGCTGCAGCTCCACATCATAGATCCAGACTCTCTCTCCATCCGATACGATCACCTGCTCATACGGTGAGCGGTAATTCCAGCGAAATCTGCCCGGTCGATTTAGATAGAATTCACCTTCCGTCTGCTGCAGCACCTCGCCTTCATGTGTTCGTAATGTCTGCTGAAAAGTAGCCTCCAGCGTCCTGGTATTTGCCAGGAAGTCTTCCAGGTATGCTTCGCCCTGAGTAACCGGTCTGGTCTCGGCTATTACATTCGCGACAGCGAGAAAAAACAGGAAAAAGAAATGTATTGTGGTTAGTTTCATTATCGCTCAAGTATCCTGGCTGTTACACCGACGATTTCATCTGGCATCTTATTCTGGTGGCGGTGGCGCCAGTACTTCTCGAGAACCGTTCGACTGCATCGCAGAAACGACTCCGGCTGTTTCCATCTCCTCGATCATCCTCGCCGCCCGGTTATAGCCGATCTTCAGGCGACGCTGGACATAAGAGATCGATGCCTTACGAGTCTGGGTGACGATGGCGACAGCTTCATCATAGAGAGCATCGACATCATCACTGCTTCCGCTTGCCGGTTTTTCACCGGGTAATACCGTAGTATTTTCCTGCACAATCTCTTCGATGTAATCCGGATCATTTTGTTCCTTAAGAAAAGAAACAACTCTATGCACTTCATGGTCATCAACAAAGGCGCCATGAATTCGCACCGGATGCCCACCGCCCGCTTCCATGTATAACATATCACCATGACCGAGCAGGTTCTCTGCCCCCATCTGGTCAAGGATAGTCCGCGAATCAACACGCGAAGAAACCTGGAAGGCGATCCTTGTCGGTATGTTCGACTTGATCAGGCCGGTCACCACATCAACCGATGGTCTCTGTGTTGCCAGGATCAGGTGGATACCTGCAGCACGCGCTTTCTGCGTGATACGTGCGATCAACTCTTCGATCTTCTTACCGACCACCATGAACAGGTCAGCAAATTCATCGACCACGACGACGATATAAGGCAGAGGCTGCAATTTCTGTGGCTGTGAGCCCGGTGCATGATGGTCCGGATTGAAAGTTGGATCTTCCAGAGGCTTGCCTGCCGCTATGGCTTCCTTCACCTTGCGGTTATAACCCGAGATATTTCTTACCCCGAGACCAGACATCAGTTCATAACGGCTCTCCATCTCACCGACACACCAGCGCAGTGCATTTGCCGCTTCTTTCATGTCGGTAACCACGGGCGTCAGCAAGTGCGATATACCCTCATAGACATTGAGCTCGAGCATCTTGGGGTCGATCAGGATCAGCCGTACTTGATCAGGTTTACTCTTGTATAGCAGGCTTATCAGCAGCGCATTAACACAGACCGATTTACCAGAACCTGTGGTACCTGCGACCAGCAGGTGAGGCATCTTGCACAGGTCAGCGACCACCGGGTTGCCAGCAATATCTTTACCCAGCCCCATGGTGAGCGGTGATGAAGATTTATCGTATTGCTTGGACATGAGGATCTCACTCAGTGAAACGATCTCACGATGCTCATTTGGTATTTCCAGGCCGACACAGGTTTTGCCGGGGATCACCTCGACGACGAGGATACTGGGCACTGACAGCGAACGCGCCAGGTCTTTCGACAGGGCTGTTATCTTGCTGGCTTTTACCCCCGGCGCGGGCTCCATCTCGAAACGGGTAATGACCGGTCCGGGGTGCACAGCGACCACCTCGACCTCGACACCGAAATCCGCCAGCTTGATCTCGACCAGCCGTGACAGGGCCTCCAGCGCTTCCTTGGAAAAGCCACTCTCCTGTGGTTTTGGCGGATCCAGCAGGCGTAATGCCGGCAATTCCGAGTCTGCCGGTGCTTCAAATAGCTGGATCTGCTTCTCCCTGTCCATGCGTTCAGAGATCTCGACCTTTTTAACGACGGGTTCGATGCGTACGTCCCTGGTACCTTTCGACTCTCGAACTTCCTGTTTCTTCTTGTTGGCTGCCACTACTTCCTGTCGCTGTAATTTGGCTTCTTCACCGGCCTTTTGTGTCTGCCGGTTTTCTAATATGCCAAGGATCTTCGTCGTTACCCAGTAGTAGCTGACCAGGGCAGCATAACCGATGGTGTCGATCACACGAAACCATGAGATTCCGCTGAATAATGTTATTCCAGCGAGGAATACTGCCAGCAGTATCAGGGTAGAACCAAGCAGGCCCAGGGCACCCGCCATGGCATCACCCAGCCACCGGCCGAGGATACCACCACCATCCAGAGGAAGCGCGCCATTGCTGGAAGCAAAATGCATGCTGGTCAATGCACAACCCATAGCGACGGTGACAAAAAAGCCGGCCCAGCGAATACCCAGCTCGTGATAATCGATATCCTTATCAATTTCGATGTGATTACTTCGCAGTACCAGCCAGCCGCTATACGCGATGATGACCGGGAAAAGATAAGAGAGATAACCGAACAGGTTATACAGGACATCGGCAAACCAGGCACCGACGACACCGGCGGCATTGTGGATCGATTCCCTGGAACCGGTATATGACCAGCCAGGATCTGATGAATCATATGTGATCAGTGCCGTGAACAGAAACAGGGCGAGCGCCATCAACACCAGCATTGCACCTTCGCGCAAGCCTCGCTGTAGCTGTGTCGCAATAACAGCACTTTTTTCCGAGTTTGTTGTAGTTTTAGTACGGCGTGCTTGTGCCAATCTTCGTTCCGGTTGTGGTAGCTTTGTGATGATCAGTGACCATTCAGGGCTATCTAATAATTTTGCCAGATTATACCCTTGATCTGACTAAATATCAGGCATTCTTCTGCTTTTGTATTGCATCAATGTCTATTGATCTCTTCCTGTAATACAGAATCCACGATGCTGCCACTTTGCACGGCCATCGCTTTATACAATGCCCGTTCCATTGCGGATCCTGAATCAGCCATAACATTTAGCTCAGAACCGGCAAGCTTCAACACATAAGGCAATATTGCAGATGACAGTGACTGTGAAGAAGTACGCGCCACAGTCGCCGGCATATTTGGTACCGCCGAATGTATCACGCCGTGTTCCGTGTAACACAGAGACTCGCTGCTGGTCGCCTTGATGCTTTCGACACAGCCGCCCTGATCGATCGAGATGTCCACGATCACGCTGCCCTGTTTCATCCTGCGAATAACCGACTGGCTCAGAACCACGGGAGCACGTCTGCCGGCGATAAGCACTGCGCCGACAACCAGGTCTGCATCGAGGCACAGTTGCTCGATAACTTTTCCGCTCGATAGATGTGTTTCTATGCCCGGATACTGATTTTTTAATAGCTGCAGTTTATTCTCATTCAGATCGACCACATCGACCCTTGCACCCAACGCTACCGCAGAAGCCAATGCATGGCTTCCTGCAACCCCGGCGCCCAGCACCACGACACGGCCGGCCTCTGCACCATCGATACCGCCGAGCAAGATGCCTCGCCCGCCCCGGTTTCTGAATAGCAGGCTGGCACCGCGAATGGCAGCGATGCGTCCAGCTACCTGGCTCATCGGAGTTAATAACGGCAGGTGGCCACCCTCATCGACGACTGACTCAAATGGAATCGCGGTAAGACCGATGTCACACAATATCTTTACCAGGGCCGCGTCCGCAGCCAGATGCAGATAGCTGAACAGGATGTGATCACTACGTAGAGAAGCGATATCCTGATCCAGCGGCTGTTTTACTTTTATGATCAGCTGCGCTGCTTCATAGAGAGCCTGTGACGAAGCTGCGATCTGTGCGCCAATCAAACGATATTCCTGGTCTGAATAACCGCTATTGCTGCCGGCATCCTGCTGTATAAAAACTGAATGTCCGGCATCGACCAGCATTCTGCAGGCCTCAGGTGTCAACGGCACACGGGCTTCACCTGTCATTATCTCCAAAGGGATTCCTATCTTCATCTTAATATCTTCTTTTTGTTGGACGTATCAATGGCACAAACACTTTAAATCGGGGCTCCTGACCCTATATTATGGGGGTTGAAAGCTTATAACAAAAAAACAATTGTTATTAAGATTTGCTAATATATGCGCCCAATGCAATATAGACCTAAAAATATATAACACATCAGTTGGAGAAAAACATGAGTGAATCACGTCATGAACGCCTAATCATCCTGGGTTCAGGTCCTGCAGGTTACACCGCTGCCGTTTACGCTGCGCGAGCCAACCTAAAACCCGTTGTTGTTACAGGCATGGAAATGGGTGGCCAACTGACGACCACGACTGATGTTGATAACTGGCCCGGAGATAACGAAGGCGTTCAGGGCCCGGAACTGATGCAGCGCATGCAGGCTCATGCCGAACGTTTTGGCACTGAAGTTATCTTTGACTATATCAATGAAGTCAACCTGGAAAATCGCCCTTTCACCCTTTATGGTGATTCAAACACTTACACCTGTGACGCGTTAATCATCGCTACCGGTGCCAGTGCGATGTACCTGGGACTCGAATCTGAAGAAGCCTTCAAAGGCAAAGGCGTATCAGCCTGTGCCACCTGTGATGGTTTCTTCTACAAAGGACAGAAAGTGGCCGTCATCGGCGGCGGTAACACTGCCGTTGAGGAAGCCTTATACCTCTCCAACATCGCTGCTGAAGTAACACTGGTACACCGCCGTGATTCTCTACGTTCCGAAAAGATATTACAGGACAAGTTACTGGAAAAAGCTGAAAACGGTAACGTCAATATCATATGGGACAGCGTTCTGGACGAAGTACTCGGTGATGACAGTGGCGTCACCGGCATGCGGGTCAGGAATGTAAATGATGACAACACCCAGGACATCGACCTGCAAGGAATATTCATCGCAATCGGCCACAAACCAAACACCTCAATCTTCGAAGGCCAGCTCGATATCCGTAACGGTTACCTTAGCGTGAAAAGTGGTACTGAAGGTAATGCTACCGCATGCAGCATAAAGGGTGTATTTGCCGCTGGTGACGTCACCGACCATATCTACCGTCAGGCTGTAACCTCGGCTGGAACCGGCTGTATGGCGGCTCTCGATGCAGAGCGCTACCTGGACGACATCATCTGTAAAGATCTGGGTAACTGCTGATATAAACGTCATCGCGAGCGCAGCGCGGCAATCTCCAGATATAGTATAAGCGACTGCAGAGATTGCCAAGCTGCGCTCGCGATGACAGTAAATATCAAAACCTTTCGATGAAGGTCATTTTTACCGACAATATTGCCAGTGTAGAAGAACAGCAGTGGAACAGGCTGGCCGGTGATCAAAACCCCTTCATACAGTATGATTTTCTCAATGCCCTGGAACAGAATGACTGCCTGCAACCCTGGGGCTGGTATCCACAGCACTGCCTGCTCTACGATGGAGATACACTCATCGGCGCCTGCCCGGCTTATATAAAAGACAACTCATATGGCGAATTTGTTTTTGACTGGGCCTGGGCCGATGCTTACCAGAGAAACGGTTTAGATTATTACCCCAAACTGGTCACCGCCATCCCATTCACCCCGGCACAGGGGCCGCGTTTATTAGCAAGCAAACAACACATTGATTCCAATGGCAAGCCGGTCGACAGCCGTGACATCAAAAGAGGCTTGATAGATGCAATGCTGGCTTTTGCTGAAAAGAACGATCTGTCATCAGCACATTTCCTGTTCTGCGAAAACGACGATATCGAGCAGCTGTCTGCTGCGGGTTTGATGCTGCGTTACGATTATCAATATCACTGGTCGAATCATGGTTATGAAAATTTTGACGACTTTCTCTCAAGACTGACCTCGAAGCGCCGCAAGAACATCAGGCGTGAGCGCAGAAAAGTTAGCGAAGGCGATGTCAGGATCGAAAACATACGCGGAGACAGGCTCGATGATGAACAGTGGCAGCTGCTGTACGCATTCTATCGTGTTACCTTTATGAAAAAATCTGGCGCGCCAACATTGACACTCGATTTTTTTAGAGCAGTGGCACATAAGATACGTGCGATCTTCGCATATCATGAAAACCGCACGGTAGCAGCGGCCATCTGCTTTGAAGGCGCTGACACCCTCTATGGCAGACATTGGGGCTGCAGTGATAACTATGACAGCCTGCATTTCGAAGTCTGTTATTACACAGGCATCGAGTACTGCATCGAAAAAAAACTACAGGTATTCGAGCCTGGCGCACAGGGTGAACACAAGATCTGGCGAGGTTTTTTACCGACGAAGACACGCTCAGCACACTGGATAGCAGACGCCAGTTTCAAGCATGCTATAGAGGATTTCTTACGAAGAGAATCAGCCGCAATGGCACATCATGGAGAGTTATTGTTAGAATCATCACCTTACAGAATATCTGAGGCAAAAAATTAATCTCTTGAGATCCTTGCCTTTGCTGGAAATCACCACCAGATAAAGAATTCTAAGACTAGCCATAACAGCATCTTCATCCCGTGACTTTGAACGCCTTTTCTGACACCTTGATAACAATATAAGCAATGTCACAGATCTCATGGCTAGAAGATAATAATTTCATATTCCCCGATGTGAACAGCGCCCTTACCGAGCCTGATGGCTTGTTAGCCGCCAGTGAAACGCTGACACCCGAGCTGGTTATCTATGCCTATCAGCAAGGCATATTCCCATGGTACTCTGACGGACAGCCGGTCCTGTGGTGGTCGCCCGAGCCGCGCTGCGTGCTGTTTCCGAAAAAATTTCATATCTCGAGAAGCTTCAAACGCACTATCAACAGTGGCCTTTTCGAAATCAGGACTGATACCTCATTCAGACAAGTGATGCTGGCCTGTGCACAGCCTCGTAACGACAAGGAAGGCGCCAGCGAAAGCGGCACCTGGATCACTGATGCCATGCTGCATGTGTACTGTGAGTTGCATGATAGAGGCATCGCTCACTCGATCGAATGCTGGCATGAAGACGAGCTGGTCGGAGGCATGTACGGCCTGGTACTGGGTGACATATTCTTTGGCGAATCGATGTTCAGTAAGATGAAAGATGCATCAAAAACAGCCATGTATCATCTCTGTACGGTTATAAAACCATATATGGTTGATGCCCAGGTTTACTCGCCGCATCTTGAATCACTTGGTGCTGAAGAGATCAGGCGGCAAGACTTTATCGAACTGATCGCTGCGCGCTCGAATTTTTCCTTAAATATCTAAGGAAGCACACGCACTAATTCGTTATAATTCGCCATCTTAATATTTGCAATACTCCCTGGATGAACAATGCAATTTATCGAAACACGCGGCAATGATGGCCAGCACCCTGAAAGAGTCAGCTTTTCTGAGGCGATACTCGCGCCGATCTCATCTTTTGGCGGCATATACTCACCCGAATCTTTACCTGATCTCGGTGAATCGTTTTTTAGTGATCATCTATCTTCAGATTACAAAACACTGGCACGAGCTGTCCTGACCGCTTTCGACATAGATATCGATGCCGCAATCATCGATAAAGCGCTGACGTTGTATGATGATTTTGATGATGGCAGTAATCCTGTCCCCGTAGTCAAAGTCAAAGATGACCTGTTTGTCAGTGAGTTATGGCATGGCCCGACACGCGCTTTCAAAGACATGGCACTGCAGCCATTTGGCATCGTTCTATCTTCCATCGCACAGCATCGTAATGAAAATTACCTGATCCTGGCGGCGACATCCGGTGACACCGGTCCGGCAGCACTTGAGACTTTCAAGAACAAGGCAAATGTTCAAGTCGCCTGTATGTACCCTGAAGGCGGCACCTCGGATGTACAACGCCTGCAGATGGTGACCGAGGATGCAGCCAACCTGAAGGTCATCGGCGTAAAGGGTGATTTCGATGATACGCAAAGCGCACTCAAGCGCCTGTTGGCATCAAAGGCATTTAAAGATACTTTAAAAGAGAAAAATATTCTTCTCTCTGCAGCGAACTCGGTAAATTTTGGCCGTATCATTTTTCAGACCATCTACCATATCCACTCATACCTTGAGCTGGTCCGTCAGAACGAGATCGAGCAAGGTGAAAATGTCTACCTCAACGTTCCCAGCGGTAATTTCGGAAATGCCCTGGGTGGTTACTATGCGATGAAGATGGGCCTGCCCGTGGAAAAGATTCTGATCGCGTCGAACAATAACAATATTTTGACCCAGTTCATCAACACCGGCGCATATGACCTGAGAGATTCTGCTGTAATACCGACCATATCGCCAGCGATGGACATCTTAAAATCATCCAATATCGAACGCATCCTGTTTGATATGTTCGGTAAAGAACGCACAAAAGAGTTAATGCTGCAATTGGACAATGACAAACATTACCAGTTGAACGATGACGAACTGAAGCAGATACAGTCTATCTTCTCAGCAGATTACTGTGATGATGATGAAGGTAAGAAATATATCAAGGAGGCTTTTTCTACCGGTTATCTCATGGATCCGCATACCGCAACCTGTTTCAAGGCCTATGAAACCTGTCGTGACAAACCATTGAAGACGATCGTTTATTCGACTGCCGAATGGACCAAGTTCTCCCCGGTAATCGCCAACGCACTCACCGGTGAAAAAGATGCACATGATATCGATGCATTAAAATCCATCGCAGCTGAAGCAGGCATCGAGATCCCTGCGATCATCAGCGGCCTGTTTGAAAAAGAGATAACGCAGAACACGATCATCGAGAAAGATAAAATCGAATCGGAGATCCTGTCGTTTTTGTAATTTTCATCAGGACAGGTGTTTTTAATATTTGCGATTGATTCTTTGTCAGGCCTTGCGGTTCTCGCACCGCGGGCGAGTCACTCTTTGTCAGCAGCCACAAAGAGTAACCAGAAAGGGCCGCCACGTCAGCTACGCCCCTGTAAAAGACACAGGGATACACATTGAGACAGTACCATTACCATGCTGCGCCAGAACTCGCGTACGCTGAACAACACGTACGCTCAGACAGCTGGCACAGAAAGCCCATGATAATGGTACTGCCTCAATGGCTTGCTGAGATGGACTGAAGGTCAAGAGCAAAAACAGTGTCTGTATTTAGTATTGTGCTACTTCTTTGTTTATTTGTTTCTGGATTCTGGTTTGTGTTTTTTTGACTCTCTCGCATCAGCCAAGCCATTGCTGTGCTGCCGGTATCATGGGCTGTCTGTGAAAACTGTCTG
>JABDRN010000067.1 GCA_013041745.1 Gammaproteobacteria bacterium
GTTATGATGATGGTGCCGGAAGCCTGGCAGTCTGATAAAAATATGGACCAGGCGAAAAAAGATTTTTATCGCTTTAACTCCGCACTGATGGAACCGTGGGACGGTCCGGCATCTATCGCATTTACCGATGGGCATTATATCGGTGCGCTGCTGGACCGAAATGGACTACGCCCAAGCCGTTACTACCTGACCAAAGATGACCGTGTGATCATGGCTTCGGAAGTCGGCGTGGTTGATGTAGACCCTGCCGAAGTCAAGTTCAAAGGTCGTCTGCAGCCTGGCAAGATGTTCCTGATCGATTTTGACAAGGGTGAACTGATCTCAGATGAGCAGTTGAAGAAAGATTTTTCAACGCAGCGCCCTTATGGTGAATGGTTGAAAAACCAGGAGATCAAATTATCTGATCTGGGTTGTGAAAAAGAGCCGCATGGCTTCCATCCGGAAAGCATCATCCCGCGCATGCAGGCATTTGGTTACACGGTAGAGACCATGCAGTTTATGCTGCTGCCACTGGTGCGCGAGCTGCGAGACCCGGTTGGTTCCATGGGTAATGACTCTGCACTGGCCTGTCTCTCTGACAAGCCGCGCATGATCTATGACTATTTCAAACAGCTTTTTGCACAGGTGACCAACCCTGCGATCGATTCTATCCGCGAAGAAGTCGTGATGTCGCTGGAGTGTTATATCGGTCCTGAGGGCAACCTGGTAGAAATAACAGAGCAGCATGCGCATCGCCTTCGTGTGCCGCACCCGATCCTGACCAATGAAGAGCTGGCCTGTCTGAAGCACATCAATACCAGGGGCTGGAAAGCGAAAACCATCGATATCACCTATGATAAAACCGAAGGTGCTGCAGGTCTGGGCAAGCGTCTGGATGAGATCTGCGCTGAAGCCAGTCAGGCGATCAAAGACGGTTACAGCCTGGTCGTGCTGTCAGATAGACATATTTCGGCACAGCGTGTTCCGGTCAGTACATTACTGGCCACCGGTGCGGTGCATCATCACCTCGTGAGAAACCAGGAGCGTACCCGTATCGGTATCGTGCTGGAGACCGGTGAAGCACGTGAAGTGCATCATCATTGTCTATTGATCGGTTACGGGGCTGATGCGATTAATCCTTACGTGGCTTTTGAAGCACTGTTCCAGTCTCAGCGCGAAGGCATGCTGGATGAGGAAAATTATGACGATGATGCCATCGTTGCCGCATATCGCAAAGGCGTCGCCAAAGGCATGCTTAAAGTGATGGCGAAGATCGGTATCTCGACACTGCATTCATATAAAGGGGCGCAGATCTTCGAAGCAGTCGGACTCGGTGAAGAGGTCATCGACCGCTGCTTCAAGGGCACTGCCAGCCGTATCAAGGGCGTCGGCCTCGAGGTGCTTGCAGAAGAATCCCTGCGTCGTCATGAGAAAGCTTATCCTGGCCGTGACCTGGTGCGTATGCCGATGCTGGATAACCCCGGTGATTTTCACTGGCGCAGCGGTGGTGAGGTGCACATGTGGAACCCGAGGACCATCGCCAATATCCAGCAGGCTGCACGCCATAATAGCCGTGAAGCCTACAAACAGTTTGCCAAGGTTTCCGATGATGATTCTACCCGCCGTGCAACATTGCGCGGCCTGTTGAAGTTTAAAGACGGCGCTAATGGCGGCGCCATCCCGCTGGATGAGGTCGAACCTGCCAAAGAGATCGTCAAGCGTTTCGTTACCGGCGCCATGAGCTTCGGTTCTATCTCGGCAGAGAGTCACGAGGCACTCGCTATCGCGATGAACCGACTCGGTGGTAAATCGAATACCGGCGAAGGCGGAGAAGATGCCGAGCGATTCACTCCGATGGCAAATGGCGACTCCAAGCGTTCGGCGATCAAGCAGGTCGCATCCGGCCGTTTCGGGGTCACCAACTGGTACCTGACCAATGCCGATGAGCTGCAGATCAAGGTATCACAGGGTGCTAAACCCGGTGAGGGTGGCGAGCTGCCTGGTGGAAAAGTCGATGTGAACATCGCACGTATCAGGCACTCAACACCTGGCGTCGGTCTTATCAGTCCGCCGCCGCATCACGATATCTATTCGATCGAGGACCTGGCGCAGCTGATCCATGATCTGAAAAATTCTAATCCGTCTGCACGCATCAGTGTCAAACTGGTCGCCGAGATCGGCGTTGGTACTATCGCATCCGGTGTCACCAAGGCGTTCTCAGATCATATCGTGATCGCCGGTCATGATGGCGGTACCGGTGCATCACCGCTGACATCAGTTAAGCATGCAGGCCTGCCCTGGGAGCTCGGTGTTGCAGAGACACACCAGACACTGGTGATGAATGACCTGCGTTCTCGTGTTGTTATCCAGACAGATGGCCAGTTGAAGACCGGCCGTGACATCACCGTCGCCGCACTGCTAGGTGCCGAGGAATTTGGTTTCTCGACTGCGCCATTGATCACACTGGGCTGCATCATGATGCGCAAGTGTCACCTCAATACCTGTCCTGTCGGTATCGCAACACAGGATAAAGAACTGCGTAAGAAATTCAAGGGCAAGCCTGAACATGTCGTCAACTACCTGTTCATGGTGGCAGAGGATATGCGTGAACATATGGCGTCACTCGGTTTCCGTACCGTGAACGAGATGATCGGCCGTGTCGATGTGTTAGAAGCAGATACTGCTATCGATCACTGGAAAGCAAAAGGTATCGATCTCTCTGCGCTGTTGACTCCTGCAGTCAAACCGCATGAAGCTGTCGAGGTGTACCGTACACAGGATCAGGATCATGGCCTGGCGAAGGCGCTCGATAACGAGATCATCAAGCGAGCAAAAGCGACCATAGAACATGGTGAGAAGGTTTCCATGGAACTGCCTGTGGTCAATACCAACCGTGTCGTCGGTACCATGTTGTCTCATGAGCTGGCAAAAGCGCACATGGGTAAGCCGTTACCGGATGACACGCTGCATATAAAACTTTATGGTTCTGCTGGCCAGAGTCTCGGTGCCTGGCTGTACCAGGGTGTCACCATAGAACTGGAAGGTGATGCTAATGACTATGCGGGTAAAGGCCTCTCCGGTGGTCGCCTGGTTGTCTATCCACCGAAGAGCAGCAGTTTTGTTGCCGAAGAAAATATCATCGTCGGTAATACGGTGTTATATGGTTCTACCTCTGGTGAGGCGTACTTCAGGGGTATCGCTGCAGAACGTTTCTGTGTTCGTAACAGTGGTGCGAGAACGGTAGTCGAAGGTGTCGGCGACCATGGTTGTGAATATATGACCGGTGGCCGTGTCGTGGTACTGGGTGAAACCGGGCGCAACTTTGCTGCTGGTATGAGCGGCGGTATCGCTTATATCTGGGACCGTAAGAAAACATTCGCGCCACTGTGTAATATGGGTATGGTCGAACTCGAGTCTGTGGAAGTCGAAGAAGACATCAACGAGCTTAAGACGATGATAGAGAACCACCTTGAATACACCGGCTCCGAAGTGGCTAAAGCTGCTCTGGATAACTGGTCTGAAACGGTTAAACAGTTTGTCAAAGTGATGCCGACAGATTACAAGCGTGTGCTCGAAGAGATGAAGAAGAAAGAAGAGGCCGCGTAGTAAACACGCGCAATGAAAAATGAGACGAACAAGCTGTAGCCTGGTTCGTAATGAAAAACGAAAAGTGAATAATGAAAATGATAAATACCTAACCGTCATTGCGAGGAACGAAGTAATCTCCTGCTGACATCTCAGTCGCTAAACGAGATTGCCACGCTTCGCTCGCAATGACGGCGTATTTTTCTTTTGAAATTAAATAATTAACAAGATAATAATTTTTGATGAATGATGATCGATAAAAAGTGAAGTTTTAAATTTTTACTTTTCATTTTTCATTTTTCATTTTCGATTGAAAAGAGAATAGCATGGGCAAAGCAACCGGGTTCAAAGAGTTTAAGCGTAAGACAGAAGATTATCGCGAGATCAGTTTGCGGGTAAAAGATTATGGTGAGATCTTTACTGGCCTGCATGATGTCGAACATCTGAAAACCCAGGGTGCTCGCTGTATGGATTGCGGTGTCCCATTCTGCCAGTCTGAAAACGGCTGCCCGATAAATAACCTGATCCCCGAGTGGAACCACCTGATCTATACCGATCAGTGGCGGTCTGCATTGAACCGGTTGCACAAGACGAATAACTTTCCTGAGTTTACCGGTCGTGTCTGTCCGGCTCCCTGCGAAGGTTCCTGTGTATTAGGTGTCATAGAACCCGCCGTCACTATCAAAAATATCGAAAATGCCATTATCGATAAAGGCTTTGCAGAAAACTGGGTCAGTGCCAAGCCGCCCGAACATCGTACTGGCAAAAAGGTCGCTGTCATCGGTTCTGGTCCTGCCGGCCTGGCCGCGGCAGCCCAGCTCAACAAGGTCGGTCACAGCGTTACCGTGTATGAGCGCGCTGACCGTATCGGCGGCCTGCTAATGTATGGCATACCGAACATGAAGCTGGGCAAAGATGTGGTGCAGCGACGTGTCGATCTGCTGAAAGAAGAAGGCATAGCTTTTGTCACTAATGCCGATGTCGGCGGCAGTGGTAACAACGCGGTAGATATCAAAACGCTGCAACAGGAAAATGACGCCGTGCTGTTCGCCACCGGCGCAACCAAGCCGCGTGACCTGGAAATACCCGGCCGCGATCTTAACGGTGTGCATTACGCCATGGAATTTCTTAGCGCAAACACCAAAAGCCTGCTCGATTCGGAGCTGAACGACGGAAATTATATCTCTGCGGAAGGGAAAAATGTCATCGTCATCGGTGGCGGTGATACCGGTACCGACTGTATCGGTACTTCATTACGCCATGGTTGCAAATCCCTGGTTAATTTCGAGCTGCTGCCGCAGTCACCAACAGAGCGTGCCGAAGATAATCCATGGCCGCTATGGCCGCTGATCCATCGTGTCGATTACGGTCACGAGGAAAGTGCCGAACGCTTTGGCCGTGATCCGCGTGAATACCAGATATTGACCAAAGAGTTTATCGACGATGGCAATGGCAATGTCGCTGGCGTCAAGATCGTTGAGGTCAAGTGGTCTAAAGTCGATGATCGCTGGAACATGGAAGAGATCGATGGTACCGAAAAAGTCTGGAAAGCTGAGCTCGTATTATTATCCATGGGCTTCCTCGGGCCTGAGCACTACGTCAGTGATGCGCTTGGCATCGAGTATGATGAACGTTCTAACTACCAGGCGGAATACGGTAAATATAGTACCAGTGTCGAAGGGATTTTTGCTGCGGGTGACTGCCGACGCGGCCAGTCCCTGGTCGTCTGGGGTATCAACGAAGGGCGTGAAGCTGCACGTGAGATCGACCGTTTCCTGATGGGCGATACCTTGCTGCCATAACCGGTTACAGTCATGCAGATATAAAAAAGCCGCATATCTATCAGATATGCGGCTTTTTTGCTGTTAAACCGTTTAATTCGCCATCAACTATCAGGCATAGGTATTAATCACCGTTTTTTTTTGCTGGAACTGGTCGAGGAACTTATCCAGGTTCTGTTCAGAACCATTGTCGAAATCGATGAAAGCCAGGTTCAGCATATACTCATCCTGGGACATCCTCTGGACGGACATCAAGCGGCAGTTTGCATATAATTTTTCATGTTCATCCCCGATCGGCAGGTCTGTAACCGCTTTCAGACGAATATGGCTGATGGAGTGGCTCTGAATACCACGAGGCTCTATCTCATCGGTGACCCAGGTGTCACAGATGATCTGCAGGCCGCTACTGGATATATTGCGGGTACTAACCGTCACTATGCTGCCGTTATCCAGCACCAGGTCTACTGAGAGTTCTATTTCGTAACGAGGCGACTGTCTTCTTTCAGAAACCCCGGGTATATCTAAAATCATGATAGAAAAATAGAGTTAGCTAGTTGGAGCGATTGTAGTAAAAAATATCAGTAATGTGACATTTTATCAACAAATGTTGCTTTTTTCTGACAATTGGTCATATTTTGGCAGTTTGCTGAGGGTTTATTTCGATTCTAATATGATAATATTCGCCGCTTGTTCAGATGATGCTTATGTTTGTAGCATGTTTTAAAGTGTTAACAATTGTTAAGTCCTGGCTGTAAGAATAGTAATTAAAATCAGGCGAGTTATAATTTCGCAACATTTAAACATCTGAGAAATTACACTAAATCGGGAGAATCGAAATGCAAGAAGAGTTAGAAACATTGAGTAAGATTGATATTGGACAGTTGATTGAGACCTACGTATTACCGTGGGGTATCAACATAGTCATGGCGCTGGCGATATTCATTATCGGTAAGTTTATAGTCGGTGTATTGACTAACCTGGCTAAGAAATTGATGACCAAGGCAAACGTCGACAATATCCTTGTCAACTTTATTGCCTCAATAATTAAAACCGTCTTATTGCTGTTTGTTGTTATAGCTGCATTAGATCAACTTGGAGTAGATACTACCTCGATGATCGCCTTGATCGGTGCTGCAGGTCTGGCAATTGGTTTGGCACTACAGGGTACGCTGCAGAACCTGGCATCAGGCGTCATGTTGATCATCTTCCGTCCATTTAGTGATGGTGACTTTATCGAAGCAGCTGGCGTTTCAGGTGTGGTCGAGCAGATCGGTATCTTTAGTATAACCATGCGTACCGGTGATAACCGTGAGATCATCATTCCGAACGGTGAAGTCTACGGCGGCACCATTACTAATAATTCAAGACGTGATACGCGTCGAGTCGATATGGTTTTTGGTATCGGTTATGACGATGACCTGTTAAAGGCGAAAGAGATCATCAATCGCATACTGAGTGAAGATGAGCGTATCCTTGCAGACCCGGCGCCTACCGTTGCAGTCGGCGAGCTTGCTGATAGCAGTGTTAACTTTAATGTTCGTCCCTGGTGTAAGACTGCTGATTACTGGGGTGTGTATGGAGATATACACGAGAAGATTAAATTAACTTTTGATGCTGAAGGTATCTCGATCCCATATCCTCAGATGGATATCCATCAGGATAAGGCCGCGTAGAATATATTTAAGATAGTAAAAGGAAAGAAAAATGAATAAAAGTTGTTATGGCTTATTGTTTGCCAGTTCACTCATTGTGAACGGTACCGCAACAGCCGAAGAGAAAAAGACAGAAGAAGAAAAGTCTCCGTGGACGTCTTCGTTAGAACTGGGTTTTGTCAGAACTACCGGTAATACCGAAACACAGACTACAATCGGAAAGTTTGACCTTGGTTATGCAGCAGGCAGGTGGAAACATAAGATTCATGCGGAAGGTTATGGGCAGGAGTCTGAAAATGACCTCGGTGAGAGTGTCGTATCTGCAGAACGTTACGAGGTAATGGGCAAATCGGATTATAAATTTACCGACCGTGATTACGGCTTTGGTCTGATACGACTGCAAAAAGACCGTTTCAGCGGTTTCGAATATGAGAACGTTCTCTCGCTCGGTTATGGACGCAAGGCTTTACTGAGGGACAACATGGAACTGGATCTCGAGATCGGTCCTGGTATCAAGTTCTATAAGGTCGATAATGGTGAATCGACTGATGAGGCTCTGCTGGTACTGGCAGCTAACTACTGGTGGGCAATTACCGATACCTCAAAGTTTATCCAGGAGTTGAGATCTGATATCGGCGAAGAATTTACCTCGAGCCGTTCGGTAACAGGAATACAGGCTAATATCAACAAGACGCTGGCACTGAGATTTACCTACACTATCAGGCATAAGTCTGAGGTACCGGATCCGGCAACGACAGAAAAAACCGATACTGAAACATCGATGTCGCTGGTGTATAACTTCTGATCAGTTATTTCGTATCATTCAAAAAGCACTCATAATGGGTGCTTTTTTTGTTTGTGGTTTGTCATCCTGAGCGGCAGCGATGGATCTTGCTCTTTTATTGCCGAGTACCAGACCCTTCGCTGCCGCTCAGGATGACAGTATGTGTTTTATCGTCCATGTGTTTTGAATGATTGAAAATAATCCTAGAATTTGAAACCTATACCGGCAAACACTTCTCCCTGCAGAAACATGTTGCCATTGACAGCGATGGCGCAGCCGCCGCTACAGAAGATGGCAGAGTTATTGTTGTAAAGGGTGGCCAGGCCGCGTGTTTCCAGTCGCAGGGATACCCTTTCTGTCATCGGCCATTTCAGGCCTACGCCGATACTGAGTGACGCCCGCAGGTCAGATTGTGCACCGGTATAGTCAGGGCTCATGTAGGTGAAACCGATGCCGCCACTGACAAATGTCTTCAGTTTTTCATCATCAGAGATAGGGGCAGTGCCGCCGAAGTGCAGATAATCTATGGTTATAGGGATGTCGACACTGTTGTTGGGTGCTGGCGCACTGACAGTGATCGAATTCAGATTGGTGGACTGGTGGCTGTAATAAAC
>JABDRN010000077.1 GCA_013041745.1 Gammaproteobacteria bacterium
GGCATGGTTAGCAAATGCTCTCATCCAATAATGTTTGTTCCCACGCATTAGTGATAATTGGTAATTGTATTGATCCAATAAGAGCCTTAGCTGCGTCGTGGTCATGGAGTCTTCGCTAACGACCCAAAGTGGAAGTTCATATCTTCCTTATTAGATTAATCTGTTATACGTAACATCATCTATATAGGGGATTAAATAGATGCATCCTCATCTTATTCAGATCACATTTTCATCTAATTGATGTAAGTCAAAATGTTTTCTTTACTCCTTCGTTAAATTTATGACCGCACACTAAAGTGTAATTAATTGAAATAAACAAGGAGAACAAGAATGTTCAATATAACAAATAAGTTAAAGATTGCTTCTATGATTGCATTGTTAACAATCGTCGGTTTTACAAGCAATGCAGTTAATGCTGGTTCCAGTGGAGATGGTGTTGAGAATGTTGTCATTACACTTAATACAGATCCAACAAAAGATCCAGAGCCGGCATGTGTAGCATTGCAGATTGGAATGAATCTATTGATGACTGATTTCGATGGTGACGGCGTTGATGATGTCACAGCTGCAGATGATGTCACTCTTTTTGTTACAACGGGTGGCGTAGAGCTTATTAACCCTCATAATAGTATTTACAATCGCACTAAGCCAAAAGCTGTTTGTACAACTCCAAATGGTGTCGATACAGCCTCGCTACAAGCACTTTTGCAGGGCTTCCAGCTGAGAGGCGGTAAAGTTATGATTTGCCCATTATGCGCAATGAGCCGTGGAATTTCTGACCCCGTAACTGGTGATATGGGTGGTGCTATTGAGATTCATAACTTATTCCTTTATGCCGATAAAGTAATTACTTTCTAAATTAGCTTTTATAGAAATGAGGCAATTACGGTGGCCTTTGTGTCACCGTTTTTGTTTGTACTGAATTTCCGCTATTTGGTTTGGTCCTGGTTTTTCGGACCAGCTGATTGAAACGGTTTTCATGGTGTATAGGACTCATGTCGAACGGTTGAAACCGCAGCCGGAAGCGGTCAGTCTAGTGATTTAACCAAGACCAAATAATAATGCTACAAGTACTGACAAAAATATAACAACAAATATTAATTTTTTTGTGTACTTTTCGTTATTTATATTATCCATTATTACTCCTTCTTGTGATGAGCAATATTATAACGAGCTAATATACTGTGAGTCTTTGATGATTAGTATTTTTAACAAAGATTTAACAATTTCGATTGCTAAAATTTTTACGTGAAGCGTTTTAACCTGCTTGTGCCTTAAAGAATATAGTGGCGACAATTGAATTAAGTCAGCTTACTTAATATCATTTTTAACTTCTTGTGAACGCCTTCTGGCCGGTAAGAGTCATCCGATATCTATGCTTCTTGTGATGAATTAATAGTATTATGGGTATGAGTAAATCGGCATCGTCGTACTGCTATTATCCACATAGATGTGGTGTATGAAGATAACGCAGGAGCTGTTATCTTTCCATGGCTCCTTGCGACATATGACCACGAAGGATGGTGAAAATGCAGATATTGCATATGCCTATGGATGGGCAGTAGTAGGGCAATGCAGGAGCAATTGTCGAGGAGCAAATATCTGTCCGTCCATCCATGGACAAAGCTTTCGCTCCTCGATAACTGCTCCTGCGTTATTCTACTTACGGGGTACTCGGCAACTGCTCCTGCGTTGCTCTACCACCTACGTCCATGTAGGCGTGCCCTAATGCTTACGCTCCTTACCTACATCCATATAGGCATCGCCGCACCGCCATTATCCACATGGATGTGGTGTATGAAGATAAAGCAGGAGCTGTTATCTTTCCATGGCTCCTTGCGACATATGACCACCAGGGATGGTGGAAATGCAGATATTGCAGGAGCAAATATCTGTCCGTCCATCCATAGACATAAAAAAACCCCAACTTAAAAAGTTGGGGTTTTAGGTCCTTGCTTGGTGATGAGCCTCGCGCTATAGCTATTCCTTAGAATTCTAATCCATAGAAATAAATACAAATCCGTGTAAACTTAAGCTTTCCTTCGTCCATGTCCTTGTCAAATTTCCGTTAGCTACCTATTTCCCTATGTCCATGAATGGCTCTATCCTTGTGTCCATGTCTATCATTATGACCATATCATCTGTCTTTTGCTATCAGCAGATAAAGGAAGCTGATGTAGGACAATCCTTACACAGGATTATATCCAGTCTCAGACAGGGTTTAAGGATTCCGGATTTACTTCGAGTGAGCGCATGATTGCATTAATCCAGAGGGTTAAGTCAGCTTCCGTAAGGGTCGATGAAAAGCTGATCTCAAGCATAGATCAGGGTTTGCTGGTACTGCTCGGCGTTGAGAAACAGGATGAAACCTCGGTAATTGAGAGACTGGCTGAGAAAATACTGAAATATCGCGTATTTGCCGATGATGAAGGTAAGATGAACCTCAGTGTTCTTGACATCGGTGGCTCTGTTTTGATGGTGCCGCAGTTTACCCTGGCTGCCGATACTGAAAAGGGCCTGAGGCCGAGTTTTTCAAATGCCGCCAGCCCGCAAAAAGGATTAGCGATGTTTAATCAACTTATTGATATAATGCGTGTAAAAGGGTTATCGATAAGACCGGATTTACCTGCAGACTGGTTACAAACCGGCCAGTTTGGTGCGGATATGGCGGTCAGTCTGCTCAATGATGGTCCGGTGACTTTTAATCTAAAAATTTAACACTCATATAAAGTGGGGAAGAAATGACGCAACGCCAGGCAACTGTGGAACGCAATACACTGGAGACCCAGATTCAGGTCAAAATCAACCTGGACGGTACCGGTGAATCAAAACTCGATACGGGCGTGCCCTTTCTGGAGCACATGCTTGACCAGGTGGCGCGTCATGGGCTGATCGATCTTGAGATCAAGGCGGTCGGTGATCTGCACATCGATGCACACCACACGGTCGAAGATGTCGGTATCACACTGGGCCAGGCATTCAGCCAGGCCATCGGTGATAAAAAAGGCATCGTACGCTATGGCCATGCCTATGTACCGCTTGATGAAGCGTTGTCTCGCGTGGTTATCGACTTTTCCGGTCGCCCGGGAATGGAATACAACGTCAAGTTCGATCGTGCCAGTATCGGCGAATTTGATGTTGATCTGTTCCATGAGTTTTTTCAGGGCTTTATCAACCATGCCAATGTCACTTTGCACATCGATAATCTCAGTGGTGACAATGCGCACCATATCGCTGAGACCGTATTCAAAGCGTTCGGCAGGGCGGTACGCATGGCAATCGCTGCAGATCCACGTATGCAGGGTGTGATGCCCAGCACAAAGGGAAGCCTGTAGTTATTTGCCATCGGCAAGAATAAAATCACCCATTGCTTTTAATATGATTTTTCACTTTTCATTTTTCGTTGTTCATTCAGCCGGAAGGCTGCCATGAGTTCAACAATCGCTGTCGTTGATTACGGCATGGGCAATCTCCGTTCTGTCTCTAAAGCTCTGGAACATGTGGTCAGTGCAGACCAGCGCGTCATCGTTACTTCAGACGCTGCTGTGATTGCTGATGCTGAGCGTATCGTTTTCCCAGGCCAGGGGGCGGCGAGAGACTGCATGAAACACCTTAAAGAGATGCAACTGGAAGAAGTCGTGTTACGCGCAGCTAATGAGAAACCATTCCTTGGCATATGTATGGGCATGCAGGTACTGATGGCCCACAGTGAAGAAAATCAGGGCATCAAATGTATGGGCCTGTATGCTGGCGAGGTCCGGGCCTTTGCCGATGAAGCACTGGCGTCACAGATGCAGTCGCTGAAGATCCCGCACATGGGCTGGAACAAGGTTTCGCAAAAACAGACGCACCCGTTATGGCACGATATTCACGATGGCAGCCGGTTCTATTTTGTCCATAGTTATTATGTCGATCCTGCCGATGAAGCACTGGTCGCTGGAACGACTGATTACGGTATCGATTTCGTCTCTGTCATCGCCAGGGACAATGTTTTCGCCGCGCAATTTCACCCTGAAAAAAGCGCACATGATGGTTTACAATTACTCAACAACTTCTGCCGTTGGAACGGGCGGTTATAACCTATAGAGAAAAAAGAAAAGATGTTATTAATACCTGCAATCGATTTAAAAGATGGACAATGTGTGCGCCTGCGCCAGGGTGATATGGATGAAAGCACGGTTTTTTCTGATGACCCGGTAGCGATGGCAGGGCAATGGGTAGATGCTGGTGCTCGACGCCTGCACATCGTCGACCTCGATGGTGCATTTGCCGGTAAACCGGTGAACGCTGATGTGATACATGACATAGCAGTGGCTTATCCTGACCTGAAGATCCAGTTGGGTGGTGGTATCCGTGATGAAGATACGATCGCGGGTTACCTGGATGCAGGTGTGAACTACCTCATCGTTGGTACCAAGGCTGTAACTCACCCTCACTTTATCGCTGAAGTATGTGCTGAGTTTCCTACCCATATCATCGTTGGTCTGGATGCGAAAGATGGCAAAGTGGCTACCGAAGGCTGGTCGAAGTTATCCAAGCATGATGTTATCGACATGGCCAAACGGTTTGAGGATGATGGTGTCGAAGCCATCGTCTATACCGATATATCGCGTGATGGCATGATGCAGGGTGTCAACGTTGAAGCTACCGTGAAGATGGCGCAGGCGATCAACATACCGGTGATCGCATCCGGCGGAATAACCTCGATGGATGATGTCAAAGCACTGAGTGCTGTTGCAGATGAAGGCATCATGGGCGCGATCACAGGGCGTGCCATCTATGAAGGCACCATCGATCTCAAAGAAGCGCAGGCCTGGCTGGATCAGCAGTAATGGCATTAGCGAAACGTATCATTCCATGTCTGGATGTCGATAACGGCCGCGTCGTCAAAGGCGTGCAGTTCGTCGATATCCGCGATGCCGGTAACCCGGTAGAGGTCGCCAGGCGCTATGATGAGGAGGGTGCCGATGAGATCACTTTCCTCGATATCACGGCGAGCTCTGATGATCGCGAGACCATCGTTCACGTGGTCGAAGAAGTGGCCAATGAAGTTTTTATCCCGCTCACGGTCGGCGGCGGAATCCGTACGCTGGATGATGTTCGCCGCATGTTAAATGCCGGTGCGGATAAAGTCGCGATAAACACCGCAGCGGTATTTAATCCTGAATTTGTGCGCGAAGCGTCTGCTTCGGTAGGTTCTCAGTGTATCGTCGTCGCCATCGATGCCAAGCAGGTCAGTGCAGAAGGTGAACCCTTACGCTGGGAGATATTCACTCATGGCGGGCGCAAACCGACCGGCCTGGATGCGATAGAGTGGGCCAGAAAAATGGTCGATCTAGGCGCCGGTGAGATACTGCTCACCAGTATGGACCGGGACGGCACCAAGATCGGTTTTGATCTGCCTCTGACGCGTGCAATATCAGAGGCCGTTTCGGTGCCGGTGATCGCATCCGGCGGGGTTGGCAACCTTGACCACCTCGCTGATGGGGTCATCGAGGGCAAGGCTGATGCCGTGCTGGCGGCCAGTATCTTCCACTTTGCTGAATACAGCATCCTTGAAGCCAAGCAGCATATGGCTGAGCGCGGCATCGAGATGCGCCTGTGAGCCGGAGCATGCTACGATGAGCTGGTTAGACGAGATCCGGTTCGATGCCAATGGCCTGATACCAGCGATCGCACAGGATGCTGCCAGCGGAAAAATACTGATGATGGCGTGGATGAACCGGGAGTCGCTGCAGTTGACTGCAGAGAGAAAGGAGGCGGTATACTGGTCTCGTTCCAGGGGAAAACTGTGGCACAAAGGTGAAGAATCCGGCCATATCCAGAAGGTGCTGGAGATACGTTTTGACTGTGATGAAGATGTGATACTGCTGGAAGTAGAGCAGCAAGGTGGTATCGCCTGTCATACCGGGCGCGAGAGCTGTTTTTACCGTCAGTTACAGGGTGATGAATGGGTCGAGGTCGAGCATGTCATCAAAGACCCTGATGATATTTATAAACAGAAAGAACAGTAGATATAATGGATAGTACAGAAATACTGGCTCAATTGACCGACATACTGGAACAGCGCAAAGGTGCTGCGTCGGATTCTTCTTACGTGGCAAGCCTGTATAACAAGGGATTAGATGCTATCCTTAAGAAGGTTGGCGAAGAAGCTACAGAGACCGTGATGGCTGCCAAGGACGGAGACGCAGAAAAACTGGTTTATGAAGTAGCAGACCTGTGGTTCCACACCATGGTTTTACTCGCC
Organism: Gammaproteobacteria bacterium; assembly: GCA_013041745.1. GTDB lineage: Bacteria > Pseudomonadota > Gammaproteobacteria > SZUA-229 > SZUA-229. The sequence goes on from JABDRN010000077.1 coordinate 6,251, forward strand.
GATCAGGGTCTGTCTGCGGATGATGTATTAAAAGAGCTGGCGCGAAGATTTGGCGTATCAGGCCATGATGAGAAAGCGGCTCGGGACAAGTAGTTCCGGATAAAGCCACAAGAGAGTAATCAAATAATAACGTCATCGCGGGATACGAAGCAATCTCGTGATGATGAAACAGGTGCCTGGGTAAATTGCTTCGTACCTCGTCAACAGCGAGGTCGGCTAGACCAGTGGCTATCTGCTAGATAGGCCGCTTGTCGATATAAGATAAAGATGAGAGAGAAACATTATGGGTATTAGTATTTGGCAATTGTTGATTTTACTGGCCGTAGTTATTTTGATTTTCGGTACCAAGAAGTTAAAAAATGTGGGCGGTGATCTGGGCTCAGCGATCAAGAGTTTTAAATCTGCAGTGAAAGATCCTGATGCTGGAGACGCTGCTCCGCAGGAAAAAGTTTCACAGGATTCAGCTGACTCAGCTGATACAGCTAAAACTGAGTCGGTCAAAAAAGAAGATAACGTGTAATTAAATTGCACTAGTCTATTCGGGTTTATTCGCGTGTAACTGATCGCGTGCTAAAAACATCGTCTCTGTGAGCGTAACCTGGCAATCTGCCGAAAGAGATTGCTTCGTTCCTCGCAATGACGAATGAACGTGTAGAGTGATATGTTTGACGTTGGCTTCTGGGAAATCCTGCTTATTCTTGTTCTGGCACTGGTCGTTATCGGACCGGAGCGCCTGCCTGGTGCTGCACGTCAGGCAGGGTTCTGGGTAGGTAAAGCGCGACGTTATATCGAAGGTGTGCGTAGCGAGGTCGAGGAAGAGCTCGATGTCAGTGAGTTCAAACGTATGCTGC
>JABDRN010000096.1 GCA_013041745.1 Gammaproteobacteria bacterium
GGTGACAGGCGATCTGAAGATTTCAATAAAATCAATCGAGTCTGACCCCATTGATTTATTGATTTAACCCCATTGATTTACAGTTATTATTGCTGGTGTTAAAGTGGCTTTAATAGTGTTTCAGGTAGTCGTTCATCAGGGCATGATTTAACAGGGTATGCCCATCAACCGCTGACAAGGTGAAGTTGAGTTTATGTTAGATAAATCGCTGCCCAACGGGGTGATGTTTAATGCCTATCCTGACAGTATCGGTTCCAGGCTGAGTGATACCGTCAGCTTGCTGGCTCGCCCTGAATTCCAGAACGTTTTCTCACTCTTCTACATTCTTCCCACTTTCTTCCAGAGCGATCTTGATCGTGGTTTCTCAATCAATCGCTATGAGCTCAATGACGAGTTGGTGTCAGAGTCGGATCTCCAGGCCCTGAAGCAGATGAATATCGTCCTCAAGTTCGACCTGGTGCTGAACCACCTCTCGGTGCGTTCCCCGCAGTTTCTGGATATGCTGGAGAAGGGAGATCAGTCACGCTATCGTGACTTCTTCATCGACTGGAACAGATTCTGGGAAGGTGAGGGCGAGATGAGCGACAAGGATTATATTGTTCCGAACGAGGCGCATCTCGATAAGCTCTTTATGCGCAAGCCGGAACTCCCGATTCTGTTTGTGCGCTTTCCCGATGGCTCGGAGCGGCCCTACTGGAACACCTTCTACCAACAGATTAACTACCGTGAGCTTGAGGCTGATGATCTCAAGCACCTTCGTATCCTCTCGCCCGACGTTATAGAGAAGATAATCAACCAGGTCAATACCAGGATATCTGCCGGTGAAGACTTCCGGGATGTCGACCTGGGTGATCATCAGGATTACATGGACCAGGTGATGGACATTGTCGAATCGAAGCGACGTTACCTGGGGCAGATGGACCTCAATGCCGAATCTGAAGTGGTCTGGGCGTTCTATGAAGAGACCCTCAAGCGGCTGGCCGATTTTGGTGGCAAGTTGATTCGCCTTGATGCTTTCGCTTATCTGCACAAGAAGCCGGGGTTGGCCAATTTCTTTAATACACCCGGTACCTGGGACTATCTCGACCGCCTCAAGAGCATCGCCGAGAGGCACCGGTTGACACTGCTGCCCGAAATCCATGGCCAGTATGGTAAAAAACTGCACTCCGCCGTCGCAGGTGCCGGTTACCCCATTTACGACTTTTTCCTCCCCGGCCTGCTGCTGGATGCACTGGATCAGGGACGCAGCACCTATTTGTTGCGCTGGATCGACGAGATCCAGTCTAAGGATATTCGAACCGTCAATATGCTGGGCTGCCATGACGGCATCCCGGTGCTGGATCTGGATGGTTTTACCGCCGATGAGGGTTATCAGGCCGGGATTCTTGAGAAGGACAACATCGAGGCCATTATCGAGCGTGTGCTGGAGCGTGGCGGCCGGGTAAAAAACTTGTTCGGCACAGACGGCAAAAAGATCGCCTATTACCAGATCAATGCGACCTATTTCAGCGCACTGGGCGAAGACGAACAAAAGTTACGCCTGGCGCGCGCCATCCAGCTCTTTATGCCTGGTATTCCGCAGGTCTGGTATCTTGACCTTTTCGCCGGCAAGAACGACTATGCCGCGGCCGACAGTGGAGCTACAGCTGGCCACAAGGAGATCAATCGCACGACCTTGACCGACGATATGGTGGCCACGGGACTGCAGAGCGCCGTGGTGCTCGACCAACTGGAGATGATGCGCCTTCGCAACACCGCTGCTGCCTTCAATGGCACCCTGCACGTCGTAGACACGCCGTCGAACGAGTTGGAGATGACCTGGTCACACGAAGACGATACCATTACCCTGAAGGCCAGCCTTGAGAGCCTTTGTTTCACCATTAGCCATAGCACTGCAGGAGGTGGGGCGCAGGTCTATAACTACCCGAGATAAAATAATAGGGGGCAGAGAGCAATAGTCTCTAATATAGATAGTATCCACATTATCTAATTATCCAAATAATGCATACAAGGAGGTATCGCATGCCACGCAAGCCACGCTTTAACTTACCCGGTGTTCCACAGCATATCATTCAGCGAGGGAATAACAGGGAACCATTTTTTTACTCCAGCGATGATTATCAGAAGTATCTTGATGACTTGAAGCAATCAGCTAAAAAGTATGATTGCCAAATACATGCATATGTATTGATGACGAATCATATCCATCTCTTGGTAACACCGATGATGGAGAATGGTATTTCGCAGATGATGCAGGCGCTCGGTCGTCGCTATGTGAATTATATCAACACGACTTACCAAAGAACGGGTACATTGTGGGAGGGACGTTATAAATCCTGTCTGATCGATTCAGAAATGTACCTTCTAACCTGTATGTGTTACATCGAACTGAATCCCGTTAGAGCGGGCATGGTTGATCATCCCGAAGAATATATCTGGTCGAGTTTCAATCAAAATGCGCAGTGCCTTAGCAGCGGTATTATTAATAATCATCCAGTGTATCTAACACTGGGTGAGACGGCAGAGGAGAGGCAGTTTGTCTATAGAGGATTGTTTCAGAGATATATGGAAAATGACCTGATTCACCAGGTCCGTGATGCGATTAATCATGAGCTTGTTTTGGGGCGATCAGAATTTAAAGATAAGATCGAGAAAATATTAAATAGACAAACAAGATTAGCTAAAGCTGGTCGACCGAGTGTTAAAGAGATAAGAGCAGTTTATTATGTCTGTATTTAGTATATTAGAAACAATTGCTCTCTGACTCCTATTACTAATCCCTATTACTACAAACAAGTGACTAATTACATCGCTCTTGTATACATCGGGTTGGTTTTAGCCCACTTTTTGAGTACGTTTCTTATAATATCGCCAGTAACATACACTCTATTGCTATCTAAAGATGCGCATTCCAGTACGAAACGGTAGAAGTTACCCGTATAACCATTAATAGTAGAATAACTACACCTCGGCATTTCCCTTTTTTCAGATTTCCATAGATCGGCTAATTCCCAGACGAACCACCAGACAGGGATTTTCTTAGCGATTATTACAGCAGAGGGTGTATTAATGAGAGTATTTTGTGTAAGACGTTCTAGCATGGATAAGTTATTAGTTATCTCGCACAGGAAGCTATCAACATCGTCGTCGTAATTATCTTGCAGGCATGAAAGCTCGGGCATGCCTAGGCAAGATATAACTTGCTGCATATCCTTACAGCGTTTATTTAATTCTTTTATTAATACTGTTGGATCACGTAGGGAACGCTTTGCGTAACTAAATATCTTCAGTTGCCAATATGCATTATTAATACTGTAACGTAATTCAGTTATATCAGTAAAATGAAACTTCACCGCAATATCCGCAACTTCCGTTTCAGTCGGTAAGTAACCAGTAAATATTTTTTCCATAACCGAAAGACTCTTGTCTTAATACTTAACTCCATAAAAAAGAAGCATAATACATGCCTAAAATACATGGTTCATATGTTTATCAATAAGTTACAAGGTTATCTTTGCCTGGATTATATATAAAAGTGTAATCGTGAGTTTACAGTATTCAGAATTTCTTACAGTTACTGAACTACTGCTTGAGACCGAAAAGAGACTCTCGTCAAGTCTTGGGTGAATGTAATAATGCACCCTGTACTTGTTCGAAGGTGTGATGTTGTATACTGCCAAATATTGATTGACAAGGTGAGGCTGATGATTAGGTTATATTTTTTAAGTTTGCTGTTGCTGTCATTATCTTCCATCACATGGGCAGAAGAGCCAGCTCAAAACTCTCCCGAACAGCCGGAAGTGGTCGATACGCTGACTACCCTGAAAAAGTTTACCAAGCTGCGTTCTACCTTGCAGGCCCAGATCAAGGAGATAGAAGGCCAGCTCCGTTCATCGCCCTCCGATTCTGAGAAAAAGGAGTTGCAGGAGGAGCTTACTGTGCTGCATGAGGAGATGGACCGCCTTGAAGCGAATTTTGTCGAAATCGCCGCCGGCATCGGCTTCTTTGCGATTAGCACTAAACAGGAGAAGAGCTTCGATCTCACGGCTGAAATGCTCTCCCTGATGGAACCGGTCATCAGGGAGATGAAGCATATGACCAGCGAAGTCCGTAAGAAATCGGATATCCGGGAAGAGATCACTTTTTACAAGACAAGAATCCCTAAGGCCAAGGATGCGATAGCGAATGTTTCCGCTTTGATTTCAAATGCAGAAGATAAAGCATTGAAAAAGTATCTGGATGATATTCTTGACGACTGGAAGCGGCATCTGGCAAATATGGAGAGTCAACTGCAGGCGCTAGAGTTACAGTTGAGCAGGATAGAGAACGCGGAAACCTCTTTTACCGATGCATCGCAAACCTATTTGAAATCCTTCTTCCAGAAAAGGGGTCTCTATCTTACCCAGGCACTGCTGGTGGTTTTCGTCATTCTGGTATTGTCACGTCTGTCGCACACGCTGATGAAGCGGCTGGTCCCCGGTTACCGCATGGAACACCGTAGATTCAACATCAGACTGCTGGATCTGATGCACCGTATGATCACCATCACTTTGACGATAATCGGACCGATGGTGGTTTTCTACGTGGCCGAGGATTGGGTGCTGTTCAGCCTCGGCATACTGCTTTTGCTGGGTGCGGCCTGGACATTGAGGACTGCAATCCCGCGCTACTGGCAGCAGATACGGATATACCTCAATATCGGATCCGTTCGTGAGGGGGAACGGATTTTTCTGGAGGGGCTGCCGTGGCGGGTCAAAAAGATAGACATCTTTACCCAGCTGGATAATCCGGACGCCGGAATCAGTCAGAGAATCGCGATTGAGAATCTGGTAGACCTGAAGTCCCGACCCACACAAGGTGATGAGCCCTGGTTCCCCTGCAGAAAAGACGACTGGGTTCTGTTGAGCGATGGCGTCAGAGGGAAAGTGGTCGGAATTTCCCATGAACTCGTCGAACTGGTCGAGCGCGGCGGCGCACGCAAGACTTACCTCACTCAGGATTTCCTGGGCCAGTCTCCGCGCAACCTCAGTGTCAATTTCCGCCTCAAGGAGACGATCGGAGTCAGTTACAACTTACAGTCGATCAGTACCACCTCCATGCTGCAGATACTGAAAGCCCATCTGCTAAAGAATATTGAAGAGGAAGGTTACGGACCGGATCTGCTTCAGCTGAATGTTGAATTTCAGTCCGCCAATACCTCTTCGCTGGACCTGGTGGTTCTCGCCGATTTCAAGGGAGTGCAGGCGCCGCTGTATAACCGTCTAAGACGTGCCATCCAGCGCTGGTGCGTGGATGCCTGTACAGAGAATGACTGGGAGATACCGTTCACTCAGTTGACCTTGCACAATCGAGATTAACGTCCCCGCGGTTTACCAGATCAGGGCAGGAGTTGTGGGGCCTGCGAATTCGTACTGATGTTAATTTGGTATTCATTGAGGGCTTGCTACTGCTCGTCCGGGTGTTAAAGAGATAAGTGCAATTGATTATGTCTTTATTTAGTATATTAGAAACAATTACTCTCTGACCCCTATTACTCCTATTTGCAGTAATAGGGAAAAATTCCTACGGATAAAATCCGGGATGCAACTATAGTTAGTACAGCCGTTACATGGATGTCACTGAGCAAGGAAGCTCGGCAAGCAGCACCCCAAAATGTAAGGCTGACAGCACCCCACTATGGATTGACGGGGTGCTTTTTTATTTGTGCTGCGCGATAAATCAAGCGCCAGAGCTCCTTTTAAGATATACAGATAAAATGTTTATAAAGTAGTCACACTGGCAAAAGCTTCTCTTATTTTGATCGAGGCCTGATTTTCAGGCCTCTTTTATTGCTAAACTGCGCGCCGATGTACCATAAAACGACCAATCTGTTTGAGCAGGCGCTTGCTTGCCTGCTGCTCGACGACCCGCAGCAGAAAGTCGAGGCTGTGTTGTCTCTACAAGCAGGCTGGCTAGCCGGTAAGCTGGATTTAAATCCGTTGTCCGATGTGATGCCATTACCCATACCCGGTCGCCCCGAGAAACCCGAACTTGTCGACGCCCGTGATGTCCCACGACGTAACTTTGCCAGTCTGAAGGGGCGTTTAACGCTGGTGCATGCTATCGCGCATATTGAGTTCAATGCCATCAATCTGGCGCTGGACGCGGTGTACCGTTTTCAGGATATGCCAAAGCAGTATTACACGGACTGGCTCAAGGTGGCGGCTGAAGAGGCGAAACATTTCACCATGCTGTCTGATTATCTCGAGTCTCATGCTATGTCATACGGCGATCTGGCAGCACATAATGGATTATGGGAGATGGCGGTGAAGACCGACTTCGATGTACTGGTGAGGATGGCGCTGGTACCTCGCGTGCTGGAGGCAAGGGGACTGGATGTGACGCCCGGTATGATAAAGAAGTTGCAGTCTACCGGTGATGAGCGGTTGATAGGCATTCTGCAGGTTATCTTTGATGAGGAGATCGGCCATGTCAAAATCGGTACACACTGGTACAAGACCCTCTGTAGTCAGCGAAATCTGGCGCCGGAAAAGACATTCCTGCGATTGATTGAAAAATATATGCAGGGTGCTAAATTTGGACCGTTCGAGACCGAGGCGCGTATCGAAGCTGGATTCAGTCAGCAAGAGATGGATAGCCTGCTGAAACACTTTTAGAGTAAGATGTTTTATGTTCAGGGAGAGTTCTATCTTTTGAGGCTATGAGAGATGCCCCTACGTTTTTTCTATTATGAGTAATGATCATGACAACCAAATTAAGAAACATTATTCCTGTAATGCTGGTGGCGTTCTTTTTATCGTTTGACCTGGCGGCGAAACCCAATACAGAGAACAGCAAGCAGACACTGGAGGTCTACCAGCTTTCGTATATCGAGCGTGAGCCAGGTACAGATGAGTATGAAGTGACGATGCTGGTATCAGACCGTTATATACGCATCGATGAAGCTGGCGAGGAGAGTGGTTATATTATCTATGATGATAAAGATAAAGTGATTTACAGCGTTGCGCATCATGATAAGTCTATACTGGTGATAAAGGAGAAAGCGTTCTCTGAGGATGACTCGCCGGTTAAAGCCCAGGTTGAATATCTCGAGCTGGCCGATGCGCCCAACGTTTCAGGCAAGGCTATCTATAACTACCGGGTTTTTGTAAAAAAAGATAAAAGAACTGAAGAAGAGACCTGTACCGAGATACAGCTGGTGGAAGGCCTGTTGCCCGAGGTTCGGGGGATCTTGCAGAACTACCAGAAGGTGGTCTCCGGTCAGCAGGTCAACATGGTAGATAACAAGATAAGTGAGTTCCAGGATGCCTGCTTTTATGCCGATCAGGTATACAACAATGGTGCCTATTACGAGAAAGGTCTGCCGATACAGGAGTGGCACAGTAATGACCGATCAAGGATATTGATCACCTATGATAAAATTTCTATCGATCCGGCTAAATTTAAGTACCCCGAGAGTTATCGACAGTTTTCGATAGATCGGGAATCCAGGCTGCCTATGCCTTAGTACTGACAAGGAGACCGATCTATCGTGTGAGGCTATAAAAGACCGGTGCCCTTGTGCTGAAGTTTTAGATCTCTCCTTGCGTCGAGATGACATTGGTCTTTGTTGATATGACAGTGGTGCTGGTTGATGACACACTATCCTTAAGTTTATTACTGACTATTTGAATGTCTGCAGTTTGAATTCGGAAGAATCATTGACTCTCAGGTAACTGCCTGTCTCGAACCAGTCGCCCAATACGACTCTTGTCGTGTCGTGATCATTGACCGCTCTGTGATGGATGGCCGGGCGGTGGGTGTGGCCATGAATGATGTTGTCGACATCATTGTCGATGAATGTCTTGTCGGTTTCCTGCTGATTGACATCCATGATGGTCTCTTCTTTTTCGTTGGTCGACTTCTGGCTCTGGTCCCTCAGGTTCCTGGCGATCTGGATACGCTCTTCCAGGCTCTTGCTCAGGATATCCTGCTGCCACTGTTCGGATCTGACCACGTGGCGAAACTTCTGGTATTCGATATCGTCGGTACACAGGGTATCGCCATGCATCAATAATACATCCCGGCCATGTATCGTGATCTTATGAGGGTCGTCGATGAGTTCAAAATGGCAGCGTTCTGCCAGTCCATTGCCGACCAGGAAGTCACGGTTGCCATGCATGAAAAATATTTTCGTCTGATGTTTATCTGACAGCTCTATGATCTTGTCGAATACCGGTTTCAGCGCCGGTGAAGGATCATCATCGCCCAGCCAGTATTCGAGAAAGTCACCCAGGATATAGAGTTCGTCTGCAGCCGCTGCGACTTCATCAGCAAATCGTAAGAACAGCTCGATGATCTGAGGACGTTCAGGGGCGAGGTGCAGGTCGGAGATGAAGACGATGTCTTTCATCGCTTGATTATGCCGCTGTCACTTTGTTGATGGTGATGGTCTCTAGCGGCACGTCTGCGTGACCGCTGTCGTTACCGGTACTGACTGCAGCGATCTTGTCTACGGTGTCCATGCCATCGGTCACCTTGCCGAAAACGCAGTAGCCCCAGCCAGAGGCTGTGGGTGCGGTATGGTTAAGGAATGTATTGTCATTGTGGTTAATAAAAAACTGGGCGGTCGCTGAATGCGGATCATTGGTTCTCGCCATGGCGATGGTGCCACGCTCGTTTGCCAGGCCATTGTCAGCTTCGTTCTTGATCGGGTCCTCTGTGCGTTTCTGTACCATGCCTGGCATAAAGCCGCCACCCTGGATCATGAAGTTAGGGATAACACGGTGGAATATGGTGCCATCAAAAAAACCATCGTTAACGTAACTGAGGAAGTTTTTTACCGTAGCTGGTGCTTTTTCTTCATTGAGTTCGATGACGATATTGCCGAGGGTGGTTTCTAGTGTAACTGTAGACATAGCGGTACCTGTTTTTTTTAATTGGTGTCCCGAGAGGGAGTCGAACCCCCGACCTGCCCCTTAGGAGGGGGCCGCTCTATCCAGCTGAGCTATCGAGACAGTTACTGGGTTTTATAATTTGCGGCAGATTATAACAGCGGATTCGACGATTGTCGTGCAGAGCTGAGCAGAATACTAGCGCGAGGTGTCTCTGCGTTCAGCGCCTTTGTATTTCTTACGCATGAGCATCTTGAGCAGGTATGAATCGGGCTCATCCTTAATATTCATAATGTAGTTAAGGCTGGTCATAACATTCAATGTCCAGTTCATGCTATTCATCGCTTCTCGCATGCCACAGAATACGATCTGGTCACCATCTGCCAGCCTGATGTCCTCATCTGGCATTATC
>JABDRN010000111.1 GCA_013041745.1 Gammaproteobacteria bacterium
AAATATTTAAAAAGAGAAATCGATGGGTTTGAGGCTCTGTTTTGACTTGTCAAATGCAGACCATATATCGGCATAACTGACACCGGTTTCAGGGTGTTTCAGATGCGGTGCTATCTCTGCTAATGGCCACAGTACGAAAGCATTCTTCAATATCTCACCGCGCGGAAGTTTTAAACCCTGTTCATCCATTACCAGGTCATCGTATAACAACAGGTCCAGATCCAGCGTCCTCGATGAGAACTTCGGACCGCTGCGGTCACGATCGTTGGCATTTTCGATATCTCGCAGAACCCGGTTAGTCTCATGGACCGGCATCACGCTGTCACAGGCAATGACCATATTATAGAATGCATCACCCTCGAAACCGACCGCTTCACTCTCATAGACCGAGGACAGGTTCAGCTCGCCGAACGCCCGCTGTAGTGCTTCGACACCAGCACGGGTATTCTTTTCACGATCGATATTGCTGCCCAGGCTGATATAGATAGTAGCCATAACCGGTATGCTCAGCGATGTCCGCGTTCGATAATCACGCCGACCGAGCGCGATCCCGTCACCGCGCCCAGTTTGCTCAGTTTCAAACGGCACCAGGGAACATCAAATTCGTCGAGGATGATTCCAGCCAGCCGCTCGGCCAACGTCTCCACCAGCTGAAACTGGCTGTCTTCAGTAAAAGCGATGAGGCGCTTGGCCACGGCTTTATAATTCAACGCGTCATCTATATCTTCCGTGGCTGCAGCTTTTGTATTATCTGCCGCCATCTCGATATCCAGCGCGATGGTCTGTTTTACTTCACGCTCCCAGTCATAGATACCGATGATAGTATCGATGCGCAAGTCTTCTATAAATACGATATCTGACGTCATGGTAACCATTCTCTGGACTGTTAATTTGCCACTGCCATAGTACTAACGGCCGTTATTAGCTTAGTATCAAAAGGGTTTACAGGTGGCAACAGGGCTCAGGCGGCTATTATACATGGCAAAGCCTGCCGATATGAGCACATGATGCGGCTAAAATTTACCCACTATTTTACTTGTCAGCGACAGGTTTCTCCGTTAGAATTGCCGGCTCAATTTTTCAGAGGCCTCATACATCGAGGCCTTGTTTATGTTTTGGAGTAATTACAATGTCTAGAGTATGTCAGGTAACTGGAAAACGCCCGGTAGCCGGTAACAACGTATCCCATGCTCATAATAAAACAAGACGCCGTTTCTTACCGAATCTGCACAGCCATCGTTTCTGGGTAGAGAGTGAGAACCGTCACGTGAAACTGCGCGTATCTGCTAACGGCATGCGTATCATCGATAAAAAAGGTATCGATACAGTTTTAGCCGAAATGCGCTCTCGTGGCGAAAAAGTATAACGCTCGGCCAGATCCGGGAATAGGAGAATATCATGCGCGATAAAATTAAAATGGTGTCATCTGCGAAAACCGGTCACTTCTACACAACGACCAAAAATAAACGCACTATGCCTGAAAAACTCGAGATGAAAAAATTCGATCCAGTGGTACGTAAATATGTAATGTACAAGGAAGCCAAGATTAAATAATTTAATCTGCTCACTTGCTATAAACAAAACCCGGCCAGGCTCACTGACCGGGTTTTTTATTACCCTTATAAGACTTGCCGGATACTAATCAGGCAGCTCGAACGACACGTAAAACACCGACATCAAGCGATATCACCGAGACCCGCTCACCTTTTGACAGGGTTTCGACATCACTGCTGCCATCGATCTCGACCACCCAGTCGATACCGGAATAACGGTAGCGACCCGGTGAATTAGCGGAAACATCATCGGACAATACGAATTCCAGGCCGACTAGATCACTGGTCGGCTTTTTCACTGGTACCGAGTTATCCTGCAACGACTTCAGCGGCTTCCATAGGATCGCACTGCTGACCCCGGTAGCGATACCAAAGCAGGCGGTACCGGCAATCCAGGTCTCAGGTATCACCCCTATACTCATCAGTAAGCCGGTAGCCAAAGCACCCAGGCCGGCAAATAAGAAGATGATCGTGGTAAAGCCGAACACCAGAACCTCTGCAGCCAGCATGGCGAATCCCAGCGCGATCCAGAATCCGGATAGATTTTCATTGATATACTCGACCACGACTAAGCTCCACCTGCACTGTCATCATTTTTCCTGTTGATGGCATTAATAATGGTCATCGCCTCGGCAACCATATTAGACGCACTGGTCTTTTCATCGCTCAACAGCACCACAGATGACTCCCTGGCAATCGCTTCTTTCGCCTGAATAGCACTCTCCGCGAGGTCAAGCTGGATGGCTTTTTGACCTTTTTCTTCTATCGCGGCTGCACCGACCACTTCCAGCGCATTGGCACGGGCTTCCGCAACCGCTATGATCGCCTGTGCTTCACCTTCTGCCTGCAGGATCTGCTGCGCCTTATCAGCTTCCGCCGCCAGCACTATCGACCGTTTCTGTCCCTCGGCAACATTGATCGCTGACTGGCGTTCACCTTCGGATTCAAGGATGACAGCGCGTTTCTCACGCTCAGCCTTCATCTGCCGCTCCATGGCTTCGAGCACGGTACGTGGTGGTTCGATATCCTTGATCTCATATCTCAAAACCTGGACTCCCCAGGGAGCTGATGCTTCGTTGATCTGTGCCACGATATTAGTATTCAGGGCTTCTCGCTCCTCGAATGTCTTGTCCAGCTCTATCTTGCCGATCTCACTGCGCATGGTAGTCTGCGCCAGCTGCATCACCGCGAATATATAGTTTTCAACACCGTATGATGCTTTAAATGGATCCAGCACTTTCAGGTACAGGACGCCGTCGACCACCAGGGAGATATTATCGCGCGTTATCGCAGCCTGACTCGGCACATCGACCGCCTGCTCTTTCAGCGAACGGTCGTAACTGACCTTATCTATGAAAGGAACCAGAAAATTCAGACCCGCCTCCATTGTCTTATTGTATTTACCGAAGCGCTCGACAACATAGGCACGGTTCTGCGGTACGAATTTTATCGAGGCCTTCACCAGTACGATGGACAGTACGGCAAAACCAACCCAGAAGTTAAAGATCAGGTCGAAGATATCAGTCATGAAAAAGCTCCTTTTAAAGTATAGTTACCGATAATGACTATTATCCTGTCAATGTTCAAGCCTTCACTACCAGATATTGATTCCAACGTACTGGAACCATTCTGAAACCGCAATTTTCATGACCCTGGTCAACTATAATACACACTATAATTTGCTAAAATTTCAGGTTCGTTCATTCTCAACATAGCGTAGATATCATGGATACCAAAAATACAAGCATTAAAAAAACAGCCAAGCCAAAAACACAGTCCAAAAAGCGCACGAAGAAAGATCTCAAGGATATCCTTGCTGAAATGTCAGACCCTGAAAAGGTCCTGGCATCACCGGACATCATCTCTGCCAGTGACCTGCTGCGGGTCAGTTACGAGCTGGGCGAATACCCTTACCCGGAAAAGATCAGCACCAAAGAGTATGAGCACGAAAAACAGCTGCTGCAGGCCGAACTGTTAAAAGTCCAGGCATGGGTAAAAGAAGAACAAAAACGTATCTGCGGTTTTTTTGAAGGCCGAGATGCGGCCGGTAAAGGCGGCACCATCAAACGCTTTATGGAGCACCTGAACCCACGCTCGGCACATGTAGTCGCACTTGAAAAACCGACAAACAAGGAGCTGGGGCAATGGTATTTCCAACGTTATGTCGAGCAGATGCCAACCAATGGCGAGATCGTCCTGTTTGACCGCTCCTGGTACAACCGCGCAGGTGTGGAGCGTGTTATGCACTTCTGCACACCTGAAGAGCACCTGGAGTTCCTGCGCACCGCACCTGAGCTGGAGCGCATGCTGGTTCATTCAGGCATGATCATGCGTAAATACTGGTTCTCGGTCAGCCGTCAGGAGCAGCTGCGCCGTTTCCACTCACGCTCACATGATCCCTTGAAGCACTGGAAACTCAGCCCGATCGACCTGCAGTCGCTAGACAAGTGGGACGATTACACCGAGGCAAGACGCACCATGTTCTTCCATACTGATACGGCCGATGCGCCATGGGTGGTGGTCAAGTCAGACGACAAGAAACGCGCCAGGATCAACTGCATGCGCCACTTCCTGTACAGCCTGACATATCCCGCCAAGGATCCGACCATCGCTTATAAGCCAGACGAGAAGATCGTCGGCAGGGTCGACTCGCTGTATCCGAAAAAGATGGCGAAATACGTTTAAAAGCGGGTTATATGTTTTAAGTTACAGGTTGTAAGTCAGCAGCATCTTGTTTTTTAGCTTTTACTTACAACTTGTAACATACAACTTAAAAAACCTTTCTATG
>JABDRN010000112.1 GCA_013041745.1 Gammaproteobacteria bacterium
GTACTGATTGATATCAGTCGATTCATACATCCATTCCACAGAACCATCTTCCCTGGTTATTTTCAGACAGGGCACCTGGTATTTGCCGCCCTCATCGATAAGCTCCTGGTTCCATTTCTCATCATAACGTGCATCACGGTTCTCTATGTTTAATCCCAGGCGATGGATCTGGCGTCGCGTCTTCACGCAGAAAGGACACATCTGGAAATGGTATAACGCCATATTCTCTGTCTGTTTATCAACTTCTGCCTGTGCTTCAGCTGATCGCTGTATCGGTTTTGGGCGTGTTGCCCAGTCGATGAAAATTATTATCTGTCCCAGGATCCAGCGTACTGGTTTGAAGATGAAGCCCATATCTATTCTCTACTATAAATATTAATAAAATTAACGTCATTGCGAGGAACGAAGCAATCTTATGCAAGCAATACGGTCGCTTAAAGAGATTGCTTCGTTCCTCGCAATGACGATACTCATTAGCCTTTAAACTCGCCATGTGCCTGCAGGTCGGCATGATATGAGGAACGTACCATAGGACCGCTGGCGACATGTTTGAAGCCCAGCTCCATACCGATCCGGTATAGCTCATCGAACTCGGACGGATCGACATAACGCTCCACCGCCAGGTGGTGCTTGCTGGGCTGAAGGTATTGACCAAGCGTCAGCATGTCGACATCATGGGCTCGCATATCTTTCATCACCTCGACGACTTCCTGCATATCCTCACCGAGCCCCAGCATCAGGCCTGATTTAGTCGACACTTCCGGGTGCGCCTGTTTAAAACGCTGCAGCAGATCCAGCGACCATTGATAATCTGAACCCGGACGGCACTGTTTATACAAACGCGGTATGGTCTCAAGGTTGTGATTGAACACATCGGGTGGCGCGTTATGCATTATTTCCAGCGCAACATCCATACGCCCTCGGAAATCGGGCACCAGTATCTCTATCTCGATCTCTGGATTCAGGGCACGCGTTTTTTCGATGCATTCGACAAAGTGTGCGGCACCGCCATCACGCAGGTCATCGCGATCGACAGAGGTGATGACGACATACCTTAATGCCATCGCTTTGATGGTTTCAGCAAGGTGTAAAGGCTCATCCGTATCCAGCGGATTGGGTCGGCCATGGCCGACGTCGCAGAACGGGCAGCGTCGGGTACATATCTCACCCATGATCATGAATGTAGCGGTACCCTTGCCGAAACACTCGCCGAGGTTCGGACAGGCCGCCTCTTCACAGACGGTGAACAGTTTTTGCTCGCGCAACACTGATTTGAGTTTTTTTACATTGGGATGAAACGGTGATTTGGCACGGATCCAGCTCGGCTTGCGCAAACGCTCGGCAGGCTGCTTCACCTTGATCGGGATACGCGCGACTTTCTCTGCACCTTTTAATTTTTCACCGATGATTACCTTGTTGGCATTTTTATCACTGCTTGTAGATTGATTACTCATAATGCAAATTTATTCAATAATTGCTGCTGCAGATCGCCGACCACATTCTCGATTTCTATATCTTTGATGATATCTTTTAAGCGGGTAACTTCCAGCCCTTCATAACCGCAGGGATTGATCCGACGGAATGGCTCAAGGTCCATATCCACGTTCAATGCAAGGCCGTGAAAACTACAGCCTTTACGTACCCGCAGTCCCAAAGCCGCTATTTTAGCATTATTTACATAGACGCCCGGCGCATCACGCCTGGCGCTGGAGTCGACACCGTAATCGGCCAACAGCTCGATGACACTCTGCTCGAGGCGGGTAACAAGCTCACGAACACCTATATTTAGCCGGTTCAGATCCAGCAGTGTGTACACGATGATCTGACCGGGCCCATGATAGGTGACCTGGCCGCCGCGGTCGGAATTCACGACCGGTATATCCTTCGGGTTTAATATATGTTCGGGTTTACCGTTTTTTCCCAGTGTATAAACCGGCGGGTGCTGCAAAAACCAGATCTCATCAGCCGTAGACCCGTCTCTGGAATCGGTGAATTGCTGCATTGCCTGCCATGTCTTCAGATAATCGACTTCACCAAGATGACGAATGACGGCACGCATTACTATAGATTGAAATCGTGTTCTCGTTAGAGAGCGATGGAGACATGCTCACAGGCAGTCAGATCCATATAGATCGCATCGAGCTGATCTTTACTATGGGCAGTGACAGTGATGGTGATAGAGGTGTACTTACCATTCTTGCTTGGCTTCATGCGAAGTGCATCCTCCGCCAGGTTTTCGACGTGACGATTGATGATCTCGATCACTGCGATCTCGAGTTCATCACAAGCCAGCCCCATCGCCTTGATCGGAAACTCACAGGGAAACTTCAGCAAGGTCTCTCCCTCTTCCAGCGTCAGTTCATGTAATTTGATATCTTTTTCGTCTGTCATAATTCGTTTGATCAGGTTATATTGGCGCCACAAGGGGCTATATCACTTTACCGACACGCAGTAAGCGCTTATGCTCCTGGTACATATCAACAACACGCTTCCACATATCTCCCGCCTTACCCGAACCGACCACTTCGCCATTCAGCTGAATAACAGGTGCAATCTCGCGGGTAGAACTGGTCATCCATATCTCATCAGCATCGAGCAGCTCAGCTGCTTTGATATCACGCTGTTCAACTAATATGGCGTTATTTTTTGCGATTTCAATAACCAGGTCACGGGTAATACCAGGCAGCAATTCATGCCCGGTCGGCGGCGTACTCAAGACACCATCCTTAACGACGAAAACATTGCTCGCAGTACCTTCGCTCAGCATGCCATTCCTGATCAGGATAGCATCATCAACACCCGCGGCAGTGGCCTGCTGTTTCAGCATGACATTGGCGACCAATGAGGTTGATTTTATATCACAGGCGTGCCAGCGAAAATCATCGACCGTGATGACAGAGATACCCGCTGATACAACCTCGATATCGGGCGGCGTGACGTGCAGCACCATAGCAAATATCGTTGGCGGATATTCTGTCTTTATAGCGAGGTCACGCTTTGCATAAGCGCCGCGCGATATCTGCAGATAGATAGCACGGTCATCACCTGCGTTTCTCTCAAGCAGACCGATAAAGATCTGCATCCATTCTTCATCGCTGCAGGGATTCTGCAGACTAATACGGCTAAGGCTGTTCTTCAGCCGATCCAGGTGGCCTTTGGCACGTAACAGCTTATTTCCAAAAACAGGGACGACCTCATAGATACCATCTCCAAAAAGAAAACCACGATCCATTACTGAGATAGTGGCTTCTTCGACAGGCATATAGGAGCCGTTCAGATAGATTATATTCGATGCCTTATTCAAGTACTTTACCTACCGGCCATAACGCCCCGTTCATTTTTTTAGTTACGACTAATTAATCATTCGGAGGAAATAATCTTTTGCCTGCTGGAACAGGCTTCCTTCGTTTACCGTCTCCAGCGCTACCAGCGGCATAGTCTCCAGCAACTCACCATCCAGCGAAACCTTTACTACCCCGATCTGCTGCCCTTTGGCTACAGGTGCTTCGATATTCTTGTCGATATCCATGGTCGCATCCAGCTTGTCATATGCACCACGCGGGATCGCTATGGCAAGATCCTCAGCCAGGCCGACGGTCAGGTTTTGAAACTCGCCGCTCCAGATTCTTGGACGGCTCAGGACTTCACCTTCGGCATAAAGGGTATGTGATTCGTAGAAACGAAAACCGTAATTCAACAGCGCCTGACTGACGTTAGCCCGCGCTTTCTTGCTATCGGTTCCGAGCACGACCGAGATGACACGCATATCGGAGCGCACCGCTGAAGAGACAAGACAGTAACCTGCTGACTCGGTATGGCCTGTTTTTATACCGTCGACTGTATCATCTCGCCATAACAGTTTATTGCGGTTATATTGCTTGATACTGTTATAGGTATACTCTTTTTCAGCATACCAGGTATAGTGCTCAGGAAATTCTTTGATCAGCGCTGCCGAAAGCGTTGCGATATCGCGTGCAGACATCAGGTGATCCTTGTCTGGCCAGCCTGTGCTGTTCACGAAATTGGTATCTTCCATACCCAGCTCGATGGCATACTGATTCATCAGCTGTACGAAGGCATCTTCAGTGCCAGCGATATGCTCCGCCAGCGCTACACTGGCATCATTTCCTGACTGGATGATCAGGCCTTTCATGAGATCGTACACAGAGACACTGGTATTTACTTCAAGATACATCCTTGAACCACCCATACGCCATGCCTTCTCACTGATATCGACGATATCATCCATAGCGAGCCGACCTGCTTCCAGCTCCTTATATACCACATAAGAAGTCATCAGCTTGGTTATGCTTGCCGGCTCAATCTTTTCATCAGGATTTTTTTCAGCCAGAACCTTGCCGCTGGCAAAGTCGATGACAAAATAATTTTTTGCAGCCACCTCTGGTGGCGCAGGTACCGGTAGCGCAGCATGTACGCGGCTAAACACCAGGAACAGCAGTGTCAGGATCAGGAGATTGGGGATATTTTTATTAGGATACAACTTGCTTGAATATTTCATGGAATATTTCTTTTAACTCTCTTTCAACAGCTTTTATTATTTTAAGGCAACACACAAGTGCTGCTTTTGTTTCAATGTATATTTTGTATCATTTGCTGTGATGCGCTTGACTGCGTCACGGTTCTGGCACAGTTCTTGGTGACTGTTTTTAATTGTTTCTGATAATCTTTATGTTCTGATGATCGTTCTGCTTAAGCTGGGCGAGCACCTGCTTTGCTACGTTTTCGGATGGCAGAGGTCCGATCCTGACCCGATAAAGAGCTTTCCCTTTTTTGCTTTCGATATGCAGCCTGACATCTCTAAAACCTTGCCCCTGAAGTTTACCGAGGTGCGAAAGGGCATTTTCTTCGGTAGTGAAGGCAGCAACCTGTACATAGAGTTTATCACCATATGAATCAGGAGATTCAACTATAGACGCACTACGCTGACGATTTCTATCTTCTTCGGTGGTGACCACCCGGATCGAGACGTTGGCGGTGCCTGCCTGTGCGACGCCAAGCTTGGTAGCAGCAGCATAAGACAGATCGATGATCCTTCCCTCGTGGAAAGGGCCGCGATCATTTACCTTGACTACTGCCTTACGGCCATTATCATGATTAGTGACCTCGACGAAGACAGGAATCGGTAGTGTCTTATGTGCCGCTGTCATCGCGTACATATTGTAGTCTTCACCGCTAGAGGTACGCTCACCATGGAATTTATTCCCATACCAGGAGGCGATGCCTTTCTGCCGAAAGCCATCTGCAGAATCTCTCACATAATAGGTCTTACCGAACACCTCATAGCTTTTCGGATTACCGTACTTACTCGGCTTGACTGAAACAGGCACTGCGTCGGGTATCTCATGCCACTGTTTCGAGTAATTCGTCGGCGCGCTGTCTTTTATCTCTCCACATGAAGACAATATTAATGAAGAAAACAAAAGAACTGTTATTATTTTATTTTTATACATTAACGTTCATCCGGCTTCTACAGGAGTTAGAGTTTTTCACTTAAGTGAAAAACGGCCATTGCATATAATTCACTATGATTGTAGCGTGTAATCACGTAAAAGTTTTTCAGGCCGACCCAGTATTCATCGCCGCGACTGGTCTCGAGTTTCAGCAGGGTAGCTTCCTCTTTACCATCCAGCCCTTGTTTCATCTTCACGCCCTGCGCCCTTAACTGGGCCAGCGTGGTATATGGCTTTTGCGGATTACCCGGTTTTACGATCGATGTATCGGTAACGGTCACCTGGGAAGCAACCTCCCCACCTTTCACCCAGCCATGTTCGCTGAAATAATTTGCCACGCTGCCAATCACGTCGTCTATACTATTCCACAGGTCACGTTTACCATCACCGTCAAAGTCGACAGCGTATCGTCGATAACTACTGGATATAAACTGCGGCATACCCATGGCACCAGCATAGGAACCAGTCATTGTTTCGATATCGATATTCTCTTCTTTTGAGAGCAGTAGAAACTGTTTCAGTTCACTCTTAAAGAATTTACTGCGTTTCGGGTAATCAAAGCCCAATGTGGTCAGAGAATCAAACACGGTATATCTGCCCGTGTGTTTACCATAATAGGATTCGACACCGATGATGGCCGCGATTATCTCTACCGGTACGCCGTACTCTTTCTCTGCGCGCTGCAACGTCACCTTATGCTGTTCGATAAACTTCTTACCTTTATTTGTACGCTTTTCGGTAACAAATATAGGGCGATACTGACCCCAGTTAAGTTCTTTTTCTGCGGGTTTTGCTATTGACTCAAGCACATTATCAAGCCGCTTTGCACTGGCAAACTTCTTTTCCAGGTAGACACGGTCAAACCCATGCTGCTCTACCATCTCATTGATAAAGACTTTAACATCTTCTCTTTGCGCATAGTTTTGCTGCGTCGCGAATGCACAGCTACTGGTAGAGACTGCAGATACTAATCCAAACAGGATAATCTGTACCGTTCTCTGAAGAAAGTTTTCTGTTCTTGTTTTCATACAATTACTGTTCCTATAACGCTTTTTTATATTTCGCTTTTTTATTTTTATACATATTTTACTTTCTGTTACTTACTAATCAATCGTCGATTTGTACTTATCGACATCAACATACCGAATCCTGCCATCAGCGTTACCATCGACGTTCCGCCATAACTGACCAGTGGCAGCGGCACCCCAACCACAGGCAGGATACCTGACACCATGCCGACATTAACGAACAGGTAGACAAAAAATGTCATACTGAGACTGCCCGCCAATAACCGCCCAAAACTGTCCTGTGCATTTGCCGCAATATAAAGACCCCTGATGATGATAAATGCATACAGCGTCAGCAGAACCATTGCCCCCATAATACCAAACTCTTCAGCAAACACGGCAAAGATAAAGTCAGTAGTACGTTCCGGAATAAAATCCAGCTGCGACTGCGTACCATTTAACCAGCCTTTTCCATATATCCCGCCAGAGCCGATGGCGATTATCGATTGAATTATATGATAACCGGAGCCCAGGGGATCACTCTGTGGATCAAATAGTGTCAGCACCCGCTGTTTCTGATAATCATGCATGAACTGCCATAACACGGGAATTAACGCCAGCATGGTAAATATAGAGCCGAAAAGCACCCGCCAGCTAACACCGCCAAAAAACACCACAAAAATACCCGCGGCGGCTACCAGTAACGAGGTACCCAGGTCTGGCTGCTTGGCGATCAGCATGGTCGGCACGATAACCAGCATCAACGAGATGAATAGTGAAGATACTTTTGGTGGAAACGGTTTCTCGCACAGGTACCAGGCCAGCATCATCGGTGTCACCAGTTTCATCATTTCAGATGGCTGAAAGCGGATAACATAGAGGTTCAACCAACGCTGCGCACCCTTTCCTACATCACCGGCAACCAGCACCAGAACCAGTAAAATGATGCCAAAAGCAAAGAACCAGGGAGCCCATAAGTAAAGCGTATGCTGAGGGATCTGCGCAACGATAAACATGACTGCAAATGCGATCGACAGGCGGATAACCTGTCGTTGCACGAGTTCGATCGACCCATCTGATGCACTGTACAGAATCCCCAGACCTGCCGCCATCAGCAGCAGCAGGCTCGCCAGCAGTATCGGGTCGATATGAAGAAATCGCAGAAAACGTGAGGTCCTTCCCTGGTAATCAGATTCGAAAAATTGTGTGCTAGTACTGATCATGTAATTTTTTACTTAGCCTTGCTCACCGTGGATGACCCTGATGTGTATTTTTCCATATAGCGCTTGATGACATCCCTCGCTATCGGTGCCATCTTACTGCCATGTTCGCCGTTATCTGCGACTACAGCAACGGCTAAAACCGGATCTTCGGCAGGCCCAAAGCCAACAAAGAGGCCATGGTCACGAAGTTTTTTAGCGACGGTCTCTTCGTCGTATTCTTCATCCTGTGCGATACCGAAAACCTGGGCAGTACCGGTCTTTCCAGCCATCTTGAACTTCATCCCCCAACCGGTAGCTCGCGCTGTACCCCAGGGCCCATGGACCACCTCTATCATCGAATCAAAGATTACGTCCCAGTGCTTTTCACGGCGTAATTTGATCATGGTTCTGGATGGCTCCCGTTCCCTGATAGTATCATCTTTAGGCACATGCACTTCTTTCAGCAGCCTGGGCACGATCATCTCACCACGGCTCGCCAGCGCAGCGGTTGCCACCGCCAGTTGCACCGGTGTTGCCAGCATATATCCCTGACCAATTCCAGCGATCAAGGTTTCACCCGGGTACCAAACTTTTCCGTGCACGCGTTTTTTCCAGTCGGTAGAGGGCAACAGTCCTCTACGCTCACCGAGCAGATCGATACCGGATTTTTTACCAAAACCGAACTGAGCGAGAAAATCATGCATGCTATCGATGCCCATACGATAGGAAAGCTCATAATAGTAAACATCACATGACTGCTCGACAGACTCTTCCAGATCGACCACGCCATGCCCTTCTTTTTTCCAGTCCCTGTACTTTCTTTCTGTTTCATCACCCGGCAGCAAATAATGCCCTTTACAGAAGATCGACTCTTTTACGCCAAACCTGCGCTGCTCGATACCGGCAAGTGCGACGAATGGCTTGAATGTCGACCCTGGCGGATACTGGCCAAACAAAGCACGGTTAAATAATGGCTTATACATGCCATGCTGCAGAGCGTCATAATCTTTATGACTGATACCATGTACGAACATATTTGGGTCAAACCCCGGTTTGCTGACGAACACTACGACAGCACCGTTATGCGGCTCGATCGCGATCACCGACCCTGCGAACTCGCCCAGCCCTTGTTCGGCTATTCGCTGCAACTCGATATCGAGATTCAGCGTCAGATCATTCCCCGCCTCAGGCGCGACCTTCTCTATGACACGCAACACCCTGCCCTGGGCATTCACTTCAACTTTTTGTCTTCCGACCTTGCCATGCAGCTCGGCTTCATAGTATTTTTCAAGCCCGGTTTTACCGATATGCGTGGTGCCGCGATAATTACCTTCATCGATAACTGACAGATCTTTCTGATTGATACGGCCGACATAGCCAAGAACATGAGAAGTAAGCTCGCCCTGGGGATAGTATCGGCTTAGCCGGGCATTGATATCCATCCCGGGAAACCGGTGCCGGTTGGCTGCCAGCCGTGCGACCTCTTGCTCATCCAGCCGGGTGCGTAATGAGATCTGCTGAAAAGAACGGTGTACACGCAACTGCTCCCTGAACCGCTCTAGCTCAGTATCACTGATACTGACTATCTCGCTCAAGCCCTCTAATGTGGCCTCCATGTCATCTACCTGCTCAGGGGTAATCTCGAGATGAAACGTCGGTTTATTCTCTGCCAGTATGACACCATTGCGGTCATAGATGAGACCTCGGGTCGGTGGCAACTCCATCAAACGGATGCGATTATTCTCAGACAGGTCGGCAAAATGTTTGTAATCGACGATCTGCAGCCATGCCAGGCGAAATAAAAGTCCGGCCAGCATCAACAAGCAGATTAGCGCCGCCACTATGGCCCGAAACTTAAATACACTTGCCTGAAACGAATGATCAGAATAATGAGACCGATACGGCATAGAATTAAATTTGATTAAAAGTATTTATTGTTTTTTTTATGGACTTTTTAAGCAAAAACACACTAAAACCACAAAATAGCAGAAAAAGATGGCCAATTATATAGTGTTTCAGCTGATTCAGGCTCGACAATTTCTCAACAATCGATAGAATCCCCTAAGATATAAAAAAGGGATTGTTTATAGTGTTGATCTCACTCCCTATAAACAAACATAAAGTGATGTAAGCCACTGAATAATAAACAATAACGGGTGGCGGAGTATAAATATGAAATTAATCCTGATTGGGGCCCCGGGTTCGGGCAAAGGCACACAGGCCAAATACCTGACTGAAAAGTACCATATTCCGCAGATCGCTACGGGCGATCTGTTGCGTGCAGCCGTGGCCGCACAGACACCATTAGGGCGACAGGCAAAAGCGATTATGGACGCCGGTCAGCTGGTGCCGAACGATATCGTGATCGGTATGATACGAGAACGTATCGCGCGTCCCGATGCTGACCAGGGCTTTATTCTTGACGGATTCCCACGAAATATCGCTCAGGCAGAAGCACTCGACGATATCCTCGATAAACTGGGCAAGCCGATTGATGCCGTATTACAGTTCGACGTCGATGCCGAGATGCTGATCCAGCGCATGATCGGCCGCCTTACCTGTATATCCTGCGGCGCTCTGTTCAACCTTTTCACACAGCCGCCGGTGATCGATGATAAATGTGATGAATGCGGCGGCATGCTGCACCACCGAAATGATGACAGCGAAGAGATCATAGAACGACGCTTACAGATCTTTGAAACATTGACCCAGCCGCTCAGCGATTACTACAAACATAAAAGTGTGCTGCATATCGTTGAAGCCCATGGCGATGTTGGCGAAGTAACGAAACGCGTCAAATCTGCATTACGCGGACTGCGGCCGAAACGAACTCCAGTGAAGCCGATGCTGGCACCGGTGTCGGCAGTACCAAAGACCGCGAAGCCGGCAGTGACTCATACTCGTATCGAGACGCCAAAACCAAAATTACGTCCTCGTAAAAAGATAAAAACACTGTCTGGCAATACCACTGTGAAAAAGCTGGAGATCAAAAAAGAGCTGCCGAAAGTAGTCAGCAAAAAGGCCATCAAGGCTGCCAACAAGAAGAAGGCTGCAGCAGAGGCCACAGCAGCGAAGGCAGCAGCCGAAGAAGAAGCACTGGCTCGTGAACTCGATGCTAAATTAAAACAACTGCAGGAAGAACTAAAGCAGACCAAAGCACAGTTAAAAGAAGCAGCAAGTGCAGAAAAAGCGCTGTTAAAGGCGGATAAAGACAAGGATGCAGCACTTAAAAAAGCACTGCATGCAGAGACTGCAAAGTTAAAGAAAGAAAAAAAATAGACTTCAGTTAAATAAGATGAACAAAAAAGCCTCGATATAAATCGAGGCTTTTTTGTCCGAGCAGCAGAAGAGTGTGACTATTACTGCTGTGCCTGTGCCTGTGCCTGCTGCGCTTCGACTTCCTTGCGGACCTGATCCATATCCAGCTCACGGGTTTTACCCAGCACTTCTTCCAGCGCGCTCTCGGGCAGCATGCCGGCCTGGGAGAAAATCGCGATCTGGTCACGGAAAATCATCAGCGTCGGAATAGAACGGATCTGAAAGCTGGCCGCCAGTTCCTGCTCATCTTCGGTATTCACCTTGGCAAAAACGACGTCATCATGCTTCTCAGAGGCCGCATCATAGATAGGAGCAAATGATTTACAGGGGCCGCACCACGGCGCCCAGAAATCAATAATGACGATCTCATTATTTGCAATAGTATCCTGTAAATTGTCCTTCGTGATGTCAATTGTAGCCATGAGATCTGTAACCTGTTCTGTATTAATTAAAGGGGTATTTTAACCTATCTTGTCGATTTTCGTCTGTACTAATATCAGCTTACTTGTCAGCCACCAGGCTGAAACCGGAAGTAGCAGGCAGTCGCGGCATGGTGATTTCAGGGTACTCACCCGTCAGCGCACTAAGGAAAGCGACGATATCATTTACTTCAGCATCTGATAGATCTTTGTTCAGCTGCGTTTTTGCCATCAGTGCAACCGCTACTGATAGATCATTGACCGAGCCATTATGGAAATATGGCGCTGTATCGGTGATATTGCGTAAGGTTGCAACCCGGAACATATGCGCATCGGCAGCTTTACCGGTCGCTTCCTCACGGCCTTTGTCAGCACTCAGATCATACTTCTTGTCGTACTCATTATCAGCAAAAGTGGGGAATTTTGAATAAAAGCCCTGTCCAAACGGCATCTTGGGGCCATTGAACGCTGCACCTGAATGACAGGATGTACAACCGACGGCAGCAAATGTTTCCATGCCGCGGACCTGCTGAGCAGTCATGGCTTTTTTGTCGCCTTTGACATACTTGTCATATGGGCTGTTAGGTGTAATTAATGTACGCTCAAAGGCAGCGACTGCTTTCGCAGCATTGTCAACGGTCATCGCGTCTTTGCCAAATGCTTTGTAGAAATAAGGCTTATAACCTGGTATCGCACGTACCTTGTCCATCGCCTGCTCGATCTCGGAAACACCCATCTCTACCGGGTTGGTTACAGGACCTTTGGCCTGGTCTTCTAACAGATCAGCTCGCCCGTCCCAGAACTGCACTGAGTGAAAAGCAGAGTTCCAGACTGTCGGTGCGTTACGACCACCAGTCTTGCCATGCACACCCATAGAGAAGGTACGGCTGTCCTCACCACCTTCCATCACGTTATGACAGGAGTTACAGGAAACCGTACCTGTAGAGGAGAAACGCGGATCCATATATAGCATTTTACCTAGCTCTACCTTGGCCTCGGTTGTCGGGTTGTCAGCCGGTGCCGGCGCCACATCTGGTAGCGCTTCCCAGTTAGCAGAGACTGGCATACTAGCCATCATCAATACGGCTATCGAAGCCATTAATTTTGCATTAAACATCGTAAACTCCTTAAACAAAATCGGTAAAAGTATGTAATTTAGAACTAATCCAATATACTATAATTTAATAATATTATCAATATCTAATATATAGGATTACTGAAAAGCAACATGAAGCATCGCTAAAAGCTTGAGCCTGCCAGGTCAGAAACTTACAGTGAAGAGAATCTCGGGGTAGGTCGTTGAACAATCAGTAGAAGAAATACAATCTTTGTACTCCTCGTAAACCACGCCGCCACCGATATAAACACGATTATCTGTCGAGAAATATGCACCAGCGCGGTATCCATATGAATCCTGATCATCCAGATCTATGCCCTTGTAACTGCCATAGTAAGTGCGACGATAAAAGGCACCGACATAAGGCTTTACTATTTTAGGCTGCGTAAATACATAGCGGATCTGTGGACTAACCTTGGTGATAGAAGGCTCTCCAGAGAACCAGTGCTGCAGATCAATTCCAATCTCAAGACCCCTGGCCACGTAATAACCGACGCCTAGACCGAGGATGACATAGTTGTCATTGAATGCACTGCCCGACCCTAGAACAACGCCGACACTGGTCGAATTTTTAGAAAAAGCCGTGCTCACACCGCCGGTACCCACACTGGCCGCAACAGCAACCTTACTTAACCCCAGTAGTATCAATACAATCGCCAGTCTATTCGCAGTTCTCGATTTCACTGTTCAGTCCTCAGTAACTTGTTTGCTTTAGTTTAACACTCGGAATAATTTCCCGGCTAACTTCTGATGCCGTATAGATCGCGATAGAGGCCGTCTCTGCTGATCAACTCATGATGATTTCCTTCATCGATGATCTTACCCGAATCAAACACCAGTACACGATCAGCCTGTCGTACAGCGCTCAGGCGGTGGGCGATGATCAGCGTGGTCCGGTTCTGCAAAAAGGCATGCATAGCCTCATGTAGCCTTGCTTCTGTTTCGGTATCCAGCGATGATGTTGCCTCATCGAGTATCACCACCTTCGGATCTGCCAGGATCATACGTGCGATAGCCAGGCGCTGGCGCTGGCCACCCGATAACCGGATACCGCTGCGACCGATGACGCTTTCCAGCTGCTCAGGCATCTGCTCGACTATATCGCGCATCTGTGCGATCTCCAACGCTTGCCAGATAACTGCGTCATCAATCTCACGACCCAGGCACAAGTTCTGCTTTACCGTATCATTGAACATCGCCGGATGCTGCAGAACAGTAGATACATTCTCCCTTACCACCTCCAGCCCGATATCCTCCAGATTCACACCATCAAAGTATAACTGCCCCTCGTCTGCTGGATACAGGCCAAGGATGATCTGCACCAGGGTTGATTTACCGCCACCGCTGGCGCCGACCAGAGCCACCTTCTCTCCCTCCGCTATCGACAGGCTGACACCGTCGAGAACCGGTAGACCATCGCCATATCTGAAACTGACGTTTTCAACACTCAGGCCTACGGTATGTTTGCCTGCAAAGGGATTTTTACGATGCTCATACTCCGGCTCAAGCTTCATCGTCAGTAGATTATTGATACGCTCGATAGCCGCATTAGCGCTGTAATAACTGTACTGTATCCCAAGGATCTCCTGCATAGGTCCCATCATAAACCAGAGATAGGCATATACCGCGAACATCTCTCCGATACTCAGACCACTGAAAAGCACCACGACCATGCTCAGGCCGCGAAACACCTCGAAGCCCATGAGGAAGATAAAGAAAGATAAGCGGTTTGCTGCATCACTCTTCCAGCCAAAAGCCACCATATTCTTTTTCAGCTGTTCTGCGCGTGAGATGACACGCTGCAGGTAATGACCTTCGCGGTTACTGGCACGGATCTGCTGAATACCGTCGAGTGTTTCGATCAGCGCCTGCTGGAATAGCTCAAACGAGACATTTTCATTTCGCTTCAGATGTTTTACCTTCTTCCCCATCACCATAGTGAAATAGATCACCACCGGGTTCATCAACAAGATGAATAACGCCAGTTGCCAGTGCATCCACAAGAGGACACCTGCAACACCGATCACCGTGAGCACGGCGACGATAAACTTGCTCAGTGTCGCGCCCAGGAAATCATCGATGGCGGTGACATCGGTCACCAGGTGAGAGGTTATCGAACCGGAGCCCACCGCTTCATACTCGGCCATCGATACCTTCTGCAGGTGATTCAACAGGCCCAGCCGGATCCGGTAAGTCACATCTTTGGCAACACTGGTGAACTCTCGTGTCTGCCAGACAGCCAGCAATAATGCCACCAGCCTGAGCAGCATTGATAGCAGCATCACGATGACGATGATACTGATAGGTGTTAACCACGGCGCTGGAAATATTCCCGATAGTAATTCGATGATCTTGCCCGGCTTGTCGAGCAGCACCTCGTCCACCAGCAATGGCATCAGCAGTGGTACCGGCACACTGATGGCAGCAGCCAATATAGCTATGATATTTGCCAGCACGAGTGTCGGTTTATGCTGTTTGACGATGGCGAAGATACTCTGCCATGTATATGTCTGCGTGCTTTTGACTAAATCCTGACTCATTTTTATACCGATTTCTTAAGCACTATACT
Source organism: Gammaproteobacteria bacterium (assembly GCA_013041745.1). Lineage (GTDB taxonomy): Bacteria > Pseudomonadota > Gammaproteobacteria > SZUA-229 > SZUA-229. The sequence continues at coordinate 15,104 of JABDRN010000112.1, forward strand.
CGATATCCTGCAACGCGAGCAGCAACGCCTGGGTACCACTTTTACCGTGTCCCATGTTACTGACTCTCTCATATAAGGACTTTGCGAGCTCTAGACCCGGAAGTTTAACTCCCATCATTTCAGTTTCTCTCACAGCAATACCAAGGTCTTTGATGAAGTGATCGACCATAAACCCCGGGGCAAAATCCATGGAGATCATTCTTGGCGCTAGATTATCCAGCGTCCAGCAACCAGCTGCCCCCTGATTGATCGTCGTGATCAACCTCTCACAATCGAGGCCGGCTTTACTGGCGTAGACCAGTGCTTCACAGACGCCGATCATGGTACCTGCAACAACGATCTGGTTACACATCTTTGTATGCTGACCGCTGCCGGGACCACCCATCAGCTGTACGCGACCCAGGAGTTCAAACAGTGGCCTGACTGTTTCAAGTATTTCCGGATCAGCTCCAGCCATTATCGAAAGACTCGCGTTCCGCGCCCCGACATCACCGCCAGAAACAGGTGCATCGATAAAATCAGCATCATGCTGTTGCGCAAGTCGTGATAACTCCAGCGTCAAGCGTGGTGCGGTTGTTCCCATATCAATAAATGTCTTCCCATTTATGCTATCAACGAATAAACCATCAGCTGACAAATACACATCTCTCACCTCTTCTTCGAGACCTACCATGGTGAACACCACATCACTTCGCGCAGCCACTTCGGCCGGGGTTTCACACCACACCGCGCCACCAGCTATAAGGTCTTCAGCCTTGATATGACTACGCGTGTTAATAAACATAGGGTAGCCGGCAGCTATCAGATGCTGACACATGGCACTGCCCATGACACCAAGGCCTACCCATCCGAGTTTTGAGTGTTTTTGCATTTTTCTATCCTGTAAACTGTGCCTCATTTTTACACGAATAAATTATGACGTCTTTATGAATACGCAGAACAATACGACCACTTTAAAAGCTTTAATTTTCGATGTCGACGGTACGCTGTCTAATACCGAGCGCGACGGCCACCGCGTTGCTTTTAACCAGGCCTTTGACGAGTATGGCATCGGCTGGCACTGGAGTGTCGAAATTTATGGTGAACTGCTCGCGGTTACCGGCGGTAAAGAACGCATGAAATTCTATGTTGAAAAATTTCTTGGCGAGAATGAGGCACCCGATGACATCATGGCAAAGATCCCCGAATTACACCGGGCAAAAACACGCCATTACACTGAACTGCTATCCACCGGCGCTATCCCGTTACGCCCCGGCGTTGAACGACTGATCGAAGAAGCCAGGCAGCGTGGCCTGCGACTGGCTATCGCGACCACCACCACGCCTGAGAACGTTACCGCATTACTGACACATACCCTGGGTGCTGACTCGATTGCCTGGTTTGATGTCATCGCTGCGGGAGATATCGTCCCCGCAAAAAAACCGGCTCCTGATATCTATGAATATGCGTTAAAAGCGATGAACCTGACAGCAGATGACTGTATCGCTTTTGAAGATTCTGAAAACGGCATCAAGTCAACGATAGCTGCCAGCTTACAGACCATAATCACCATCAATGATTACACGCGAGACCATGATTTCACCGGAGCCTGTATCGTACTCGACCAGATGGGCGAACCAGGAAAGCCTTTCCATGTGATCAGCGGCGATGCTGAAGGCGCCAGCTTGCTGGACTGTGACCTGGTAACAAAACTCCATAAGAAAGCTATAGCTGGCTAAACTTGTTTGACAGTTACATCATAGAAGTTCTAGCCTATATGCTCACCGGCGCATTCGCCGGTTTCGCTGCAGGGCTGTTAGGTATCGGTGGTGGCCTTATCATCGTACCGGTACTTTTCTTCATATTTGCCAGCCAGGGTTACGCAGAACAATACCTGATGCAGATGGCTTTAACGACTTCACTTGCGACCATCGTACTCACATCGATATCGTCGACGCGGGCACATCACAGGAGACAGGCGGTACTCTGGCCACTGGTATTAATGTTAAGCCCCGGCATCATCATCGGTGCGGCACTTGGCGGAGTATTTGCATCCTCGATAAACAGTGACAGCTTGAGACTGTTCTTCGCTATTTTTGAATTTACAGTAGCAGCCAATATGATATTAAAAAAACAGCCGGCACAGCACAATAAGAAGCTCGGTAGAACAGCAGCTGTAAGTGGTGGCATGACCATCGGTTTTATCTCAACACTGGTCGGAATCGGCGGTGGCACGATGACGGTGCCGTTCCTGCACTGGTTTAATATTTCGATGCGCAATGCGGTTGCTACCTCTGCTGCCTGCGGCTTTCCGATCGCATTGATCGGTACACTCTCCTTCATCTTCACCAGTTACGATAAGACTTTTAGCAACGATCATTCACTGGGATATCTTCAGTATGATGCATTTCTGTTCGTCGCTGCCAGCAGTTTCCTGGTAGCGCCGCTCGGCGCGAAGGTTGCCCATAGCATCTCTGAAAAAACACTCCGCCTGAGCTTTGCACTATTACTCTTCGTACTCGGTATCATCATGTTGATCTAGTAACAATACGGCAAACACAAGTTACAGACTGGAAGCAAATATCCAGGCAAAGCCTGCACCAAAAAAATAATAATCGTTCTGTACAACCAGCGGACTGTCTTCGAACTCTGCACCGCGTAATGACTGGTAGCGGACAAAGGCCCAGTAGATAAAATCACTGGTCTTATACGAGATCCGATAGTTGATAAAGCTGCCGCCAAAACCCGCTTCACTCTTATATTCAGGCCTCACAGGTGTGACGAACTCTGCAGCCACATCATAATAGTAGGCATGATAATCCCGGGTCGCAAACTTCAGCCCCATGGTCGCTTTATGCGAAAGACCGGTTTCTGATGTACGCCGATGAGCAAAAGTAAAACGCGGTTCCAGCAAATAACCGATGTTCTGCATATTCCCAAAATCTACCGTAAAAGCAACACGAACGGGTATTTCGAAACGGGCATCAAAATAATTTTTCCGTTTATCGTTCAACAAAAACTCAAAAGACGGGCCAAACTGAAGAGCAAAGTCCAGATCAGGCATACCTTTGCGTGCAATCGTATCATCACTGTTCACCGGCAGACCAAAATCGGCACTAATATCTATGATTATTACTTCAGAATTATATATAAAGCTTTTGATACCACGATCGACCTCAAACCTTGGAGAGCGGTAGGTAAAATAAGGCGCTGGCAGGAAAATCTGACGACTTTCCTTTGCTCCCGGATAATATTGATAATTGAATGCACCTAAACCCAGGCCCATGGTCCACTGTGTCTCACTGCTGCCTATGCCGTCTTGCTCTATTTCAATAGTGGCACTATTTGTATTAACAGCAATAGCTTCTTCGGCATGGACAGAACTCAACAGGCAAATCCATGTCAGAAAAAAGTATACTGGTATATAGTAATGTTTTATTGCTATCACGTTGTCTTTATAGATTAAATTTGGATATACATTGTGACTTTACCTGAATTAAAGATTACCGTTTACAGTGATTATATATGTCCCTTCTGTTATCTCGGGCATCATCGCCTGCAGCGCCTGCGTGACAGTTATGACTTAAAAATAAACTGGTGCTTTCTGGAAATACACCCAGAGACCTCGGCCAAAGGCGCAGCCATCGGTTCTCTGGGTTATCCTGAGGAGCAGTGGCAGAAGATGCTGCAAAATCTCGAGCGTATTGCCAATGAAGAAAATATCCCCTTATCCAGGCTTGATTTCATCACCAACTCCAGGGATGCACTACTGCTGTCTGAAGCTGCAAAGCAATGTGGTCGTGATAAATTCTACGCCTTACATGAAAAACTGTTCGACGCCTACTTTGTCAATGGCGTCAACATCGGTGACAGAAATGAACTAAGAGAGATCGCCGGTTCCTGCGGTATAGATGAAAACACCATCGATAATGCATGGACTGAAGATCAGTTTAATCAGCGCCTGCTGGACAACTTTAACTCGGCACGTAAACACAGGATACAGAGCGTGCCGAGCTTCGTCTTCGGTGAAAGGGTTCTCACAGGTGTAGTTGCAGAATCAACTTTCCGCGAGGCAGCGGAACAGTGTTGCACGGCTATGTAAAACATTATTCGTCATCCATTATCCCTAACATCGCATCTTTTAGATCGTCATCAGCCGGTTCATCACCCAGCCAGATATCGAGCAGTGCCGCATAGAAATCGGCGCCTTCTATCACGCCCTTCACTTCACCATTTATCGTCACCCGCGTTCCAACATCAGGAATAAAATCATATAACAGTGCATCACCTTTCTTCAGGTCAGGAAAATAACTGTTAAAAATTTCGATACGCGCCTGTAACTTGTCCATCTGCTGTTCACTGTTATTGTCCTCAAAACCATCATTCCAGCCATCGATGATCTTCTCTCTCTCAACTTCATCATAGACCATATGCATGATGACGCGTTTCGGTCCTTTCAGTGACAGCACTGCGTCACGTGAGTTCACGCTTGACTCCGTATAAAGCGCAGCGATATAAACCTTGAATACAAATTTTGTTCGATAACCCATACCATTTAACTGCAGCTCGACGTCGCTTCCTTCCAGTGTCACCTTATCAGGCATGCTAACATCACCCAGCTGACCAGCCTCACTTGCCACAGAGAAAAACGCCAGCTGCAGCAGTATTAAAAAAACGGCATATCTGTGAATAATACCTTTTCCTGTTGTCATATTATTCTCCGAACTGTTCAATTAGGTGAAAAAGTAACCAATTAGCGATAGGATACACTAATTGAATATTTACAGTATCACTAGAGACGGCTTTCGACAATGCTTATGGATTTTAAATCTACAACGACACAAAAGCTGGTTACCTACCTGTTTTATATAAGCCTGTCATGCTTTATTACCGCAGTATTGAATATCGTACATACTGTTTATGCGCTAAAGATAGAATTTACCGCAGCTTCTTTCATCATACCTATTTTTACCGGCCTGTTGTTTGGCCTGATGCTCGCCCACATAAAAGTATTGAGTGAAAGACTGGGCAAGATGGCATTCACGGATTCACTCACCCATATCTATAACCGCCTGCATTTTGCCCACTTCCTCGATGCCGAGATCGATAAGGTCAAACGCTATGGTGGCTGTTTTTCCATTATCTTTTTTGACCTCGATAACTTTAAAGATATAAATGATAATTATGGACACATGACTGGTGATGATGTTCTTGAAAAAGTCACCGAGGTAATCTCCAAAGCAAATCGCAGTGCAGATATCTTCGCCCGTTACGGCGGAGAAGAATTTATTATCCTGGCACCTGAAACCAATCTCAGCGGTGCCTGTATACACGCAGAACGTTTACGCAACGATATCGAGCAATATAAATTCCCAAAAATCGGTCATCTAACCAGCAGTTTCGGTGTAGCGGAGTTTAATGCGGAAACAGACGATGTCGAATCGATACTTGAACGCGCCGATAAAGCACTCTACATGGCTAAAGAATTCGGCCGTAACCGGGTAGAAAAAGCTTAGCTGCGTTTGCAGCAATGAAAAGTGAAAAATTTAAAAACATGAATCATTAATTCAGGCTGTCACGTCGAACGAATGCGAGAGGTCTTAGGTAGCTGATAAACAGATCTCTCACGTTGGTTCGAGATGACAATGATTAAGTGTTACTGGTTTCTCAGCATTTTTCACTTTTCATTATTCACTGCTTTTTAAAAGCCAGATCAAGCTGTTTAGCTGCCCTCACTTCATCAAGACGTTTTACCGGCAGCGTCTGAGGTGCCGCATGTAACAGCTCAGGATTGGTTTCCGCTTCATGCTTGATCTGTTCAAGCGCATCCATAAAGCCATCCAGTGCTTCCTTTGCCTCTGACTCGGTCGGCTCTATCAACAGACACTCCGGCACCAGTAATGGAAAGTATGTGGTCGGGGCATGGTAACCAAGATCCAGCAAGCGTTTTGCAAAATCCATCGCTGAAACATGATAATCACGCGCTTCATTTTTCAAAGTAATAATAAATTCATGGCTGGCTCGACGGTCGTTTATCGCCAGGGTAAAGCCTCGGCGCTTCGCTTCTGCCATCATATAGTTTGCATTCAGGGTAGCGAACTCGGCGACACGAACCATACCCTCTCTGCCGAGCAGGCGCATATAGATATAAGCACGCAGCAATACACCGGGATTGCCCATGAAAGCAGACAGGCGCCCGATACTCTGCGGGCAGTCTTTCGCAGTGAGATAACGATAACTGTCATCTTCTTCAGTCACTACCGGTAATGGCAGAAACGGTCTCAGACGTTCGGCAACACCTACAGCGCCCGAACCCGGACCACCGCCACCATGCGGGGTAGAAAAAGTTTTATGCAGGTTTGAATGGATAACATCAAAACCCATATCGCCAGGACGGATTTTACCGAGGATAGCATTGAGATTAGCACCGTCGTAATACAGCAAGCCGCCGGCTTCATGTATCACTTTAGCGATGGCTTCGATATTTCGCTCGAACACACCCAGGGTAGAAGGATTGGTCAACATCAGTCCCGCTGTATGAGGACCCACGGCCTGTTTTAAAGCATCGATATCAACATCACCATTATCCAGTGTAGCGATCTCTTTCACGGTAAAGCCACACATCACGGCAGTAGCAGGGTTAGTACCGTGTGCAGCATCAGGAACCAGGATCTCTTTACGTGCATCATCTCCACGAGACCTATGGTAGGCCTCGATCATGGCAACCCCGGCGAACTCGCCCTGCGCGCCGGCCATCGGCGCCAATGAGAAAGCCGCCATACCAGTCGCTTCACACAACATCGACTGCAGATCGTGCATACAGGCAAGGAAGCCCTGGTTCTGCGCATCAGGTGTAAGTGGATGTGCGTTAAGAAATCCCGGCAGCATGGCCAGTGAGTTACAGGCACGCGGATTATATTTCATGGTGCAGGAACCCAATGGATAAAACTGGGTATCGATGGAGAAGTTCTTCTGTGACAGACGTGTATAGTGCCTGACTGCCTGCAATTCGGACACTTCCGGCAAAGCTGCACTGCCCTCACGTAACAGCTTTTCGGGTATCGCGGTCAGCGGTGCTTTCTCAGCCGGCGCCTGTGGTGCACCTCTTCGGCCTTCTGAGGAATGTTCGAAAATCAACATTATGCACTCTCCGCCAGTGATGCTACGGTGGCGCCAGAGCTTAAAACGTCGCGCATCGCATCGGCATATTGATCAATCTCTTCTTCAGTCCGCATCTCTGTAGTACATACCAGTATCGCCTCACCCAGCTCCGGGTAATCCTGAGACAGGTTGTATCCACCAAGGATGCCTTTTTCCATCAACGCTTTTAATACCTCAGCTGCAGGCTGCTGCTCTAACTGCAGCACCGTCTCATGAAACTGCGGAGCTGAGAATGCCTTTTTCACGCCATCTATAGCGATAAGTTTTTCAACCAGACTGTTGTTATTTGCGTGGCAGGCTGCCGCTGTATTCTCCAGGCCTTGAGCACCCTGTATCGCCATATAGATGGTTGATGCAGTAACCACAAGGCCCTGATTCGTACAGATATTAGAAGTTGCCTTGGAACGACGGATATGCTGCTCACGTGCCTGAAGTGTCAGCACAAAACCTTCCTTGCCATCGAGGTCGATGGTGCGGCCGACGATGCGCCCGGGTATCTGCCTGACCAGTGACTGTTTGCAGCAAAGCAGCCCGTAATACGGTCCGCCCGCAGACATCGGTGCACCTAACGGCTGGCCGTCACCACAGGCGATATCGGCACCAGCATTGTCTTCCCTTCCCCATTTGCCCGGCGGATTCAATACCGACATGACGAGCGGATTAATCACAGCGATCACTAGTATATTATTATCATGCGCCCAGTCGGTGATGGCATCAACCTCTTCCAGGCAGCCAAAAAAGTTAGGCTGCTGCAATACCATAGCCGTGATATCACCGCCGTGTGCTTCGGTTTGCTGTTTTATCTGTTCCAGTGTGACAGTACCGGATGCACTATCATAAGGCACATCGATCAGCTCGACCTGCTGGCCGTTCACGATAGTATGCGCAGCCTTGCGATAAGACGGATTGACCGATGTCGGTATCAGTATCTTGCGTGATCTGGATTTACGGTTGGCACGTACCGCCATCAATATCGCTTCTGCCAGCGATGATGCCCCGTCATACATCGAAGCATTGGAAACATCCATCGCAGTCAGTGCGGTCATCATGCTCTGGTATTCGTATGTTAATTGTAGCGTACCCTGCGAGGCTTCTGCCTGGTAAGGCGTATAAGCACTGTAATACTCACCGCGTGTCGTGATCTCCCAGACCGCCGACGGAATATGATGCTCGTACGCACCAGCACCTAAAAAGCAGATTGCCGAACTATTTTGATCCGCACGCTGCTTCATGAGACGGGATACTTCCATCTCATTCATGCTGTGCGGCACTGCTTGTAGAACCCCGGCACGCAGATGTGCTGGAATCTCATCAAATAGATCATCGATAGAATCAACACCGATGGTCTCTAACATCTGTGTTATTTCATTTTCTGTGTGAGGGATAAAGGGCATAGTAAAACGGGTTTTAAGTTGAAAGTTTCATGTTGCAAGTCTTAAGAGAAAGTTTTTAAAAGCAGTGGTAATTTTTAGAATCATTCATGGCTTTTGACTTATAACATAAAACTTATAACTTATTACTAATTTATTATTCTGCGATCTCTGCCTGGTATGCGTCCGCATCCATCAGGTCTTCGATCTCTTCTGCCGAAGGCTGCACTTTAAATAACCAGCCACTGTCATAAGGAGAGCTGTTTATTATCTCTGGCTCATCAACCAGGGCTTCATTGATTTCTACGATCTCACCACTGATCGGCATATAGACATCAGAGGCCGCTTTCACCGACTCAACGACACAGCATTCGTCACCGGCGACAAACTCGGTGCCAGTTTCGGGCAGTTCCACGAATACCAGATCACCCAACAACTCCTGTGCATGATCGCTTATACCGACAGTAACCAGGCCATCATCTTCAACACGCAGCCATTCGTGTGATTTGGTATATTTCAATTCTAAAGGCACTTCACTCATTTATTTCCCCTGCTACATGTTTTCTGAGGCGCACATTATAACCCCCAGTCTATGATTTTTAATATGGCTATCCTTATTCAACGACCGGCCAATCGACTATACGGCCTTACCATCGCGAACAAAGACTGGCTTGACCACCCTTGCTTTCAGTATTTTACCGCGAATCTCGACACCACAGAAATCGCCGATCTCGATCGGTACCCGTGCCAGCGCGATAGATTTCTGTAGGCTGGGTGAAAAGCTGCCACTGGTAATCTCACCTTCCAGCTGTTTGCCATCATGCTCAACGACCACCTTTTGATGGCTGCGCAGCACACCTCTTTCCTCCAGGATCAGTCCGACGATCTTCTGCCTGACGCCATCAGCTTTTTCTTTCTCGATGATGCTGCGGCCGATGAAATCCCTGTCTTCCGGCAGCCATGCGATGGTCCAGCCGAGGCCAGAGATCAACGGTGAAGTCTCTTCGGTCATATCACTGCCATAAAGATTCATCCCGGCTTCGAGCCTTAATGTATCGCGTGCGCCTAATCCGCAGGGTTTTACCCCGGCGCCGGCCAGTTTATCCCATAGAGCAGGCGCTTCAGAATCAGGCACCATGATCTCAAAACCATCTTCTCCGGTATAGCCTGTACGTCCGACAAACCACTCGCCACAATCCGCACCAAAAAAACGTTCCAGAGGAGTTGCTGCTTCGACCACATCGAGCGGCAAAACTTCAAATGCTTTCTCACGGGCATGCGGTCCCTGCACCGCGATCATCGCCAGATCATCACGTGCTTTTACGCTGACACCAAAATCATCGGCATGCTGGTTGAACCAGGCCAGGTCTTTCGCTGCAGTTCCGGCATTGACCACGATACGATACCAGTCGTCCGTCATGTAATACACGATCAGATCATCGATGACCCCTCCCTCTGGGTTGAGCATACAACTATACAGAGCCTTCCCATTTTCGGTCAGCTTGGCCACATCATTTGCCAACAGGCGCTGCAGCAAGGCCTTGATATCACCCGCCTCGGTTGCCTTGTGCAGATCAAGGATGACCATATGCGACACATCGAACATACCGGCATCATTACGAACCTGGTGATGCTCATCCACCTGCGAGCCATAATTAACCGGCATCTGCCAGCCGGCAAAATCAACGATCTTGCCTTTATACTCAAGGTGTTTGTCAAAAAGTACTGTTTTATCGCTCATAGCTCATTAATCTGGCAAAAAATTATCTGCAATATTCTAAACCTTTTACGAACTTATAATCCTGATTAAAAATAGTGTTACTTGTTACTTTACTACACGTTTACTGCAGCCTGAAACGCTTGCCTTATGCGCCTAATGCCTGCCTGATTATTCGATACTTCACAGCGGGAAGGTGGTCGACCAGTGATAGACCGGCATTTCGTAATTCAGAAACAAAGGCATTATCCTGGCCAAAAAGTTCCTTGAAGCCCGTCATCGACATCTCCATCACCCTGTTTGCCCCCTTTCGTTTACGCTGGTATTTTGACAGCGTATGCAAAGCCGACCATTGCCGTCCCGCTGTCCTGGCGGTACAGATAACATCTGCCAGCGCTGCAGCATCGGCGATTCCAAGGTTTGCCCCCTGGCCGGCCAGGGGGTGTATACTGTGAGCCGCATCACCGATCAGGGCCAGCCCCGGTCTCACATATTCTGTCGCGTGGCCATGCGCCAGTGGAAATAAATAACGCTGGCTTAGATCAGTGATCTCGCCAAGCTGATATTGACTCTCCTCGGCCAGTACCCGTTTAAATTCTTCATCATTCATTGCCATGCATGATTGCGCCGAGTCGTCATCAAGCGTCCAGACGATAGAGCTCCAGCCATTATATAATGGCAGGAAAGCCAGCGGCCCTGTCGGCATAAAACATTGCCAGGCCGTATTCTGATGACTCTCAGCGGTAGCAACATTACACACCAGGCCAAACTGCCGATATGGCTGCTGCGAACGCTGGATCGAGGCGATCTCGCGGATTTTCGAATTTGCACCATCTGCACCGACCAGTAAAGCGGCAGAGAGCTGCAACCCTGAGGACAGTTTCACCGTACTGACTGACTGCCCAGCAGCTTTTGGCCGATAGTCTATCGATGTTATCTCTTCAGGACAGAAACAGGAGATATTCTCTGCCGCTGTTACCATTTCCAGCAGCATGTGCTGCAATATGTAATTCTCTATGATGACACCCAGTTCAGACAATCCCAGTTCGACACTATCAAACTGAATCTGCCCGGCACCGGTCTGATCCCAGACGAACATCTTGTCGAAGATACAGGCACGCTGAACCAGTGGGGAACGCCAGACACCGGCCTGCTTGAATTGCTGTAATGCGAAACGATTGATTGCTGACACCCGACAGTCCGGCGGTTCAGTAACCGCTTTTAGCTCGTTCCGCTCGACCACTGCCACTGAAAAATCAGTGGCTGCCAGCTCGCAGGCAAGGCTCAGTCCGACGATACCACCGCCGACGATCACGACATCAAAGTCGGCAGGTGTTTTTTCATGCGGTTTCATAAGGGCAAACCCCGACCCAGGCGTGACAGTTTTCCACCCTTGCCTGCATTCAGCCCCATGCTCTGCACCGCCAGCTGATGCTTAAGATCAGGCAGGATATCAACCATAAACAGTCCCAATGAGCGCATGTGTGCGAGTGGCGGTATCGAGTTAGAAAACGTTCTAACCAGGGCATCGGTAAAACGATAGACGCGTTTGATATCTACATCACGCTGAGTCTCGTATTGCTGCAGCATAGCAAGAGAACCGATATCTGCCGCCTTGCGACGCTGCTCGACGATCAACTCTGACAACAGTGCCACATCCCTCAATGCCAGGTTGAAACCCTGTCCAGCTACCGGGTGAACGCTGTGCGCGGCATTGCCGATAAGCGCTACCCGGCCATGCACCATCTGCGTCGCAGACTGCAGAAACAGTGGATAGATATGACGCATTCCTATCTTCTTTATCCGCCCCAGACGATAGCCAAAACGCTGCTGTAGCTGCGCTAGAAAATCAGCCTCATCGAGCGCATAAAGGTAATCGGCCTGTTCCGGACTCAGCGTCCACACTACCGAGCAGCGGTTCTGAGTCATCGGCAGGAATGCCAGTGGCCCGCTGTCGGTGAAACGTTCATAAGCCACATTTTCGTGCTTTTTACCCGGTGTGACATTGGTGATAAGTGCAGATTGCTCATAGTCTTTTCGGCTGCTGCCGATGTTCAACACTTTCATCACCTGTGAATTATTACCATCAGCCGCGACCAGTAGTTCAGCCGTTAATGTCTGCGTGCTGCCATCCACCATCACATCGACCGATACCCGCCCTTCGGGATGTGTGAAATCCTGCTGCAGAGACTTCAACTCGGCCGGACAAAACAGGGTGATGTCTGCACTCTCGTGCATTACCCGGTATAACTGCTGACCGATATTACGGTTCTCCAGTACATAACCAAGTGCCTCCACACCCTCCTGCTCACTGCTCAGTCGGGTCACGCCAAAATGTCCGCGGTCGGAGATGTGGATACTATCTATCGCTTCAGCCTGCTCAGCAAGTAGCGGCCAGACACCCATGCTGTCAAAGATACAGCGGCTGCCATAGGAGAGAGCGATGGTTCGATCATCGTAACTGGGCTGAGACTCAGTGTTTAACTCATAAGCTTCGACCACTGCGATTTTAAGGGGCTCTTCAAGCGCGGCACTTTTTAAGGCACAGGCGAGGCTGGCACCGGCGAGACCGCCGCCGATAATGATCAGATCATAGTGATTGTTAACTGACGAGCCTGGCATAATCGATATTCAGTGCCGATATCTCAGCCGACCATGACCGCTTCGACTTCGTCTGCAGTCCGCGGCAAGCCTTTGGTCAGCAGCTCGTAGCCGTCTTTGCTCACTGCAAGATCATCTTCGATACGTACCCCGATGTTCCACCAGCGCCTGGCTCCGCGGATACCGGCCGGTATGTAGAGGCCCGGCTCGACGGTCAGCACCATGCCGGGCTCGAGCATACGCCAGTTGTCATCGACCTTATAGTCACCGACATCATGTACATCCATACCAAGCCAGTGGCCAGTGCGATGCATATAATATTTCATATAACTGCCATCCTTTATCAACTGAGCCGGACGGCCCTTCAACAAGCCTATCTCAACCATGCCTTTGGTCAGAGCTTTGACTGCGGCATTATGCGGGTCATTCCAGTGGTTACCCGGTTTCACTTTTGCAAATGCCGCATTCTGCGCTTCCAGCACAACTTCATAGATCTCTCTTTGCGGCACGGTATATTTTCCATTTACCGGAAATGTACGCGTGATATCAGCAGCATAGCCCTGGTATTCCGCACCGGCATCGATCAACACCAGCTCTTTATCTTTCAGCTCGGAATTATTCTCCGTGTAATGCAGAATACAGCCATTCTCACCACCACCAACGATGGATGAATACGCCCAGTCGGCACCATTGCGCTTGAACTCGAAAAGAAATTCAGCCTCAAGCTCATACTCATTCAGCCCGGGTTGACAGATCTGCATCGCATTGATGTGCGCCTGCACGGAAATCTTTGCCGCTTTACGCATCAGCGCCAGTTCTTCGCGGCCCTTATATAAACGCATGTCATGCAGCAGATACTCCAGCGAGACAAATTCGTAAGGCACGCGTGCACCGCGGCGAGACTGGGTTCGCAGATCATTGACACATTTGAGGACATGTTTATCAAATGAATGATTCAGACCGATGCTGTAATAAACACTTTCCCTGCCTTCCATGAGGCCCGGCAGGATATCTTCCAGGTCATCGATCGGATAGGCATCGTCTGCATCGAAATGCTCGATAGCACCCTCGGTACCATAGCGACGCCCATCCCAGGTTTCTTTAAGCGGGTCGCGGTCTCGGCAGAACAGCACAAACTCGCCCTGCTTGCGGCCTGGTATCAAGACAATGACGGACTCAGGCTCATTGAAACCGCTCAGGTACATGAAATCACTGTCCTGGCGAAAACCATGCTCGACATCCCGGTTTCTCACCAGCGTCGGCGCAGAAGGCAGGATAGCCACCGAGTTCTCATTCATCATCCGCATCAGCTGTCTGCGGCGTTTTGCATAAACTTTCTTATTCAATCTGCTTCTCTTGCTAATTTTCTTACACGATAGTTTTTAATGGACCGTCTGCGAAGACTGTAACGGCTGCAATTCCTCATAGATCAGCAGCACACCCATGCGGACATATTCACTGACTTCCATGAACGCCACTTCATCTTCCTCGTTGCTGCCTTCGTCAGTCGCCAGTTCTGCCTCGTTGTCTGCGACATAACCGGCGCGCGAGATCTCCAGGATATCGGTGATAAGCTCCTTGCTGTCTTCCGGCAGTTCAGTATCCTCTTTGATACCGCCTATCGCCAGGCCATAGACAAATCCCTGGCACCAGGCGCCGAGAGCTTCGATACGCATCTCCAGCGGCTCATCGTCATCAGGCAGCATCAATTCGAAATCAGCCTCGGTATCATTCATCTGCTCCACCGATATCTGGTGGATCTGCATCAGCTTCTTACCCGCTTGCTGCAATGCATTGCTGGTCTCTTCATGTTCACCCAGAACACATAACATCCATTGTGAAGCTTCGGTAGCGCCTTGGGCACATAGCATGCCACATAGCGCACCATGTGACTCTGTCGCTCCTAGTGCGGCATCGACGTTAAACAAGATGTCTTCTAATTGTGGGATATCGGGAAAACTCTGCATCATATGGAATAATATTGTCAAAAAGACGTCAGTTTAAAACAATCCGGAGATAAATTCCCCTGATATGCATAGTGTGACAATGTAATTTTATGCAAAATTCCCTATTGTAATTGACCGGACGCAATTCTCGTCCTAGTATTAGTACCATGAATGACACAATAAAAAGAATAAACAAATTAGAAGCACAAGTTAATGAACTACTGGAACTCTGTCAGCGACTGGGCAATGATAACCAGGAGCTTCGAGCACAACTTCAAACACTGACTTCTGAACGATCGAGCCTCATCGAAGCGAAAGAAAAAGTTCGCGTTCAGGTTGAATCGATGATCACACGTTTGCGATCGATGGAAAAAGCCTAGTTGCAGCGATCTAGCTGCAATGATCTGGATATATAATCCCGAAAAAAAACCGGCAGCATCGAACCCGTTAAAGGTCTTGAGTGAACCGCATGAGCCACCATTATGAATAAGGCAGAACCCTTAACAGTAAAGATTATGGACAAGGAATATCGCATCGCCTGTCCCGAAGAAGAAAAGGACAACCTCAAAGCATCTGCCGATCTGTTAAATGAAAAGCTCAATGAAATCAAACAGCAGGGCTCGGTTATCGGCACAGAGCGAATCGCGATAATGGCAGCACTCAATATGAGCCATGAGATCCTTCACAACCAGTCTATCGTGGAGCAACATGACGACCTCAACGAACGTATAGACGACCTCTCAGAACGCATTACTGATTCCATGCGCGACATCCAGCTGGTCTAGATAAAAAACTGGTATCCAGTTTCAATGACGCATATCAACTCTTAATTAACTATAATCCACAATATCAGTTGATTTCAGCCAGACATTACTTACAATAGAAACATCGGATGCAAAGATGCTACTCGCTGAAACAGCGGCTAGCGATAGGAAAAGCATCCACCAGTTTTGACATCTCTAGGGTGTACGTAAGCTACCTGTAATATCCCTTGAGCCTTAAATACTGACTTTGGGAATTGGACTGTTGAGGCCGTGTGCATTACCGTTTCGACGGGAAGCCTAACGCAGCATCGCTGGTTCCCCCCTGAACTTACCGGTTCAAGGTCAACAGTATTTGCTACGGCACTCCGGAGATGTCATCCTATCTTTACTGATGAGCACAGAAGCGTTCAATCCCATCGATAGCTAATGCCTGATATCCCGACGACTCCACACAGTCAGCCTGCGGCGCTCGATACAGGAAAAAATTCCAGCAGTACAGCGATCAGAAAGCTAAAACGCTCACAGAGACAGGCCCTGTCAGCAGAAGAGCAGCTGCAACATAGCGTCGCCATATGCGATACCTTGGTAAAACAGAAAAGCTACCGAAATAGCCGGCATATAGCCTGCTACCTGGCTAATGATGGCGAGATTGACCCCTACCTGCTGATAGAACACGCCTGGCTTGCAAAGAAAGACATTTACCTGCCCGTGTTATCACCGATCAAAGACAGCCTGTACTTCGCACCCTATGACATAAACAGCGAATTCACGCTCAACCGCTTCAACATCGCAGAGCCGGTATGCCACCCGTCAGACTGGATCAAAGCAAGCCAGCTGGACCTGATATTACTGCCGCTTGTTGCATTTGACCTGGCAGGTAATCGTGTCGGCATGGGTGGCGGCTTCTATGACCGGACCCTGGCATATCTACAACACAGGCAACACTGGAGAAAACCTTCCCTGCTGGGACTGGCACACGAGATCCAGAAAGTGGACAATCTTGATCGGCAGCACTGGGACATCCCGCTGAACGGCATCATTACCGAAGAAAATTATTACGCCGCTGAAACGAGCAACGCAACGACTATGGACTGAAAGTCCATAGGTTGCACCAATAAGGACTAAAAGTCCTTTTGATTGCTAAATTTTATAATCTCGCAAAGCCGCAAAGCAATACCCATATATTTTATTTTGCGTGCTCTGCGGCTTTGCGAGATTATAAAATACAAAACGACAAACATGTCTATCAGCTAAAGCCTTGCACTAATAAACTGCATAGCTTTACCTACATGGACGTAGGTAAGGGGCGTGAGCTGGGAGCGGAAGCTTTACCTACATGGACGTAGGTAAGGGGCGTGAGCTGGGAGCGGAAGTTTTGCCTACATGGACGCAGGTAAGGGGCGATAGCATTAGGGCAGGACGCCTGTAAATAGAATAACGCATATGTCCATGGATGGACGGTATTAGGGTAACGCAGGAGCAGTTACCGAGCAGCAGTTATCGAGGATGCGATAGCTTTTACTAGCGTACTGAGACAATAAATTCGATGATTACAGGGACAGGAACAGCTGGTAAGCCGGGTTATCCGTCTCTTCCCAGTATGGATAAGCCAGCGTATCGAGATACTGCCTGAGCTGATCATGCTCAGTCCCAGGTATCTGTAAACCCACCAGTACCCGACCAAATGCATCGCCATGGCTTCTAAAGTGAAACAGGCTGATATTCCAGCGATTACCGATAGCGACAAGAAAATCCAGCAACGCACCCGGGCGCTCAGGAAACTCGAAACGATACAGCACTTCATCAGCTAATGCCGCGCGGCCACCGACCAGGTAACGCACGTGTGTTTTTGCCATCTCATCTTCCGTCAGGTCCAGTACCGGATACTTTTTCTTCTGCAGCCGTTCGATCACTTCCAGGCGCTCATCCATGCCGTCGCTTAACTGCACACCGACAAAAACCTGAGCGTCCTTTTCATCGGCATAGCGATAGTTGAATTCTGTGATACCACGCTTGCCGATGGCCTTACAGAAGGTTTTAAAACTACCCGGTCGCTCAGGGATGGTCACCGCATATAGTGCTTCACGCTGCTCCCCGATCTCGGCGCGTTCCGAGACGTGACGCAAGCGGTCGAAGTTCATATTTGCACCACTGGTGATAGCGACCATGGTCTGTCCACTGACCCCTTCCTGCTCGACATATTTTTTCAGACCAGCGACAGCCAGTGCACCCGCTGGCTCGGTGATGGAGCGGGTATCATCAAAGATATCCTTGATCGCCGCACAGATCTCGTCAGTAGTCACGGTCAACATCTGGTCGACACACTGCTTAGCCACGCGAAACGTTTCTTTACCAACCTGCTTCACTGCGACACCGTCGGCGAAGATTCCGACATGATCCAGTACCACGCGTCTATTTTTTTCAAACGCCGCCGTCATACAGGCGGCATCTGCCGGCTCGACACCAATGACTTTAGTTTTCGGGCTAAGATATTTCATGATAGAACCGATACCGGCGATCAGGCCGCCGCCGCCAACACAGACAAACACCACATCGATGAAATCAGGGTGCTGGCGCGCGATCTCAAGGCCTATCGTTCCCTGGCCAGCGATGACGTCAGGATCGTCAAATGGATGAATAAAATCAAGCTTCTGTTCTTTAGCCTGTCTGGTCGCATAGGCACAGGCTTCATCATAGTTATCACCGACCAGGACGACTTTGGCGCCATATGACTTAACCGCATCTACCTTGATACCCGGAGTCGTTTTCGGCATCACGATAGTCGCATCGATGCCCATCTTTTTAGCTGACAGGGCGACACCCTGCGCATGGTTGCCGGCAGATGCAGCGACCACACCTTTGACATCTTTAGTGCGCGTCAGCTGGTATATCCGGTTATAAGCACCACGCAGCTTGAATGAAAAAACACTCTGCAGATCTTCGCGTTTCAGCAGCACCCGGTTGTTCTGCCGCTTGCTCATGGTAACCGCTTCGTCCAGTGGTGTCTCAGCCGCGACATCGTAAACCCGGGCAGTTAGAATTTTTTCTATATATTTCTTGGTCATGGGCGAAGAATAGCTTTAATACAGTGAATAGTGAATAGTGAATAGTGAATAATTAATCTGATATGGACTTAAAACCTGAAATCTCCACTGCTCGCTACTCACTATTCACTGAACTGTAGTATCATGCGTGCCAGAATTTTTTAAGAGTTATCAACGGGAGTAAAATATGACCCAGGATGAAATGAAAAGAAAAGCAGCGGAAGCTGCACTTGAATACGTAATCGCTGACGAGATCGTCGGTGTTGGCACCGGCTCTACCGTCAACCACTTCATCGATGTTCTCGCCGAGATAAAACATAAGATAAAAGGCGCCGTATCAAGCTCGGTTGCTTCCACCGAACGCATGCAAGGCTATGGCATCAAAGTCTATGATTTGAATGAGGTCGATGGTATAGAGGTCTACATCGACGGTGCCGACGAATCTGACCATTACCTGAACCTGATAAAAGGCGGTGGTGGTGCCTTGACGCGGGAGAAGATCATCGCCGGTGCCAGTAAAAAGTTTGTCTGCATCGCCGATGAATCCAAACTGGTCGATGTCATGGGCACCTTCCCGCTGCCAGTCGAAGTCATCCCGATGGCGCGCAGCTTTATCGCCAGGGAACTGGTGAAGATCGGCGGCCGACCCGTCTACCGCGAAGGCTTTGTCACAGACAACGGCAATGACATCCTCGATGTGCATGACCTGCAGATCACAGAGCCGGTAAAACTGGAAAACGAACTCAACAAGCTGCCCGGTATCGTTACTGTAGGTATCTTTGCCAACCGGCCGGCTGATGTGCTGATCCTGGGTACGCCTGAAGGTGCTAAGACGGTTCTATCTAAATAATCCAAAAATCAAAACGTCATTGCGAGGAACGAAGCAATCTCTTTAAGCGACTGAGTTGCTACATGAGATTGCTTCTTTCCTCGCAATGACGAGTATGTGAAAACCGCCAGTATTCAACCAGCGGTTTTTTTGCGTCATAAATCCACTAACTCATATATACCGGGCGAAAAAAAAACGGGATCCGAAGATCCCGTTTTTCTAAACTCTTATCTTTAGCCCTTAGTTGATAGCAACAAGGGGCTTTTCAGATTAGAATTTTTTGCGGATACCAGCAGTAATCATTGATACATCTTCATTATCTGCATCTTCAGCACGCGCACCGTAACCAACATAGACGTTAGTCATCTTAGACATCTTGTGGTTATACAGTAAAGCTACACCTGTTGAATCATCATCAGGCGCACCAGAAGCTTCTTTACGATCCTGCATACCATAAGTCAGGCTGATAGCATTGTTTGCATTGATGTTGAAAGTACCAGCAAGGAATGCATAGTCTGCACCAGTGCGGTCTTCAGCACTTTCATACTGCGCTGCAACAGAGAATGCCTTAGCAGAGAATTTACCGCCCACTTTGGTAGCAGCTTCAGTTTCACAAGCTGGAGAAACACAAGTGATATCACCAGTTGTTGTAGATGTTCTACCAGTAATGTAGTCAGCATAGACTAAGAATGCCTTGTTAGACCAGCGGATACCGATACCAGAAGTCTCATCTTCAGAACCAGAGAAAGTCGTGTTAGCGACTAACTGGATACCAGCCATCTTAGGTGAAACATACTGAGCTGTATGAGTCTGACGACCACGGTTCATGCCGCGACCACCGTGCAGTGCAGATGATTGCGTCTGCAAGAAACCACGACCCTCGAGAGGGGTACGGTATAATGGGTCAACCTTGCCGCCCATCTGCTTGTAGTTAGAAGACATGGTACCGAACTTGATCGCACCGAAACCACCTTTCAGGCCAACGAACTGGTCACGACCGGTCAGGGCACCAACTGCTGATTCACCACCAGTAAGATAATCGCTATCTGGATCAGTAGTAGGCTTAGGACCGATAGTCACACCAAATTCAAGTTTATAGATAGCTTTTAAGCCATCGCCAAGGTCCTCAGAACCTTTGACACCCAGTGCTGATGTATTGCTTGATACTGACAGGTTGTTTTTAGCGTCAGGAATATCATTGTCAGCCTGGTTAAGAGACAGGTGAACGTTACCGTAGACAGTAGGTGCTGCGATTGCTGCTGGTGCAGCCATTGTCGCCGCTACTGCGATTGCTAATATAGATTTTTTCATTATGCAAGACTCCTGCATTATTAAGTTATTATGATCATAGCTATGATTACAAATATGTGATTACTTACGTCCACTTCCCCCAATGAAAGCGGTTTGCCCCATCTATAAAAAGTGGCTTAAAGAACTTGAAGCAGTCACACAAACCTTCATCCAGGTACGCTGCTTATTATGTTGCGGCGCTTAATAGACAAAGATTACGGGGAGTATATGCAGATAATCTTAAATTGCAAGTAAAAATAGGGGTTATTTACATTTTTATGACAGATATCATTGACAAAATGTCAGCTTGATCTTTCATATAAGAAATAGCATGAAAATATTTAATCGACAGATGAGCACAACTACAGACAAAAGACTGTTTTTTTGTTACAAAACAGCACAGATATTTAACGAAGTTCAATCGATTACTTGTTTCTTATCGTAGTTCTGTTGATACTCTGTTTTTTAGCCAATAATTATTTAGTGCGCAATAAAAAAGCCCCTTTTCTGGGGCTTTTTTATTGCATGAAACGTCAATGCGATTTTTGCGTTAGCGTTTCGAGAACTGCGTAGCACGGCGTGCTTTGCGCAGACCCACTTTCTTACGCTCGACCTCACGCGCATCACGTGTTACGAAACCGGCTTTACGCAGAGGGCTGCGCAAGGCCTCATCATAGGAGATCAATGCACGGGTGATACCATGACGTATGGCACCTGCCTGGCCTGAGATACCTCCGCCAGTTACAGTGACGTTTAGATCAACATTGTTTACCATATCGACCAGTTCCAGGGGCTGACGTACGATCATCTGTGCTGTTTTACGGCCAAAGAACACATCCAGTGGTTTACCGTTAACTTTGATCTCACCAGCGCCAGTACTTAGAAATACACGTGCACTTGATGTTTTGCGTCGACCTGTTGCGTAATATTGTTCTGCCATAAGTAGCTCTGCTTATATTTTCTATCTTAATTAATTTCTAATGGTTGTGGCTGCTGCGCGGCATGTTGATGCTGCGGACCTGCATAGACTTTCAGCTTACGGTACATCTCACGCCCTAAGGGATTTCTTGGTAGCATACCCTTAACAGCAATCTCTATAACACGCTCTGGTGAACGATCGATCATATCGCTGAAATTCGTTTCTTTCAGTCCACCCATGTAACCTGAATGACGGTAGTACATCTTATCTTTCGCCTTGTTACCGCTAACACGTACTTTCTCGGCATTGATCACTACGATGTAATCCCCTGTATCAACGTGCGGCGTGTATATCGCTTTATGCTTACCGCGTAGACGGCGTGCAATCTCAGTAGCCAGGCGACCCAATGTTTTACCGTCGGCATCGACCAGGAACCAGTCACGTTTTACGTCATCAGCTTTCGCGCTTATGGTTTTCATCACTAAATCCGGTATATCTGTATATTAATAAAGCGAAGGTCGGTCTGGCCGACCCGCGACAAAGAGGCGGAATATTACAGGGATTCGCTTAAGCAGACAAGCCTAATACTCGCTTTTTGTGAAATTAATTAACAGACTGCTAATAAACAAATGGCAGATCATCCTGCCGCCACTACACGAGCAGATATGTAACCACATAAAAATAACTGTAGAGCCTTATGGCAACACGCACCCGAAGCCATATTTACCATATATTTCAGTTGGTTACGGCATACTGAAAACATCTTCAGCGCTTGGTTTTCAAACAAGCGGCACTCGCTTCTGAGATCTTAGCCACCTTTTAGCTAATTCGTATAAGCAAAAAAAAGCGCGGAAAAGAATCCGCGCTGAAAATTACCACCAAAGGGAGGATGGAGGAAATATGAAAAAAACATTTAATTGCATAAAATGTATATAAGGATATTATAATATAGTAATTAATTTGTCAAGCTACTAAGCAAATTAATCATTAGCCGCCTATATCAATAACCTTTCAACAATCTGACCGCCTATCAGGTGCTTGTCGATGATCTCATCGATATCTTCACGATCAAGGTAGCAATACCAGGTCTCTTCAGGATAGACCACCAGAACCGGCCCAAGTTCACAGCGATCCAGGCATCCTGCGCTGTTAATTCTGATCTTACCCTCACCGGATAAGCCTAACTCCTTGATCTTTGCTTTAGCATAGCCGCGAATCTCAGTGGCATTGCACTGTTCGCAGCACTGCTCACCTGACTCACGGGAATTTGTACAAAAAAACACGTGGTATTTATAATATGACACTGGTTCTCTCCTGTTTTACTGACAAAAGTATTGCACGGACACGTCGAAAGCTTCAATATATAGTAATGCGTAGTTACAGCCCGTTTGACCAGTTAATCATGAATGCCGACACTGCATTACGCACGCTTGTCGGCCAACCTGTATTGACCCATCGCCCCTACCCTGCTGATGAACAAGCTGCCGGTGAAACAGCAGATGATAGCTTTTCTGCCGAAGAAAAGAAGCATATCGCCGGCTTGATGCGGGTCAACCATAGTGGCGAGGTTTCTGCTCAGGCGCTTTACCAGGGCCAGTCACTGACCTCGAAAAACAGGGACATCAAAGAGAAACTTCGTCAGGCGGCACTGGAAGAGAACGATCACCTGGAATGGACCAAAAACCGCCTGCTTGAGCTTGACAGCCATACCAGCCTGTTAAACCCGCTGTGGTACGGCGGCTCATTTGCTATCGGTGCTTTTGCCGGAGCGATTGGCGACAGATGGAACCTTGGATTCCTCGCCGAGACCGAACATCAGGTCGCCGCACACCTTGAAGAACACCTCAATAAACTGCCCGGCGGTGATTTTCGCAGCCGTGCCATCCTTGAACAGATGAAAACTGACGAGTTAAAACATGCCACCACCGCGATCGAACACGGTGCCGCTGAATTGCCACCTCCGGTCAAAACTTTGATGACAGCGATGTCAAAGGTCATGACTGGAACCGCTTATTACCTGTAACAGATATCAATCAGCAAATATCTCGTCGTGAACCGAGCGCCAGATTTCTTCACCGAAGGCATCCTGAATGACCAATGGCAACGCGACAGAGCCTTGAGATAACAGCCGGTCATGGAACTCCTTGAGCTCAGCTTTGCCAACACTCGTGATATCACCGAGAACCTTGTCACGCGTTTTTAAAATAATCTCTCTGCCGACGGCATAACACAACGGCGTCGTAGCCGCACTGCTATACCAGTTGATCTCCAGTTTAGCCTGCAAGGCATCAAAGCCCAGTCTATCAACCAGCAGGTTTACCGCGTCATCGAAGCTGATCTGACCGGTGTGAAGCTTTACATCGACGATAACCCTTAACGCGCGCCACAGGCGATCACGCAACATCATGAACTGATGTTCTTTTTTATCATACAGGCCCTGCTCAAAAACCAGTTGCTCGCAATACAGGGCCCAGCCTTCATACATACTGGCGGAAGCGTGGAGTAATCGCGTTACATTGCATTTGTGGCTTTGATTAGCGATAACGAACTGCAGGTGATGCCCGGGAAAAGCCTCATGCACCGAGGTGAGGTCTATACTGAAATCATTGTGCTCGACCAGTAGAGCCTCATCCTTGACCGTAGTCACATAGTAAAGACCTCGCTGCTCATCATCTTGCGGCATGGGCGGCTCATACGCTGCAAAAGGGATGAGCTCACGCATGAACACCGGTGTCTGCAATACTTTTAATGATTGTTTTTCAGGTACAGTTACGATATCTGACTTAAGCAGCCAGCTATGCGCTGCCTGCATCTTTTTGCGATATGTGTCCAGCAACTGGGATGCATCTGGATGTTTTGCGCGAACCTTATCCAGGGCTTTAGCGATATCCTGCTCACCGCAGATCTGTTCGCTCTTTAGCAACAACTCTTCTTCGGTCTGTCGTGCCAGGCGCTCACCAAAAGCAAGGACTTTATTGGCATCGACCTGCAAAAAGTGCTTCTCTTTCAACAAGCGGTTAAAACGGTTATAGCCAGATGCAAACTTACCCTTTGCCCTTGGCATGACATCTTTTTCGAGATAGACAGAAAAATCCTGCAGGGCATTGGCGGCATCATCAAGCAATGGTTGCAACCTTGCCGGGCTGGAAAACTTTGCTGCAATCAACGGATGTCGCGCCAGCCCTCGAACAAAATCGGCACCCGATGCTGAAACATCTTTTGCTGTAGCCGCCCATTGCGGCACGACACGCTCAGGATAATGCGCCAGCATCACTTTTGCACCACGCAGGTACTCAGGGATTATTTGCAGCCGATTTTCTATTGCCTCGTGGAAATTTTTACCGGGATGAATGAGCAACTGGTAAATAGCATTCACAGGCACATAATCTACCGGGTTTCGGTAACGCCAGTCGTTTTCTTCCAGGTCGTGCAACTCGACCGTTATCGCCCCCTTGATTAACTGAAAATCTGTCTGCCGCACCTGATCCAGCTTTTCTATGTTCAGTTCATCCAGGGCAGACAGCATCTTCTGGTTCAATGCCAGCAAGGCGCCGATATCGTCATGTTCATAGCTGGTCAACAGCTCGGCATAGTCGTATACACCGACATCTACCGCGTGTTCTGGATGATATCGAAACCAGGAATGATAGAACTGCCCACAGAGGTCATCAAACTGTTTATAAGCGATGTTGAAGTGTGCTCCGGTACTGGCGCGCCCACAGTTAACGTTGATGGCAGAACCTTCAGATTGCGACATACTCACCCAACTTTAATCTTCTTCTATTATTTCAAAATCATGTGTCACATCGACACTTTTAGCCAGCATGATCGATACCGAACAATATTTCTCAGCAGTCATTTCTACCGCACGCGCCACCTTTTTTTCATCAAGGGCTTTACCTTTCACGATGTAATGCACATGGATCCTGGTAAATACCTTGGGCACTGTATCTGCGCGCTCCGCAGACAGCTCAACATGACAATCGGTTATATCCTGACGTTGTCGTTGCAGGATGAGCACGGTATCAAAGGCTGTGCAACCACCCATTCCTAACAACACCATCTCCATCGGTCTGACACCAAGATTGCGTCCGCCGCTATCAGGAGGGCCATCCATCACCACGGAATGACCGCTTTCTGATTCGCCAACAAAAGACATGTTATCTAACCATTTTACAACTGCTTTCATGTTTATCTCTATCTATATTTGGTTGTTATATTTATCTGAATTCTTTAGCTTTTTAATATTGTTGTGTATTATCTACTATAAACAGAGGAGGTCCTCAGCGGTAATACAAATGAGCATTATCAGAGAAATTCCAACACTGAATCCTTCATTAGAGCACCTGTTGAAGTTCTCTCACCGTAAGTCTTACAAAGCTAAAAAAATCATAATTCATGAAGGCGATGCTTCAAACAGCCTGTACTATATCATCGAGGGCTCGGTAAGCGTACTGGCAGAAAGCGAAACCGGAGAAGAAATCATCCTGGCACAGTTAAACCAGGGAGATTTTTTTGGTGAAGCTGGTTTATTCGAATTCGATAACAGTAATGAAGGCAAACGAACCGCTCGTGTTATCGCGCGCAGTGACTGTACCATCGCTGAAATCGGTTATGCACAATTCAAACAGATCGTCGCTGAAGACCCTGCGGTGATGTTCCTCCTGACCGGCCAGATCTTCCACCGCCTGAAAAAAACCAGCATGAAAGTTCGCGACCTGATCTTCCTGGACGTGAAAGGTCGGATCGCACACTGCCTGCTGGAACTGAGCGACCAGCCTGATGCCATGACACACCCCGATGGCATGCAGATAAAGACAACCCGGCAGGACCTGGCCAAGATGGTTGGCTGTTCACGTGAGATGGCAGGCAGAGTGCTGAAAGAACTGGAAGATGAAGATCTGATTACCGCGCATGGCAAGACAATCGTCGTATTTGGTACACGCTAGCTACTACAGAAAAAGTTCCGCTAATTTCTCACCCGGATTTTCCGCACGCATAAAAGCCTCGCCTACCAGAAACGCACTCACACCATTGTCTCGCATCAGCTCGACATCTGCCCTGCTGTGAATACCTGACTCGGTCACCAGGATATGGTCATCACTGACCATATTGACCATCGACAGTGTTGTATCCAGCGAGGTAGCAAAAGTACGCAGGTTTCGGTTATTAATTCCGATCAGGCGCGCACCTGTTTTAAGCGCACGCAGCATCTCCTGCTCATCATGCACTTCCATCAATACATCCATGCCCAGCTCATGCGCAAGATCAAAGAGAGCCTGCAGGTCGCCATCGTCGAGTGCCGAGACGATCAACAGGATGCAGTCTGCATTGATAGCTCGCGCTTCATAAACCTGGTAAGGGTCAATGATAAAATCCTTACGGATGACAGGAAGCTGGCAAGCTGCCCTGGCCTGTTTTAAATATTCTTCATCACCCTGAAAGTAATCCTTGTCAGTCAGAACCGAAAGGCAGGCCGCGCCATTCTCAGCGTAACTCCTGGCAATCTCTGCAGCTTCGAAATTCTCTCTAAGCAGGCCTTTGCTGGGTGAGGCTTTTTTTATCTCAGCGATGACTGCCGATCGATTATTATTGATCTTGTTTTCGATCGAGCTGATAAATCCGCGCACAGCATCTGCGCTTTCACACTGCTGCTTCAGATCATCGATAGACACCGAAGCAGAGCGTTCAGCGACCTCTTCATGTTTCCTGTTGAGGATCTTTACCAATATATCCGGAGTGTCGCTACTCATAATCTCTACTATTTCTTGCCTATTACACAGCGTTGGTCTTTGCGATTAACTGCTCCAGCTTGTCAGCGGCCGCGCCGCTGGCGATGACATCCTGGGCTTTTTTCACCCCTTCCGCCAGTGACTCAGCGAGGTCTGCAGCATAGATCGCGGCACCGGCATTCAAACAGACGATGTCTTTTGCCGGGCCATCAGTGTTATTAAAGATATCTTTTATGATCTCCAGGCTATGCGCCGAATCCGATGCCCTTATCTGTTCGAGCTCTGCGCGTGACATAGCAAAATCTTCAGGCGCGATGGTATAGGTAGTGATGACGCCATCATTCAGTTCGGCGACAAAAGTCGGCGTGGCGATACTGATCTCATCCATGCCATCTTCTGCATGCACCACAAGCACATGGTTACTGCCCAGCTGTTTTAGAACATGCGCCAGAGGTTCCACCAGGTCTTTACTGAATACACCGAGGACCTGGTTTGGCGCAGCGGCAGGATTGGTTAACGGGCCCAGTACATTGAAGATAGTGCGCACCGCCATCTCGCGTCGCGGCCCGATAGCATGCTTCATCGCACTGTGATGCAGCGGTGCAAACATGAAACCGACACCTATCTCGTTGACACAGCTGGCCACCTGCTGCGGGCTTATCTCGAGGTTAACACCCGCCGTCTCAAGTACATCGGCACTGCCAGACTTACTGCTGATCGAACGATTACCGTGTTTTGCGACCTTGCCACCCGCTGCCGCTACCACGATTGCACTGGCAGTAGAAATATTAAAACTGCCTGAAGAGTCACCGCCGGTACCACAGGTATCCACCAGGTGATCTTTATCGACTTCGACTTTGCTGGCGAGATCACGCATGACACCAGCCGCAGCAGCGATCTCATCGATGCTCTCACCTTTCATCCGTAGACCGATGAGGAAACCACCTACCTGCGCCGGGGTGGCCTCTCCCGTCATTATCAGGCGCATTACGTCACTCATTTCCTGTGTTGTGAGGTCACGTTTCTCGGTTACAGCTTTTATAGCTTGTTGCATTGTTATAGTAGCCATAGTTGTCTTTTCCGCCTTCGTTTAGATCACCAGTCAGGTGTTACTTGGATTTTAAAAAGTTGTTTAGCAGATCGTGTCCATGCTCGGTCAGTATCGATTCTGGATGAAACTGTACACCTTCGACATTCATCGTCTTATGCCGTACTCCCATGATCTCATCCATTTCACCGTTATCTGTCTCTGTCCAGGCAGTGATCTCAAGGCAGTCTGGTAACGACTCTTTTTCGATGACCAGTGAATGATAACGTGTCGCAGTATATGGATTGCTCAGACCTTCGAATACATGCGCATTCTTATGGTAGATACGCGAGGTCTTGCCATGCATGATCTCTCTGGCATGAACAATCTTGCCACCAAAGACCTGGCCGATACTCTGATGGCCGAGACAGACACCGAGGATGGGGACCTCACCAGCGAAGGATTCGATAGCCTGCATCGAGATACCGGCTTCATCCGGTGTGCAGGGCCCCGGCGAGATCATCAGTTTTTCGGGTTTTTTGGCTCGAATCTCATCCACGGTAATTTCATCATTACGATACACCTCCACATCCGCACCCAGCTCACCCAGATACTGCACCAGGTTGTAGGTAAAAGAGTCGTAATTGTCTATCATCAATAGCATATCAAATTCACTTCTTTAACTGACTTCGTTCTTTGTATTCACTGCACAGCATATGGCGAAGCCATCGGTTCGCCGACAAAAAGTCCCTGGCCTGGCCAGGCCACACTTTTCCAGTATGCCTCTATAAGAGACTCACCATTAGTGTAACGCTCGATCACAATACCCGGATTAGGAAACTTCTGGGTAAATGCACAAGGTTCCACGACAGTGCCATAACTGGCTGTTGCCCCGGCATCTAGCCAGCGCAACAGGCTCATCTGCTTCCGGCCGAACAGGTTGCCACCACTGGAAGTCAGGTGATCTGCGATGGCTCCGGGCAGATACTGGTTACTCTCGATAGACCTGACTTTTTTCAGACCGGTGAAATAAAACATCACATCGTCTTTATTCTCAAGTATGTCACTATCGACCTGCTTTATATTTATCTGTTCTGACAGCAGTTCTTTTATCACCCGGTAACGCCTTGAACGCACATTCCGTGCTTTATCGGAGGTGCTCATCAGGTAAGCGGTGGCTTCAGGCTGCGAACCATCGGCCGCCACGCCACGATCGATCATTTCATATACCTGCTGCAGCGAACTTCCAGCCAGCATCATGCTCGGCCTTATCTGCAGCTCATCACTCGGCAAACCACTATTCGAATTATAGTAGTTACTCATCCTCGTTTGCTTACAGCCTTTGGCGCAAAACGAGCTATCGAAGCCAAAAGTAAAGGCAGAGGTGATCGACATGCAGCCCACTTTAAATGGCTTGCTCCAGGCCAGCGCATAGTATTGCACATTGCCTGGTGTCTGCTCTAACACCTGCTGATAGATATCAGTAAATTTCTTCTCATCTATCGTTTTCTTATCTGCCGACATGCTGATCTTTATAATGTTCTGCAGTGGGATGTTGCGTTTCTTCTGATAGTAATCAGCAATCAAACGGCTATCAGCATCTTCCATATTGACTACTATCGCCACCTGTTGCGCAGTAATTGCTGCATAAACCAGCGGGGCAGAACTAAAAAACAGCAGTATCAGTACAATAATTTTCAAAAACTGCATCATGATTGTGTCAAATATTTACTGACTGGAATCGAGGCCTGCTTCAGCCAGTGATACCGCACGAAAAATAGCACGCGCTTTATTCATTGTCTCTGCCCATTCATTTTCAGGTATAGAGTCATATACGATGCCGGCACCTGCCTGTATCGACAGGTGCTTGTCTTTTATCACCGCGGTACGGATCGCGATCGCTGTGTCCATATTACCGTTCCATGAGAGGTAACCGACTGCCCCCGAATAGATCCCCCTTTTTACCGGTTCGAATTCATCGATAATCTCCATGGCGCGGATCTTGGGGGCTCCACTGACGGTACCTGCCGGGAAAGTGGCGCGTAATACGTCCATTGAACTCAGCCCTTCCTCCAGTTCCCCGCTCACATTTGAGACGATATGCATTACATGTGAGTAACGCTCGACCACCATCTTGTCGGTCAACTTCACCGTTGAGGTCTTACTTACCCTGCCGGCATCATTACGTCCCAGGTCGATAAGCATGAGGTGCTCTGCCAGTTCCTTGGGATCTGCCAGCAGCTCTTTTTCGAGAGCGATATCACTGGCCTCATCTTTACCTCGAGGACGTGTTCCAGCGATGGGCCTGACCGTGACCTGCCCATCTTCCAGTCTTACCAGTATCTCGGGGGACGAGCCAACGATGTGATGGTCACCAAGGTCCAGGTAATACATGTATGGCGAAGGGTTCAGGCTACGCAATGCTCGATATAGATTCAATGGTGGTGCATTGAAAGGGATGGTCAAACGTTGTGACAGCACCACCTGCATGATGTCACCATCGACGATATATTGCTTGGCTTTGCTGACCGCGTCCTTATAACCCTGTTCGGTAAAACCAGAGACAAAGTCTTCCTCATTGACTGCCTGAGTAATATGGTCACTTTTTGCAGGCAGCTTATTACGCAGAGCTTGAGCGATAGTTTGCAGACGAGCCTCACCCTTCTCCAGTGCATCTTCGTCACTGGTATCCGCATGGACGATTATAAACAGCTTGCCTGACAGGTTATCAAACACCACCACCTCTTCTGATACCATCAGCAGTATGTCAGGTGTCTGTAACGGGTCTGGTTTGCCGTTTTTTGCCAGGCGCTTTTCAATATAAGCGATCGTCTCATAGCCAAAATATCCGACCAGGCCACCAGTAAAACGTGGCAGCTTTTCATCTTCGAAGACTTTGAAATGCGACTGGTAGTCATCGATCCACTGCAGCGGATCCGCGACGGTCTGCTGTTTTATCAACTGCTCATCTTCATACTCACAGATCTCATGGCCAGAGATCTTGATCACCTTCTTACAGGGAAGACCGATAATAGAGTAACGCCCCCATTTTTCACCACCCTGAACAGATTCGAACAGGTAGCTATAAGGCGCATTCGCCAGTTTCAGATAGGTGCTGAGCGGCGTATCCAGGTCTGCCAGTACTTCGCGCACCAGCGGAACACGGTTAAACCCCTGTTGTTTGATATCAGAAAACTCAGATTGAGATATCTTCGATTTAGAGAATGTTTCAGCAGGCATTATTATTTCCAGACATAATATTTAAGACGACACGGCCATGTAAAAAAGGCATAACGATCAGGGCAAGCATTGCGCTTCACCATCGCCAGTGTTCAGTCGTCTCCGATAATATCAGCATGTGTCCGGAAAAATATTTCATAGCTGGATATTAGAGCATGTAAGAAAAATATTAAAGTCTTGTTGTTACCAGGCGACGAGATCTATTATCTCGGTCATGGAGTCGACCACCGCATCAGGATGGTGATCACGGATATCTTCACCGTGATTATAACCATAGGACATGCAGATGATAGAAAAGCCAGCAGCGCGGGCTGCTTCTACATCACTCATGGAATCACCGATCATCATCGATGCCGCTGGCGAAACACCAAGTTTTTCTGCAGACAGTAACAGTGGCTGTGGATCCGGTTTTCTGCGTTCAACCATATCACCACAAAGTACAGTCTCGAAATACTCACTGATACCCAGATCTCTCAGCAGTGGCAGCGTAAATTCGCTGGCCTTGTTAGTCACACAACCGATCTTTACCCCGGTTGTGACCAGAAACTCCAGGGCGTCCTCTACACCATCATACAGACGGCTTCGTTTCGAGGTGTTTTCTGCATATAACGCACGGAAAATCGGTAAGGCTTTTTCATAAATGGCCTCATCCGGCTCGCCGTCGAGTGCATTGATCAGTCCACGCTGGACCAGGCGCTCGACACCATTACCAACCCAGTGTCTGACGCTGGCTTCGCCCCTCGTCGGCATGTCCAGCTGTTTCAACATCTCGTCTACACAGTAAGCGAGATCGGGCACACTATCAACCAGCGTACCATCAACATCGATCAACACCATCTCGGGGCGTGGCAACATCAGCTAGCTGCCAACTTTCGCTAATTCCGCACGCATCGCTGCAACGACTGTGTCATAGTCGTTAGCATCGTTCTCACCTTTGGCACCAAAGATTGCAGAACCGGCAACAAAGGTATCTGCACCTGCTTCCGCAATCTCGCGGATATTGTCGACCTTGACACCACCATCGATCTCGAGGCGGATATCCAGGCCTGAATTATCGATGATCTTGCGTGCCTGGCGAAGTTTATCCAGTGTTGCGGGGATGAAAGACTGGCCGCCAAAACCCGGGTTAACAGACATCAGTAGCACCATGTCTACCTTATCGAGAACGTAATCGAGGTAGCTCAGTGGCGTTGCAGGATTGAATACCAGGCCGGATTTGCAGCCACACTCACGCACGAGCTGCAGACTGCGGTCGATATGCTCACTAGCTTCCGGGTGAAAAGTGATATAGGTGGCACCTGCTTTGGCAAAATCAGGAATGATACGATCGACCGGCTTCACCATCATGTGAACATCGATATCTGCTGTTACACCATGATTACGCAATGCTTCACAGACCAGGGGACCGATGGTCAGATTAGGAACATAATGGTTATCCATCACATCGAAATGCACGATATCTGCGCCTGATGCGAGTACATTATCTACTTCAGGCCCTAACATCGCAAAATCTGCGGAGAGTATAGATGGTGCTATTTTGAAATCTGCCATGGTCAATCCTCTTGGGGTTACCGTCTAAAAAAGGCGCGCATTTTACATCATTGGCGCTGCCGACTCCACAAGTGATTCAGCCCCACCCCTTTACAGGCATCCAGCCTCGCGATTATCATGCACTTTCCTGATTACAGCAGTGAGTTAAAAATATGTCTTACAGTATCGCACTTCACCTACTGGCAGCCGTGGTCTGGGTTGGCGGTATGATATTTGCCCACAACTCGCTGCGACCAGCAGCAGCACAGGTTCTGGAACCACCACTGCGCCTGGAACTATGGGTTCAGGTGTTCCGTCGCTTCTTCGTCCTGGTATGGATAAGCATCGTGCTAATTCTTGCCACTGGTTACTGGATGTTGTTTAACTACTTTGGCGGATTTGCAGGTGCAGGCATACACATACATTTCATGCACGGTGCAGGTATCATCATGGTGCTGATCTATCTGCACGTGTTTTTTGCGCCCTATCGCCGGCTAAGACAGGCTGTCATCGTTCAGGACTACCCGCTGGCAGGGGCACAGTTGAACCAGATACGCAGAATGGTGGGCATCAATATACTGATCGGCCTGACGGTTATCGTTGTCGCCAGCGCAGGGCGATACCTGTAAAAGGTAAGTTTTAGACAGTGTCGCAAGTATATAGAATATTTACAATATTTAAGGTATTATCTCGCGTCAGATAAGAGAACTTGCAAAATTATGGCAAATAAACATATGATTTATATGGTTTTAATTGCCATGAATTCTGTTCAGCTGCCGTTCAGCTTGGTTCCTTCATAATCTTGTCGTACTATGTTTAATAAACCAAAAAAACTTAGGAGTAACCTAATGAAACGTCAAATTTTAGCCACTGCATCTGCTTTAATTCTCGCTGCAAGCACAAATGTTGCTTTTGCTGGTGACGCTGCTGCTGGAAAAGCAAAAGCCGCTTCTTGTGCTGGTTGTCACGGTGCAAACGGTATTAGCAATGTACCAACATACCCTAACCTGGCTGGTCAGAAAGAAGCATATCTCGTTAAACAGATGAAAGCTTTTAAAGACAAGACCCGTATGGACCCAACAATGAACGCCATGGCAGCTCCTCTGAGTGACGCTGATATAGCGAATATCTCAGCATATTACGCAGGCCTGAAATAACCGCACCGCCATCCATGGCTCTTTGCGGAATACCGTCCTTCCATGGACGTAACCGCACCGCCATCCATGGCTCCTTGCGGAATACCGTCCTTCCATGGACCTAACCGCAACGCCATCCATGGCTCCTTGCGGAATACCGTCTTTCCATAGACATAAGAATCTGATCAATTTTTTCAGAATCCTGAAAAACGCCGATGGCTCCAGAGCTGTTGGCGTTTTTTTATGCCTGTTCATTATGACTCATACCACCGCAGCCTCTTCCGCGGAAGTCAGTGTCAATAGCCGAGACTTTCACCCTTTTGAAACGCGAGACCAGAACCTGTTCAACCTGATCCATGGTCAGGCATTACCCAGCAACGCCCGGTTACATGAAAAGTCACAGACCTCATGGTCAAGCAGCCTGATAATCACCAACGCGCTGAATATCGATAGTAATAGTGAGGAGAGCATCTATCTAGACTATGAAGCCTATCGCTTAAACCTTTCATACCAGTATGGGCTCAATACTGACTGGAACCTGAAGGTTGATATACCCCTGATCTACCAGAGCGGTGGCATTTTCGACTCGGCTATCGACAGCTGGCATCAGTTTTTTGGCATGCCACGCGGATTCAGGCCGACCGTAGAACACGACCAGTATGACATCCAGTACGCCTACCGGTCACAGACAATGGTCCAGCTAAATGAGGAAAGCACCAGTCTCGGCGATATCCAGGTCGCTATGGCGCATTCCATCCTGGATGACGAAACAACAGACATGAGCGCCTGGGCGAGCTTAAAATTACCGACCGGCAAAAAAGAAAAACTGACAGGTAATGGTGCCACCGATATTGCTGCCTGGTTAGCATTGAATCAGCAGTTATCAGGCAGATGGTTGGTCAATATGAATGCCGGCGCTGTCATATTAGGTGCTGACGAATACAACAACATTCCGCTGTCCGATTATGCGTTATACGGCCATGCCATGCTCGGCTGGCTGGTCACTGATTCCATCAACTTGAAGCTGCAACTGCAAGCACACACCAGCTATTATGAACAGAGCCGGTTATCGATATTAGGTGATAGTTATTTTCTGACTTTCGGCGGAACAATAAACATAGATCAGTGCAACCAGATCGACCTGGCATTTAGTGAAGATATAAAAGTCGACGCTTCCCCGGATGCCAGTATGATCATCAGCTGGCGAGGCTTTACCTCTGGCTGCTGATAATAGTCGAACACATCAAGCGCCATATCTAAACAGAGCAAGGAGGGCAAAAGCTTCCCTATCAGGTCACATAGCTAAGAGCATCTCTCACTACAGTACTGCTGGCATCATCAGTGTGCGCATTTTCACTGAGGTGGCGACGCCATGCACGCGCACCACGACAGCCCTGGTACAAACCCAGGATGTGCCGCGTGATCGAATGCAGTATAACGCCCCTGGCAACCTCACTGTCGATATACTCACACATTTCTTCGACGACCTGCTCACGACTCTTTAACCCAGCCGCAGTGTCCTGGTAGATATCACGATCGACCCTGGCCAGCATATAAGGATTGTAATATGCCTCACGTCCGATCATTACACCGTCGACGTACTCCAGTTCGTCTACCACGGCTTCCAGGGTTTTGATGCCACCGTTGATTACCACCGTCAACCCTGGTTTCTCCCGTTTCAGGCGATGCACGTAATCATATCTCAGTGGCGGTATCTCACGGTTCTCTTTAGGGCTCAATCCCTGCAGCCAGGCTTTCCTGGCATGTACGATGAAAGTATCACAACCACCGGCAGAGACAATCTCAACGAAATGCTCTAATGGCTCAAAGCCTTCCATCTCATCGATACCGATCCGGCATTTTACCGTGACCGGGATCTCAACTTTTGCCCTCATCGCCGATACGCAGTCTGCCACCAGCGAAGGATCCGCCATCAGGCAGGCACCGAAATGACCAGACTTGACCCGGTCACTGGGACAACCGACATTCAGGTTAACCTCGTCAAACCCGGCATCTTCAGCCATCACTGCACACTGCGCCAGAGCTATGGGATCACTGCCACCAAGTTGCAGTGCCAGCGGATGCTCGGAGCTATGATGCGCGAGCAGCCTTTTCTGATCGCCGACCATTTGCCTGTTATGCAACAGCGCACCGGTATTGACCATCTCGGTATATAACAGAGCATGCCTGGATATAAGGCGCAAGAAATAACGCGCATGACGGTCGGTCCAGCCCATCATCGGCGCAATAGATACTTTATGAGACAGCATGCGGGTATTTTACTGCAAAGCAGTCGCCTTTTTCCTGACTTCGAGGTCATTATTACTGCCATGTTCAAGCTCGACCGCCAGCAGCATTGCTGCTGCTAATGGGTACTGGTTTACAGTAGCGGCAAAGCTTTTAAGCAGCTTTGCCGCCCGGGATGAAAATATTTTTTTGTCAGCTGGCCGGGATGCCAGTGCAGATAATCTATACAGGTTTGAGAATGCAACAGCATTAGCCGAAGGCAGTGCGCCGTCACTGATGCTCTTTGAACGAAACAACAGGCTATCGTCAGTAGCCACCGATTCGAAATAGGCGCCCGTTTTTTCATCCAGGAAAAGCGCATCCTGTTGCTCATGCAGCTCAAAGGCCCAACGCAGCCAGTTGTCATCATTACTGGCTTCATACAACTCGATCAAACCATGTATCAGCCAGACATAATCAGATAATGTCGCGGCAGTGTCCGACACGATTTTTTCCCCATGCCGGCGGTACTGTCGATACAATATCATGGCATTTTCATCATAAAGGTTTTTCCTGATGAATTCGGCGGCCTGCTCGGCCTGTAACAATAGTGCGCGCTCATCGAAAGTACGTGAGGATATTGCCAGGGCTGATATCATCATTCCGTTCCATGCGGTAATGATCTTGTCATCGAGATGAGGCCGTGGCCGCGCTATACGGACTTTATTTAATTGCTTCCTGGCCGATGCCAGCCACTCGGCTTGCTGCTGTGTTAGCGGTTTGATGCTGAGTTCATCGTCGACATAGAGTACGTTCAAACCGATAAACTGATCGTGCGGATCTGATTCGATATTACCGTCATCCTCCACCTGGTAATATTTTTTTACAAAGGCAAATACTTGTGCTGGCAGCACCCGCTTCAACTCTGACTGACGCCATAGATAATATGCGCCTTCTGCTTTTTCGGCGCTGTCATCATGCGCAGGTTTGCTAACAGCGTCCAGTGCTGAATAAAAACCGCCATCGGCTGATCGCATCTCGCGCGATACAAATGACAAGGTCTGCAGAATGATCCTGCGGTAACTCGGCAGTGCATCGATCATGTAAAAGTCGTTGTACGCCATGACCATCAGCGCCTGGTTATATAACATCTTCTCAAAATGCGGCACCTGCCAGTTCTCATCGACCGAGTATCGATGAAAGCCACCACCGACCTGGTCATAGATACCGCCAGCGGCCATCGCATCAAGGGTAGTCTTCATCATAAGGTGTGCCTTTTTTTTACTCTCGTCATCCACAGCGTCACTATCACTGAGGAGAAGTTGATTAAGAAAGGAAAATATTCCAGGACGCGGAAATTTTGGGGCGACGCTAAAACCACCAGAGTCAGGCTCATACGACTCATAAATGCTGTGAAGCGCTGCCTCGGTTATATCATCGGCTAATAACTCGGCTTCCGAGGTATCATCAGCGCCATATTCGATACCGGCGGTAATCGTTGTCGCTGTCTCCTCTACCAGCTCCGGCTGCTCTTGCCATATCTCATGAACCTTTAACAGTATTTCATTAAGACCTTTACGACCATCTGAAGAAAATGGCGGGTAATAGGTCGCCGCATGAAAAGGACGCAAGCGGTTATCAAGAAAGACAGTCATCGGCCAGCCGCCATGGCCATTGATCAGCTGTGTCGCTGCCATATATACCGCGTCGATATCAGGTCGCTGCTCACGATCGACTTTTATACTGACGAAATACCGGTTGAGCAGTTCTGCTATCTGTTTATTTTCAAAAGATTCACGCGCCATAACATGGCACCAGTGGCATGTGGAATATCCGATCGAAAGAAATATCGGCTTGTTTTCTTTTCTGGCTTTTTCGAATGCCGCTTCACCCCAGGCATACCAGTCCACCGGATTGTATGCATGCTGCAACAGGTATGGACTGGATTCATCGATCAGTTTATTCGGCTTGCGGCCATCTCTATCGGCAACAGCAGAAGCATGCTGAAGGTGGTCTTTAACGGTTACCTGCTTTACATCTGTTTGCGCAGATACATCATGTGACAGATGCGTCAAGAGCAGTACAAGAAAAATTAAAATCCTCATACTAAAAAACGACATCAAAAGGTATAGGCCAGAACCATGCCTTCCCTGATAGCTGTTTCAGCATCAAGCTCAGCCGCTTTTTTTGCGCCGCCGATGATATGAACCGGCTGCCCGATTGCACGCAGTTGCCGGTATAGGGCGTTCTCTGATTCCTGGCCGGTACAGATGATGACATGATCGACAGCCAGTGTTTTCTTCTTACCGTCATGAACAATATGCAATCCAAAATCATCGATCTTTTCATAAGTTACACCTGTCATCATATTCACACCTGCACGCCTGAGTGTCAGCCTGCGTATCCAGCCTGTGGTACGGGCGAGATTTTTTCCCGGTTTTTCATTTTTACGCTGCAGCAGGTAGACATCGCGTTTACTATGCTGGTTCACTGGTTCTTTAAGAAGGCCGCCTCTATTGGCATACTGTTTATCAATACCCCAGCTCTGATACCAGTCTTCTTCCTGGTTTGACACCAGCATTTCCGCGACATCAAAACCGATGCCGCCCGCACCTATGATTGCGACCTTGTCCTTGATCTCTGCTCTATTCAGAATTGCGCTTTCATAGTCCATCACGGAAAAGTGGTCGATGCCTTCGATATCCGGCATCCTCGGAACAACTCCGGTCGCAAACACGATAGCATCGGCAAAAACATCTCGCAGATCTTCGATACCGACCTCGAAATTACGATGCACTTCTACACCCAGTATTGACAGCTGCGCTTCGAAATACTGGACGGTCTCTCTATAGATTTCCTTGCCGGGTATTTCACAAGCAAGGTTAAACTGCCCGCCGAGATTTGCTGAGTCATAAGCGATGACCTGGTGTCCGCGTGAAGCCGCATAATAAGCACAGGAGAGTCCAGCCACACCGAGTCCGACAACGATGATCCTTTTCCTGCTGTCTGACTGTGACAACGGAAACTCCTCTTCATAAGCTGCTCGCGGGTTAACCATGCAGGTTGCTCGCATCTGTTTGAACACCCTGTCCAGACATCCCTGGTTACAGGCGATACATTTATTGATCAGTTGAGACTGGTTATCCATCGCTTTCTGTACGAACTGGCTATCGGCCAGAAAAGGTCTCGCCATTGATACCATATCGGCATCACCTTGCTGCAGGCAGCGCTCAGCAAGCTCGGGACTATTGATCCGATTAGATGTGATCAAGGGTATATCGACCGCTGTTTTCAACTTTTTTGTCACCCAGCTAAAAGCTGCCTCGGGAACAACGGCGGCTATCGTCGGTATCCTTACCTCGTGCCACCCTATACCGGTGTTGATCAGGGTGGCACCTGCTTTTTCTATCTCTTTTGCATGTCGCTCTATCTCCTGCCAGCTACTGCCTTCCTTATGCAGGTCAAGCATAGAGAGGCGAAAGATAATGATGAAGCGCTTACCAGCACTTTGACGTATCGCCCGAATAATCTCCAGCGAAAAGCGCATCCTGTTATCAAATGATCCGCCCCATTCATCCGTCCGCTTATTGGTATTACTGCATATGAACTGGTTTATCAGGTATCCTTCAGAACCCATGACCTCGACACCGTCATAACCGGCACGTTTAGCCAGCCTCGCCGTCTTCGCAAAAGCTTCAATAATATTTTTGATCTGACGGGTTGTTAGTGCCCTGGGCGTATAGGGTGAGATCGGCGACTTGATGGCGGAAGGTGCCACTGCAAATGGATGATATGCGTAACGACCCGCATGCAATATCTGTAAACATATCTTTGCACCATGGGCATGCACTGCATCGACCAGCTTTCGATGTTTAGCCAGCTGAAGCCATGAACTGAACTGTGAAGCAAAGGGTGACAGTCGCCCACTAAGAGTCGGTGATATTCCTCCCGTTACGATCAGTGCTACCCCGGCTTTTGCGCGCTCCTCATAAAATTTCGACAACCTGCTCAAGCGGAACCATTGTTCTTCGAGGCCAGTATGCATGGACCCCATTACGGTGCGGTTCTTTAGCTGGACAAAGCCGAGATCCAGCGGTTTTAGCAGTGCATCGAACGATACTGTATTTGGCGGTTTCTGGATTGGGCTCATAGATTCATTATAATTCAGCTGCAGGCAGTCTGTCGTTCTAGCCAGTGTTTATTTTAGTTATCGAGATCACCAACAGGGTAATGCGGCATTCAGCATAGTATTACCAAAGGCGGGAAATCACTGTCCGGTTGTCTCCAGCTTTCGCCTTCGTTATAGTACATCTTTTATACCCATATCGTAGGCACATGTATAACGACTATTTCGGATTCAAGGAAGCACCTTTCTCTATCGCTCCTGATCCACGTTATTTATATATGACCGCACAGCACCGCGAGGCGCTGGCGCACCTGGTCTATGGCCTGAATAGCGAGGGCGGATGCATCCTTCTCACCGGTGAAGTAGGCACTGGCAAGACGACGATGTGCCGATGCCTGCTGGAACAGATTCCAGAACAGGCAAATGTCGCATTGGTACTGAACCCGAAAGTGAGCGAGATAGAACTGCTGGAAACTATCTGTGATGAGCTGAACATCAGCTATCCGGATACGGACAACAGCGTTAAGACCTATACAGACAGGATCTATGAGTTTCTGATTGCGAGCAACAGAAAAAACGAAAAGACAGTTCTGATAATCGATGAAGCACAAAACCTGAACAGCAAGGTTCTCGAGCAACTACGCCTGTTAACCAACCTCGAAACCAATCAGCGTAAGTTATTACAGATCATCGTTCTCGGTCAGCCTGAGCTACTGGATATACTGGCGAAACCGGAGATGCGCCAGCTGGCACAACGCATAACGGCCCGCTTTCATCTGCGACCACTGACGAGGAGCGAAGTAAAAGCTTACGTCACTCACCGACTGGCAGTGGCCGGTCAAAACATACAGCTTTTCCCCGAGAACAGCATCAAGCTTTTATTCAAACTCAGTGGTGGCGTACCGCGTCTTATCAACATCATCTGCGACCGTGCATTGTTAGGCGCCTACGTGGAGAGTCAGTATGCGGTACACACACCGATCATTAAAAAAGCAGCCACGGAAGTCTTCGGTGAGCTAAAAAACGTCGAAAAAAAACACAGGACAAGGCGCTGGCTGCTACCTGCTGCCATCGTTTCGAGTATCGCGGCTATCGCAATCGCTTCACTTTACTATCTGACTCTAACGCCGCTTGATAACGGCACCGATAATGACAGCGCTGATAAACGACTTGCCAAATACAGTGCTTCGCCAGATACCCCATCGTCACTGAACAACGAGCTTAACGAACCGGGCTTTTCACCCACGCCAGCGCTAACAAGTAACACTGACATGTCCACTGAACTCGATAGCATTACAATCGAGCAAGATGAATCACGACAACAGTATACAGATCCAGCCGTTACTGATGCGGTGGTCGCCGCCACGGCAGAACATAACAACGAAAAAAAATTCGATGATATAGAGACCATATTGAATGACTCGAGCAATGATCAGGTATCTGCTTACCAGCAACTGTTTCTGGCATGGGGCCACAAATACAATAATAAAAGTATTACCACAGCATGCAAGCAGGCAGAGGCATTATCTCTGCGCTGCCTGCATAAACAGGGCAACCTGAATAGTCTAAAAGCACATAATCGCCCTGCGGTGCTTAAACTTGTTAATAATAATGGGCAAATAAGGCACATCACGGTAACATCTATTCGAGGAGAGTTTGCTTCTGTGTATTCCAGCGATGATCAGTATACCGTCAGATTAAGCGATCTGGACAAATACTGGTTTGGCCAGTTCATCTTACTGTGGCACAAACCGGAACATTATTCATCGGCAATCACACCGGGTGACAGCGGTGATATCGTCTCCTGGCTGAATACTCAGTTTGCCGATGAGTTACCTGAGAGCAAAGCTAGCGACATTTATGATGATGCATTGGTAGAGAGAGTAAAAACCTTTCAGACTGATCATGGTCTGGTAGCAGATGGCATCGTCGGGCCAGTGACTATCATCCATATGAATACCCGTTCAGGAGCAGATGTTCCCACATTAACAACGAGCTAATATGTCATACATACTCGATGCACTTAAAAAGTCTGAACAGGAACGAGGTCACGGCAATGTACCCGATGTCCAGACCGTGCACTCCTCCAGCCTGAATTATCGTGATGATAAAAAAGCCGTCTGGCCATATATCCTGATCGTTGCCGTCTTACTCAACCTGCTTGCGATAGGCTATTTCATCATAAATCAGGCAGGCCCCACTGAGACGACACAATCCATTGCCGAGAGCACAGATACAACAAAGGCAACAACAGGCAATACCGCGATTACAGTTAAACAGGAGCAGCACACCCCACCTGCCCCTATGGCCGATGATAGTATACAGCTACAAGCCAGCGGAGTTTCATCAGTCAGTACAACAACGACTGCAGGCAAGAATGTTAATGCTGCCGCGCAAGAAAAAGAACCCATGACCAGGGAGACAGCAACTGTCAGTGAGACGGTCACAACAAAACCTGCACCACAGGCCGCTGCGACTGATAACAGTGAAGCTATTATCGATTTCTATGAACTACCCGATTCAATAAAACAGCAGATACCGACGATAATTATTTCAGCTCACGTCTACTCAAGCAATCCTTTGCAACGCAGCATCGTCATCAATAATAACTTCATGGAGGAAGGAGAATATGTTCTGGATGATCTCGTGCTTCACGAGATCACACAGGATGGTGCAGTATTTAATTACCGCGGCACACTGTTCAATTACGGTGTAGTCTCAGGCTGGCAATAAGCCAACAACGCCTCAGAACTCACACTCAGCAAACAGGTGCATCTGCCGGTTTGTCACCGGGTGCTCAAATAACAGGTTGTCGGCATGCAGCAACATCCTGGGCTGCTTTACCTCATCATTACCATACAAACCGTCACCGATGATCGGATGCCTCATGGCCGCACAGTGCACCCTCAGTTGATGCGTGCGCCCTGTTTCAGGCTTTAACAATAGCCGCACCGAATCT
Source organism: Gammaproteobacteria bacterium (assembly GCA_013041745.1). Taxonomy (GTDB): domain Bacteria; phylum Pseudomonadota; class Gammaproteobacteria; order SZUA-229; family SZUA-229. Next base: position 58,700 of record JABDRN010000112.1, read on the forward strand.
TTGCCGCGCTGCAGGACTTGCCAGTATGTGACCGCGGCTTTGCCATGCTCATAGTCGACGATCTGCCTGGGACGGTTATCTATATCACAGCGCATGGGGAATTTTATGACACCTTCATCCTCATCGAACCACTGCCGGACTATCGCGATATATTGTTTTCCAATCTTCCTGTCATGAAAGATTCGACTCAAAGCCCGCTGCATCTCTATGCCGATAGCAAATAGCATGATACCAGAGGTGTAACAGTCAAGGCGGTGCACAACTTTTGCCTGTGGAATAATTTTTTCCAGCCTGGATATCATACAGTCCTGCTTGTCCGGACCCAGCCCTGGCACAGACAGCAAAGCCTGGGGCTTGTTCACCGCTACGATGAAATCATCTTGATATATTATATCTATCGTCATACTCAATAATTTTATATAAAAAACCAGCATAATAAAAAAAGCCGGATATACCGGCCTTTTCGATCCATAAACTCTAATTCTACTATTATCAAAAAATAAAAATACTGTTAATCTCTAATTTTCCAGCCTGTAGCTGCCTGCACCTGTTTTCGCTATGGTAAACATGTATTATGATAGACCTCATAAGACTTTACTGATCTCAAATAGAATGGAATCGCCTAACAATGGACAGACAAAAATCAGCACCTGATTCTCGACTCGATAAAAAGATCCGGCTGGAAGAAATACGCTTACTATATGGTGGCACACCATTTTCATATTCAGCTTCATTCGTCATTGCGCTGATCATCTATAACGTTTTACTCGGCCACGTCAGCTCCCCACAAAACCTGGATATATGGTTGTTCACCATACTGGGAATATTATTTGTCAGGAGTGTCGACAGCTACCTGTTTTCAACTAAAGACAAGAAAGAGCAGTCCAGGAACAGCTGGCGTATACGCTTTTTTGCCGGCACAGGTATCGCAGGTTTCTGCTGGGGCTTATTGCCATGGCTGGGATACTCTTCAGAGATTGAATACTTCAGCTTTATCATCGTATGCCTCGTCGGGGTCATCGCCGGTTCACTCTCAACATTGTCCTATCGCTGGGAAACTATTGCCCTGTTCCTGTTACCAGCCAGCCTGTTATTAGTATTACGCCTCATAATTGAAGACCAGACATTTTTCAATGCGACATCGTTCGTGCTGCTGGTTTTTATCTTTTTCTCACTTACCGCCGGCAAGAAAATATTTAATAATACACAACAGAACATTCGCCTGCGGCTTGAAGCTGATACTCGTGAACATGCTATCGAGCTGATGCACCAGAAGCAGGCGCTGCACCTTCAGAATACACCTCTTGCAATTATAGAATTCGATATAGATCTGAACGTGACCGAATGGAACAAGGCCGCTGAGCGCATATTTGGTTACTCGCGCGCAGAAGCCATAGACGAAAATGTGATGCGCCTGGTACTGCTTCGCGACAGTTCAGACGAAGCAGAAAAGCTCTGGCAACAGCTCCTGTCTTATCAGCCAGTCATCGGTGCTGTCATAGAGAATAAAACTAAATCAGGAACACCTGTCATCTGCGAATGGTTTGTTACGCCACTGACCGGAGAACAGAACGAGATCGTCGGTATCGCCGCCATGGCACTGGACATCTCAGACAAGAAACAGACCGAACTCGCTATCCTGAAATCGAAAGAAGAGGCAGAGAAAGCGAACCAGGCGAAATCGGACTTCCTCTCCAGCATGTCACATGAACTGAGAACACCGCTTAACGCCATCCTTGGTTTCACTCAACTGCTAAAATATGAAAAGACACTAACAGAGAAACAACAGTCACATATCAGGGAAATAAGCAATGCAGGAAACCTGCTGTTAGAACTGGTCAACCAGATACTCGACCTGGCACGTATCGAAAAGGGTCATCTGCAATTATCGATGGAGAAAGTTGCACTAGCCGATTGCTTCAAAGAAGTCCGTGCCATGATCCTGCCATTGGCAGAGAAGAACAATCTCAAGCTCAATATAAGTACAGATATCAGCGGTTATGTGATAGCTGATTTCACACGCCTGAAACAGGTCATGCTTAACCTGCTGAGCAACGCCATCAAGTACAACATCGATAACGGCTCTGTCACTCTCAAGGTCCTGCAGAAAGAAAACAATGTGGTCAGGATATCTATCATCGATACCGGAAAAGGCATCTCTGAAGAATTACTACATGAGATATTCCAGCCATTCAACAGGCTGAATGCCGCCTCTAAAATAGAAGGTACCGGCATCGGTCTGTCCATCAGCAAGCAGCTGGTAGAGATGATGGATGGCAACATAGGGGTGAGCAGCAAGATAAATGATGGTAGCGAATTCTGGATAGAGCTGTCGGGCAATCTCAATAATACTGCCACGATGGAAAGTGAGAGCCTTACCCATGCTGCAGAGCAGCGGCCATCTCCTGCTTCGATCACGGGTCATAATATACTTGTTGCTGAAGATAATCCTACCAATCAGACTCTGATACTGAGCCAGCTCGAAGCGCTGGGTTATGCTGCAGACCTGGCGAAAAACGGCCAGGAAGCGCTGAATATGATGGTCAATACCGATTACCAGCTATTACTCACCGACTGTAACATGCCGCTGGTTGATGGCTACAAACTGGCCAGCACGATTCGAGAAAGGGGGAATCAGCAGTTACCGATCATCGCTCTGACTGCCGATGCTTTCCCGGAGAAAAAAACAGAATGCTTCAAGGCAGGAATGAATGACCATATAACCAAACCTGCAGACCTGCAGACACTCAAGGACACACTTGAAAAATATTTGAACTAGAATATTAGGTAATTATAAAAACAGGCAGCAGACTGACATGTCAAAACCAACCGATGAAGAAATGGAAATCGCATTAAAAATGGCTGCGCAGATGCGCGATGAAAACGTTGATCCATTTTTTATCGCAAAAGCACTGTTGAGTCACAACTATCGAATGAAATATCTTGAGGAGATATTGCATGTTGCCGACCGTTATATCAACCATGGCATGTCCGAACATGAAAAAACCCTGCTGATACGAACAATCGAGAAAGCCAAGGATGCTGAATCATATACGGCAAACAGGGAGAGGGATAGCTTTGGCCTGGAATAAAATTAAAACATCACAGCCTGTCCACCTCTGATCCTGTAAATGCAGATGGTTATCGAAACAGGGCGAAACCCGTAACGCATATGCAACTATAACTGTCACTTTTAGTTAGTGCAGCACTTCTGCACTACCGACTCCTCGTGCATCGGATGCAGCGTCGATGTCTCCGGTTTTTTTATCGATGATGATCAGTTGCATATTCCCATATTCATAGTCCATGGCCCTGGTTTTATGCCCCAACTGCTGCAGCTCATCTATGAGCTCATCAGTGAAAACACCAGGCTCGTAAGAAATCTCATCTGGCATGTACTGATGATGAAAGCGACCTGCATTTACGATTTGATCAGCGTCTTTATCATCATAAAAATCGAGCACTCCCAGCAAAACCATGGTGATAATCCTGCTGCCTCCTGGCGTTCCTATAATAGCGATGCGATCACGGGTCTCTGCGATACTTGGCGTCATGCTTGATAACATCCGCTTTCCCGGTTCTATCGCATTCGCATGTGAGCCTACTAACCCATAGACATTAGGCACACCCGGTTTGGAGACGAAATCATCCATCTCATCATTGAGTAGCACACCGGTTCCTCTCGCAACGAAACATGAACCGAAGGGATAATTAATAGAAAGTGTTGCTGACACCTTGTTACCCTGTCTATCGATGACTGAAAAATGTGTGGTGTCAGTACCATTGCCTGTAGGTGGCACTACCGGATCGAGTGAAGTGCTGGCCGTTGCCTCGCTGCTACTGATGCTATCTACCAGCAATTTTATGTGGAACTCAGAAACCAGATAATCTATCGGTACCTGGATGAAATCAGGGTCACCCATATATTGAGCGCGATCACGGTATGCCCGCCGCATGGCCTCTACGATGAGATGTACCCGTTGCGCTTCATCCAGCTGTTCGATGTCAAACTCTGCCAGCATCTGTAGTATCTCAGAGAGAACCAGACCACCCGATGATGGCAATGAGGCCGATACCAGTTTCATACCCTTGTAGATGGTGACATCTGGAGACCGTTCCTTCACCTGGTAAGTCGCCAGGTCTTTCATGGTCCAGATGCCCCCATTTTTCCGGACATCCCGAACCATCTTCCAGGCGATTTCATTTTCATAGAAGCCAGAGAATCCAGAGCTGGCGATTGCTTGCAGCGTTCTCGCCAGGTCTCTCTGTATGATTTTATGACCGATCTCTGGCACTTCACCCTGCTTTAAGAATAACTCACTGGCTGCTTTGTTTTTTTGCAGATCTTTCAGTCTGAAACCCGCCATACGCTGATAGTACGCATCGACAGGAAAACCATCGTTAGCATGTCTTATCGCCGGCGCCAGCGAGTCTGCCAGTTTCAGATTGCCATACTTATCAGCCAGGTGAACCAGCGCAGCAGGAATCCCGGGGATACCGGCGGAGGACGCGCCGGTGATCGATGCGCCCGGGATCACTTCACCTCGCTCATCGAGGTATAGGTCCCTGTGCGCTCGCAGGGGCGCCCGCTCACGAGCATCGATCATCACGTGCCTGTCATTCTCTTCCTGGTGCAACAGATAGAAACCACCGCCGCCTATCCCTGAAGAGTAAGGCTCAACCACAGCGAGTGCTGCAGTAACGGCAATTGCCGCATCAAATGCGTTGCCTCCCTGCTGCATGACAGCGATGCCTGCCTCTGTAGCCAGGGGATGTGCACTGGCTACAGCAGCCTGTGTATATTTATTTTCAGTGGGTGATTGAGCGAGACAAGATACCGAGTAAAAAAGGAAAAACACGGTGAAGCAAATGTTTGGAAATGATCTGCCCATATTTCGAATCTTTTTGTTGAATAAACGTTATAAGGTTTATATCACCCTATGTTATTTGATATAGCCAGAAAACTGTAGCTATTTATTAGCTGTCAGTATTTTATATTTCTCCATCAGTTCTTCCTGTGTTTCCTGATGGTTTGGATCTAACGGTATACAGTCGACCGGGCACACTTCAACACATTGCGAGGTTTCATAATGACCAACACATTCGGTACAGAGATCCGGATCAATCTCGTAAATCTCATCACCGGGACTGATAGCCTCATTGGGGCATTCCGGCTCACAAACATCACAGTTAATACATTCATCTGTAATCATTAATGCCATAACAATCTTCTACTCTTAAATCTTATTTACAATATATGTAAGCGCATGCTCAGGTCTATATCTTATTCTTTACCGAATCCAGGGCTTCCACAATCCTTTCATGGACAAATTTAGAAACATCACCACCATGTAACGCTATCTCCTTGACCAGTGATGCTGAGATAAAACTTGTCTCCTCGCTCGGTGTCATAAATACCGTCTCAAGCGATGTATCCAGATGCCGGTTCATGCTTGCGAGCTGCATCTCGTATTCAAAATCTGAAACAGCACGCAGACCACGCAGGATCACCTTCGCATGGTTATCCCTGGCAAAATCGACAAGCAGGTCTGAAAAACCACAGACCTCAACATTTTCGAAGCGCGATAATACTTGCTCAGCCATGGCGACGCGTTGCGCTAAATCAAATAAAGGTGTTTTACCCGGATTAGCCGCGATGGCCACGATGACGCGATCAAACAGGCCCGCAGCACGCTGCACCAGGTCGGAGTGACCATTGGTAATTGGATCAAAAGTGCCTGGATATACCGCTATGACTGTCATACAAACCCCTGTTCAATAAGCGTGTGCACCGTCAGTTATCACCAACAGTACTGAATTTAAACAACCGATAAGCCACCTGACCAGCTATCTTTTCTTTTAAGACATGCCAGTTTTCAGGCAACTCAATGGATGTA
>JABDRN010000012.1 GCA_013041745.1 Gammaproteobacteria bacterium
GCCAGGTTGCAGAACCTGGTGAAACCGCTGCGTACTGAAGCGGGGCAGGCGGGTGTGCCAGATGAGTTCGTCAGGCAGATCCGTGAGAACCTGCAGAACCTGAGCGACAAGAAGAACGTCGTGATCCGTTTCGTCGGCCATACCGATAACCTGCCACTGCATGATGCAGAGAAACGTATCTATGGCGATCATCTCAACCTGTCCAAAGCACGCGGCCGCTACGTCATGCTGGAAGTGCAGAACCGCTTGCGGCTGCCTAACTCGGCTGTAAGCAGCGGCGGTAAAGGCCTGAAATATCCTGTGGCGTCCAATGGTACAGAAAAAGGCCGTTCCTTCAATCGCCGTGTCGAAGTCGAGTTCTGGTATGACGATCCTTTCGAGCAGTACAGTGAAGACCCGCAGGTATGTCCTGAATCTGCCGCTTCCGAGACGGTGACGATCACCTACGATCCGCCGTCCGGCCCGATCAGAGCGATCCGTTTCAAGGATGGCCAGCCGGTTATTCCGGAAGGCTATAGCGAACGCCTGGCGCGTACCCTGAGTGATGTAGAGGACAAGGCGGGCGCTCGGCTCAGCTTCATCGGTTATACCAACAACGAACGGATGGACCGCCGTGCCGCGATGGTCTACGGTGATGATATCGGCCTGTCGACATCACGTGCACGCCGTGCCATGGAGATGGTTCAGCAAGAGATGGGGCTGAGTGATAAACAGGTCGAATATGAAGGCCACGGTTATGTCCATTCCGACGATGTCGCCAGTACCGGTTTTATCCAGTTCGATAGCTCACGCGTCGAAGTCCGCATCCTGTACGATGAACTCGCGCTGCTCGATGACCAGGATAATCTCGAGATCGAACGTATCAACCGTGAATCAGAAAAACATAATCCTTATGCGTTGAACCTGATGCGTATCACCGTCGACGGTGAGCCACTGTATGATCCGTACAAACATACCGAGGATGTGCAGCGTTGTACCGACGTTGCTCTGGATGCAGCAGATGTGCAGTTCACCTTCAATAACCTGCAGAAGAAGCCGCGGTTGAATATCACCGCATGGCCGAATACGATCCGTTCACAGGATATCGAAGAGACCGAGGTGGAAGAGAACAAAGTCCATTTCAGGATGTATAGCAATTACCGCAACTTTATCGAGCGTGCAGAGGTTCGCCTGTTCGAATTAAAACAGTCTACCCAGTCTGAACCGCTTGCCATCATCCCGCTGGATGAAAATGATGATACCGCTTCGTGGAATGCACAATTTGAAGATCTCGGTGCTACCACCAAACGCCTGGTCTACATATTACGTGTCTATGATGACGAAGGTGATTATGATGAAACCATACCGCTGCCTCTATGGGTGGTGAATGAGCTGGATGAAGATGCGGAAGAAAGTACCAAGCTCGTGGTGCAGAAAAACAGTGAGAAGGATATCCAGCTGCTTGGTGGTTATGGTGAGAATCATCTGCATAGTCAGCGCATCGAACTCAAGGGCGGTACGGTGACGATCAACGGTGACAAGATCCCGCCTGGCCATGATGTATGGCTGGCAGGTAAAAAGGTGCCGGTCAACGAGAATGGCGAGTTCGTCAGTGAAGAGATGTTCCCGCGTGGCATGCATACCATCGAGATCGCGGTACTGGATGACGAAGGTAATGGTGAGCTGTTCCTCAGGGATATGGAGTTTGCACGCAACGACTGGTTCTATGTTGCCCTGGGTGATGTCACTGTAGCGAAAGACAGGACCACGGGCCCTGCGCAGCTGGTGACCAAAGATGAAGACCAGTTCAATAACGATATCAACGTCAACGGCCGATTTGCTTACTACACCGAAGGTACCTTCGGCGACGAGTGGATGCTGACCAGTAGTGCTGATACGCAGGAAGGCCCGATCGATGAGATCTTCAGTAACTTCCTGGAAAAGAATCCACGAGCATTACTGAGACGACTGGATCCTGATCTGTTCTATCCGACCTTCGCCGATGACTCCACCCTGGAAGAGCGTGCACCGACATCCGGCAAGTTCTATGTACGGGTTCAGAAACATAATAACTACGGTATCCTGGGTAACTTCACCATCGGCTACCTCGATACCACGCTATCGCAGATCGACCGCGGCCTCTATGGTGTGACCGGCCATTACGAGAGTAAAGATGTGACATCGTTCGGTGAGCAGAAGCTGCTGGTCGAAGGTTTCGCAGCAGAACCGGGTACCGTTGCCGGCCGTGATGAGTTCAGGGGCACCGGCGGTTCACTCTATTTCTTACGCCACCAGGACATCCTGATCGGTTCGGACCGTCTGCGCATCGAGGTGCGTGATAAGGATTCCGGCGTCGTCATCGGGGTCAAGAACCTGGTGCCGGTGATCGATTATGATCTCGATTATATCCAGGGCCGGATCTTGCTGAGCCAGCCGCTGGCCTCGATCGCCGATGACGGTCTGCTGGTCTCGGATACATCGCTCAGTGGTAACCCGGTCTACCTGGTATCACGTTATGAGTTCTCACCGGGGCTGGAAGAGATCGACAGCCTGGCGACCGGTGGCCGCACCCATTACTGGTTCAACGATAATATCAAGCTGGGCGCAACCTTGAGCGCACAGGAACAGGCAGATCAGGACAGTTCATTAAATGGTATCGACCTGACACTGCGTAAGAGCACCGGTACATGGGTACGTATGGAAGCGGCCAGCAGTGAAGGTGCAGGCTCCGGCGCGTTGACTTCTAATGATGGCGGTTTCAGTTATGACTCGATCAATAACGGTTTCGATCCTGATGCCAAGAGCAATGCCTTCCGTATCGAAGGTAGTGCACTGGTCGACGAAGTGATATCCGGCGGCCGCGGTACCGCGACTTTCTATGCACAGCAGAGTGAAGCCGGTTTCTCGGCACCCGGGCAGCTGACGGCGACAGACCTGACACTGTTCGGTGGCCGCTATAGCACGCCGTTGAACAAGCGTACCGATCTTGATGTGAAGATCGATTCGCGCGAACAGAAGCAGGGCATCAAGACCGAAGCTCTCGATGTCTCATCTTCTTACCAGGCGACCGATCGCTGGCGTTTCAGCGGTGGCGGCCGTGTTGATACCCGTACCGATAACTCACTGGTAGTGCCATTGACACAGAGGGAAGGTGACCGTTTAGACCTTGCCGCAGAAGCACATTATGACTCCAAGGCTAACTGGACGAGCTATGGTTTCCTGCAGGGTACTGCGGCAGTCAACGGCAACCGCGAAGAAAATAACCGGGTCGGTGCCGGTGGTAGTATCCGCGCGACCAACCGTCTGACCCTGGATGGTGAGTTATCTTTCGGCAACCAGGGCACGGGTGCGAAAGGCGGTCTCGATTATCTGGTGTCTGACCGGACCAATGTCTACAGTGCTTATACTTATGAGAATGCCCGATCTGATAACGGCGTCAGCGCACGCCGCGGTAACTGGAACAACGGTATCCGATCTCGTTATACCGATACTACCAGTGTCTATGCCGAGGAGAGATACACGCACGGTGATGTACCGACAGGCTTGACACACGCCTTCGGCGTCGACTACACGCCAGACGAACGCTGGAACTTTGGCGGCAACCTGGAGATGGGTGTGCTTAAAGATAAGAATACAAGTGCTACGACTGATCGAAAAGCGTTGGGCTTAAACGCCGGTTATAACTTCGGTGCAGTGGTTTATTCTGCGGCACTGGAATATCGTCTCGATAGTACCGAGAGTCCTGCTACCACGACTTCGGATCGCACCACCTGGCTGATGAAGAACAACCTGACATACCAGGTCGATTCAGACTGGCGCTTCCTGGGTAAGGCAAACTTCTCCAAGAGCACCAGTACACTGGGTGAGCTGTACAGCGGTAACTTTACCGAGGTCGTCATGGGTTACGGTTATCGCCCGATCGATAATGATCGTCTGAACACATTGATGAAATATACCTATTTCTATAACGTACCGTTCGGTGACCTGTCGGCAACCGATCCGTTGACCGGCCAGGTGGTGGGAGCCAGCAACCCGATCGACTTTATCCAGAAGAGCCATATCCTGTCGTTCGATGCGATCTATGATCTGACCAGGCGCTGGAGCATCGGCGGCAAGTATGCCTACCGTCTGGGCCAGCTGGCACAGGATCGTCTTGATCCCGAGTTCTTCGACAGCAGGGCCAGCCTCTACGTATTACGTGCCGACTGGCACTTTACCCACCGCTGGGATGCACTCATCGAAGGCCGCGTGCTGGATACGCCTGATGCCCAGGATAGAAGAGCCGGTACACTGTTAGGCCTGTATCGTCACATCGGCGAAAACCTGAAAGTAGGTGTCGGCTATAACTTTACTGATTTCTCGGATGACCTCACCGACCTGGATTACAACAGCCAGGGCGTATTCTTTAACTTTGTCGGAAAACTCTAGAAGTTTAATTGCAATTGTTTATACAGCAGGATTCTATAACTGATCTCGAGCCAAACCTCGCTCAAAGTTGATCTGAAGCGCAACGCGAAATATTGGCCTGAGAATAACGTAGTGACTTGGGTCGCGCCTCTTGTTTACGTTGCAGATCCAGAATTGACGTTTTCAGAGGTAAGAAGTGAGAAATGCTGAAACAACGACAGAAAATAGCTAAAAAATAACCACTTATAGTTTTTAAATGTAAATTATATCGACAATTTAGGGTGGAAATATGCCGGGAAGCCAGGCTGTTTTATGGAATTCTTTACATGTCAGCTTTTCGTCATACGTGATATTTTTTAAGTTATTGATTAATATGAATTTAATTAGGCAGTATTTTGTTGGCATCAAACTTGCTGCGTTATACATACCTTACTGTCGTAAGGATGGTGATTTGATTAATATGAAGAGGAAGCGGGACATGGTCTTTAAAACAAGTATTCTTGCAGCGCTGCTGATAGCTGGTACTTCACAGACTGCAATAGCTCTACCCGTGCTTACTAATGGAGATTTTGAAACCGGTGACTTGACTGGCTGGACTACAACAGGGCTTGGAACTACTGGCAACTGTCCAGCTGCAAATCGTGACTGGAATGTTTCATCAACTAACTCTACAGGATGCTCAAGTGTAGGGTCTCCTCCCGAAGGCAATTTTGCTGCATACAATATGTTTGATGGGGCTGGCCCGTTGCAATATGGATTGTACCAGTCGTTTAATTTGTCTAATGGTATCACCGCAGCGAACCTGAGCTGGATTCAAGCAACGGCTGGCGGTTTTGGTGGTGAACGTACTTTTCAAATCGACCTGTTAGATGCAGCAGGAACCAATGTACTGACCAATCTATACACAGAGATCTTTTCTATAAGCAATAATAATATAAATAATCCATGGCACACTATGTCGATCGATGTGACTTCGGAGTTGCTTGCATTCCAGGGACAAGATGTAACCCTGGGCTTCATTGCATCGATCCCGAGAACATGGTCAGGGGCAGCTGGTTTTGGTCTCGATTCGGTTAATCTTGATATTCGTACATCTGTACCAGAGCCTTCTGTCTTTGCTTTACTTGGCCTGGGTCTGGTTGGATTGGGTTTTGTCAGGCGAAAAGATGTGTACTGATCAAAAGCTAAACGATAGCGGCTCCTAGGGAGCCGTTTTTATTTGTGCTGAAAGTCTGTTATTGGCAGGAAGCAGTTATAGAAGCGTATATACACTGTTTTATCCAGATAGTTTTATATCTAATTCCTGCAGCCTTTCTATGGTGCCGACATCGGTCCATCTGCCTTCGTGTAACTGACCACTGACAAGATTCTCTTCGCACTTGCTTCTGATCAGCGGAGCAAGTGGCGAGATGCCGGACTCTTGCCCAGAAAAAAAATCTTTGGAGTAGATCCCGATACCGCTGAAGGTATACATGGGCTCACCTGTGTTTTTGATCATGCCGCTCTTTAGAGAGAAATCACCTTTATGGTTATGGCCGGGGTTCTCGACGAGGACCAGGTGTGCCTGTACCTGCGGCGACAGTTCAGTTATCGAAGTAAAATCGAAATCACACCAGATGTCACCGTTTACTACCAGGAAAGGATCGTCTCCCAGCAAGGGTAAGGCGTTAATGATTCCGCCGGCAGTTTCCAGGGCTTCGCCTTCATCAGAATACTGGATAGTGACACCGTATTCAGAACCGTCACCAAGCTGCTGGTGCATGCTGTCAGCCAGCCATGCGGTGTTGATGATGATCTCCCTGATGCCTGCTTTTGCCAGGTTATCGATATGGTACTCGATCAGTGATCTGCCAGCGACTTCTAACAGTGGTTTGGGTGTTTTATCAGTCAGTGGCCGTAATCGTTCGCCGCGGCCGGCTGCGAGTATCATTGCCTTCATGATATCTGTTCGAACAATGTCTTTAACGGCTGAAGTTCCTGGTATGAGTCACAGGCATCGAGTACATATTTCAAGGTCAGCGGCAGGTCATCCAGGTATTGGGCTTTGCCATCACGGTAATTCAGGCGGGCGAAGATGCCTAGCACTTTCAGGTGGCGCTGTACCCCCATGAGATCAAACCAGCGGACCAGGGTAGCTTTATCGATGAGTCGCGTCGGTGTTATACGTGCAAGATACAGGTCCAACCAAAGTTCGACTCTCTGACGCGGCCATTCTATATAACAGTCTTTGAACAGTGATACCAGGTCATAGCTTATCGGTCCGATGACCGCATCCTGGTAGTCGATAACCCCCGGGTTGTTGTCGTCGGTGATCATCAGGTTGCGAGAGTGGTAATCCCTGTGAACGAATACCTGCGGCTGTTCGATGGCGCTCTGGATCAGTAGCTTGCAGACATCGCTCAGTAAGTCTTTCTGCGCCTGATCAAGCTCGATACCAAGATGACGGTTCAGGTACCATGCTTCGAACAGGTCCATTTCGGTCTGCAGAAACTGTTCATCGTACATCGGTAGCATCCCATCGATGGTCTGCATCTTGACCAGTGCATCGATCGCATCGGTGTATAAGCTGTCTGCACTGTCTTCATCGAGATAGTCAAGATAAGGCTTGTTACCCAGGTCATCGAGTAATAAAAAACCCTGATGTAAATCTACCGAGATGACATCCGGTGCGTTAACACCGACACCGCGGATCAGATCGGTCACCAGTAAGAAAGGATGACAGTCCTCTTTTTCAGGTGGCGCATCCATGACGATATAAGTTTTGTTGTCTTTACTATTGGTAACACGAAAATATTGCCGAAAGCTGGCATCAGCCGATGCGGGTTTAAGATCGGAATAGGTATTTTCTGACAGGCTATCCAGCCATCGTTGTAATTGCGTGAGGCGATCCACTTAGTTTTTCCGTTGTTATTGTTATAATGCGCACATTGTAACCTTACCTGCATATTTCATAAAGGCAGACGGTTAACGATAATATTACATTTT
>JABDRN010000016.1 GCA_013041745.1 Gammaproteobacteria bacterium
GGACTGACATCCACAGCAGGTAAGGGCGAAATTTACCCCAACGTGTATTGGTGCGGTCGGCGATGATGCCCATGATCGGATCTGTTATCCAGTCCCATAGTTTTACCGTCAGCAGCATGGTGGTGACGGCAGAGGTGCTCAGGCCATAGACATCGGTATAATAATAAATGATGAAGATGCCGAAAAACTGGAAGAAAAAGTTTGACGCGGTATCACCCAGGGCATAATTAAATTTCTCGGCAAAACTAAGCGGTGGTGTCAGCATGCATTCATTAGCCTCACGCTACTGATGAATAAGTAAGACACACTCTGACGGCTGACGGGTGACAGCTATAAACAGAGAATATCTCAACACTGTTCCCATGGCAGACCATGGAAGCGCCAGCCACCGACAGAACTGCGTTGATGGTCACCATTCAGCTCACCTTCAAAGCCCTCATCGATATGAAAGATGCTACTGAGCCCGGCTTCCAGCAGTACCTTACCCGCTTCCTGTGATCGTTTACCGCTACGACAGATCAATACGATTGGTGCACAGCCATCTTCGACATCACATACCGCACCACCCAGCATCAACTTTCGAACATCGGCGACAAAGTGCGGATTTATCTCCCAGTCGGGTTCATCGATCCACGGCAGGTGCACAGCACCGACAGGATGGCCGACGAACAGATACTCCATGCTTGAACGGATATCGACCAGGATCGCACGCGGATCATCATGCAGCAGCTGTGCTGCGCTCTTCGGTGAAATATCATGCAACTCTTTTTGATTCATAATCTTCTCCTGCGAAAAACAGTACAGTTAGATGATAAACGAATTTAATCAATTTCGCTTATCAGACTGCTGTTTGCACCACTATTCAGATGACTTGATATTGTGTCCGCCAAAACCGGCACGCATAGCATTGATCACCTTACCGCCAAATGATGGGTCCTGGCGACTGCGAAAGCGCATCTGCAAAGCAAGCGTTAATACCGGTGTCGGCACTCCGAGATCGATAGAGTCCTGCACCGTCCAGCGTCCTTCGCCAGAATCTTCGACATAATCACTGAGCGCAGACAAGGTCTTATCATCAGCCAGGGAATCTGCGATCAGATCCAGTAACCAGGATCGCACCACACTGCCATGTTGCCATATGCGGGATATCTGCTGCAGATCAAGGGCCATCTCCCGCTTGGCATCGAGCATTTCAAAACCTTCTGCATAAGCCTGCATCATACCGTACTCGATACCGTTATGAACCATCTTCACATAATGCCCGGCACCGGCAGGACCTACGTGACCCCAGCCAGTGTCTTTCGCTGGCGCTAGAGATTCCAGTACCGGCCTCAGTATATCGATCGCTTCATCACTGCCGCCAGCCATGATGCTATAACCGTTCTCCAGTCCCCATACACCGCCGGAGGTTCCCGAGTCGACGAAATGAATACCCATGCTGTGCAGATATTCTGCGCGCTGCATGGATTGGTTGAAGTTAGAGTTGCCGCCATCGACCAGCAGATCGCCGCTGCTCATACCAGCATCGTTAAGAGATTCTATACTCTGGTCGACATACTGATGCGGCACCATCAACCAAATCACACGTGGTGTCGCAAGATCGTTAACCAGTTGTTCCAGGCTGCTCACCGCCGTGACATTGTGATGTTCAGCAGCGAGTTCCGTGGCGTTCTTCAAATCGACATCATAAGCGATGACATGGTGACCATCACGTACCAGGCGCCTGACCATGTTGGCGCCCATCTTGCCAAGGCCTATCATTGCTAGATTCATATCAACTCTTCAGTGATCAAGTAGACGAAATTTTTCTGATACCGTTCACAGATGAGCATAGATATCCTGCATCACCAGCTTGGGCTTTCTGTCGATAGTAAATATACCCCAATGCTTCTCAGGCTCATGCGGATCTTCCGATCCTTTCCATGGTTCATCGAACGCTTCGAAAACGAATGTCAGGATATCGGCCTCTTTGCACCAGTCTAATAGTTCACAGTAATAAGTCGCCTGAAACTCCTGAGAAGCATTCCACGGATGTATGCCTCGTCCATTAGAACAGGTGGTCCAGCCTGCCTCAGTGATAACCACCGGCTTATCAGGATAGTGATTGGCAACGCTGTAGTAGTTCTGCTTGGTATAGTCGAGCGCACCTTCGATAGTCTGGTATTCCCATACCGGATAGGTATGCAGGGAGATAAAATCCAGCTCTTTCGCCAGCGGTTCAAGTTTGTTGGTCCAAGGCACATAGTTCTCACAAAAAGTAACCGGCTGTTTCACCGCTGCCTTTATCCTGCGTACATAACTCAGTAATTTTTCGACACTTACCAGGTGGTCAGTCCAGTCGACAGTCGCTTCATTACCAACAGAAACAGAAGAAACGATTTCAGGATAACGGTTAGCCAGGCTTATCAACCTGTCGATCTCGTGACTGTTCTCGCGCCTGTTTGCGATCAGCGCTTTCTCATCATAGTTAGCGCCCCAGGGACAGTTATAGTTAGCCTCTTCGGCAGCCATATCTGCACCAAGCATCACTTTGAGATCGAGAGATTCATTCCGTATTACTTCCAGTACGAATTCTGCATGCCAGCTGCAATCGTAAAGCCTGAGCAGTTTCCAGTTCTCCTTGAGTATGTTCAGATCTTCATGGATCTCCTGGTAAGATGGAAACACACCCACCACCGGTGATTGCCCTTCTCTATAACCGGAATAACAGATAGCATGTTCAAAACCTATGTCTAGATTATTATTTTTCATCGCTTTTCAAACCCATGTTTATGAATATTTAAAATTGCCATCCTTATCCCACAATCCCCAGTATGCACCGACATCTCCTTCATCACCTGTTTTCCATGCTTCATCGAAAGATGAGAAATAAAAGATTTCTATACCTTCCTCATCAGCCCACTGGTAGGTATTAATAAAATAACGTATCGCATTGTCATATGAAGGCACCGTTGCACCCTTGACAGCACCTTCGCTGGGCCAGCCGGTCTCACTGATGATCACCTTTTTGCCTTTGGCAGCATTAACCGCACGGCGATACATCTCTTTCATATAGAGTAATGAGTAATCGACTGGACAGTCTTCCCAGAAGGGATAACAGTTAACCAGCAGGACATCACAGGCGTCCGCAACAGCCGGATGATCTTCAAACAGGAAATAGGCATCGACATAGCTGACTGTCACATGCGGCACTGCCTGCCTGGCCCGGTTGATATATTCGATAAGATCAGCTTCACTGAGATCACCTCGGAGTAATACCTCATTGCCGACGGCGAGGATATCGACATGGCCTGCACGTGCGACTTCGACCGCATTATTAAATTCGATCTCGTTCTTTTCTAGATCAGAACCAAGGCTGACACCGACCATGGTCTTCAGGCCCATCTGTTTTGCGATGCGTGGCGCATGCTGGCTGCCTTCCACACAGGAAAAAGTTCTGACCCAGTTGGTATAGGGCTGTATGATCTTCATGCGCTGTTCGATCTGGTCTTCGCTGATCTCGATACCAGGCTCCTGACCGTCCATATAAGGGCTGAATGACATGCCGTGTATCTTGCGATCCAGTATCTCTCGCATCAATAAGACTCTTTCGGCATGAGTTAGTGAGGCAAAATCAATACCCGCCAAATGTTTATTTTCATAGTACTTACCTGACACTTTATTTCCCCATATACACGATGATATTTAACAGACCATAATTATCTGAAAGCGCTAACTTGAAACACTCGTTGCGCCCAGATAGCCATAATGTTTTTTAACTGCTACCGCGGCACCGATCAGTGCCGGATATTTCGAACTGATAACACATGTCGGAATATCTGAAACATATTTACTGAACCTGCCCTTGCTTTCGAAGCGTGAGCGAAAAGGCGAGCTGTCAAAATAGTTTCCCAGTTTCGGTACGATACCGCCGCCGACGAATACACCACCTCTTGCGCCGAGGGTAAGAGCAAGGTTTCCGGCGACGGATCCGAGGATACCGCAGAGCATGGCAACAGCCTCTTGTGCTGACTGGTTAGACTTGCTCAATGCTTTTTTAGCGATCTGTTCCGGTGATAACAGTTCATG
>JABDRN010000066.1 GCA_013041745.1 Gammaproteobacteria bacterium
CTCTATGGCATTATCGAATTCGACCTCATTCATCTCCGGGTCGTCGGTCAGGCCGACACCCACCATGGTCTTCAAGCCATTCTCATGAGCGATACGCGGGGTATACTGGTTACCCTCGATACATGAAAAGGTTCTTATCCATCTGGTATAGGGAGTAATGATTCCCAGCCTGGATCGAATTTGCTGTTGCGAGATTTGCGTACCGTGTGATTGCCCATCCATGTATGGGCTGAAGGAAAGCCCGTGGATTTTTTTATCCAGTATTTTTTTAAACAGCGCAACCCTTTCAGCATGAGAAATACTGGATAGATCTGACTGTGCCGCCTCTGCTTGTGTCACAGAAAAATGTTCTTTTCTGCCCCAGGGAATCGCACTCGAGCGAGAATGGACCTTAAAATAATCTCTATAACCTTTTGACATTACCTGTATCCTGTTGAATTTCCTTGCATTTCTCTGTAGATGCATATCATATGGAGCGTATCTGCAAGTCGAGAAGCCTGATCGGTACAGAGCTAGCACAGTGCTGCTGCAATAGTGGCTTCGCCAATCCTGCCATATAATGCTATATAGCAGTTTGTGTGATAAGAAAACCATTGTCAAATAGCAGAAATCTGAATTCGAAAGCGATTAATGTGAAATAGCGGGATATAATTGTTTTTGATGACCGCTTATATATCAATGGGGAAGGTGCATCATTGGATAGTTAGCATGTCTGCAACACGAAAAGAGGAAAGATGAAGACTGTTGCCATAATCGGTGCCAGCGATAAACCCGGACGCTATGCAAATATGGCCATGCATGATCTGCGAGAGCATGGCTATGATGTTGTGCTGGTCAATCCATTTCGATCTGAGATAGAGGGTCACAGGTGTTTCGGATCAGTTGATGAGTATGACGGTGAGATCGATACTGTAACCCTGTATGTCAATCCAGCCAGGTTTCATGGCCATATCGAAGAAGTGATCAAAGCCAGGCCGAGGCGAGTCATAATGAATCCTGGCACTGAAGATAGACAGCATGAGAGAACTCTGTCCGATGCAGGTATAGAGGTGCAAAGGGCGTGTACCCTCGTGTTGTTGTCACAGGATCAGTTCTAGAGTATCGCTTACCTCCCATCTGCTCTATCAGTCATGACCGATGCTGTCTGTCAGCTTGTAAAAGATTTGCAAAAACTCTGTTTAAAAAATGTAGATTATTAGAATTGATTTAATTACACTAGTGTCTCTATTAACAAACCAAGGATGGTAGTTGAAGCCATCCTGGTTGCGAGCATAAGGAGAAAATGCAATGACACATCCAGTCTGTCATCACGGTACTTCGCAGGCGCGAGGTTGTTCACATATGGGTCTAGGTAACTTTGGAAGGATGTTTCCAGAACTTGATCCACTCTATACTTCATCAGAACTCATCGAAAAGCTGGGCCGGCCGGGCGGCCTCATGGATACGACGGGTAGAAGCGCGGATAGCAGTATACCGGCAGCCTATACTTTTTTTGCACAGTTTATCGATCACGATATCACACTCGATGTGACTTCATGTCTGGAAAGCGACCGTGTGCAGGAAGCTGAGAAATTGCCCAACCTGCGTTCGGCCAGTCTCGACCTGGATTGCGTATACGGTTTTGGGCCTGAAGCATCACCGCATCTATATGATGGCAGCAGCGGCAAACTGCTGACAGGAAATGCGACAAATCCCGATGACCTGGCGCGTGCTAAAGATGGTACGGCATTGATCGGTGATCCGCGTAATGACGAGAACCTTTTCGTATCGCAGTTACAACTCGTGTTTATCCGTTTCCATAATAAGCTGATCGATTCCGGACTGAATTTTGAAGAAGCACAGAAAGAAGCGCGCTATCACTATCAGTACATCGTATTGCATGATTTTCTGAAACGCGTATGCGATCCGGTGGTATATGAGTTTGCATTGAATAACCTCTATCGTCATAACTATCCGTTTAAATCCTGTATTGATGAATGTGGCAGGCTTGCCATGCCTGTCGAATTCAGTGTCGCCGCCTACCGCTTTGGCCACTCGATGGTGCGTTCGATATACCCGATAAACAGGCTGCACAGGCGGGTTGAACTGTTTTCAGAAAGCTTTGGTACAACAGGATTTACCGCAATACCCAAGAGGCTGACGGTCGACTGGCGCTACTTGCTGGATATCGATAGTACGACGTATGCGAAGAGCAGGGCGATCGATGAACTGTTGGCCAGGGAGTTGAATGACCTGCCATTCATGCGTGCTGGCGAGCCTGATCCGAACAAGCGATCGCTGTCATTCAGGAACCTGATGCGAGGCAGGAGCATGGGGCTTCCCTCCGGACAGGACGTGGCAGCAGCGCTGGCCGACTGCGGTTATGACATCGATCCCGGTTTCGATCTGAAGCTTTCGCAGGTCAGAGGCTACAATGCTCTGTCGCGTCATCTGAAACAGGAATTGAAAGAGAAAACACCGCTGTTCTTTTATATCTTGCGTGAGTCGAAATTCGGTGATGGCCTTGGCCGTGTCGGCAGTGCGATACTGATGGAAGTGTTCGGGGCGATGCTGACACAATGCAGTACTTCATATCTGAATGCAGAATGCTGGGAACCGAGCAGGGATATCGTCTCTGCTGATCACGAGCTATCGCTCAGAGATATCGTCACTTACATCTCTAGATAGCGAGAGGCCTGTCACAGGGACCTGGGAAGTGATGTCTAACTTCCCGGTTCCTGGTTTTACTCAGAAAAATGCAGCCGTTTTTTTTCATCTGTAACAGCCTTTTTTAATTACTAGTACAATCGGAAAAAGATGGTTGAATAAGTCATAATATCTCTCTAGTGATCAGGATTGCTATGTTCGCAGGTATCGCAAGCGCTATCGTTTTCTGCTTCATGAGTGAAATTAATATTGAGAGGTGCCCTAAAAGCAGGGCTTTATACCGCAGCATTGTGAAGCAGTCGTTTCCCCTGTTATTATCTTGTATCCATTGAATCTGAAGAGAGAGTCGTATGAAAGCCAGAGCTGCAGTTGCATGGGCGCCAAACAAACCGCTCGATATCGAAGAAGTCGAGGTCATGGGGCCAAAAGAAGGCGAGGTCTTGCTGAAGGTAGTTGCATCCGGTGTCTGCCATACTGATGCTTTCACGCTTTCGGGTGATGATCCAGAAGGCAGCTTTCCCTGTATCCTCGGCCATGAAGGCGGCTGCGAGGTTGTCGAAGTCGGTCCGGGAGTAAAAAATCTGCAGGTCGGTGATCATGTCATACCGTTATATATTCCTGAGTGCGGTGAATGTGAATATTGTAAATCGACAAAAACTAATCTTTGCCAGTCTATCGCGTCTACCGTATGGACCGGTTATATGCCTGACGGTACGCGTCGATTTTCAAAAGATGGCAAGGATATCTTTCACTACATGGGCTGTTCCACTTTCTCTGAATATACGGTGGTTCCGGAGATTGCCCTGGCCAGGATCAACAGAGCAGCGCCGCTGGACAAGGTCTGCCTGTTGGGCTGCGGTGTCACTACCGGTATCGGTGCGGTGTTAAATACTGCAAAGGTCGAAGCCGGTTCAACGGTCGCCGTGTTCGGTCTCGGTGGTATCGGCCTGTCCTGTATCCAGGGCGCAGTGATGGCCGGTGCCGAACGTATCATCGGCATCGATATCAATCCGGACAAGTTTAAATTTGCCGAGCAGCTGGGCGCGACTGATTTCGTAAATCCCGATGAGGTCGACGGTTCTTTCGTCGAATACATGCAGGATACTTTCGACGGTGGTCCGGACTATTCGTTCGAATGTATCGGTAATACTCATGTCATGCGTGATGCGCTGGAATGTACTCATATGGGCTGGGGTGTGTCTACTGTTATCGGTGTTGCCGGTGCCGGGCAGACGATCGAGACTCGTCCGTTCAACCTGGTCGTCGGTCGTACCTGGAAAGGTACCGCCTTTGGCGGGGTCAAAGGCAGAACTGAGCTGCCAGGTTATGTCGAGCGTTATATGTCCGGCCAGATCGAACTGGACAGCCTGGTGACACATACCATGCCGCTGGATGATATCAACCGGGCATTCGAGCTGATGCATAAGGGCGAAAGTATACGCTCGGTCATCATCTTTTAAGTGACGGGTAACAATATGCAACAGATAGAGAGCATCAAGGAGTTCGGCGGTTATCTTAATCGCTATCACCATCAATCGGACAGCTGCCATTGCCAGATGACGTTCTCCGTCTATCTGCCGCCACAGGCTGCGGCAGGAAAAGTCCCGGCACTGTACTGGTTATCCGGGCTCACCTGTACCGATGATAATGCGCGGGTGAAGGCGGGGGCGCAGCGATATGCTGCTGAGCATGGTATCGCGCTGGTTTTCCCCGATACCAGTCCACGTGGTGATGATGTGGCGGATGAAGCAGAGCGTTATGATCTTGGCCAGGGTGCCGGTTTCTATGTCAACGCTACGCAACAGCCATGGGCCGTGCATTACCAGATGTATGATTATGTCACTCAGGAGCTTCCTGCACTACTGGAAGCAAACCTGCCCTTGTTGTCGGGCGTGAGATCGATCAGTGGTCATTCGATGGGCGGACATGGCGCATTGATCTGTGCACTCAAAAATCCGCAGAGTTATAAGTCGGTATCAGCTTTTTCGCCGATATGTAATCCGGTCAACTGTGGCTGGGGCAGCGGCTGTTTCGATGCCTACCTGGGGGAGGATGTCAGCACATGGCAGGCTTATGATGCTACCCTGCTGGTCGATGCAGGTGCCAGGGTTGCAGATATCCTTATCGATCAGGGAACAGCTGATGAGTTTTATGATGACAAGCAGCTGTTACCGGAAAACTTTCGGGAAGCATGTGAGAGAGAAGGGCAGCCGGTGACCATCCGTATGCAGGAGGGGTATGATCACAGTTATCATTTCATTGCGACTTTTATCGGTGAGCACATCGCTTATCATGCCAGGGCTTTGAAAGCCTGAGTTAAAATATTGGTCGGGGTGAGAGGAATTGAACCTCCGACCTCTTCGTCCCGAACGAAGCGCGCTACCAGGCTGCGCTACACCCCGATTAATTTCTCCTGCACCGAGTTAACTTCTGGGCACATGCAAGAAGCTTATTCTATAGTTTTTTGGCGACTAAAAAAATATCAAATCCGATGAAGTGAGCGTTTATTTCTCTGGGCAGATCTGCTGGTAGATCGATGAGTAGTCCATGGTATCCATGCCATTTTCAACCGTCTGGGCGGTTATCCTCTCGATGCCTTCCAGTGCACCGGTATTCAGCCCGGCTGCTTTTGCATCCTCGATAAATAGCCGAATGTCTTTCAGCAGGTGTCGTGTCGAGAAGTTTGCCTTGCCGAAGTCCCTGTCCAGGTATTTCTGCAGCTTCTTGTCATAGGTTTTTGCATACAGCGCGCTTTCGCGTACGGTGTCCATGAAAAGGTCAGTATCGACACCGTTCTTTATCGCATAACCCAGGCTCAGTGAAAAGCCTGCGGTCAGTGAAGCGATCAACTGGTTCATCGCCAGTTTAAGTGCGGCAGCGGAGCCGATATCACCGATACGTCTGGGTGAGGTGCCTAATACCTGTAATGTCGGCAAAGCAGCCTCGAATATGTCTCTGCTACCGCCTGCCATGATGATCAGGGTGCCGTTGTCCGCCTCAGGGATGCTGCCCAGGACGGGCGCTTCAAGGTAGTGGCCGCCATAAGAAGATACCGCCTGTGCGATCTCTTTTGACTGTGATGGTGAGATGGTGGCCATCTGTATGATAGTTTTATCCTGCAGGTTTTTTTGTATGCCAGATTGTTGCTTGAGCAGCAGTAGGTCATTTATCGCATCAGCATCACTGAGCATGAGGATGATGGTGCTGGAATTACTGATGAGATCATCAGCCGTGCTGCACAGGATGGCATCACTGTCTTCCAGGTTTTTAATATTTTCCAGAGTACGGTTATAAATCCTGACCGTAAAACCCTGTGACAGAAAGCGTTCAACGAACGCCTGTCCCATCAGGCCTATGCCTATGATACCTATATCCACGATTCACCTTATGTCTTATATTCGAAAGCATTTATTGTAACAACTCAAGACGGCATATCTAATTATTATGGAAAAAAGAGCCAGCCAGCAACGACCTTGCGCTTGATTATGAAAGCATGTAAATATTAACCTCAATCTAGAGATACTCATTAAGAAGGAGCACCACATGAAAAAGATAGTGATTACAATATTATGTTTACTGCCGGTAACATCTTTTGCGCAGAACCCGATGGGTATGAGTGATGAAGATATGCAGAAGATGATGCAGCAGATGCAGGAAGCGCAGGCCTGTATGGAGAAAATCGACCAGTCTGAATTAGATAGACTGGAGAAAAAAGCTGATGCATTTGAAGCTGAGATGAGATCTCTGTGCGCCAGTGGTAAGCGTGACGCAGCCCAGGACAGAGCGATGGTCTATATGAAAGAAGTTGTAAACAGTCCGGTGGTGCAGCAAGCGAAGCGATGCGGTGAGAAGATGCAGGGTATGATGCAAGGTATGATGCAGGGAATGAATCAGCAAGGCTCACTCATGACAGAGGATAAGGATTACACCAGTATGCATGTCTGTGATTCTTATTGATCGGCGCTGTAGAAATATATAGCGGTATCTCAATAGAATGCCTCTGCTCACTTGTCTGTAACGTGATATGAGTCATAGCGATAGAGCGTTCATAGTGTAAACCGATGAAGGCCGTTATACATACCAGGTATGGACCACCAGATATACTTAAGCTTGGTGAGATAGAGCTGCCAGTAGCGAAAGACGATGAAGTGCTGGTCAGGGTCCATGCTGCCACTGTGAATCGTACCGATTGCGCAAACCACAGGGCGAAACCGTTTTTTATGCGTTTCGTTACTGGTCTGCTCAGGCCAAAGAAGAATGTTCCGGGTACTGAGTTTGCAGGCGTGATCGAAGCGGTAGGTAACAGGATATCATCGCTCGAGCCGGGTGAGAAAGTATTTGGTTTTGATGATGAAGTTTCAGGCTCGCAAGCGCAATACCTGGCGATAACGGATGAAAAGGTAGCCAGGATGCCTGAGGGTGTAACATTTGGGCAGGCGGCGGCCAGTTCTGAAGGTTTTCATTATGCCTATAACTTTATCAATAAGGTCCGGATTGAACAGGGGCAGGATGTGCTCGTTAATGGTGCCACCGGTGCGATCGGTTCAGCGATGGTGCAGCTGCTGGAGTATTACCAAGTGAACGTAACTGCCGTTTGTGCGGCGAAGAATATAGAACTGGTGAAATCGTTAGGTGCGAATAGAGTAATCGATTTCGAAAATGAGGATTTTACAAAAGACGATAAAAGATATGATTATGTTTTTGATACAGTCGGTAAGAGTTCATTTTTTAAATGCATGAAACTGCTTAAACCGGGCGGTATATATATTTCGTCTGACCTAGGCTATATGGCGCAAAATCTCTTCCTGCCATTGATAACGCCGCTCATAAAACCATTTTTTAAAGCTAAGAAAACTGTGTTTCCGGTACCTGTTGATATCAAGGCAAGCCTGTCTTTAGTCAGAGAACTCATCGAGCAAGGCAGGTTCAAGGCAGTGATCGATCGATCATTCCTGCTCGAGGAAATCGTCGAGGCATATAACTATGTCGAAACCGGTGAAAAGACAGGGAATGTCGTAATAACTGTCGATAATTAAAATCAAGCACCTGTTCTCGACTTGGCCTGGCTTTAAAAAACGGTCGCTAACTACAGATGATTCTCTGGTTTAACATCAACCAGTTTTTTCTCTGCTGTAAAAAGTTCGTCTTGAGCGTTTCAACTTTCGTCTTCAGTTCATCGAGGTCATAGTTTTCCAGTACAGAGTTCTTACTCGCTTCCAACCATTGTTTCTTTGCCTGAGAGAACTCATTTATCCTGTTCAGTAGTTTTTCATACTCCTGCTGTAGACGCAGGATCAACGCGTCAGCATGCGGCAGTTGTGCAAGTTTTCGAGATGTCGAGATAAGAAGCATCTGTGCTCGACAGGCCTCGATCCTCTCGCTCGGTGTGCGGTACAAATTTTTTGCCAGGCCGAGCCATGCCATGCTTCGGATCAACCATTTTGTCGGATCGAACTGCCACCAGCGAATACCATTGCGATAGTCGCGTTGAAAACTGTGGTGGTAGTTATGGTAACCCTCACCCATGGTCAGCAAAGCGAGGACGCTGTTATCGCGCGAGGAGTTACTATCTGAATACGGCTGTTTACCCCAGATATGTGCCAGTGAATTGATGAAGAAGGTCAGATGGTGGGAGATCGCCAGTCGCGCTACTCCAGCAAGCAGCAGCATTCCCAGTATGTCACCGTGCCATACGCCAAGTGCGACAGGTATACCAAAATTAAGTGATAACACCAGTGGCATGTAATGACGATGCTGCCACATGACGATGGCATCCTGCTGCAGGTCACGACAGTTGCTGTACTGCGTGTCGTGTTCAGTATCGTAATCACGTAGCATCCAGCCGATATGGGAGTACCAGAATCCACGGCCGGCGGAGTAGGGGTCTTTCTGGTCGTCATCCACAAAACGATGGTGTCGGCGGTGATCAGAAGCCCAGTGCAGGATACTGTTCTGGGTTGCGAAGGTGCCGCCGAGGGCGAGCGCCAGTCTGAGCAGCCAGTGTGCCTCATAGGAGCGATGTGACCATAGCCGGTGATATCCGGCGGTGATGGAGATCTCACAGATCGCGATACCGATAACCATGGCGGCTATCTGCCAGCCGTCGAAACCATGTATGAAAGCATAGGCGGGTACGCCGATCAGTGTGATCAGGCCGGTCAGGGTGAAGACGCTGATATTCAGCCAGAGCAGTTGGGGTTTTTTCATTATGTATATCCAGGATTTACTTTAAGTATACAAGTGTACGCTGAAAATTTATATATGTACAGTGATTGTAGTGATTATCGAACTAAAATAGATACGGGTGTTAGTTTGATCGCTGAAATGTGGTAAGGTTTTGAATTCAGGGGAAGGCGAATATGACAGTTAATCGAGCACAACAGAAAGAAAAAACCCGTCGCCTGATCATCGATGCGGCTTTTCGGCTGCTCAGCCAGGAGCGCAGCTATTCCAGTCTGAGCTTGCGCGAGGTGGCTCGTGAAGCGGGTATTGCACCTAACTCGTTCTATCGGCATTTCGAAGACATGGAAGAACTTGGGCTGACGCTGGTCGATGAAGGCGGAGTTGCCTTACGGCAGCTGATGCGAAGGGCGCGACAGCGTATACGTGATGAGGGAAGCGTGATAAGTGCATCAGTCGAAACCTTCATGGAATTCATCCATAGCAGCCCCCAGGTTTTCTATCTGCTGTTACGTGAACGTTCCGGTACGTCGATGGCTTTTCGTAAAGCCGTTTCACGAGAGCTGCAGTATTTTATCGTAGAGCTGGCTGATTATATCCAGCAAACCCAGGGGTACCCGGCTGCCGATGCAAAGATCCAGGCAGAAGCGATGGTGATACTGGTATTCAATGCCGGTGCCGACGCGCTCGATTGCAAACCGGCGGAACTTAAACAGCTGACGGATAAAGCGATTACCCAGTTACGTTATATAGCGCGCGGTGCGGATGAGTTTTTGAAAGGTCGCCGCTCAGAGTCGAAGAAGTCTGCTTCACGATCTGACAAGTAAGTCAGTGAAAACAAAGCGGGCTGGTCAGGATAAATTGACCAGCCCGCATAGGATGATATTGTCTGACAGGGTTATTGCTAAGGCATGCGCCGCTGGTGTGATTCCCTTAGCAGCTGTCGGATCTGTTCATGTAGCGCATAGATCTGGTCCTGCATCTCCCTTACCTGCATCCTGGTCTGCGCATGGCTTTGTCTCAGACGTTCAAGCTCTTCCCTGTGTGCTTCGGCCGCTCTTGCTATCTCCAGACGACTGGCTGCCATCTTCGACTGCATCTGCTGCTGTCTCAGCTGCCTCTCTTTCTGCAATGCCTGGCGACGTAGCTGCATCATCTCTTCAGAGCTGCTGTCCTGTTCAGGTACTTGTGAGATGAACTTGTCATCTATTTTGTCGTTTGCAATCGACGTGTCCTGGCTGTCGTCTATGCCTGTGGCAGAGGCGTCTGCGCTATCGCCAGAGTTGTCTTCAGAGATAACGACCTTGCTGTAATCGACTGCAGCGGCATCGATATCGCTAGCGCTAGCGCTCTCATCAGAACCTGCAGTAACGGTACGACCACCATGCTCTTCATTGAATTTATAGACAGTCAGGGCGACAAGAACGGCGACGACGACTATTACTAGCATCGAAGCTGAAGATTTTTTCTTTGTTAGCTGAGAGCTGGACGAAGCAGTTTGACTGCTGCTTTTTTTGTATGGCGCTACAGCAGCAGCCTCTGATTTGGTTTTAGCTTCTGCTTTTGTACTGGGCTTGGCTTTCGCTGCTGCTTTTGGCTTGGCTTTTTTCTTAGCCTTTGCCTTAGCTTTCGGTTTCGCTGCTGCTTTTGGTTTGGTTTCAGCTTTTTTTCCTTTACTGGATTCTGCTTTGGTGGCAGCTTCCGTCTCTTTTTCTTTGTCTGTATCAGGCATTGTCTTCTCTCGGATGGCTCAAGTTTGTATGATCAAGGATAGATTATTTTTTCAATTATTCGACAATCATCCTCGGAATGGTTTTATTTCTTGATTTGAGCCATTATTCGAAATCTATTATATTGCCTGTGTCAGTAACGGATCGGTAGCTGTATATGGATCGTGGTGCCAAGGTTTATATCGGATGTAACTGCCATATGGCCCTGGTGTTGTTCGGTCACGATGTAATACGAGAAAGACAGCCGCTGACTGCCATCAAGGTCTTCTGCTGCCGGATCGTCTGTGAAAAAAGGCTCGAACAGGTGCATCTGTTCTTCAGCAGATAGCCCGACACCGTTATGCTGGATCTTTATCCATAGAGTATCGTAGTTCTCTGACAGGATAATCTTGATCGCCGGCTGAAATCCATCGACATCTTTTTGCTGTGCCAATGCATGGCAGGCATGTCGAAACAGACTCAGGAAGACCTGTTTTAACTCCGTGACATAGCAGGGCAGCAACGGCAGGTTGCTCTCGAATTTGCGTTCCAGTTTTATCTGCTTGAAAGGCAGGTCGCCAGAGACGGAAACGACTTCGTTGGCGAGGCTGATG
This sequence comes from Gammaproteobacteria bacterium, assembly GCA_013041745.1. GTDB lineage: Bacteria > Pseudomonadota > Gammaproteobacteria > SZUA-229 > SZUA-229. The sequence continues at coordinate 11,150 of JABDRN010000066.1, forward strand.
GTGTTCTCCATGACATCGACTATATCGGCCATCTGTTTTATGCCGTTACGGCTGCGGGCAAAAGCCAGCAGGTTGCTGATGATGGCTGAGACCTGTTCACCCTTGCTTGACATATCGATGATTATCTCATCGAGTTTTACTGCTTGTTCATCCTCGGAATCCTGTTGTAACTTGATGACCTTGCGATCGCTTATGATCTTCTGGAAATACCTGAGGTCGGCCATGAAAGCCTGTAATGGCAGGTTGATGTCGTGTGCCATGGTCGAGGCGAGTTCCCCCATAAATGACATCTTGTCAGTATGGATCAGCATGTTTTCAGCAGCGGTCTGCTTGGTGACGTCATCTACCAGGACGACAACACCGGCTTCCTCTCCCTGTAACGGGTAGATGGTGATGTCATAATGGTAGAGACTGCGCAGGCTCTGCTTGAGATGGATGATCTTGTTCTGTTCGATCGACTGCTGTACCTGGTCGGGAATGACAGTCATCTGCGGATAGGCTTCCAGCAGTGTCTTGCCGAGTGCGTCTTCCGATGAGACGCCTGAAACTACTTCGATCTGCTTGTTCCAGTGCGTGACGCGGCCATCTTTATCAAGTCCTACCAGCATCAATGGCATCGATGTCAGGATATCATTGATATAGGAGCGCGAAGACCGTAGCTGATCGGCGGTAATTACATGCTGTGCAATCTCTTCTTCCAGTAACCGGTTGCTCTCCTGTAACAGTTTATTCGACTGGTCCAGCGTGGCTGTACGTTCCTGTACCCGTTGCTCGAGTTCATTGCGAATATTCGTTAACTCACGGTTTGCATGACGCAGCCTGCGCCGTGCTATCAGCAGGTAGATGGTCACGATTGTTAGCAGGATCAGCAGTATAGAGCCGGTATAGTTGGCCAGGTGCTGCCAGTTCCTGTTGCCCTGTTCATCTTTAAAAAGATCGGTGATCGCCATCGCAGAAGGGCTGTGCATGGCCAGGATCACTAACGTTGATATATTTTTCATAGCAAAATATTACCCAGAAAAGCGGTGCATCACTATACCATGTCGCACTGGTTGAGAAAAAATGAAAACAGCTTGAATCGCTGGGCACCTGTCAGGATTGAATATTTACAGCCTGTTGGCTTGTTAGTTACAAACAGGGGCGAGCTCTATAAAATGCTCCTTTATATGATGAAAAAGCAGGCATAATCCGGTTGTGGCAATTTCTAAATTCGACAAGCAGTTACAGATCGAACAGATCCGTTATATCGAGACGGAACACCCGCTTGATTGTGATGCCGAACCCTGGTCCCTTGATCAGTCCGGGCAGGGAGATTTTGAAGAGCGCCTCTGGCGGCGGGCAAAGTGCCTCATTCAGCAGCATGATTTCTCTGCATTGCTGGCTCGTGCGGCGCGAGTGGCTGGTTATGCAAAAGCCCTGGCTTTGATATTAGCCGTGGTGCTGGGTGCACTTGGCACCGTGTATGCGGTGACTGATAGTCAAACCATCAATATCTACTGGTTGTTGCTGGTTCTGCTTGGTTTCAATGTTGTCTCCATGTTGTTATGGCTTACCGGCATCAGTCTCAATGTAGAGGGCCTGACTTCAGGCATGCTGGCCAGGTTAACCAGCTGGCTGCCGGGCCACCTTGAGAGTAAAGCCCTGGTCAGAGAAAACCTGGATAGAAAGAAAGCAGGTATGCTGGCCGACCGTGCGTGGCTGGCCTGCAGTTTTTCAGGTCCTGTTGGCAAGTGGCATTTCAGTAAGATAACCCATCAATTGTGGCTGGCCTACTTATTTGCCGGACTGTTTTTTTTAGTGCTGTTGTTGATGGTCAGACAATATGATTTTGCCTGGGGCACGACGCTGTTGTCGCATAATGTCTTCGTAACACTGACGGAGTCATTAAGTGTGCCGCTGGATATGCTGGGGTTTGCGACACCCTCAGCAGAGCAGGTGCAGCAAACCCGGATCGGGTCGTTACAGATGGAACCTGTTTCGGAATCAGGTGCTGAGTTACGTTATCTCTGGGCACAGTTCCTGATAGCTGCGTTACTCTGTTTTGGTATCCTACCCAGGTTTATGCTGTGGTGCTGGTCTTTGTTGATGTATCACCGGGCCTGTCGTCTGTTTAAACTTGATTACTACTTGCCTTACTACATCGGTTTACGACAGCGTATGATGCCACTGGCAAGCCATAGCGAGGTGATTGATGCCTCTTCAGCTCCGCTCGATGATTTTCACTCACCGGCGTTGCGGCCCGTCAGCCATACCTTGCCTGCCGAGGCTCGATGGATAGCTGTTGAGCTTGGTGGCGAAATTCGCTGGCCGTTGGCATCTATCGGCGTCAACAATGATCTTGGCCAGGTCGTCGATCGTGAGACGCTGGCCAATATCATGCAGCGCCTGCGAGATAGCCAGTACCCGGTAATCGCGATTGCTGTCTCTTCAGTACGCCCTCCCGACCGCGGTGTGCAGCGTATTATCGCAAGCCTGGTATCGGCAAGTGAGCAGCGCTGGCTCGTGCTGCTGCAAAAAAATGCAGAAGAGACGGTTACGGAGAAGCGGCTGGCGAGCTGGTACCGGCTAGCCGATGGCTGCGGTATACCTGCTGATCACGTTATCAGCCTGATCCAGGGAGAAGCCAGTAATGAAGCATGAAGCTCACGTAGTACCGATAAAAGTTGCAGTCGTCGGTCATAGTAATGCAGGTAAGACATCGCTGATCCGCACCTTGCTGCGTGACGATCAATTTGGTGATATCGATGAAGCGGCTGGCACCACGCGCTACGTAGAGAAGTCAGCGATACTGTCCGCTGATGAAGCAGTGCTGGATCTGTTTGATACGCCTGGCTTTGAAGATTCCAGCGCCCTGCTACAGGCGCTGCAGGCGTTGTCAAAAACATCCGAGAGTGGGTCGTCTGCTGATCTTTTGCTCGATTTTATAGAGCGAGCTGAAGACTATCCTGAATTTGAGCAGGAAATAAAGGTGTTGCGGCAATCGCTGATCAGTAATGTGCTTCTCTATATCATTGATGTGCGCGAACCTCTGCTGGGCAAATATAGTGATGAAGTCGAGATATTGAGCATGGCCGGTAAGCCGATACTCCCGGTATTTAATTTTATCGCCGGCAATAGTGACGCACTTATGCGCTGGCGCCAGCAGATGGCGAAGTTCAACCTGCATGCAGCTCTCGAATTCGATACTGTCGCCTTTGAGTTTGAAGCGGAAAAACGTTTATACCAGAAACTGCAAAGCCTTCTCGAGCAGCATTATGATGTTCTGCAGACACTTATCGATTATCGACAGGGAGTCTGGAACAACCTTAATCATGCCGCTGCCAGGCGTATATTTCAATTGATCGCAGCCGTCGCCTGTTACCGTCGTGAAATCTCGAGTGAGGCCGGCCTCTCCGAGGCTGATATCGGGTGGATGCAGGATTACGTCCGCAGCACCGAGCAGCAGGCATTGCAGGACCTGTTAACGATATTTTCTTTTACTCAGTTAGACGTCGACATACAGCAGTTGCCCGTTCGCGATGGTGAATGGGAGCTGGATCTGTTTTCTCCCGCCATGTTGAAAGACTTTGGCTTAAATGCAGGGGCAACAGCACTGAAGGGCGCAGCCGCCGGTGCCGGTATCGACCTGATGGTGGGAGGTATGAGCCTCGGTGCTGCGAGCATGCTGGGTGCAGCACTCGGAGCAGGGTGGGCGGCGGTGCGGCGCTATCAGCAAGAGTTAAAAGCTGCCTTACGCGGGCACAGGTGGTTGTGTGTCGATGATGAAACGGTAAGTCTGTTATTTCTCAGGAATCGCAGACTTCTGCACAGCTTGACGCAGCGAGGCCATGCTGCGCAGAACAAATTACATGTTATCAACGAAGTACAGAAAAAGCTGCCGGGACGATGGTATAAAGTTTTAAACATTCTGCGCCAGCATCCGCAATGGCAGCAGCTTCCGTCCTCAAATATAGAATACACAGAGATACAGGATGAAGTAACTGGCTGGCTCATCAGTAATGAAAAGGCAGATTAGGCAAGAGGGCCTGTAACGACTATCAGTGATCTGTTGTGTCACTCAATATGGTCATCTTGTTTATCACCTTAACATTGCGCAGGTTTATATATCGTCTTTCTCGGACAGGCCACTATATTTATTTATGCTATGAAATATCAACAACCTAATAATCCGCTTCATGGAAAAACCCTGGAGAATATCGTGACCAGCCTGGTCGAGCACTTTGGCTGGGAAGAGCTGGGTGAACGTATCAGTATCCGCTGTTTTCAAAATGAGCCTTCGCTGAAATCCAGTCTTAAGTTCTTGCGCAAAACTCCGTGGGCCAGGGAAATGGTTGAGCAGCTATACCTTTCAATTCAACAGGATCAACCATGATGTTGGCCGCAGATATTACCGCATGACCTGCTATTGAATGAGTGGCTGCCTTTCGATGCACCGGGGCAGCCGAACCGATGTGGTGCTCGTTGGATAACACCATGCATCATCGACCGGATTATCTGCGGACACGTCCGGCGCATGCACATGAAGGGATCTCCCCCACCGCAAATTCTTACGCCTACCTTGTTAAAGACGTTGTCTATTAGTTTTTATTCAAAGTTTTTAAGCAGGTAGTTACACTGTAGAGATGCAACTGATTACTGGATGATTGATGCGCTGATAAGCTGACCCTGAAAACTCCTTCAGGAAAAGCTCGGATCAATAGCATGAGGCTGGCAGCAGGGATCGGTCCAGATCGGTTTTGTTCTCACCGACCGCTTCCATACCTTCGACAGGTTCATCTAAACCGCATAGCCATGAGATCGGGCTCGTTGGACTTCCGGTGACTACGGCTGGGCGAAATGTGACCGTTTTTCCATGTAGCGGTTTAGCTATCTTGTTACCCAGCTCGACATGTATCGCACCATCTTCTATTTGCATTCGAGTAAATCTGTTACCGATCAACAGCTCAGGTTCTGGCAGGCCTGCTGCTTTATTATCTGATGGAAATGCTAGATTGTGGTTGTAGTAGGCGGTGATATCCTCACGGGTAGTTTCTGTTTTACGTAAGGCTTCGGCTACCTCGCTACGCTGCCTGCTCATGTAGAATGACGGCATAGTGATCGTTGCCAGGATTCCGATTATGGCGACTACCACCATCAGCTCCATCATGGTAAAGCCTCGATATGGCAATATACGGTGCTCTTTTTCTGTTATAGCATTTGTCGTTATTTTTTTCATTGGTGATCTCAGCAGTATTACTGCTCTACAGTAAAACAGGATGATAATAATTATTTTCGCTGTCTCGAGTATAGTTTTACGGTGATGAAATATTAGTGGTTAATGAGTATTGATTGTAAGATTTATTGATGACCGGTTCTCAGGAAAAATTTGATAAAGCGATATGGAAAGTCGTTTCCAGAATAGCCAGCGGACGGGTCATGGCGTATGGTGAGGTTGCACGGGCAGCAGGTTACCCGCGTCATGCGCGCATGGTGAGTAAAGCGATGGCAAGATCAGCAGAGCCACTGCCGTGGTACCGGGTGGTCCGGTCTGATCGTACGCTCGCTTTCAAAGTGGGCAGTGATGCTCATAACAGGCAGCGGAGCCTGCTGGAAAAAGAGGGTATACAATTTGTCGATGGTAAAGTCGTGCTGGTGGATTCAGGTGATGATAAGGATCTGGATGAGCTGCTCTGGGGGCCTGATTAGTGGCTGCTAAAGATGATGTTATCTATCAGATATATACCTTGCAATCCATCAGCGATAATTGCGATACTCTTTCTCCTGTATGACTGCTACTAATTAACCAAATGGTAATACTATGAAACTTGAATCGATAGCCTTACACCACGGATATGAATCTGAAGAGACCACCAAAGCTGCCGCCGTTCCTATCTACCAGACGACCTCATATACTTTTGATGATACCCAGCACGGTGCGGACCTGTTCGATCTAAAAGTACCGGGTAATATCTATACCCGTATCATGAATCCGACGACAGCGGTGCTGGAGCAGCGACTGGCGGAGATGGAAGGCGGTATCGGCGGACTGGTCGTCGCTTCGGGTATGTCTGCGATCACCTACGCGATCCAGTGTATAAGTGACGTCGGGTGCAATATCGTAAGCACCAGCCAGTTATATGGTGGAACATATAATCTGTTCGCACATACATTACCGAGGCAGGGTGTCGATGTGCGCATGGTTTCATTCGATGACTTCGAAGGTTTCGAAAATGCTATCGATGAGAACACACGTGCAATTTTCTGTGAGTCTATCGGTAACCCTGCAGGCAATGTCGTTGACATCGAAAAGCTGGCACAGATCGCACATAAGCACGGTGTCCCCCTGATGGTAGATAATACCGTTGCCACACCTTACCTGTGCCGCCCCATCGATCTTGGTGCTGACATCGTCATCCATTCATTGACTAAATACATCGGCGGCCATGGTACTGCAATCGGTGGCATCATTATCGACTCGGGCAAGTTTGACTGGGTGGCAAACAAGGCTCGTTTCCCGATGCTTAATGAGCCCGACCCGTCCTATCATGGCGTAGTCTACACCGAGGCACTTGGTCCGGCTGCTTATATCGGCCGTTGTCGCGTGGTGCCATTGCGAAATACCGGTGCTGCTATCTCACCTCACAATTCTTTCCTGATCTTGCAGGGGCTTGAGACCCTGGGCCTGCGCATGGAGCGTCATTGTGAGAATGCAGAAAAACTTGCTGATTACCTGAAGGCTCACGACAAGGTCGAATGGGTAAACTACGCAGCGCTCAGCGACAGTCCACATAAAGCCAGCTGTGAAAAGATTACTGGTGGAAAAGCATCCGGGATATTAAGTTTTGGTATCGTCGGTGGTTCTGCTGCAGGTGCACAGTTTATCGATGCGCTGCAGATGATATTGCGCCTTGTAAATATCGGTGATGCCAAGTCGCTGGCATGTCATCCAGCGTCGACGACACATCGCCAGTTAAATGAAGATGAGCTTGCTGCGGCAGGTGTCAGCTCCGACCTGGTACGTATCTCTGTCGGTATCGAGAATATCGATGATATCATCGCAGATGTCAGCCAGGCGCTTGATGCAGTAGGTTAAGCATAGTATGTGGCTCGAGTAGTATGAACAGCGGCCAGTCCTTATCGACTAGCCGTTATTATCTGGCCGCTGTACTCTCGAATATTTTTATAATGATGACACGCCATAAACTATATCAATTTTTGTTGCTCGCTTTATCGCTGTTACCCTTAGGACTCGTTGCCGGACCGATATTTGACGCACACCTTCATTATGATGCAGCCGATGCCAGGGTACTCGATGCGAGAGCTGTAATAGAGATCTTTGATCGCAACGATATACGTTATGCAGTGGTTACCGGTGCGCCATCTTCACATGCAAGACAGCTATACGGTTACGCACCGGAGCGCATCGTTCCGCTGTTAGGAGTGTATCGTGATCATGCTGATAAGGCTGACTGGCATGATGATGCTTCGCTGCCATCTTATGTTGAGACGGAGCTCGAGCAGGGTGTATGGCAAGGTGTGGGTGAGTTACATCTCTTCGCCAAAGATCGTCACAGCCCGGTTTTCAGGCGTATCGTCGAGATAGTGTCTTCACGACAGTTACCGATGCTGGTGCATGGCGATCCTGCTGTGATCGATACTGTTTTTGATATCGCGCCAAAGATGAAACTTATCTGGGCGCATGCCGGTACCTTTCCTTATCCTGATCTGATCGCTGATTATCTGCAACGTTATCCTGCTATGATCATAGACCTGTCGATGCGTGAGGAACGGATCGCACCGCAGGGCAGGCTTGATGATGCCTGGTACGAACTGTTCGTGACCCATCCTGACCGGTTCATGGTCGGGGTTGATACCTATAGTCTGTCGCGCTGGCAGCAGTTCGACGCTGCCAGCGAACGCATTCGCGACTGGTTGTCACAGTTGCCGGATGATGTCGCGAGGCGGCTGGCTTATGAAAACGCAGCACGATTTTTTAATAAATCAGAATGAAAGTCTACAGTTAAAATCTTTCCAACATGCCCGGCGTATATGAATCGGTTGATGTATCCATGCCAGCGTCTTCCATCCTTTTATCGAGAGCCTTTATCTTGCTGTTCAATGTTGACATGGTGATGGTGTTGTCATCGAGTTGATAGAGCTGCTTCGAACCTTTGTACATATAGTTCATTATGACCATCGCATCGTGATCGTTATTATCGATCTTTTTTTCGATATTCTTCATTTTTCGATGTATTCGATTTAACTGCTGTTTCAGCTCCCATACATAAACCACTTCAAACATGAATGGATGGCTGCGCAGTTTATTCAGGATGAGAGCAACGACAATCGCAGCGATGACAACGCCCGTCAGGTTATGCCAGAAGTGGTCCACATCAGGGGTGCTGAAAAAGTGGATGATCAGTGTTGAACTGCCAATTGCGATGATGGCCAGTGCGATTGCAATAGCAGCAAATACTATCCTGAGATGTTTCCTGTACCTGAATTTGTCGATTTCTATCAGTTGCATATTTAAGTACCAGTGATAATCAATGTTATTGATGAGTATTATTGGTTAACCAGTTCCTGTAATTGTCGTATGACATCCGGTTTATCCCACTCCAGCCCGCCGAAATAAGCCAGTTTGATTATGCCTTTTCTATCGATTATGAATGTTGTCGGGAAAGCGATGATCTTCCATTGTTTGACGGTGCTGCCATCAGGGTCGAGTAATACCGGAAAGTCTGCAGGTATCTTTTGCAGGAAGGATTCCACATCTTCTCTGCTCTCTCCGATATCGATGCTCAGCACGACCAGGTCATCATTCGAAAATGCCCGCTGTAATCGCCCCAAAGAAGGTATCTCTTCTACGCAGGGTGGGCACCATGTCGCCCAGAAGTTGAGTACGACTACTTTTCCCCGGTAGTCATGAAGACGGTGGCTAGCATCATCGGTATCGGTAAGTTCTATCGAGTGTGCAAGGGTATTACCGGGGTAGGGCTGCAATGATTCAGCGATGCTTGAGACTTTCCATGGTCTGGCTGCCGATGACTTTTGCTGTACCGCTACTTTGGTTCTGGAAAGTAGCCGAGTGGCACGCGCGATCATTTCCGGCAATTGTTTTGCCATCTGTTTTTCACTAATACTGGTGCCGGGTCTGACATGATAGCCATCGCTGGCGCCTTCGATTATCTGTGTGTAGGCCGTGCTGCCAGCCTCTGACAGCCTCGATACCAGTGTGTCGAGATACCAGTACTTGTTCGATAGTTTGGGCTGGATGATGAAGATCGGTAGCTGGACATCGTCGATGATCGGCAAATATTGCATCGCCGTTCCAGGTTCTGGTGTGTCAGCCTGAAAGTTTGGATGGATCATTACGATGCCACCGAAACGTTCACTGCCACCGGTTTCAGACTGCCATTGATTCAGTGCCATCGCTGAAAGTACCGCAGCTCGACCAGTGCTGACGATGAATAATTTACGTTTATCATCGGGCAGGCTGTTTTCGATGAGTGAGCTTATATCGTCGACCGGGATCTCTGTATAACTGCTACGTCCTGCAGGGATGAAGTAGCTGTCATGTAATTCTGCCAACCAGACTTCATGCTTCAGCGCGGCTAGTGACTCGAGTATGCTGTAATGTTTCTGTTTTCTGATGCCATATTCCGAGGGAATCCAGAGTATCCTGTCACCGCCATTGCCAAACTTTGTAATGCTTACATCAGTATCCTCATTCAGCGGCAGCTCAAAATGGCCGACTTCAGTATTTTCTGCATGGCTGGTCTGCATGCAGATGACGAATAACAGAAAAGTATATGTATATCTTGAATGCATGGCTTTATGTTGAGCGCAGGGTTTGTTTTATGAGTTCGATATCGATATCAGTCATGCTTATCGGAAGCGCGGCCCTTTAGCTTGCGTTTGATCGAGGGGCTGTTCTTGGCAGGGTCGGAGAATGCAAATCGCCCATAGAGTACACATCCCTTCATTCCTGGGTCGCAGGGTATATTTTTCACCTTTGAACAAAGCCCCTTGATCTCGTGCGGGCAGCCCCATGAGCCTGACATAACCGATACCTTTGTGAATGAAGTAAAATGATGCAACAAGATACAAATAAATTTCTATGCTGACAAGATATCATTAGGTATATAGGATCGAGATATTAATTATTATGATCACTGCTCCATCCTTGAGCCTCGAGCGATCTCTTACCCAGTCTTTCGATACCTGATATGAAAAAGTTTTATTTTTTTCTGCTGATCCCCCACCTCTGGATACAGGCTGCTAATACGGCCGAGATCGACAGTGTGACACCGAGAAAAATCGAACTCGATGATAGTGCCGAAGCGATTAACAGTATCATCACTCAGCGTATACAGGAAGGCATAACTAACGCTAATACATACAGGGAATATATCGAGGAGATCGATGACTACCTGGAAATCGACTATGAATGTGATGAGGATGTGCTTTATTCGGAATTAAGGAAGTCTATCTTTCAGTCCTATACTGTATCCTGGGGTCTAAGAGGGTATGCCTTGGACCTGCAACTTCGCAGTCTACTCTCAGGGCAGAGCTATTCGCTGTCATTAAATGATTCTATCTATCGTGATATCGATTACCTTGAAGGTTTTTCATTGAAGCTTAAAGAGCTGAGTGATGTGGTTAACATCGATGGCCACCTGGTCGGGCTCGACAAGATAGGTCATTTTTTTGCTGAAGGCTGGCAATATTTCGAACTTACCCGGTATCAAGGTGAGAGTGTCGAAGCAGCGCTCGAATGGGGAAGGCTGCAGGAAATGGGTAAATATGGTTACGTCACGACCGGGATATTTTCCTATGCGGACCTTACTGCGAATCTCAATGGCTGGAGATTCTGGAACAGGATACTGCTCGAAGAAGATGATCCTGTAAAAAGCTGGTGGGCCAATCTCTTCGAGCGGCCTTATATAAGCTGTGAGATACAGGTCATCGAATCGATAAAAAAAATGCAGCTGGTCAAGGCCTGGGAGCAGGGTGCCCGATTCGATATCTCCGCTTATATCGATGGGGCATGGGATGAAGCTAATAACTGTAATAGTTATGCTGATCCGGTCATCGAAAACAAGGTGGTGTCACGCATAAAGCAGATCGACGCTGGCTTTCTCTGTCCGCTTAATGCTGAATATTGCATGTCTGCCCGGGAGAAGTATGGGCGTTATGCAAAGTATATCCTGCATCCCTATTGCATGATTGCGGGTGACGAAGACTGAAGTGATGGCATGTCAGGGCTGGTCAATACTGGGCCAGGGGTTTACGGGCTGGAGATTATCCATGCACTTATGATGTTTTCTTTTTAACGTCTATAGTTATATTGTTAGCTAATGGAGGTGTGACCATGCGTATTCCTGTAGTCGTTATCCTGTTCTTTTACTCCTGTGTATGTCTGGCTGAAGGCGCCAGCCGTGTCGAGACCCCCTACCAGGAGCCTAAGGTCGTCTATGATTTTTACTTCGATGAGCCAGCCAAGATTAATTCTGCACTTTTCTGGATCCGCTCACTGATGAATCCGCTGATGGATGATCCATATGGTTTTGATCCCGAATTTATGGATATCGTCGTGGTCATTCACGGTACTGAGATAGTGACCGTCGCCAGCAAAAATTACCAGGAGTATGAAGAAGCGGTAGGGCGCATGAAGTATTACGCAGAACTAGGCGTGAAGTTTAAGGTATGTGGCATGGCAGCGGAAGATTATGGCTATAGCGACAAGGACTTTTACGAGTTTATCGATGTGGTTCCTTCAGCCATGACCGAGCTCGTCCATTGGCAGCAACAGGGCTACGCATTGATGACGCCCGTGGTAATGGAGAAAAAATATTCGATCAATGAGATCCGCTGACACTGCTAGTGTCTGCTGCGATATCACTCTAAGTAACGATGCTAGACACCGTTTGTCAGGTCGGCTTCTCTCCTGTCGATCTTGCCTCGTTTCGCAAGCAGGTCGAGGATGCTCTTGGTCAGGATCAGCTCAATCGCGTAGGCCATCTTGCCACCTGGTATGACCAGGGTGTTGAAGCCCGAGATAAAAGAACCTTCGATCAGGCCGCGTAAGTTCAGTTTCTGTTTCACTGATGGTTTGTTCTTGAGGAAGTGGATCAGTACAAGGCTCTGTTCTGCTGTTGGTATGCCACGGACATTCAACGGGTTTGATGTGTCTACCATGGGGATGCGTTGAAAGTTGATATGGGTATTATCAAACTGGGGCATGATGTAGTGCATGTAGTCGTACATGCGTCGATGGATGGTGTCGATGACATCTTCGGGTTCATAACCTCGATCCTTGGTGTCACGGTTTATCTTCTGTATCCATTCGAGATTTATCGTCGGTGCAACGCCGATCAGCAGGTCGACATCTTCCGCTATATTGATGCCGCCAGTCACCAGCCCGCCATGCAGGCCTTCATAGACCAGCAGGTCAGAGTCGGAGGCTAGTGCTTGCCACTCGGTGAAGGTTCCAGGTTCTGAGTTGTAAAGTGCGGCCTCTTCCTCATCATGGATGTAGCGTCTGCGCATTCCGGTGCCGGTTTCTGCATAGCTGACGAACAGTTCTTTCTGTTTCTCGAAAAGATTGCCTTCAGGGCCGAAGTGGCTGAGATTACGGCCTTCTTTCTTTGCCTTCTTCAGTTCCTTCTTCATTTCCTTGCGATCATAACGATGGAAGCTGTCGCCTTCGACATACTCGGCCCTGGCGCCAACGCGATGGAAGATATCTTCGAGTGCGCTTTTTACTGTCGTGGTCCCGGCTCCGGATGAACCGGTAACAGCTATGATCGGGTGTTTTCTAGACATGATGATCTCCCAATATGAGATAACAGGTGTATGAACACTCGGTCAGTATACAAAATTATCAACTATGCTTATGGGAAATAATGGTATATGGTTTAAGCACTTACTATGGATAGCCAGACCCTATACATTGACTAGGCCACTTTGCATGCCCGCTATGGCATATTGCCGCCGTGGTCTGCTTAGCCGCGCCTGCTGATCATGCTGGCAGCATGAATAAAGTCTCGAAATTTAAAAAACATGCCAGTTGTAACACCTATTATTGGTTACCTGATATCAGGTAACGGCGTAGATAAAAACCCTGACTGGACCCGTTTAAGTCGTCATGTAATTATGGCTGTTTAAAAAATCGCTGAACGTTAAAATCATAAGCATGTCTTAAACTTTAGATAACTACCCGCAATGATAAACAACCCGTTAGAGGGGCCGACCATGATAAAAATTCAAGCTATATTCACAGCAGTGTTCCTGCTTGCCACTATTGGTATCAATGATGCCGTGGCACACGAGGATGAGACACACTATGACCGTATCCAGCTCAGTGTCAGCGCAACAGCGCAGCTCGAAAACGATACCATGGTGGCGACCGTATCAGCCCAGGAAGAGGGCAGCCAGGCAGCGCAGCTTTCAACTCTGGTGAACCAGCGCATACGTAACGCATTAGAGCTGGTCAAGAAGCATCCGCAGATAAAACACCAGACCAACGCGTATTCCAGTAACCCGATCTATAACAAAAATAAGATAACAGGCTGGCGTGTCAGTCAGAGCCTTCGTCTGGAAAGCAGCAATATGGCTCTGATGAGTGATGTGCTGGGTAAGTTACAGGCTGACCTTGCGCTACAGTCGATGCAGTTTACCGTTTCTCCGGCCAGCAAGGACAAGCAGGATGAGCTCCTCATAGACGAAGCCCTGGAAGCCTTTTCAAAGCGTGCGCAGCAGGTGGTTAACAAACTCGGGCGCAGGAACTACAAGATCGTCGATATCAATATCTCGACTTCGGGTGGCAGAGGCATTCGCCCGCAATACCAGATGCGTGCCATGGCTATGGATGCAGAAAGTTCGCCAGCCATATCGGCCGGTGAACAGACGGTAACGGTAACCGTCAGTGGAAAGATCGAACTGGAGTGATTCAGGGCGTAGACAGGTAGATACCGGGGCCGGAATCATTCGGCCCCGGTGACAGCTTATTCTGTTTCTTCTTCCGTAATAGGCAGTAATGTCAGTTCAACACGACGGTTCAATGCGCGGCCTTCTGATGTATTGTTGTCAGCGATAGGGTTCTTCTCGCCGAAGCCGATGATCTCAAAACGGGCTGCAACGACTCCCTTGCCTTTCAGGTAATCGGCAACAGATTTTGCACGCTGCTCTGATAGCGACTGGTTGTATGCATCGGAACCGACATTATCGGTATAACCTGCTACCGCGACGATAGTTTTATCGAATTCTTCCAGCACCAGCGCGACTGAATCGAGCACGTCATAGAAGTCTGTTTTCAGGTCATGCTGATTCGTAGGAAAGGTGATGTTGCCTGGCATGACGAGGTTGATGTTGTCACCATCACGTACCACGCTTACGCCTGAGCCGCGCAGCTGCTTTCTTAGCTTGGCTTCCTGGGTGTCCATATAGTATCCGACACCGCCGCCGGCGATAGCGCCGATACCTGCATCACGCAGCATGCGTTTATTACGTTCCGCTGAGCTCTTGTCCTTGTTCGCTATATATGAGATGACCAGTGCTGCGCCAGCTCCGATGCCCGCGCCCTTGGCGGCATTGGTGGTTTTCTCTTCGCCTGTGTATGGGTCATAAGTAGTACAACTGCTGAGTACCGTTACGCTGGCGATGCTTAAAGCCAAGATAAGTTTTTTCATGGTTTGAATTCCTGTAAGTGGTCAAAAGTCATAATTGCCTGTATTTTCGTATAACTAAGACGAAATTAATACCTAACATTATAGATACAGAGTCGCTCCAAAGAATAGATGTGTTATGTGAGCAAATAAGGCTAATATACGATCTTCTAGATATGGTTTTAACAAGATTAATAGCAAAAGGTATATTATGAAAAACGCTAGCCGTGTGCTGCTTGCAGTATCTCTCCCCCTGTCTTTAACCGCCTGCCTGAATACCACGGGTAGTCCCACCATGCAGCAAGGCAGCGTGTTGGTCAGTGAGGTGGTTTCGGTATGTGGCGCTGTCGTAGGAGACCAGGCCGAGCAGCGAATCAATGAGGAATGGGCCAAGTACCCTGAAGCAGAAGTCAGCCGTCCGATGGTCGAATCGGTGGCAAACGTGCTGCTGAGCAATCCCGAGGTTCCTGCTGAGCAGGGATCCAGTCAGTATACCAAGTACATGACATGTGCGGCCGGCCTGTTCGCCACTAAAGAGGCGATGAAGTAGCAGCGCTACTCAAGGGTGATTGATACCGGTTATTGCCTGAGGCGGTAGCCGGTTTTAAACATCCACCAGACGATGAGCAGACAGGCTGCCAGGAACAACAGTATCATGGCAAGACTGAGACCGACGCTGACATCGGCGACTTCAAAGAAACTCCAGCGAAATCCGCTGATCAGGTAGACCACCGGGTTGAACAGGGTGACGGTCTGCCATGCCGGTGGCAGCATGCTTACCGAGTAAAAGCTGCCGCCTAGGAATACCAGCGGCGTGATCACCAGCATCGGGATGAGCTGCAGCTTTTCAAAATTGTCTGCCCATAAGCCGATGATGAAACCGAACAGGCTGAAGGTGATGCAGGTGAGTATCAGGAAGCTCATCATCCACACCGGGTGGGCGATATCCAGTTCGACGAAAAAGCCGGCAGTGATGAGGATGATGATGCCGATGATGAAAGACTTGGTCGCTGCTGCCCCGACATAACCGATCAGTATCTCGACGAACGATATCGGCGCTGACATCACCTCGTAGATGGTACCGGTAAACTTGGGAAAGAAGATGCCAAACGAAGCGTTGGCGATACTCTGCGTTAGCAGAGCCAGCATCATCAGTCCGGGGACGATGAAGGTGCCGTATGGCACGCCTTCGATGGTCTGTATGCGTGACCCTATCGCCGAACCGAAGACGACGAAGTAGAGTGCAGTAGAGATCACCGGCGAGGCGAAGCTCTGCAGCAGGGTTTCCCAGGCGCGCAGCATCTCATACTTGTAGATCACCTTGACGGCCTGCAGGTTGATGACCGGATTTTTGCTGGATTGCTGGCTCATGATTTTTCTTTCACCAGGCTGACGAAGATATCTTCGAGAGAAGATTGTGATGTATTGACGTCCTGTAACGACAGGCCTGAGTCGCGCACGGCATCGAGCAGGCCAGTGATACCGGTCCTCTGTTCATATGGATCATAGGTGTAGGTGAGCTGAGAGCCGTCACTGGATAGCTGTAGTGCCCAGGCTGACAGTGTTTCGGGTACTTCATTTATCGTCTGTTTGAGTTCGATGATCATCTGCTTCTTGCCCAGCATATGCATTATGTTCTGCTTGTCATCGACCAGTAACAGTTCTCCATTATTGATAACGCCTACCCGGTCGGCGATCTCTTCAGCTTCTTCTATGTAGTGCGTGGTGAGGATGATGGTGACGCCAGATTCGCGCAGATCCCTGACCAGCGTCCACATGTCTTTTCTCAGCTCCACGTCGACCCCTGCAGTTGGTTCGTCGAGGAAAAGAACTTTAGGCTCATGTGCCAGTGCCTTGCCTATCAGCACGCGGCGTTTCATACCACCTGACAGGGCAAGTATCTCGCTGTTTCTCTTGTCCCATAGCGACAGCTTCTTGAGCAGTTGCTCGAGATAGCCTTCATCGGCTTTTTTACCAAACAGGCCACGGCTGAACCTGAGCGTATTGATCACCTTATCGAAGGCGCCCAGGGTCAGCTCCTGGGGTACCAGTCCGATCATACTCCTGGTGGTACGAAACTCGGTAACGATGTCATGACCATCGACTTTGACAGCACCGGTACTGGGATTGACGATGCCGCAGATGATCGAGATCAGAGTGGTCTTACCCGCACCGTTAGGTCCGAGTAATGCCAGGATCTCACCGCGGTTGATATCAAGGCTCATACTCTTGAGTGCCTGATGACCACTGCTATAAGTCTTGGATAGATCTGATATCGAAACGATGTTCTGCATAGTTTGTCGGTGGTTTACCGTTTGTCGGAAATCGTGTGGTTAGCACGGAATGGCGTTCAGTTTACGCTATTATGAAACAGTATTTAATCTGGAGTAATCAAAATAATCGAGGTATGATTGCCCTGACTCTACTATGCTCCACCACTGGGAATGAAGGCGTGAATAGATGGTATTGATGTTGCTGCGGAATAAAGATCAATGACGATCCTTTATGACATTTCAAGATTCTGTGATGCTTTCGAGGCGCAGGTCTCGGCAATAGAGCATCTCAAGCCCGAATCGATTCCAGAAAAGGATCTGGACCGCATCCAGCTGTACAAAAAATCCCTGGTCATGTCCGCTATAGATACACTTGCCGGATACCGTTTCACAAAAGAAAATTACCGGGAGCTCAACAGGCTCAATAAGAAGCGATTCGTTCGCTTTATCGCCGAATTTGGCGAATGGGAAAATGGCCCGTTGATAAGTGTTCCATACCTGCTTGAACAGCTGGCTATACGTGATCTAAGGGCATCTGAGTTATATGATTTCCTGTACACCCGGCTTTCCGGTTTTCAGGAGACTAAAAAAGGCGCCATCCTGCATATCGAAGATGTCGATGTGATGGCGGCCGAGTTATTCGATCTGGCAACCACTGAATATGAAGAGCAACTAATCCTGAAAAGCCAGCATTACTCTCTGTTCTATGAGTACAGGAATTTCAAGATGAATACCCTTAATGAGTCTGGCGGTATGATGGAAGCATTTCAATACGCCCGTCCGAACTATTACCCTGACAATGCGGGTGACTATCATGACCTGATACGCTGGCAGCTGTCTTACCCCCTGGCACACTTCAACACGTTGTTCACCAACAGTCTGAAGAACATGAAGCAGTATTTCATCAAGATTAATTTCGAGCCTTATAGCTAACGTTGTTCGATATCCGTTTCTGCGGACGAGTATAGTTGTCGAAATAATTTACATAAATCGCGCCACTCGATAGAGTGGTTTCCAATTAATTATCATCAAATCAGGTATATAGGTTATCTGTTCTAATATTGTCTGTTAATAAGCGATTGCAAAGTGATCGATTTTTTTTTAAAAAACGTCGATAGAATTTACATTATTTCATTTTAGAAAGACTGAATTTTAATAACTGCTTGATTGTTGGTGACTTATTTATATTGGCACCATGGTTGCATAGTTACACATGTGCACCTGGTGCATGAATAATGCAGCTACTCAGCAAAAAGATGCTGTCAAATGTGCAAAAACTTCCGTCTGAAAGCCTGTTACTCGCTTTTATGACATAAATGCTACCAATATAACTGACTACCTGGCCCTGGATGCAGGGCCAGGTAAACAGAAATCGCCTCAAGCACGGTTAGATGAATACCTCAGGAGAGCGTTCTGTGCTCGAGATCTTACCGATATCAACATTGTTAGGCAGTTGTAGTATGTATAAGTTGATGACACTAAGACCTGATTCAATGCCTGTCATTGGAAGTGTTGTCGCCTGTCTTTTCTGGTTTATCGACTCTGCAGTCGATACTTTTATCTTTCAAACTAACAGGTTATACCTGGAAGACCTGCTGGCGCCAGATGTTCCTGAACTGTGGATGCGAGTACAGATCGTGCTGTTGCTGATGGCGTTTTCACTGCTTTCCATGTCCATGTTGAGCCGACATCAACGGGTAAGAAAAAAACTAAAAAAATATAAGACTGAGTTTGAGAATATTGTCGATCAGCGCACGGTGGATATGAGTCTGACGAACACCCAGTTGCGAGAAGAGATCCTAGAACGGCAAAAGATCGAGGAGAAGCTTATTCAGCTTGCTACCATCGACCCGCTGACATCGATCCCAAACCGGAGGAAATTCGATGAGGTGTTAGAGTACGAGATGAACCGTGACTCACGTTACAAGAATGAGTTATCGCTGATATTTTGTGACCTCGACTATTTCAAGAAGATAAATGATAAGTATGGCCATAAGATCGGAGACGATGCCCTGAAAGCCTTCACCCAGCTGGTTTCTGACAATATCAGAAAGACCGATGTGATCGCGCGATGGGGTGGAGAGGAATTTGCCCTGCTGCTGCCGGAGACCAGCATAATGGTGGCGGCCAGTGCCGCTGAAAAGCTACGCAGTGAAACCGAGCGATTCGATTTTCCTCATGTCGGCCATATCACAGCCAGTTTTGGCGTCACTCAGTATATCGAGGGTGATACCGAGGCCAGCCTGATCAATCGTGCCGATGATGCCTTATATAAAGCGAAGAAAAATGGACGTAATCGGATTGAGATGTTGCCGCCGGTAAAGACCATAAAATTTGCTTGTTCAGAAAAGAGGTCAGAGGAGAAGGCCTGAACAGAATCAAGCTGTTCGGGATTAGTGCATCTTTCTCAGTGAGCTTCTGGCGTCGGCAGGTAGTTCGTGACCGGCATGCTCCATCGCATCGAGGATCATCTCGGTCAGCTGGACTATGTCGTGGTGATCGGAGTTCAACACCAGGTCATAGTTGTCGTTGTCGTTTATATCTTCCTGGTACAGCATCTTTATGTACTCGGCACGTTCCTGGTTTACCAGGCGAAATCTTTCAATGCTTTCTTGCAATGTTATCTGTTCACGTTCGGCTATGCGTCTGGCGCACTGTGCCTGACTGCCGCAGATGCGTACTCGAAAAGCTTTTGCTTCACCGAGGATATGGTTGGCGCCGCGGCCTACGATGACACCACCACTGCGTGATATCGACAATATGGTTTTTACGAGATAGCGGTAATAGTCCTCGTAGGAAAAAGTATCTTTGTGCATCAGCTGCTGCCACCAGTGATCCTTGATACTGCTGACGTGCTCATCGAGCGCACTGACCAGCTGTTCATCGACATGGGCCCGTCGTGCAACCTGCTGCAGGATCGAGCGGTCGCAACAGCGTACCTCGAGGGTGTCGGCAAGCAGCTGTGCCACCTCTTTTCCCAGTGAGCCAAAATCTCGGGATATGGTCACTACATAGACTTCGGATTTTTCCAGTCGTCTCGCTTTTTCTTCTGCCGCGCGTCGTTGCATCTGCATCACTTCGGTTGCGATTATGGCTTCGATAAGGCGTTCAGCGCTGCATCTCATTCGTCGATGTTCTCATAATAGTATTGAAAAAAATCATACCGGGTTCACCGTGGCCTGCTACAGACTCTATAGGTTGTCCATGCAGACAGCAACTGGCTATGTCTTCTGCGAACTTAAGCGATGCTTACTTGCTCTATGACAGGACATTTGATTTTGCCATGTAATAGGATTGCAACGTTTATCTGCTAAAGCTGTGTAACAGCCAGCTAACACGGTATTAAAACAAATTATACTGGCACTGTTTATACTTTATGTTTGAATCAATCTTAATAACTGCTTTCGTCATCGGCTTGATCAGCGCAGTGTCATTGCCGATGGGCGCAATGACGACATTTTTCTGGAGTCCTTCTGAGCGAACAATCGCGATACTGATGGCTTTTGGCGGGGGCGCGCTATTAGCTGCGCTGACCATCGACCTGGTAGCCTCAGCAGTCGAGAAAGGGCATTTTTATGCGCTCGCTATCGGTGCTGTCTGCGGCGGCCTGCTGTTTGTTGGTCTCAATAGCATCGTTAATGATTATGGTGGTTTCCTGCGTAAGGCTTCGACCACGATCTATTATCTGAGGCGCAGGCAGTATCAGTGGTTGCAGCGTATCTCGAAGCAGCTAAAGCGGGTCGACCTGTTTAAGGACCTGAACAAGGATGATTACAGGGCGCTGGCTGCTTCGATCCATGCTGTTGATGTCAAAAGGGGAAGCTGGATCTATCAATGCTGTGATCCGTCTGAAAACCTGTATATCATCATGAGCGGCCAGGTCGAGCTGATCAATCCACGTGATAACACGCAACCGCCAGAGCGTCTGAAAAAATATGATGTTTTTGGCTGGCGGGCGATCATAACCGGTTCGCCTTTCAGCTATTCAGCATTTGCCCATAGTGATGTCAGTCTGTGGATGTTACCGAAGCGCGCCTTTGAAACGCTTAACCTCAATTCGCAAGCTGCCAGGAAGAAGGTCCATGCAATGTTGCACAGTGAGGATATCCTGTCCTACCTGCAGAAAGATCAGGGGCTGAGTCAGCAACGGGCCGAGGATTGGCTTAACCTGGCTAGCGATAGCCTGATCAACACCGCAGTGGTGCCGCCGGCTAGCCGGGTTCGTCGCCACCAGAACGCTTTTCGTAACAAGCTGGAGTATATGCAGCATATTCCACTGACCCAGGGGCTGTCGCTGGCAGCACAGCAACAGATCAGCTCACGCTTGATCTACAAACGCCACGCCCGTGGCACCAGTTTCTATCACCAGAGCGATCCTGCCGAACGCATGTTCATCATCGAACATGGCGAGGTCGATCTGATAGGTGCAAACATGGATCGACAGAAATCACAGGTTCTGAAAGACTTTGATGCCTTCGGTGACATCTCCATGATCACCGGTGCCAGGCATTCTGTTGCTGCTGTAGCAGCGTGCGACACCACGGTATGGGAACTGCGAAAATCGGATTTTGAAGAGTTGCTGATTGAATTGCCCGAGTTGCTCGACCGTGTGCGCACCTATATCCATCGAGCCGGTGTCGAAGGCTACCTGGTCGGCCGGCATAATATGGATGAGGCGAATACCGCGCGCTGGATGCGTAAAGCGATGCGCAGCATCGATGCAGGTCTGCCGGTACCTGCAGCAGCTGATATCCGGCGTGAGATCATCGAGAACAAGGCGGCACCGCTGGCCATCTGGCTTGGTATCACGCTGGATGGTATCCCTGAATCACTGGTCATCGGTGCCAGCATGATCGACGGTTTTATCGAGATATCTCTCATCGTTGGCCTGTTTCTCTCCAACTACCCGGAAGCATTGTCGAGTTCTATCGGAATGCGCAAGCAGGGCTTTTCGAAAGCCAGGGTGTTGATCATGTGGAGCTCGCTGATGTTATTCACCGGCGTCGGTGCAGCATTGGGCAGTGTTTTTTTCATCGGTGCATCACCGGCTAGCTATGCACTCATCCAGGGGATTGCGGCTGGCGCGATGCTGACCATGATCGCAGAGACCATGATGCCCGAGGCTTATTTTAAAGGCGGCTCCGTCGTCGGTATGTCGACCCTGCTCGGTTTTCTCGTCGCAATTTTTTCCAAGACGTTAGAATAGATACTGCTTGAGCGATGGTACATCAGATGATACAGATAGATACTTCAAAAGACTTTTTACTGGCCGCAGATATCGTCCTGGCCTTGCATGTGCTATTTGTTGGCTTTATCGTTTTCGGTCTGGTGCTGGTATTTATCGGTAAGTTTTTATCCTGGTCATGGATTCGAAATCCCTGGTTCAGGCTGTTACATCTTGTCGCTATCGGGGCAGTGGTGATTCAGGCGTGGCTGGGTATCATCTGTCCTCTCACCACGCTTGAGATGGAGCTGCGAGCTCGGGCTTTCGATACTATTTATAGCGGTACTTTCATCTCCTACTGGTTAAGCAAGATCCTGTACTATCAATTCTCTCCCTGGGTCTTTACCTTTAGCTATACGCTATTTGCTGCGGCGGTGGTTTATAGCTGGTTCCTGATTCCTCCTCGCGGTTTCAGGACGATTCATAATCACCACTGAGGGCATTAGCACATCTCCTGTATTGATGCGTGTGACTGCTGCAAGACGTCCTGTGTTTCTGGTAAAAGCTGTTAGTCATCATCTTTTATGGATATATATCAATTATTTAGTGTTCGATTGGCGTTATCATCGAATTTATATGATGTTCCTACTGGTATTAATTTTTTCCGAATCGGAGAATCTGGATGGATCAAACTGAAACCCTGACGATTGATGGTAACCAGGCGGCGGCAGAGATCGCACATCTGACCAACGAGGTTATCGCCATATACCCGATCACACCGGCATCACCCATGGGTGAGTGGGCGGATGAATGGTCATCACGCAAGCGGCCTAACCTCTGGGGCAGTGTGCCGCGGATCATCGAGATGCAGAGTGAAGGCGGTGCTGCCGGCACTATCCACGGTGCTTTACAGACCGGTGCGCTGACCACGACGTTTACCGCTTCCCAGGGACTGTTGCTGATGATCCCGAATATGTTCAAGATCGCCGGCGAATTGTCACCCGCCGTATTTCATGTCGCCGCGCGGTCCATCGCTGCACAGGCGCTGTCGATCTTTGGTGACCATAGTGATGTCATGGCGGCACGCACCACCGGTTTTGCTTTTCTTGCTTCCGGCAGCCCCCAGGAAGTGATGGATATGGCCTTGATAGCACAGGCGTCAACGCTGGAATCACGCATCCCCATGGTGCATTTCTTCGATGGATTTCGTACCTCGCATGAAGTGGCAAAGATCAGGGCCATCGATATCGATCTCATCAGAAAGATGATCAGTCAGCAGAGTATCACGGCGCATCGCCAGCGTGCACTGTCACCCGAGCATCCGGTGGTACGCGGCACCTCGCAGAACCCCGACGTCTTCTTCCAGGCACGTGAATCGGTTAATCCCTATTACCTGGCGATGCCGGGCATCGTGCAGAAAGTGATGGACCGGTTCGCCGAATTGACTGGGCGCTCATACCGGCTGTTCGATTATATCGGCTCGGCGGATGCTGAAAAAGTAATCGTACTGATGGGGTCCGGTGCAGAGACAGCCGAGGAGACGG
The DNA here is from genome assembly GCA_013041745.1 of Gammaproteobacteria bacterium. GTDB lineage: Bacteria > Pseudomonadota > Gammaproteobacteria > SZUA-229 > SZUA-229. Next base: position 34,779 of record JABDRN010000066.1, read on the forward strand.
TCGGCTACCTCAACCGCCAGGGCGAAAAAACCGGCGTGCTCAAAGTGCGCCTGTTCCGCCCCTTCGATGCCGCTGCATTGCTGGCAGCCCTGCCGGTGACGACGAAATCCATCGCAGTGCTCGACCGCACCAAGGAGCCGGGTGCTGGTGGTGAGCCGCTGTATAAAGACATCGTTACCGCGCTGGCGCAAGGCGAAACGGGTTTCGAGCAGCCGCCAAAGATCATCGGCGGACGTTACGGTCTGTCATCCAAAGAGTTTACCCCGGCGATGGTCAAGGCCATATTTGATGAGCTGGCTGCCGAGCAGCCTAAAAACCATTTTACTGTCGGTATCCATGATGACCTCACACACAGCAGCCTGGACTGGGACGAAAGTTTTCGCACCGATGCGCACGACACAACTTTCCAGGCGGTGTTCTATGGGCTGGGCAGTGACGGCACGGTCGGTGCCAACAAGAACAGTATCAAGATCATCGGTGAGTCGACCGCTAAGTATGCGCAGGGGTATTTCGTTTACGATTCGAAGAAGTCAGGTGCAGTAACCGTCTCTCACCTACGCTTCGGTGATAAACCGATACATTCTTCTTACCTGATAGAAACCGGTGACGCTGATTTTGTCGCCTGTCATCAGCCGGTCTTCCTGGAACGTTATCCCATGCTCGACAAGGCGGCAGACGGGGCTGTGTTCCTGTTGAATACAGCGCTGGCCCCTGAGGATGTCTGGCCCAGCCTGCCGGAAAATATGCAGCAGCAGATCATCGATAAAAACATCCAGGTGTATTGCATCGATGCTTATAAGATCGCATCCATAAGCGGCATGGGTAACCGCATCAACACCATCATGCAGACCTGCTTCTTCTCGATCTCCGGTGTCCTGCCCGCTGATGTCGCGATAAAAGCGATCAAGGACGCGGTAGAAAAAACCTATGGCAGGAAAGGCAAACGCCTGGTCGAACTGAATTTCAAAGCTATCGATGAGACACTGGCAAACCTTTATGAAGTCGATATACCGCAAAAGGTCGATGCCCGTTTTGACCTGGGCAATGTCATCGCTGACAGCGCACCGGACTTCGTCAAAAAAGTTACCGGTGAGATTATCGCCGGCCGCGGTGATCAGATACCGGTAAGCCTGTTTCCAGATGATGGTACCTATCCTCTGGGTACCGCGGCTTACGAGAAACGTAATATCGCGCAGGAGATTCCAGTGCTCGATGAGAACCTGTGTACCCAGTGCGGCAAGTGTCCGCTGGTCTGTCCGCATGGTGTTATCCGTAGCAAGGTGTTCGATGAAAGCTTGCTCAGTGGTGCTTCAGAGTCTTTCAAGTCGATGCCGATCAAGGGCAAGGATTTTCCGCAGGGCCTGCGTATGAGTTACCAGGTAGCGCCGGAAGACTGTACCGGCTGCGGCTTATGTGCTGACATCTGCCCGATTCGCGACAAGAGCAACGCCAGCCATAAAGCCTTGAACATGGTGCCTTACACCCCCGAACTGCGGCAGCAGGAAAGAGAGAACTGGGATTATTTTCTGACCCTTCCTGAGTATGACCGTACGGCAGTTAAAACCGGCACCATCAAAGGTGCCATGATCTTGCAGCCGTTGTTCGAATTTTCCGGCGCCTGCGTCGGCTGCGGTGAAACCCCCTACATCAAACTGGCCAGCCAGCTTTTCGGCGACCGTATGGTGGTGGCCAATGCCACCGGCTGTTCGTCTATCTATGGCGGTAACCTGCCGACCACGCCGTGGGCAAAAAATCCTCAAGGCCGTGGTCCGGCCTGGTCGAATTCGCTATTTGAAGATAATGCCGAGTTCGGTCTGGGTATGCGCCTGGCGATCGATAAGCAGCGTGAATATGCCGCTGAGCTGTTGCAGCAGTTACAGGCTGATATCGGTGATGAACTGGTCGAACAATTACTCGATGCGGATGAAGCGACAGAAGCAGATATCGCACAGCAGCGGTCACGTATACAGACCTTGCGCAATAAATTAAAGCAACTGGAGTCTCCGGCGGCACGCGAGCTGGAGAGCGTGGCGGAGAATCTCAGCCGCAAGAGCGTGTGGATAATCGGCGGCGACGGCTGGGCATACGATATCGGTTACGGCGGACTCGACCACGTGCTGGCATCCGGTGAAGACGTCAACATCCTGGTGCTCGACACCGAGGTGTATTCCAATACCGGTGGGCAGACATCGAAAGCGACTCCGCGAGGCGCGGTGGCAAAATTCTCGGCCGGCGGCAAAGGCACACCGAAAAAAGATCTCGCCCTGCTGGCGATGGACTATGAGCATGTTTACATCGCGCGTGTCGCCTACGGTGCCAAGGATATCCAGACCATGCATGCTTTCCATGAGGCGGAAGCGTATCCGGGGCCGTCGATCATCATCGCTTACTCACCGTGTATCGCACACGGTATCGACCTGGAGAACAACCATCTGCATCAGCAGCTGGCGGTAAACAGTGGACACTGGCCGCTGTTCCGTTACAATCCGCAGCAGGCTGCTGCAGGTAAGAACCCGCTGCACCTGGACTCGAAACCACCGTCTATCCCATACCGGGATTTCATCGAGACCGAGATCCGCTTCAGCATGTTATGGCGCACGCATCCCGAAGATGCGGAGAGATTCCTCGAGCAGTCGCAGCAGGAAGTGCTGCACCGTTACCATTATTATGAACAGCTGGCAGGCCTGGAGTGGCCGGAAGAGGGTGATCTCGAACCACCGCATAGAAAGTTAAAAGCAGCAGAAAAATCTAAAGCACCGGCGGCAGCGCCAGACACCAAGGAGCAGACATTATGATCGATCTGAGCACTGAATACCTGGGACTAAAGCTGGTTAATCCGCTGGTGCCTTCTTCGTCTCCGTTAACAGGCGAGCTCGACACAGCAAAGAAGATGGAGGATGCGGGTGCTTCTGCATTGGTCCTGCCATCTCTTTTTGAAGAAGTGATCGAGCATGAGCAGAAACAGCTCGAACGTTTCGTGCATTCGCAGTCACTGGGCAGTTATGAAGCACAGTCCTACCAGCCGATACCGGAAGATTACGGCAGTGAACTGGATAACTACCTGGAGCGAATCGAGCAATTTAAATCGGCACTGGGTATCCCGGTCATCGCCAGCCTGAATGGCATCTCCACCAGCGGCTGGATAGATACCGGTAAAGAGTTGCAACAGGCCGGCGCCGATGCACTGGAACTGAACGTGTATTATATTGCAGCAGATCCGGGCACCAGCGGTGAAGATGTGGAGAACCGTTACCTGCAGCTGTTGGCAGACCTGCGTGAACATATCACTGTCCCGGTCACCATGAAACTCTCATCACAGTTTTCTTCGGTGGCGAACATGGTGGCTAAGCTACAACAGGCCGGTGCACAGGGCGTATCACTATTCAACCGTTTTTATCAGCCGGACATCGACCTGGAAACATTGCATATCAAACCGGCGCTGGAGCTGTCCAGCTCGGTAGAGTCACTGTTACGGATTCGCTGGATCGCGATGATCCGCGGACGTGTTGATCTGTCTATCGCAGCGACCGGCGGTTTTCATCAGACAGAAGATATCGTTAAGGCTTTGCTGGCAGGGGCAGATGTTACCCACCTGTGCAGCGTGCTCCTGCAAAAAGGGCCGGATCATATCGCCGTGCTTAAGCAGGAGCTGGAAGAATGGTTAGAGCAACACGAGTATGAGTCTGTTGCACAGATGAAAGGCAGCGTAAGCCAGTCATGTGCCATCAACCCGGCTGCCCTCGAGCACAGCAACTATATGCATGTGATCAAAAGTTACGGGCAGTAGCGAAGTCGATCGTTTCTAAAGTAACAGAACCCGCTGCTATCCTTAGCTGCGGGCTCGTTCAGCTCGCTTCCAGCCACTCCAGGCCGTCATCGATGGCGTGATGCTGTAGTTGCGTGTCATTGGCAACTTTCATCGTCACCAGTTCTTCGGCGCTGGTCGGATGGATCGCCATGGTACTGTCGAAATCCGCTTTCGTCGCCCCCATGTTCAGCGCGACAGCAAATCCCTGCAGCATCTCGTCACTGTTATCACCGATGATGTGTATGCCGACGATCTTTTCATCAGCACCTGCACATACCAGCTTCATCGCTGTTGCCTGGCCATCAGCTTTCAGCGCATGACGCATCGAAGTGAAGTCGCTCTGGTAGACGGTGATACCATCGCCATAGCGTTCACGAGCCTGGTCTTCCGTGATGCCAACGGTGCCGATCGGCGGGTGTGAGAACACGACGCTTGGGATGTTATCGTAATCCACCTTGTGATCGTGCTTGCCGTCGAACAGGCGTTCTGCCAGTTTACGGCCGGCTGCGATAGCAACCGGTGTCAGCGCGACTTTTCCGGTGATATCACCCAGTGCGTATATTCCGCTCACGTTGGTGTTCTGGTAATCATCGACAGGAATCATGCCGTTGCCCAGCATCTCAACACCGCAAGCTTCCAGGTTAAGCGTCGCAGTATTAGGTGAACGGCCAACTGCCCAGAGCACATGATCAAAACCGGCGATCTTTCTTTCATCGCCTGATGATACGATGATGCCCTCATCAGTCTTCGACAGTTCAGTGACCTGGAAGCCGGTCTGTACCCTGATGCCCTGGCGCGTCATCTCTGAGCTCAGTACCTCGCTTATCATCGGGTCGAACAGTTCCATGATGCGATCTTCCAGCGCGATGATAGTTACCTCTGAACCCAGCGCGCGCAGCACACCGCTGAGCTCAACACCGATATAGCCTCCACCGACGATGGCAACTTTTTCTGGCATCTCATCCAGTTCGAAGAAACCATCGGAAGTGATGCCGAGTTCAGCCCCGGGAACAGGAGGTACTATCGGCTTGCCGCCAGTAGCGATTGCTATGTGGTCGGCGCTGTAGTGCCTGCCATCGACTTCAATGGTTTTATCGCCGACGAATCTGGCATGGCCGAAGATACGATCGATATTGTTATCCTCGACATGGCCGTTCCAGTAATCATTGATATTGCGTATATAACTTTCTCGACCGCTTACCAGCCTGCTCCAGTCTGTCATGCCGCGTTTTGCGGTGATGCCGAAATCGCCGGCATCATCGACGGCATGTGCCAGGTTAGCGGCATACCACATGACTTTTTTAGGTACGCAACCATTATTAACACAGGTACCGCCGAGACGATGTGATTCTATAATAGCTACTTTCCTGCCTAGCTGAGCGGCTTTCTCAGCGACGGCAAGGCCGCCGCTGCCGCCACCGATGGCGATCAGATCGTAATGCTTGGTGTTCATAATTATTGCTCCTTATATTCAGGTGTTTAAACTGCCAGCTGATATTGATCAGCTGGCAGTTTATTGCCGGGGTATTACGCTGCTTTCTGCAGATTTTTCGCGAGGTAGTTCTCCAGTGCTTCAGAGCCGCCTATGCAATCACCATTGATAAATACCTGTGGTACCGATGATGTCGCTGAGACTGCGCGTATGGTTGACTCGCTGAAGTCACGGTTCAGCACCAGTTCTTCAAACTCGATGCCGGCATCGTGCAGCATACCCTTGGCGCGGACACAGTATGGACAGCCCTCACGGCTGAATACTGTTACATCCAGTGGTGCCACAGCGTCCGCTGCGATATATCCCAGCATGGTGTCAGCATCTGAGACCTCGAACGGGTCGCCTGGCTCATCCGGCTCGATGAACATCTTCTCGATGACGCCATCTTTCACCAGCATAGAGTAGCGCCATGAGCGATCTCCGAAGCCGATATCGTTTTTAGGCACCAGCATGCCCATGCCCCTGCTGAAATCACCGTTGCCATCAGGGATGAAAGTGACATTGTCAGCTTTCTGCTCACGTCGCCATTCGTTCATGACGAAAGCATCATTCACCGAGATGCAGACGACTTCATCGACACCGTGCTGTTTCAATGTCGGTGTCAGCTGGTTGTATCGAGGTACGTGTGTCGATGAGCATGTCGGAGTGAAAGCACCCGGCAGCGAGAACACGACGACAGTCTTGCCTTTAAATATTTCATCTGTGGTTATATCGACCCATTCATGATTGTCACGAGTATGGAAAGTAACCTGTGGGATTTTTTTGCCTTCTAAATTGTCAAACATAATGTTTCTCCGTTTATTGGTTAACTATCTTCTTTTAAATTTTTTGGCCGGTGTCATCACTGACCATGGGTATAATTATCAGGCAATCTGAATAATAGTTAAAATTGTTTATAACTAATACTTCGATAGTTTTAAGCTATAACTATGCATGCAGGATGCTGCTCGGAGGCGATAGCTGTTAATTGTGTCCCGCGCTCAGGGCGTTTATTCGCAGTAGAAATATTATGAGATCGGGCTGGCGCTAGCGGTTCGCTTGTTGTGTGTTTCTCAGGATCGCTGGAGAACTGCCAGGGAAATGCCAGGGAAATGCTAGTCACATACTCGATTGCGTCCTTTTGACTTTGCCCTGTATAACGCTTTATCGGCCTGTTTCAGCACATCCCAGGGTGATGAAGCAGCACTTGTCGAGTCTGCCACGCCGATAGATACGGTGACTTTGACCGATTTCTTTTTCTTTTGCCTGGACCTGTTGTCACTCTTTCTTCGACTGGCGCGGTTTATCACAAATGGCGTGCTGGCGATGGTTTCGCGCAGCTGCTCGAGATGGGGGATGGCTGTTTCATTATCCTTACCGTTGAATATGACTGAAAACTCCTCGCCGCCATAGCGGTAGCAAGCGCCACCGCCGCTCACCCTGTTCATCTTCGTCGCGATCATGCGCAGTACCGCGTCGCCGGTATCATGTCCATAGGTATCGTTGAATCTTTTGAAATGGTCGACATCCAGCATGGCAACGGTATATGTTCCGCTCATCTTTTGAAACTTTTCACGCAAGGCGCGTCTTGCAGGTAATTCGGTCAGTTCATCGAGATAGGCCATACGCCAGGATTCCTGCAGTACAGCATACAGGCACATCAGCAGCGCGGTACTGCTGAATACATTCAGGCTGCTGTCAGAATCGCCGAAATGGAGCTGAACGATCAGCATGATGAGCACACCCAGTCCAGCTGACATGTGCGGAGACGGCCGCAGAAAGTAAAGTACCAGCATCGCGATGGACATCGCAACAGAGATAAACAGAATACTCTGTGATTGCTGTGTCCAGTCGAAATAACGTGCAGGCAGCCAGTCAGTCATCAGGATGTGGTTAAGCCATCCCGGTGATACCTTCGCTGCTACTATGGAAAAGCCGATGGCTGAAAACAGTATGACATAGGCAGGTATCGCCCTGATACTGAAGATGCCCCGATCCGGTAGTACGGTAAGCACCAGTAACAACAGTGGCAAGAAAGCGGAGAGCAGGGCATAGCTCAGACTCGACTGTGCAAGCTCTTTACCGAGTACGATATTAGCTGTGGCAATGAGAAGTACATAAAAAAATACCGAGCTGCGATTGAAATGGATAGACAAACCGAAGACCAGGGCAGCAAGCACGACCGGAAGAAAGATGATCCCGTTCAAGATGACCTGGGGTAACTGGTCATATCTCTGGTAGCTATAGATAGAGAGTGCCAGCAGGATCAGGATTGGCAGCAGGTTTTTAATCACGCTCATTTAGATATTGTCTGTGTCATTGTGCGTCGATATACGCAGCCGCTGTTACGATATATAAATTATAGAGGGTATGAGACCTGTTTGTGAGATTGATTGGCTGCTCGTAAGTGTGATTGAATGACAGTTAAAGGGTTACTGTTATCTACAGGAATAATGAATAAAACAGATCAACTACCATTCGATGAAAGCTGGGCGGAGGCGTTATTGCCTGAGTTCGACAAAGACTATATGCGATCACTCAAGACTTTCCTGAGAGAAGAAAAAGATAAGGGCAAGGTCATCTTTCCGCATTCGTCACTCTGGTTTAATGCACTGAACAGTACGCCGCTGGACCAGGTCAGGGTGGTGATACTGGGGCAGGATCCCTATCCGACACCGGGACATGCTCACGGCCTGTGCTTCTCGGTGATGCCGGAGGTGAAACCGCTGCCGAAATCACTGATCAATATCTTCCAGGAGCTGGATGACGACCTCGGCATTAAAAAACAGAACGGTAACCTGCAGGGCTGGGCAGACCAGGGTGTATTATTGCTGAACAGTGTGCTGACCGTCGAGAGAGGGTTGCCGAACTCGCATCAGGGTAAGGGTTGGGAGATATTTACTGATAAAGTGATCTCGGTAGTTAACGGCCTTGAGCGTCCCGTCGCCTTCGTGCTCTGGGGATCCTATGCGCAGAAAAAAGGCGCAGTGATCGATGCCTCGCACCACCTGGTGATCCGAGCGCCTCATCCATCGCCGTTGTCAGCATATCGTGGATTTTTCGGCAGCCGTCCATTCTCCAGCATCAATGGTTTCCTGAAAAAGAACGGGCAGCATGAGATCGACTGGTCTGTCTAGTCAAAGATAGCTGTGACTACCGACTGCTGCCATATCTGCAAGCAGGTTCACATATCTACGTAACTGACACTTATTTTTTTATCTTCTATCTCTTTCAGGTTGATGGTGGCAGGGCACAGTCCCACCCTCGCGGTGATGGATTTCACCTTTTCTTTATCCGGCGTTCCCTTTTTCAGCTTGCCGGTAAATTCGGCATGCAGAGACTCCATACTCCTGTGCTCGTCGGTGATGATGGTGATCAGTGCTTCTGCCGAGTCCATGGAGAGTCCGTATTCGGTAGAGTTATTCCTGAAGAACATGTGCTGACAGGACAGAATTGAATAGATGAAAACATCAAATCCGGGGCTATAGATATCGAGTTTCAACTCCTGCCATTCGTCATCGACAAGGTGTTCGACATGCAGTTTGTCGACCGTGTTTTTATCGCCACTATAGTAGCAGTGCATAATCATCTGAAAAGTAAACCCGCTCATTCTGTACCCGCTCGTAACTGTAGATGCCCTTTTATACACCGGATTTTGAGAACGCGTGATGATATAAGTCAAAACAGGTAATCGAGATAGTGTGCATTATAGATAGCGAGTATAGTCTTCGATTACTTATAGGAGACTGCAGTTTAGTGATAATATTTTCAGTGTCTTAGAACAGGCTTTCGTTTCATGGCCAAGAGAAAGGAAATACAGCAGCTTCTCGATGAGATAGAGAGTGAGTACCGGTTTACCCGCGGCATGACCGGTAAGGCCATGCTCAGTCCAATGGTGAAGCAGGCTCTATCGAAGATACAGCGGGACAAGTTCGTGCCACATAGCGTTGTCGATAGTGCGTTTGCTAATCATCCATTGCCTATCGGACATGGTCAGACCATCTCGCAGCCCTACATCGTGGCACTGATGACAGATTTGCTTGAACTTACCGCTGATGATGTGGTGCTGGAGATAGGTACAGGCTCCGGTTACCAGGCCGCCATCCTCTCGCTGCTCTGCCGGCAGGTGTATACTATCGAATATGTTGAAGAGCTTGCTGATTCGGCGAAGCTTCGCTTCGAACGACTGGGTTATGGCAATATCGAAATCAAGTCAGGTAACGGCTTTGACGGCTGGCCAGAACACGCGCCATATGACGCTATCATCGTCACTGCGGCAGCAACTCAGGTGCCCGGACCACTCCTTGAGCAACTCAAGATCGGCGGCAGAATGGTCATCCCTGTAGGCCGCCAGTATTCTCACCAGGAGTTGCAGCTGATAAGCAAAAACCAGCAGGGCGACATCGATATCAAGGATATACTGAGTGTTGTCTTCGTACCATTCCAGGGGGAAAGAAATGAGTAGTGATCTGAAAATCGGTCTTGCACTGGGCAGCGGATCTTCGCGTGGCTGGTCGCATATCGGTATCATCAATGAGTTGTACAAGCTCGGTATCGAACCCGAGATCATCTGCGGTACTTCTGTCGGCGCCATGGTCGGTGCTGCTTATGCCAGGGGTAATCTGGATAAACTGGAGGAATGGGCGTGTTCGCTGACAAAGTTTGATGTGGCGAAATTTCTCGATATCAATACTTCGATGACCGGTTTTGTTCACACCGAAAGGTTTCATGAATTCCTGAATGAATATATCGCCAGTGACGAAGACAAAATCGAAGACCTTTCCAGGGTCTTTGCAGCGGTATCGACCGACCTGGAAACAGGCAGAGAGATCTGGTTGACAGAAGGTTCTCTGCTACAGGCGGTATGGTCATCGATGGCGCTGCCGGGCCTTTTTCCTGCGATCAGGTATGATCACCGCTGGCTGACTGACGGCGGACTGGTCAATCCAGTACCGGTTTCGGTGTGCCGGGCGCTGGGTGCCGATATCGTCATCGCTGTTAACCTGAACGGGGATATCGTCGGCAAACATATTGGAAAAACAGGTGTAAAAGCGCTTGAAGAAAAATCCAATTCCGGTATCGCTAAAAAGTTAACAGACCTGGTTAAAGAATATACCAGCCTGTCTTTTCTGGATGGTGATGAAGACGAGGAGCAGTCACCGGGCCTGCTCAACGCTATCGCTGCCTCAGTCAATATAACCCAGGACAGGATAACCCGCAGCCGGATGGCGGGCGACCCACCAGATATCGTTTTCTCACCCAAGCTTTCAGATATTGGCCTTCTGGAGCTATATCGTGCAAGGGAAGCGATGGCTGAAGGTGAGCAATGTGTGCAGAGAAAGCTATCCGAGATCGAATATGTGCTGGGTAAGGTGTAATAATAGTCTGGCAGAATTGTTTAGGCGTTTTTTGTCTATCTTTGTATAAAGCACCGATCTCAGAGGCTCGAAAGAGACTTTGATTGTATCAATTTATAGTCTGCTAACGACTGTGACTTCAACCGGTCGACGCAACACATGCGTTAAATCGCTCTGCCGGTGTTTCAAACTCCAAGGTCTCACGCGGCCGTTCATTTAACTCACGTGCAACCCGATTTAACGTTGCCTGTGAGTGTACTGATAAATCTGTCCCTTTGGGAAAATATTGTCTTAGCAAGCGATTAGTATTTTCATTTGAGCCACGTTGCCAGGGGCTTTGTGGGTCACAGAAGTACACATTGATATCGGTTGCCAGAGTGAAGCGCTGATGGTCGGCCATTTCTTTACCACGGTCCCAGGTTAACGACTTATAAAGCTCTGTTGGTAATTTATGAGCATGCTTGATGAGTGCCGAAATGACGGTTTCAGTATCCTTTCCTTTCACCCTGACCAGCATCACATAGCGAGTATGTCGTTCAACCAATGTGGCAATGTGACTGTT
>JABDRN010000081.1 GCA_013041745.1 Gammaproteobacteria bacterium
GCTATGACCAGGGCCCGCAGGTCCCTGACCCGCGCGCACCGGAATACGAGTATGCCCTGCGCGCGCACCAGCGCTGGTGGCAGATTATCTGGCGGTCTCAATCAGAACGACAGTTCAAAATCACGCCCATGACACCGGAATTTGGTCCGGATGGCTACCTGCATGAGGCGCCGTTCAGCCGGGAACCCGTGGCTGACCTATGGCAACTAAATCAATGGATGGCCAGGGAAGAAAAACAACACTATGAACGCTTCTGTAAAGACTGATTCAGACTGGTTCTGTTCTTGACTGCAGAGCTTGTCCGGCGCAGGAAAAACAGACTTTCAAATAACGAGTCTGGAAGACAAGATACGATCCGACGCGGACCTCATACGTATTAGAGGATTGTTCTCGCAGAGGCGTAGAGGGAAACATTTTATATTTCTCGTCATTGCTTTAGTTTTCTCTGCGTCTTTGCGCCTCTGCGAGAAACACGTCTTTAGCCCGTTCATGACCGATCTTTCTCAATCATAAAAATCAACTGCAGGTCCGGTTATTATGCATACGATTGCGGCTGAATACTTGTCGCGCCAGGTACTAATGCAACGATTTCTTTACAGTGAACGGCTCTTTTCAGCAAGCAGACCTTCATCATTATCAGCCGGCCGAGCGCCTTCGTCACTACGTACACCTTCCAGCACTGCAGCACTCAACACCATGAGACCACCAACGATCTCATACAATTTCAGACCTGCAGTGACGATCAATGCCGTTGACGCCACTGCCACCACCAGTTCCACGACGATGATGACCGCAGATCGGCCGGCATCCATCTGGGTCACACCCCACTGCGTTCCGGTGGTGATAAGCGTCAACCACAGGGCACCGTAAGCAATAGCCCATAACACCGCATCGTTACCTGGCAGGGCAGCGGAAGAGGTAAACAGCATCAAGGATAGACCGATCAGAACCGTGCAGCCGATAAACATCGCCGAGACTTTACTCATCACCGGGATATCCTGGGTAAAGCGAAACAGGATATTGGTGGCAGCCAGCCCCATGCCCGATCCCATCGCCAGCAGATCGATCCAGCTGACGCCCGTCCATGAGGTATGCCCGATATCCAGGATGATAAAGGCACCTGACAGACATAGAGCCACCGCGATTAGACGAACCGCATCTACTTTCTCTTTTAGAAAGATGCGACCACCGATCACACTCCATACCGGCAGCATATAAAACAGGATCATCACCCGGATGACATCACCGTGATAGATCGCTGTCTGAAATGAAGCATTGGCAAAGCCGCCGGCGAGTGCGATCATGAGCATCAGGCCAGCACTCTGCTGCCAGTGCCAGCGCTGCCGGTAGAGCCAGGGTGATAACAGCAGCGCACCGGAAAGAAAAGCGATGAACACCAGGTGCAGACCATCCAGCCCCATGTCGCTCAGTGCCTTGATCGGCAACCAGGTCAAACCCCAGCCTGCCGAACTAAGAAACAGTACCAGGACTGCAAGTCGTGTATTCAACATTCAGTTATCACTCATAGTGCATCGGGAAAGGGTGGCATTGCTGATAAAACTCGATGTCATGGTTAGGCCACAGCTGGGCGCCGGTCTGCCGGGCGAGCTCTTTCAGCTTACAGATACTCTCGATCGCCATATCTTCCCGACCATGCCAGCACAGCCCCGGCGCGACTTCATCGTCGATATTTTCCTGCAAATCGGCGGCATCACCAGCAAGGATTATCGGCGGCCCTTTTGGCAGCTCGATCAGCATAGACATGTGCCCGGCGGTATGGCCCGGTGATTCGATGGCGGAAACACCGCCGACCAGGTCATACTCACCGGTCTTCATGTTCCAACGATAATCACCACTGAAATCATCCTGAAAATAGGCCTCATCTGCCGGTTCTCTCGCTGCAGCCAGCTCCTGCTCATGCACATGGATCTCGGCATGCTGCATGTCACAGAGGCCGCCACCGTGATCGAAATGCAGATGACCGACGAAAACCACATCGACATCTTCCGGCTTCAAGCCCAATTGAGACAGCCTGTTCGGCAGCCGCTGCTCCTCGCTCATCTCCGGCGGTCCGAACGGGAAAGCCTCATTTTCATAATATTGCTGTTTCAGCTTTGGTTCGCTGATCTTGCTGTAATCACAGCCGACGTCATACAGGATTCGGCCGTTTGCGGTTTCGATCAGGTAAGCGAGTATCGGCGCCTGGATATAGATCCCCTGGCCGCGTCCACGCGTGGACAGGGTTTTTTCATAGCGATGCGTACCGGTAAGTAATGGCCAAAAACGGTGAACCTGGGTCATAGTGATCCTCCTGTCATTCTGTATAAGTTTTCAGGGCTTTAATGTGCGGTTAGAAAAGAAACGCCATCGACGCCGATGAAGCCTTCACCGCGGCGTTCGGCAACACCGCTATCAGCAGCATCCGCATTGAGCATGCGTGGCACACGGAATCGATGATAGGCGCGGAACAGGTGAGCGATCGGCAGCACCTGTGCACAGTCATCACCGAAAACCTCGTGATGTAATGCCGGTAAACGGTACCATGGCTCGATCGGCCTGATATGGTGGGCATTATGGTAGCCGAAGTTCAGTACCAGCAGGTTCAGCCATGGATGTCGCAATGAGAATACATTGGAAAAGGTATTACGCTGTTCGAAGTCACGGTCGAACTGCTCCACCTCTTTTCCCCTTTCCTGTTCGAGCGTTTCAAGCAGTTCATAGGTGTGCTGGTGCGTATCCATAAACCGCATCACCGTGATAAACACCAGGTAGGCCAGCGGGTAGAAAAGAGCGACCTGCGGTGCATACCAGACCAACGCTGAAAAAATCACCAGACGGATCGTCATCACGGTCAATACCCGCTTTCTACGATGCCGGCGGCTGGGTAGAATAAATGGCACGATGAGCACCAGCAGGTGCATGACAATCTCCACCGCTGGTATATAAAACCACTCAAGAGCTGCCAGCAGTTTCATGAACCGCGGATGCGCAGCAAACCGCGGACGATAATCAAAAGCAACGACATCGGCCCGGTCCATGTGGTGCCGAAAATGTTTATGCCGGATATCCTCGTAGTCACCGTAACAGGCGCCGGTAATCCAGTTCAGCAAACCGCCAAGCCTGGCATTCGCTTTATTGCTCTTAAAAATTGTGTTGTGCGCGCATTCATGCACCATATAGGCGGCTATCACCATACTGTGAGCCAGCAATAAAGCACCAGCAAAATTCACTGCCAGTGCATCATATGTGATGAGGAAAAAACTGCCGATGTATG
>JABDRN010000087.1 GCA_013041745.1 Gammaproteobacteria bacterium
CAAGTTAAGTGCGGTAATTTCTTGACGGAGATTGCCGCGCTGTGCTCGCAATGAGCAGATTCTATGCGCACCGCCATCCCTGGCTCCTTGCGTTATACCGTACATCCTGTACATAAAAAAGCCCTCCGAAGAGGGCTTAGTTATAGTACATTTATTATTATATTATCTAGAAATAAAAGTTAGCCTGCGCACTCAAGATATCAACTGAAGATTCATAAGATCCGGTCAACGTCGCACCTGATGTGGTTGACCCAGTATTATTAATTTCGGTATCGCTGACAAACAGGTGTGAATAAGCGACGTCAAATGACCAGCTAGTCGATGGCGCATAGCCAGCACCCAGACTTAACCAGGTACGATCATTACCCGGAATGCGTGCAGATGTAGACTCGGCTGACCGAATAGGCGTCTGGTCAAGCGCAAGTCCGCCACGGTAGATCAATTTATCGGTATGCTGATAATTTACACCGACCGAAAAGCGGTTCGTGTTCTGGTACGCCAGATCAAGTGTTGGCTCCAGTCCCGGAACACCACCAGCCTGCCTGATGGTTATCGTATCGATACTGCTCCAACCTGTCCATGTCCAGTCGAACAGTGCTGTCCATTTATCGTCGACTTCGCCAACATAACTAAGCGAAAAAGTTTCTGGCAATTCGGCTGTAGCTTCAAGCGTGGTATTCTGCAAGATATTGAATCCACTTCCAGTTGGGGGCGGTGAAGACAGTCCCGCAGCTAACTGCTGCAAGCCACCCGCATCCAGGTTATAAGACGCGTTTCCTGATACATTATGTTTTATAGCAGAACGATAAGCGACACCGATGCGATTCTTATCATCGATATCGAATAACAGACCAGTATTCCAGCCAAACTCAGTAGAATCTCCATCCAGTTTAGTACTGCTGTCCTGTGCAGCATTACCCGGAATGGTATAACCTGCACACGGGCTGCCTGGCACACCAAAACCAGCTTCAAGGTTGAGACAGGCGGCCATGGAATCAATGTTATTAGTTAACTCCAGATCTATATACTGAATGCTGATACCAAAACCAACAGAGACTTTATCTGTTGCTTTCCAGGCTATCGATGGATTCACATTGATACTGGTGATTTCACTATTTAAGGCGTGATACCGGCCTACCCAGCCATCACTGTATTCTGTTGCAAGGCCAAATGGCACATTTACCCCTACACCAACATATATTTCATTCGGCAGTTCTGCAGAATAATAAAAGTTAGGTATAAATGCAGGGTCACCTGTCGAAGAATTTGCACCCTGCAGAGGGGTACCGGCAAATGTTGTCGAACCATTATTTGTAAAATCTGCATTTGGTGAAATAATATGACCAGCAACGATTATTTGCTGACCTGATAATCGTGTCATGCCTGCCGGGTTAAAGTAGATAGTACTGGCATCTTCACCGAGCGCTGCAGCACCAGCATATGCTGAACCCTGACCACTGGCACTCTGCTCGATTAGACCAAAAGAACCAGCTTGTGAAACTGTAGTAGCACTCGCGATACTGAGAGCAAGTAACGTTCTCGAAAAAGGACTCCTCAAAAAATTATTCATTCGAATTTTCACCTTATTTTTATTAATGAATCACAACGAAATAATACGCCTGATAACTTAATTTGCAAAACAATAATAGGCTAAATTACCGATAATTTTACAATTATTTACTGAATCTAGAATAAAAAGGCGAATTATACGTCAGGCAGCAGTTTTGGCTTACGATTCTCATCGATAGCCACATATGTAAGCATTGCTTCTGTCACCTTGATACATGTTGTTTTACCTTTATCCATACGTTCAGCAAACACCTCGACTTTAACCTTGACCGAGGTACGGCCTTCAGAAGCAATCTCTGCATAACAGCTGACCAGGTCATCAACAAATACAGGCTTTTTAAATTCGAATGAGTCGACAGCACGTGTCACTACCGGACCACGCACTCTTTCAAGGGCTGGTATGCTACCGGCTATATCGACATAAGACATGATCCAGCCGCCAAATATACTGCCGCCGGAATTCTGGTCGGCATGCATAGCCGGAACACGAATGACAGGCATGCGGTTTTCAGGCAAGCTATCTTCACTCATAGTATCCACCTCTTTTACTTTTATTGAAAAGTAACATGAAAAGCAAAACCATAAAATGCCAATTTGATAATAGCCGCGGCCTGACGCTAGAGGCCCGGCTGGATCTACCTTCTGATCATGAGGAAAACAGCAGTATAACTTTCATCATCTACTGCCACTGTTTCACCTGCAACAAAGACACTATCACCAGCCACCGCTTAAGCCGCATGTTAGCCGAGCGTGGCTTTGCTGTATTGCGCTTCGACTTCTCCGGCCTGGGTGGCAGCGAAGGTGAATTCGCTACCACGACATTCCACAGCATGCGCGATGACCTGAAAAGCGCGATTGAATTTCTCAAACAGAACTACCAGGCACCCTGTTACATCGTCGGCCATAGTTTCGGCGGAACAACCGCACTTGCAGTGGCTCAATCCAGTGAAAGCATAGAAGGCGTCATCACCCTGGCCTCTCCTTTCGAACCAGCCCATGTCCTACATCACCTCGATGACTCATCCATCAGCCTGCTCGATAATGATATGCCTTCCAGCTTCGAAGTCGCCGGACAGCTATTCGGTATAGACCCGGAATTCGTCCATGACGTTAGAGCGTTCAACATGAAAGCAGTACTGAGAAAACTTACCAAACCGGTACTCATCCTCAATATCGAAGATGATACTGTTGTTGGCGAAGAGAATGCACGACAGATACAGCACTGGCATAGTGGTGAGTCAGTTCTGCTCGATATTGCAGATAGTGATCACATGCTGAGCGATAGAAAATCCAGCGAGGAAGCAGCTGATTTAATCAGTGACTGGATCAGTAAGAAGTCAGGTTAATCTGTTTGCTTCACAGGGGGATTTTTTTAACTAGTTACCGAGTAATCCTTATCAGTTTTTGCGGTTTTCGCACCGCAAGCGAGGTGCTTGTTTTCACTTTTATTATTATCACTTTTAGACGCTACTTAGGTACTTATATTCTACCCGTGAGTTTCGCTGATACTTTATTATTTCTTAATATTTACGACTGATTTTTTGTTCAGGCTTTTGCGGTTCTCGCACCGCGGGCGAGGTACTCGCTTTTGATATCTCTTTTTTTTACGCTGCTTAGGTACTTATATTCTACCCGTGAGTTTCGCCTTTTACGGCGAGGCACTCTTTTGCAACAGCCCAAAAGAGTACCCAGAAAAGGCCGTCGCTACGCCGGGCGCCCCGTAAAAGGCACGGGGTTCCCATTGCTGCGCTGCCGGCACCATGCTGTGAAAAAACTCGCAGAAGACGCTCAGACAGTTTTCACAGACAGCCCATGATACCGGCAGCACATCAATGGCTTGGCTGATGCGAGAGAAAGTCAAAAAAACAAAAACCAGAAACAAATAAACCACAAAGAAGTAGCACAACACTAAATGCAGACACTGTTTTTGTTTTTTCCTTTGACCTTCCATCCACCTCAGCAAGCCATTGAGGCAGTGGCATTTTCATGGGCTTTCTGTGCCAGCTGTCTGAGCGTACGTGTTGTTCAGCGTACGCGAGTTCTGGCACAGCATGATAATACTGCTGTCTCAATGGGAACCCCTGTTTTTCAAGGGGCGCAGCTGACGTGGCGGCCCTTTCTGGTTACTCTTTGTGGCTGTTGACAAAGAGTAACTCGCCCGCGGTGCGAAAACCGCAAGGCCTAAATAAAAGAAACAAGTAAATACTAAACATCAGGAACATGCAAAAAAGTATCGGAATCAATCCACGTACCCAGCTAGTGCCTAAAAGAAATCGCGGAATACATTATTCAGCATATCCCTATGCTTCACCCCTATCGGGGCCTACGTGAAAAACTGCTCCAGACAGTTTTTTCCGCTCCTACAGGGGTAAAAACTACCAACCAGTGGCTTCGGCAACACCTTTACCTAACTCTGCCGGCGACCGCACGGTATGCACACCAACCTTTTCCAGCGCGGCAAACTTCTCAGCGGCAGTACCTTTACCGCCGGCAATGATCGCTCCGGCATGCCCCATGCGCTTGCCTTTCGGTGCCGTACCACCGGCAATAAATGCCGTCACCGGTTTGCTGACTTCTGACTGGATGAACTCAGCCGCCTCTTCTTCCGCACTGCCGCCGATCTCACCGACCATCAATATGGCTTCGGTCTGCGGATCGTCTTCGAACAGCTGCAGGCAATCGATAAAGCTGGTACCGGGGATGGGATCACCGCCGATACCGATACAGGTACTCTGGCCAAAACCCGGGTCACTGGTCTGTTTCACTGCCTCGTAAGTTAATGTGCCGGAACGTGACACCACACCGACCTTGCCCGGCAGGTGGATCTCACCGGGCATGATGCCGATCTTACATTCGCCCGGTGTGATGACGCCCGGGCAATTAGGACCGATGATTCGCGCAGCTGCACTATCAGCAACGATCTTAGCCTGCAGCATATCCAGGGTTGGGATACCTTCGGTGATACAGACGACCAGTTCGATGCCGGCATCGATCGCTTCGAGGATGGAATCCTTACAGAATGGAGCCGGCACATAGATTACCGATGCATTAGCACCTGTCTCAGCGACGGCCTGTTGCACCGTATCGAACACCGGCAAGTCAAGATGTGACTGCCCGCCTTTACCCGGTGTTACACCGCCGACCATGTTGGTGCCGTATGCGATCGCCTGCTCGGAATGAAAGGTACCCTGCTTGCCGGTGAAACCCTGGCAGATGACTCTTGTATCTTTATTTATTAACACACTCATTGATTATTCACTTCTATATTGCTGTCATTGCGAGCGAAGCGCGGCAATCTCTGCAGACCATACGCCAGCCAGAAAGAGATTGCTTCGTTCCTCGCAATGACGGTATTTTTTCATTGCTTCGCCTGTACTGCGGCAACGATCTTTTCTGCCGCATCGGTGAGACCACTGGCCGCGATGATATTGACATCACTGTCTGACAATAACTGGCTGCCGCGATCGGCGTTGTTGCCTTCAAGCCTGACCACTACCGGGACATTGACGTGAACTTCTTCTACTGCACCGATAATACCTTCGGCGATCAGATCACAACGGACGATGCCGCCGAATATATTGACCAGCACACCCTTCACATTGCTGTCCGACAGGATGATCTTGAACGCCTCGCTGACGCGCTCTTTGGTCGCGCCGCCGCCGACATCGAGAAAGTTGGCAGGCTCACCACCGCACAGCTTGATCAGATCCATGGTGGCCATTGCCAGTCCTGCACCATTGACCATGCAGCCGATATCACCGTCCAGCGAGATGTAATTCAGGTCCCATTCTTTTGCACGGTTCTCGCGCTCGTCTTCCTGCGACTCATCACGCATTGCTAGGATTTCTTTCTGACGGTACAGGGCATTGTCATCGACATTAATTTTGCCATCCAGGCAGATCAACTGTCCTTCAGCAGTAACCACCAGTGGATTTATCTCGACCAGGCTGAGATCCTTTTCCACGAACATCCTGGCAAAACCATCCAGTAGACGCACGAACTGTTTTATCTGATCGCCTTCCAGACCGAGGCCGAAGGCCAGTTCGCGAGACTGGTATGGCTGCAGTCCGGTCAGCGGATTGATTGCTGTTTTCAGGATCTTCTCCGGAGTCTCTGCAGCGACTTTCTCGATCTCCATGCCACCTTCCGTTGACGCCATGATAACGACACGCTGTGATGAGCGATCGATGACTGCACCGAGATAGAGTTCACGGCTGATGTTACTGATCTCTTCGATCAGCACCTGGTTGATCGGCTGGCCCTGTGCATTGGTCTGGTAAGTCACCAGGTTGCTGCCGAGCATGTCACCGACCGCCTGTGTTACTGCATCAGTTGTATCGAGTAATTTGACACCACCCGCTTTTCCCCGGCCACCTGCATGTACCTGCGCTTTCACGACCCAGCGGTCACCGGCCAGTTTTTCCAATGCGTC
This sequence comes from Gammaproteobacteria bacterium, assembly GCA_013041745.1. Classification (GTDB taxonomy): domain Bacteria; phylum Pseudomonadota; class Gammaproteobacteria; order SZUA-229; family SZUA-229. The sequence goes on from JABDRN010000087.1 coordinate 6,002, forward strand.
AGATACTGCCGATGTCGATTCCACAACCTGGTTATTTGGCACCGGCATGCCGTAAGAAGCAAATACTCGCTTTGCCTGATATTCGTGTAGATTCATCTTGTTAATTCATCAATTAGTAATTGGTATTCTTAATATTGTATTAAATCACAATATCAACAGGTTATTGAAAGCTATTTTACCGCAGATCAGGACAGGACGCCTTGTCAGTGCGATACCATTGTTAATGGGTCGGCGTTAAGATCTCTCCCGCTGGCCGAGATGACATTATTGGTACTGATAATTTTCTTCTGCGCGCCTCTGCGCTGGATCATTAATTCTTTATATGTATCGCCTGACCATGAACCGACAGCGCTGCTTCATGCATGGATTCTGACATGGTCGGATGGGCGAACATGGTCAGCGCCATATCTTCTGCGGTTGCCTGCATCTCCATCATCAACACTGCCTGTGCGATCAACTCGGAGGCCTGTGCTGAAAAGATATGCACACCCAATACCCTGTCGGTCTCGGCATCAGCGATGATCTTCACCTGGCCTTCGATCTCTGCCATCGCACGGGCACGCCCGCTCGCAGCAAAGGGAAAACTTCCGACATTGGTTTTAATGCCTGCATTCTTGCACTCTTCTTCTGTCTTCCCTACCCAGGCGATTTCGGGATGGGTATAGATCACATACGGCACCAGGTCGTAATCCACTTCGGCATGATTGTTTCCGGCGATGTTCTCAGCCACCATGATTCCCTCTTCCGAACCTTTATGTGCCAGCATCGGACCACGTACGACGTCTCCGATAGCATAGATATGCGGCACACTGGTCTGACACTTCTTATTCACCATGATCGTATGTCGCTCATCGGTCTCGATACCCAGCTCCTCACCGAAGAGACGGTCGCTGTTTGGTTTTCTGCCGACCGCGATGACCAGTTTATCGAAGACTTCTTTGTGCTCGCCATTCCTGTCTTCGTATACTACATGTACTTTATTATTCTTCACCCTGGCCTCTATCATCCGTGAATTCAGCTGTATATCCAGCCCCTGTTTCATCAGGCTGCGCTTGGCGATGTTACTCAGTTTTCTGTCGGTTAAAGGCAGGAAGTCTTTCATCGCCTCGAGCAGCACGACCTCTGACCCCAGGCGTGACCAGACACTGCCGAGTTCAAGTCCGATAGCACCGGCACCGACGATACCAAGTCGTTGTGGAACCTTATCCAGCTCCAGTGCTGCAGCTGAATCGATGATATAGTCATCCTGGATCATTGCCTGCTGCAGGCGGATGGGAGACGAACCGGTCGCGATGATGATATTTTTGGCTTTTACTTTCTTGATCTTCTTCCTGGTCTTGCGGTCAGATATCACGACGGTATCCAGCGCAGTGATCTTCGCACGGCCGTGAAGCTCTGAGACACCGTTCGCTTTGAACAGTGTCCTTATACCATCGGTGAGATCACTCACCACCTTGTCTTTTCTCGCCAACATGGCCTCGACATTAATATCCAGTGAAGACATAGCGATACCATGATGCTCGAAATCCGATCTTGCCAGCTGGTATAGATGTGAAGATTCAAGCAACGCTTTCGACGGGATACAGCCAACGTTCAGGCAGGTGCCACCTAGTGAAGAATCTCCTGCATGATCGATCCATTCATCGATACACAGGGTCTTGAATCCAAGCTGCGCACAACGTATCGCTGCGACATAACCAGCTGGTCCGGCACCGATGACGACTACATCCCATTTTTCATTTTTTGCTTTTGCCATGGTTACACCCCTAACAACATACGAGATGGATCTTCCAGTAACTGTTTTATCGTCACCAGGAACTGCACCGCACTCTTGCCATCGATCAGGCGATGATCATACGACAACGCGAGGTACATCATAGGTAACACCGTCACCTCACCATCCACCACCATCGCCCGTTCGGTAATGCTGTGCATACCGAGGATGGCACTCTGTGGTGGGTTTATTATCGGCGTCGATAGCATCGATCCAAAGACACCGCCATTAGAGATAGTAAAGGTGCCACCAGTTATATCTTCCAGGGTCAGGCTGTTATCCCTGGCCTTATTCGCATAATCGATGATCGATCTCTCTATATCCGAAATAGACTGAATATCGGCATCACGTATGATAGGCACGACTAAACCATTGGGACCCGATACCGCAACACCGACATCATAAAAGCCATGGTAGACGATATCATTACCATCGATGGATGCATTGATCTCCGGAAAACGTTTCAACGCTTCCACGCTGGCCTGCACGAAGAACGACATGAAGCCAAGACGGACTCCATGCTGTTTCTCGAAAGCCTCCTTATAGCGTGCACGCAAATCCATCACCGGTTTCATATTTACTTCATTGAACGTCGTCAGTATGGCTGCTTCCTGCTGTGACTGAACCAGCCGTTCAGCTATTCGGGCACGCAGGCGTGTCATCGGCACACGACGTTCCAGGCGTTCACCGGAGACTTCTTTCGGCTGTTTCACCAGCGGCACCATCTCATGACTGGACGCTTCACGCGATTCTGCAGGCGCTGAATTTTTAGCGATGTATTGTTCTACATCCTGTTTTATGATGCGGCCATTTTTTCCACTGCCGACCAACTTTGAAGCATCGATGGCATTCTCCGCCATCAGCTTTCTCACTGACGGACTCATCGCTGGCACCTCTGCTGCTGACTGTTTAGATCCTGCAGCTGTCTCGACGGCCGTATTCTCGACCGCTTCCTGTTTCGCTGAGTCATCGATGATGGCAAGCAACTGGCCTGCAGTTACCGTATCGCCTACCGAAAACAATAACTCCTGCACCACACCCTGCTTGACTGATGGCACCTCCAGGATCACCTTGTCTGTTTCCAGGTCGACCAGGACCTCATCGACACCGATGCTATCACCGACCTGCTTATACCAGTTGGCGACGACTGCATCGGCAACGGATTCTGGCAATACTGGGACTTTAATTTCAATGCTCATATTAGTCTTCCGAAATATCGAGGGCTGTGTTAATTATCTGCTGCTGCTCCTGTGCATGCAGTTTTGCTGAACCGACGGCAGGCGCCGATGATGGCTGCCTGCCGGCATAGGCCAGTTGCCAGCGCTGATCGATCAACGCAGGTATACGTACTTTGCAAAAGTCCCAGGCACCCTGGTTCTTTGGCTCCTCCTGGCACCAGACAAGATTATCGGTATCTGTATATTGTTCCAACAGTGCATCCAGCTGTGGTCCGGGAAATGGATAAATCTGCTCGACACGTAGAATAGCGATATCATGGATACGGTTGACTCGCCTGGCCTCCAGCAATTCATAATATATCTTGCCGCTGCAGATGATGACGCGTCTCACCTTCTCATCGAGTTCATCGACTTCAGGCAGTACCAGGTTAAAGCCGCCATGTGTCAGATCTTCCAGCGTGCTGACACATAATTTATGTCGCAGCAGACTTTTCGGTGTCATGATGATGAGTGGCTTGCGGCAGTTGCGTACCATCTGCCTTCGCAACAGGTGAAACATCTGTGCCGGCGTACTCGGCACGCACACCTGCATGTTATGGACTGCACAGAGTTGCAGATATCTTTCCAGCCTGGCTGATGAGTGTTCTGCGCCCTGTCCTTCATAACCATGCGGCAACAACATCACCAGACCACTGGCACGTCCCCATTTATGTTCGCCCGCTGATATGAACTGGTCGATCACTACCTGCGCACCATTAGCAAAATCGCCAAATTGCGCTTCCCACAATACCAGAGTCTCGGGTTCCGTCGTCGAAAAACCGTATTCAAAACCCAACACGGCGACTTCAGATAACAGCGAATCAAAAACACGGAAGTTAGCACTATCATTACCCAGCTCTCGCAGCGGATCATAAGACGAACCATCCAGCTGATTGTGCAACACCGCATGACGGTGAAAAAAGGTACCACGCCCGCTATCCTGCCCGGAGAGTCTGACCGAGAATCCATCTTTTAACAGGGTGCCGTAAGCCATCAGCTCAGCATATCCCCAGTCTATAGACAGAGCACCAGCGGTCATCTTGATACGGTCTGCGACGATCTTTTCGACTCGCGGATGTAATTGAAAGTTTTCTGGCAGACTCTCAAATACTCCACCCACCTCACGGATAACAGATATTTCTACGGTAGTGTCGACATCGGCCAGTATCGAGTCTGATAGATACTTTTCCCATTTAACATGAGTCGACTGGTCGGCCAGCGACTCAGGCAGTTTATGTGGTACGACACAGGTACCCGATTCAAGAATCTTGCGCACACTATGAGCCATGGTGTCACATTGTTCCTGGGTTAACACTTTTTCCTGCACGATCTTTTTCGCATAGATCTCACGCGTAGTCTCCAGGGCTCGAATCTTCCTGTACATCATCGGCTGTGTGGCCGATGGCTCATCCGCTTCATTATGGCCATGTCGGCGATAACACATGATGTCGATGACCACATCTTTCTTGAATTTTTTACGGTATTGCAGAGCCAGCCTAGTCACCATCACCACTGCTTCGGGATCATCACCATTGACATGGAAGATAGGTGCGCCGACCATCTTTGCGATATCAGTCGAATAATATGTTGAACGTGCATCCTGCTGAGCACTGGTAGTGAAACCTATCTGGTTATTGACGATGATATGTACCGTACCGTGGGTCAGGTAGCCACGTGACTGAGACATCTGCAGCGTCTCCATGACGACGCCCTGTGCAGAGAAAGCTGCATCACCGTGGATCTGCACCGGAATAACTTCCCTGCCCTCGCGATCACCCCGCCGCCACTGCCGCGCACGCACTGCACCTTCAACCACTGGCGCGACGATTTCCAGATGTGAAGGATTAAAAGCCAAAGCCAGGTGAACAGGACCTCCTGGCGTCTCCATATCAGAGGCATATCCGAGGTGGTATTTGACATCCCCGGTGATCTCAGTGCTCTGCTTGGTGCCTTCGAACTCACTGAATAAGACATCAGGTGTTTTACCAAGAACATTCACTAGCACGTTCAAACGTCCACGATGCGCCATACCTATGACGACTTCCTTGATCTTTATCGTCCCGGCAAACTGCACCAGCTCGTCGAGCAGGGGGATCAAAGACTCGCCGCCTTCCAGTGAAAACCTTTTTTGCCCGACATACTTCGAGTGCAGGTAACGTTCGAGTCCTTCTGCATCAGTTAACTGCTGAAGTATATTAATCTTTTCGACATCATTTAACCTGGCCATGCTACGAGAACTTTCCAGGCGTTTCTGGATCCAGCGTTTTTCTTTTGTCTCGAGAATATGCATATACTCTGAGCCAATAGTTCCACAATAAGTCTGTTCCAGTAGTTCCTGTATTTCCCTTAGCGGCAGACATTCGGCCGAACCAAAGGAGCCGGTTTCAAACTCGGTGTCCAGATCGTTGTCAGACAGCCCATGAAATTTCAGTGATAACTCCTCCACCACGGCTTCACGTCGCCGGCCCAGCGGGTTGATCTGTGCCACCTGGTGACCACGAAAACGGTAGGCATTGATCAGCTGTAATACATGGACCTGTTTCTTTTCATGATCATAATCCGTCTGAACCTCAAAACCACGGGCATGTTTATGGCGCGCATAATTAACAAAGTAATCATGCACCTCTCTCGGTGAGATCTCACGGCTGGCTGACGCTACTTTAAACCCATTATCCAGGCGGCCACCTGCAGATGATCTGTTTGACTTTGCAGAAGCGTGCAGGTCGTCAAAATACTGGCGCCATCTTGTCTCCAGTTTATCGGGATCGGAAAGATAGGTTTCATACATCGACTCTAACCAGGCCGCACTCTCACCGTAAACTGCTGAATTCTCCCAGAGCTCGGACATTCCCGTTTTAGTTATTTGAGCCATTTCACACTCTTCATGATCAATTATTGTGTTTATTTTAATTGTAGATGCAGTTCACAAAAGTACACGGTTTAACTGCCTATTATTCACTCAACAGCATGAAAAACAACAGTTCAACGCAGGTTTGCTCAATTTAATTAATAATAATGGACTTCCTACATAGATGATGTACGAGATAACACATACCAGACAAACCAATAGAAGCTACAACAAACGCTGGTTCAGCAGTCGCGAGATGGATCTTTTCGTCTGGTCAAGAGGCGGCGTACCGATAAGATTCCAGCTGGCTTACGATAAACTGAGCAATGAGAAAGCGATCAACTGGGACCAGCACCAGGGCTTTCATCATTACCTGGTCGACAGTGGTGAAATATTACCTGATCAGTATAAACAGACGCCGGTACTGAACCCCGTGTGTGACCAGCACGACATCGTGATCATCGCCCGCGAATTTCTCGCCGCCTGCGAGCAGATAGATGTCGGACTATCCGACTTCATCTACGCTCGCCTGATGGAGCAACTGTTAGAACACGTGAAGAACAATGCAAGGCATACAGATCACCCGCCACTTTAACCGACTGTGAAACTGCCGTAATCTGTGCCAGGTAATGGCTTATAGGAACAAACAATGGTGACGGCAAGCTTCTATAATCGAACCACTGCCAGCGTGCGCACTTTTCAGGCTCGAGAACTTTCACTTCACCCGAGTCATACTCACAGGAAACCAGCAGCGTAATATATTTTTTCTGAGCGACTTCGAACTGGTCATCCGTATAACCGAGGTGTCGCAGATTTTTAACCTTTATACCGGTCTCTTCCATTACCTCACGTCTTGCACACGCGATGACCGATTCATTGTCTTCCAGGTGGCCGCCAGGGAACTGCCAGCAATTAACCTGTTTTTTATCTATCCGTTCACCGAGCAATAGCTGTTTATTTCGCCATACCAGTACTCCGACACCAATCACTGGGCGAGCATTTGAGTGTTCAGTCATCGAGTAAAGGAAATTTGAGAGTAATGGCAATGACAGTTCAATGATCAAGCGAAACGTTAGCTGCCACTTCTACACGATTTCGTCCATTACGCTTGGCATGGTACATCGCCACATCAGCAGCGGCGATCATCATATCAAGCGAGTACCCCGGCTGGCGCCCGGCAATGCCGAGCGATATGGTAACTGCGGGCAACCGCCTGCTGTCCAGTACACCTGGATCTGCTTTTGCAACGTGATCGCGTAGACGTTCAGCGATTATCTCTGCATTACTTACGGTTGTCTCTGGCAGCAGGACAGCAAACTCTTCGCCGCCAAAGCGTGCCACCATGTCGTTCGGTCTTAACGGGCTTCGAATAGCATCCGCTACGGTTATCAGTACCTGATCGCCAGCAAGGTGACCATACTCATCATTATAGTTTTTGAAACGATCGACATCGATCATGATCAAAGCCAGCGGCAGCTCATCACGCTCACTGCGCTTGATCTCCCGATCAAAAGCATCATCCATCCAGCCCCGATTGTGCAGCCCGGTCAAGGCGTCGGTGGATGCGAACCGCTGATACTTACGCTGCATCTCGAGACTGTCAGCGATCACCAGATTACTGTAACGAACGCGTTCAGACATAATGTAAAGCAGATTTCTTGCTATCTCATGCGAGACACTGACCATACGCCATAAGATATCCTGTTCGATCACCAGCACCTGGGTCTCTTCCAGTGCGCTGACCAGAGCTGAAGGCACGCGGCTGTCGATGATCGACATCTCCCCAACACATTCACCAGGCTCGACCGTAGCCAGAGGGATATCCTCATGCTCATTTAGCTGTATCGCCAGGCGGCCCTTCAACAGGATATACAGATAATGGTTCTCCGCTTCCGTCGATAATACGACCTCGTCTTTGGCAAGCTGGCGATATTCACACTGGTTTAACAGATCGAACAGGGCCGCATTATCAAGATCGACATTTCTAAACAACTGCAGCCGAGACAGTAATAATTTATCATGTTCGATTGTTGAGGCTTCCACTTGCATTTACACTCACTTTCGCACAAAAGGTATACTTTATATACAGTTAACGGATTAGACCATGTTTTTGAGTCTGATTCAAAATCAAATCGCGTGCAGTAATCTCATCAACAGGAGCCTCAGATATGTCGCAGAGCCATAATAATGTCAGCATCTACAGCATGGAACTCGGTCCCATGGAGAACTTCATCTACCTGATACACGACCATGCGAGCAACACCGCTGCTATCGTTGATCCGGCATGGGAGGTAAACGAGATGCTCGATTTTGCTGATGCCAGGGATATTAAGATTACCGATGTCCTGCTGACACATAGCCACCATGATCACATCAATGGACTGCAGCAGACTCTGGAGCATAGTGATGCCAGGGTCCACCTGCTTAAACCAGAAGCCAGGTTCTGGGGCGCCAATCTTAGCAAGCCGGTATTGCACCATGGTGCAGACCAGATCAAACTCGGTGAAAGCCTGATCGATGTACTGCATACACCCGGGCACACACCGGGCTCAGCCTGTTATAAGGTTGGAAACGACCTCATTGCGGGAGACACATTATTCGTATTTGGTTGCGGACGTTGCGATCTGGCAGGTGGTGATCCTGAGGAGATGTTCCAGACGCTGAAAAAGTTAAAGACCGAGCTGCCTGCCTCGACCATCATTCACCCTGGACACAATTATGCACCGCAGTCACCAACTTCAAGCTGGCAGAGCCAGTGTCAGGGCAACCCGTTCCTGCATTTTGACGAAGCTGAAGATTTTGTAAAATACCGCATGCATGTTCACGATAAGATCCGGGATACACCCTATCATGCGGTTTCAAAAGAGGATGCCTGCAACGCGATTAAGTGACTTGTGTCCAAGTTATACACAAGGCACAAGATATAGTGAACAGCGAATCAAACAACCAGTTAAGCGTGTATTCGTTAAAGCTAACTTAAAGAATATACCCTATATTATTGATAAATAAGAAAATATCTGAAAAGCGGTTCTATATAGCACCAACTCTGGATTTAGACTAAAACTAACACGAATTTATGCCGGCATTTTAATCCACAAAGTTATCCACAGGAAAGTTGAGTAAAATGTGTGTAACTCGATGCTTATTCAGCATCCGTCAGCTCAAGCCCTTTATTATGCGTCTCATTGATACGTTTTAACAGATAGCGAAAAGGTACCATCTCTTCGTGGTATTTTTTCATTTCAGCGACATAAGGAAAATCACCGGTGGCAAACTCATAACTACCGTCTTTCATAGAGTCATAGATTTCTTTTAGACTGGTTTCAAGAATTTCGACTAACGGACGTGCTTCAGCCATAAATTCTTCATCAAATTCGATCGCCTGACGCAGATCGAAGGTCTCATCGATTGCCTGCTTGATCATGTCAACATATTCATCGGTTGAATGTGCACGCACAATTTTATTGTTACTTAACATACTTACCCTCATTTAAACCTGTTTAACGTTGCCGGCGGCGCCTACCCTGAAACTGAACCACCGACTGAATAATCTCACTGTATGGCAGGTCATCCAATGTACCATAATTATCCAGTGCTCTACTGATGACCCGGTCGATACCGTCCGTCATCAACACCTGCTGTACGCTGCTCTCATCACCACTATGGAGTAGCTTGGCCAGTCCTGTGAGACCGCCAGCCTGTACACGTATCTCCATGTTATGCGGCAGCGGCCCTTTTATGTCATGCAGCTTGAGTACAAATATTGAGTTTTTCCTCAATTTTTCAAGCACTTCGATGCATTTTTTTGATGACGCCACATTCCCGCATGCGTAACCTTCACGGTCCGCGAGACAGAAATGTCGTGATAGTTGGCATTTTGCCCGATGATTAGTTAATGTTTTCTCAAAAACACAGCGAACAGAAGCCAGCTCATTGTAGGTTGACTTATATTCGTTTTCCTCCATACCGTGTTATTTTTCGTGCTCCATGACGACAGGCTTTTCACGGTAAGCCATCAACTGCTCTTCCGCTGACAACTGGTTTTCAGCAAACATCACTTTTATTATGCTGGTATCGCTCTCCTCCAGTTTAGCGCGTTGCTCTTTGGCAAAATTCTTCGCTTCACGAAATGTGTCATATTCATCGATCAGCTCGAGGTTTTTCACCAGCTCCATTCCTTCCGGGGATGACATTTTAAAAACATAATATGGCATATTGATACCTCTTTTATCCTGTCTCAATCTATCAGCAAATTTGTTAAACTCATTATATTCTGTTCCGGCTAATCACAGAATGGGTCGCGGAAGGCAGAAATGTGACCGACATTATACCGATTGCCTACATACACTAAAACATCACATTATGAGTACAGATTTTCATTCAAAAGAACACCAGATACTGGCTACCTTACGTAAGGTATTATCTGAGGTCGTTCGTGACACCACGCCACCACCCGGGCGCCCGCACCCACTAAAACCGCAGACGATCGAAAACGTCAAGGTGTGCTTTCAACTGATCACCTCCCGTGAAAAAGAGATCATCGATGACGCGGGAGGCAGCGGCATGGATAGCCGGCCGCGTTATGCGGATGAACCCAAGACCTCGCAGGTCGTACAATTTCAAAAGCCAAAAGATAAAGACAAGCAGTAAATAAATAACGCATTTTGCTCATGCAGAACATGTTCTAAAACATGAACATGAAGGCCTTTTCGTCTACACTAACAAGTATCAGACAAGGGTAGGAACAGGCAATGAGCGAAGAATTGTATGATGTCGTATTTTTCGGCATTTTACAGCCAGGCAAAGATAAAGAAACCGTGATGCAGAATATGGCGACCCTGTTCAAAACAGACGCCGCAAAACTGGCACCTTATTTTGCCGGTGGCCGTAAAGTCATCAAAGGAAGAATCGGTGCTGCAGCCGCTGATAAGTACAAAGCTGCCTTAGAAAACGTCGGCCTCGTCATCAAGATCGAGCCTGTCGCAGCCGCTCAAGCTAAAGCTCAGGCCCCTGCTAGTACAGCAGCGGTGGAGAAAAAGCCAGCTACCGCAGAATCCGTCGCGACAGCGCAACCAGCCAGTCAGATCAATATCGATACCGGTGATATTACAGTCGCACCGGTCGGTGCCGATGTGCTCGAGCATCCGGTCGAAGTACCTGCGCAGGAAATTGAAGACATCAGCGATATAACCATGGCCGAAACCGGTGCCGATGTTCTCGAACACCCGCCCGAAGCAGTGCCTCAGAAAATAGATGATATTAGTGATATCACCATGGCTGAACCCGGTGTCGATGTGCTAGAAAACCCGCCCGAAGTTGTGCCACAGAAGATCGACGACATCTCAGACCTGAGCCTGGCGGAGGCCGGTGTGGATATTATCGAGAACCCTCAAGCAGAAGAAAAAGCGAAAATCCCGGATACCAGCGAGTTGTCACTGGATAACGTTAAAGACTAAAGCCCTAATCGCGGAATAAAATCAGCAAACAAGCGCTGCAACTAGTGTGGAATCTTCTCTCGCAGTGCATCACGATCAAACCACCATTCATCAGCCGGTACGATGGCACCCAATACCAGTGACAAACGCGGCAGGAACACATCCGGATCCAGCAGTTCCAGGCGCTCCATCCATACACTGAGACCTTCCTGGTCTTCCACGCCTGAATGCTCTTTCGCGACATTGGCCAGCAACTGCTTGGTGAGGAAAGTCAGGCTCTTGTGCTGATCTTCTGCCGCCCGCACATCTGCCACATAATGCGCGGTGATAGCTGCAACCGCGGCTCCATCGGCTTTAGCCGGGGTTTCGTCGATAACGTAACTCAGCATGTTTACCGTCAATGTGGGATCGACCGGATAGGTGACGGATAACCAGACACCATGTGCCAGGGCAATAATCGAGGCCGGTTGCGCACTCTGATATAGCACATCACAGCATTCGACGGCATCCTGCCACTGCTCTAACTCGATGAAAGTATCAAGCGCTGTGCGCGCCTTTTCCCACGACTCATCTGCACGTCCTGACCCAACCAGCGCTTCAGCCACATCGAGCTGCAAACGTGCACGCTCCAAAGGTGATGCACTGGCTTCGAGTGCATCGTAGGCCGCCTGTTTCTTCTCCAGGTATTTCTGAATATCTTCTTTAGACTGCTCGGGTGACGAACTATCTATCAGCAGATCGTCGAGTTCTTTATTGCCTGACATAGTAAAAACCGTTAAAAACTATAAATGATTGCGCTTTTTACAGCATTTTAGCATCAATAGAAACACGCTAATTGCAGGGGTTTAAACACTGATTTACCCTGCCTTTTGAGATATATGCTGCAACGCTGCACGCAACTTCGTTTCGTCGACCGGAAATGTGAGCGATGCATCAACATCAAAATTCTGTAAAAAGCGTTGATATTGAGGCTCGAACTCCCGCTCATAAAAAACGATCATACAGCTGTCGGTGACCCCCTGGGTACTCGATAGCAATGTCTCCAGGCTGCTGGTCCGATCTCGAAAATCTGACTGAAAGTTAAATTCAGCCACGATTACTGCCGGCTTATGTTTCCTGATCAGCTTAACTGCTTTACGAACGGTTTCGGTCTTTACTACCTGATAACCAAAAGATTCATACAACAGCTTAAAGTCAGGGTAACCGCCGATTTCGACGATAGACAGGAGGATCGGCTTGCCAGCTGATAATTCAATACTACTCATTCTGATAAAGTCCGTTAAAATGCAGCCCTAATATTATCGAATTGTGATGAAAACGTCTGTTTAATTAGATCACCGATCTGGAACTTGATATGGCCGGAAAACTGAGCGAACCCAAAGTCATCACCGACCTCAATCAAAAAGTGGTCTGTCTGTTGCCCATCGGTTTTTATTTTAATGATGAACGCTGGGAGATGATCTGGGACAGGTACGAGAAAAAAGGTGACACTTTAAGTATGGCTGATCTAAAAGCACTGTTCCCCGATGAAGAAACCGTGCAGAAACCGGCTGAAGATAGCGGTGAAACGTTTAACCATAAAAAACAGCCATAAAAGACTGTCAACGACAGTTAGATTTAAACCTGGCCGTAGGGCCTGAACAATCAGCTGATTTCTTGCTGGCCTCTTCGGCTTCCTTCGCCGCAGCTGCTTCTACTGCCTCCAGTTTTGCCTGTTCTTCAACAGCCAAACGCCGCAGACGTTCTGCCTCCTGTCGTTCCAGCTCGAGTCGCCGCGCTTCCTGAAGCTGTTTCATCTTCCGTTCTTCCTCTAGCCGCATCTGCATCAGACGTTTTTGTTCTTCCAGCCTGGCGGCCTCCAGCTTCGCACGCTGGGCAGCTTCTCTCGCTTTTGCTTCAGCCTTTTTTGCCTCTCGCTCTCTTTTTTTTGCTGCTTCAAGACGCTTTAATTCTTCTGCACGTGTTTTCTCGGCTGCTGCTTTTGCTGCGATAGCTGCGGCCTCTGCAGCCTGCTTCTCAGCCAACTTCTCGGCCTGCTCATTGGCCAGCCTCTCTGCTTCGGCTTTTGCTATCGCGGCATCACGCTCACGTTTCAGTGTTTCCGCTTCGATCTGCAGCTCTCTGAGCTTTTTTTCATCCTGCTCCTTTTGTAATTTTAGAGCTGCTTCGGCAGCAGCATCATTAGTTGTGTCGCTGGCCACTGGTGGCTCATAACCCTGCAGTGTCATCGCAAACACGATCATGGCCGCACCGATAATAACGGCGATAACACCATATTTGATCAGCTGCTTCCTGGTCGTCCCGGCTTTATCAGTGTCTTCTACCGCTATCTCGGCCTCATCGGAAGCAATCGCTTTTTCAACAGATGCCAGAGGCGACCGTGCTACTTGCGGCTTTATCTCTTCGTCAGTTTTACCTTTATCAGGCTGATCTTGTGCGACAGCTGCAACGGCTTGCTTCGAGTTATCCTCAGTTTTCGCTGACTGCAGCCCCTCATCCAGGTCATTCGCTTCGACGGTATCCGCTTTGACATGCTGCTCGAGAATCTGCCGGGTTGCATCAGGCTCGGCAGCCTGCGCTGCACTATCGGAATGGGCGGTAGAGCCAGCATCCTCTTCACTGGATGCTATCCAGGGGAAGTTTTTTTCCAGCTCCTTGCTCGCTTCACTGTTATCCTGCAATGCCACATCGCGGTTGACGATAGGTACCACGCTGTCTTTCATGCGCTCCAACACCATCTCATCGACGAGGTCGACATCGATCATCTCCTGCTGATCGGCAAAACCGTAGACCAGTACGGTCTCGCATAACAGGTTTATCAAGCGTGGTGTGCCACCACTATAGTTGAATATCCGCTGACAGGCTGCAGGCGTAAAGATATCTCTCTGTGCACCGGCAGTCTTCAGGCGATGCTGGATATAACCACAGGTCTCTTCCAGGTTGAGAGAGTCAAGGTGATAATCAACGGCGACACGTTGCGCAAACTGCATCAGGTCAGGCAGCTTCAAGGTCTCTTTCAGTGCAGGCTGACCGGCCAGTACGACCTGCATCAACTGGTCTTTTTCAGAATTTATATTCGACAGCATGCGCAGCTCTTCCAGTGCATCAGCTTTCATATTTTGCGCTTCATCGACGATTAGCAGTACAGTACGTCCTTTACCATACTCCTCGATGAGAAACTCCATGAAAACCTGGTGCATCTCGACATGCGTCAGATTGGGGCGGTGCAGATCGAAGGCAGATAACACCCAGTCGAGCAGCCCGCCAAAAGATTGATGCGTATTGGTGATAAGGCCAATAGTCGTGTCTTCACCGACACGTTCTAACAAAGCGCGTAATATGGTTGTCTTACCAGCACCGGGCTCGCCGCTGATGACGCAAAAGCCGACCTGATTGAGCAGACCATACTCTAGCAAGGTAAGCGCCGCCTGGTGTTTTTTACTTAGATATAAAAAACCAGGGTCCGGCAACATGGAGAACGGCTTTTCCTTGAAACCGTAAAACGCTTCATACATGATATCTTATAACCTGTTGTTTCAATGTTTGTGTCGTATCGTGCTGGTTATTATAGACAATTAGCGCAGCACTCAGACATTATTACATATATTGATGTCAGCTGATGCGGGTGAGACCTCTGCGGGTCGACTGAGCGGAGTAACAGGGAGCCGGAACAGAAACAATTAGGAGTATGCACAGTATCGCATTTATTTGTCAGTGGTACTTCTCTGTCGTGATGTGCCCTGGCTCCCGACGCCTGTGCTTGCGAAGACCCCGTTTTTCCAGAACCTCAGTGACATCACTGATCATTGTTGAATTTCCACACATCATGACATGTGAATCTTCATCGATTACGACACCGGTACATCGCTCCAGGGAATCATCGTCGATACTATCGGTAATCCGACGGTTCAGCATACCATCGACTTTTTCACGGGTAACGAGTGGTACGAAACAGAATTTCTGTGGCCACTGCTGCTGGATCTCAGCAATCTGCTGCTGATAGGCAAGCTCCGACAGGTCTCTGACAGAGTAAGCCAGCACGACTTTTTCGAAACGCTGCCACGCATCCTGATCTTTCAGGATGGAGAGAAAGGGGCCGACACCGGTACCGGTAGCCAGCATCCACAGGTGGCGGCATTGCGGTACTTCTGATACGGTGAGAAATCCGTTCGCCCGGTCAGTGACAAATATCTCATCACCCTGTTCGAGTTCAGCAAGTTTAGGCGTCAGTGGACCCTCGTCGACGATATTGAAATATATCTCCAATAAGTCATCGCCCGGCGTGTTGACCAATGAATAAGGCCTTGCGATGCGCTCTCCATCGATATCTAATGCTACCCGGACGAATTGACCCGACTCGAAAGTGTCGAAATCACAATCGATGCTCAAAGAAAAAAGACGATCATTCCAGCGTTTTTTCTCGACTATTCTACCTGTTAACCATTCAGCCATTTCAACACCTTGATAGCATATCTGTCATGATTGTTTAAAGAGTTTTCTCAGACGCCGCTGGTATAGATACACGACTATGGGATAGATAAACCAGGAAAATTCCCACATCCACATACTGTACGCAAACGGTACGGTTATCGCCGCAGTTACCGGCTCCGCCTTGATCCTCTCGGTGATGCCCTTCGCTTCCTCATCTGATAAGGTAGATGTGGTCAAACCGCCTTTATTCAAGGCGTAATACCATGCGGAAAAAGAAAATATACCGAGTAAACAGGCCATGCTGCTCTCGAATATGCGTGTAGACGCATCCGCTTTCAGCACGACACCAACCCCGATCGCATACAGGAACAGTAATAGTGAAAACAATTGCAATACCGATAACACACTATGGACCGTATCGGTTTTAACAATATACTTAAATAGTGTATGGCTCTGCAGCCAGTAGATGATGACGATCACCAGCGCAATGACAACGATCAGGAACTGCATACCGCTGTCTTTCAACATATCCAGTAGCGTGACCCACTCCGGGTTATCCGACGGGCGAGGTAACAAAATAAAGAGCCGCCATATTGTGATGCCAAAGACGACATCGATCAAGGTTTCCAGTCGCCTTATCTGCCTCTGATCTCGTTCAGTTTTTTCCATATGCATAGCGCTCGATTCGCTTTAATTCTCACTAGATTCAACATTATTTATACTACATACTAAATTATCTTTTACTATAGATAACCACATTTATGATAAAGCTACATCCACAACTTGAAAAAGATTGTTTCGTTATCGGGGAATTCGAGCTGTGCACATTATTATTGCTTGACGATGCGAACTACCCCTGGTTTATCCTGTTACCCAATCATGAAGGTATCACTGAGATACATCAACTATCAGAAACTGAACAGCAGCAATTAATGACTGAGTCCATGTTTTTCAGCCGATGCCTGGAACAGGTTTTTCAGGCGGACAAACTCAATATCGCCTCACTCGGCAACATGGTACCGCAATTGCACATACACCATATCGCGCGATTCAAGACAGATGCATGCTGGCCAGCTCCGGTATGGGGAGCAACGGAACCTGTCAAGTATAAGGATGATCAACTGGCAGCACTGAAAACCCGGTTGTTTAACTGGTTCAACAGCAACCGGGAACAGCCCTTTAACGCGTCGGGATCGGCCAGAAAATAGTGCCCTGGAAAGATTCTGATATAATCCGCGCACTTCGTTGAATTGAAAGTCACAGGCAACGGCGCCCGAATCACAAAACAGACTTTTGTTCTACATAATATTTTCAGCAGTATACAATATGACCCTATTCAAATATCGCGAAGATCGCATACCTGTTTTAATCATCTCGTTATTTTTTGCCCTGGATATCTTTGCCTATTTTCTGCTACATAATATCTGGTTACTGCTGGCATATTGGCTGATCATGATCTGGCCCAAGGGCATCATCTGTGCATGGAACCATCATCACCAGCATTCACCTACGTTTAGATACACTTTTTTAAATAGCCTGCTGGACCAGGTGTACGCACTACAGACAGGGGCAACGTCCAAGTTATGGGTATTACATCATGTGCTCGGACATCACCACCACTATCTCGATCAGAGCAAAGATGAAAGCCGCTGGAAAAATAAAAATGGCAAGACTATGGGCAGGACAAGGTACTCGCTGGATGTCATGCTCACTGCGTACTACCGTGCTTTCCAGGTTGGGAAAAAACACCCGCGACCGTTAAAAACGTTTCTGATCGGCTCCATGGTAACTCTGTTAATGCTCGCTATCCTGCTCTGGTATCATCCGTTGCCGGCGATATTCTGTTTTGTCCTGCCGATGATCAGTAGCCTGTTCTTCACTGCCTGGGTGACATATGCTCACCACGCCGGACTGGATGTGGATAATGACTTCGAAGCCTCCTATAACATCATGAGTCCGATATACAACATGCTGACAGGTAACCTTGGCTATCACACGGCTCACCACCACAAGCAGGGGTTACATTGGTCAAGACTTCCGGCGCTGCATGAAAAAATAAGAGACAGGATACCCGAGCGGCTGTTCCTGACCGAACACCTGGGCTCCAGCCTGCTCAGATAAGATACAAAAACAGTCCCACCTGGTTTTCAGTCCACTTTCTGACGGGATTTTTTTAATTCACCACGCTTGCTCTTGGCGTCCAGCCGCCGCAACCTCGATGCCTTCGTTGGCAGTGTTTTCTTACGCTGTTTTCTAGTGGTCAATGCCTGTTCTATGAACGCCTGCAGACGCGCCAGCGCCTGCTCTTTATTGGTAGACTGACTTCGGCTCTGTTGTGCCTTTATGATAAACACACCTTCATTGCTCAGCCGTGTATCATTTAGCGCCAGCAGGCGCTGCTTGATGCCCTCAGGTAAACTGGACGCCTTGATATCGAACCTGAGATGGATCGCAGTCGATACTTTATTGACATTCTGGCCGCCTGCTCCCTGTGAGCGAATAGCAGTCATCTCGATCTCCTCATCGGGGATAATCAGGTGTTTAATCCTCATCGAAAATCACTCATAATTGACAGCCAGAAAATATTATATCCAATAAAGCAGAGCTTATGAAAGCAAACGAGATCAAAAAGGGACTGGTGATAGAGCAGGACAAGAAAAAGATACTGATCAAACATGTCGTCGTTCAATCACCATCATCACGTAGTGGCAGCACACTATACAAGGTCACTGGCAGTGATATAAGCAACGGTCAAAAGTTTGAGCGTCGCTACAAAGGTGATGAGGTCGTCAACCCTGTTGAGGTTTCACGTCGTGCGGTGCAGCTGTTGTTTCATGACACAGACAGTTATACCTTTATGGACAGTGAAGACTATGAACAATTCATCATGCCAGCAGCAAACCTGAGCGAGGAAGCGGTGTTCCTCTATGACGGCCTGGAAGGGTTAAGCGCACTGATCAGTGAAGGCGAGCTGCTGGGCATCGAGTTACCGAACACCATGCCACTGGAGATCACCGAGTGCGCCCCTGCCATGAAAGCAGCCTCCTCCTCGGCAAGAACCAAACCTGCCACGCTGAGCACAGGGCTTGTGGTACAGGTGCCTGAGTATCTGACGCCCGGAGAAGTGATCAAGGTCAACACTGAGACGCGTGAGTTCATCTCGCGCGCCTGACTGTACGAACTGATCTGACGATATGGAACACCCTTCATCTTACATCGCACCACTGCCTGCCGATAAACAGCAGATAGTCATCGACGAGACTCGCTCATATATAAAACAGGCTGTCGATCACTTCAATATAAAAGACAAAACTGTAGATATCAGGTTTGATCTCAAAGGCCGTTCAGCCGGAATGTATAGAGTCAGAAGCAAGCAGAGCCTGATTTTCTCACGCCAGCAAAGAGTGATACGTTACAACCCTTATATCTTTTCAAAATACTTCGATGACAATTTTGCGACCACCATTCCGCATGAAGTCGCCCACTATGTCACCGATATCATTTACGGTCTGAAAAACATAAAGCCACATGGCAAGGAATGGAGGGTAGTGATGGATGCTTTTGGCGCGGACGCCAGTGTCACTGCTAATTACGATCTCGCTGGTATCCCGATGAAGAGACAGGCCGTGTTTACTTACCAGTGTGCTTGTCGTGTACACCGGCTAAGCACGACGCGGCATAACAAGATCAAAAAGCGCCGTTACCAGTACACCTGTAACTTCTGTAAACAGGTGCTGCTTGAAAAGCATGAGACTGATGCAGTGACTTAGTTATCAAACCTGGTCATCGATTACGGTTCCTCACCATAATCGATGGTGACCTCTTCATCAGGACTGATATCTCGCAGTGCATACAATTCGAACCCTATGAACTCGGCATGCGGATCAGTACTATGGTTCAGATATCGCAACAGGTTCTTGCCATCGCGGCCAACCCATACTTCCTCATATTTCTCTACCCATAACACGTGTGAGCCGTTCTCACTGACCACCGGACCATCGTATTCACCCATGTAGTCGCCCTCTTTGATTTCAATGCGAGCGAATAAACCATTGCCATGGATGCCTGATTCTTTTGTATAAAACAACTGGAGTAATTGTTCATCTGATAACATAAACACAAACCTGTAACTTGTTCACATAAATTTCATGGCATTTTATCACGGGTTTATTTGTCACGGAATCATCTATGAAAAACTCCAGTACAGCTAGCAAGAAGATGAGAGCGCCCTTCATTCTTCGCTATATCCGTTTTGTTTACCAGACACTTGGCCGGCTGTTTCCATACCATTATGCAAACCGTGCATACGAACAATGGTTTACTACGACAAGATTCAAGACACCGGCCTACGAACAACCCGCTATCGATACGGCCCGCAAAGAAACGGTTATGGTGAATGACTTGCCGATCGCTGTGTATATCTGGCCAGCACAACATTCAGATTATGACAAAACCGTATTATTTATCCATGGCTGGGCCGGCCGCGGGACACAGGTCGTCAACTATATAGACAGGCTAAATGCGGCAGGCTACCGCGTCATCAGTTTCGATGGCCCGGCGCATGGTGCCTCACCTGGCAGACAGACCAGTGTACTGGAGATGACCGATGTGGTACTCGCGATAGGTAAGCGTTATGAAAAGATAGATGCAGCGATCACTCACTCATTCGGCGGTATGATCCTGGCCTATGCCATGTCGCTGGGTTTCAAACTGGAACGTGCTGCGATGATATGCCCGCCAGAAAACCTGGAGATCATACTCAAAAACTTTCAACGCATACTCAGACTGCCTGAAAGCGTGATGCAGGCTTTGATCAGAAAATCCTTTGCCACACACGGCCAGGTCATCGATAACGCTCTAGATACGGTGAACAATCTGAGGGCTTCATCATGCAAGGGACTGGTCATACATGATGAGGATGACAGCGATATCTCATGGCACAGTGGTGAGAACATCGCCAAATCCTGGCCGGGAGCAAAATTCGTAAAAACCAGGGGCCTGGGTCATCGTCGTATCATTCATGACAGAGGCGTTATAAATCAGGTTACAGATTTTCTGGAAGATGCTCATTAAATGACATATTTCTTCTAAAATATATAACAGGCTTATCACTTATACTTATTAACCTTGGTCAAATCTCTTACTTTCATTACTGGTTGTATCCTGGGCTTTTCAAGCTATGCCTTAGCCTGTACCTCGGGTATTAACTTTAAAGTTGATCGTGTCACCCTTAATAATTCGACTGGTGGCATCAGCAGCCCTACCACGATCAACTTCAGGCAGACATATGCCACGCCACCGCTGGTCTTCATCCTGCCCAGTAACGACAATCCTGACCCGGCAACCATCCGTGTACTCAGTGTAAGCACGACAGGGTTTCAGGTCGGCACGGCTGAGTCAGAGGGTGAAGACGGCATCTCAACGACACAGACGTTCAATTACCTTGCGATAATACCTGGCAGCTATAACCTCGGCGGTGGCACACGCATACAGGCAGGTACGGTAAACACCACGCAACGCCAATCCGGGGTTGGCGATACCACTGGTTATGCTACGGTAAACTTCTCTCCCTCGTTTGGCGGCACGCCACCTGTCGTGCTTCACGAGATTCAGAGTTTTGCCAACGACCCGAGTTATAACTTCAGCAGTACCACATTGACCCAGCCCTGGCTGGAGACCATCAGCCTGCAAGCAACGACCACCAGTACTAACGCGTCTGTTGCTCTCGAACGTGCGGAGACCAGTGCTGGTACAGTGAGCGCCAATGAGAGCATCGCGTATTTTGCGATGAGCCCGGGCACCGGCTCTTTTACCGACAGCAGTGCTAACACTATCAATTACAACGTATTCACGACGCCGACAAATATCACAGATAACTGTGTGAATAATAGCCATGGCCTGGGCTCGGCAGCGACCATCGCGATCGCAAACCAGGGTACCCGCAATGGCAACAACGGGGGCTGGCTACGCTTATGCGGTCAAGACGCCACAAACCTGAGCATGCGTATCCAGGAAGATCGGGCTAACGATATCGAAACGGCTCACGCTGCCGAACTGGCTGCGGTTGCCGCTTTTTCACAGTCTTTCGATCAGGTTGCTTCCGGTCAACGACCAAGCTGGGAAGCTGCCTCAGCGACAGTCAATGCTCAAAACCTCGGTGCCAGCCTCAATTTCACCACCGTCACCTTCGCCAATGCTTTTTCTGCGACACCGTTGATCTTTTCACTGCCGACAACCGAAGGCGTGCCGCCTGCATCCATAAGATTCAGAAACATCAGCAGTACAGGATTTCAGGTCGCGCAGTTCCAGCCGCAGGGAGAAACCGGATCACACCCATCGATGACTATCGACTATCTGGCTATCACCCCAGGTGTACATGTATTTCCAAACGGCAGTACGACGCTGGAAGCCGGCACTATAAACAGCAGTGCTTTTCAGGGCAAGAACACCGCAGGCACGAGTTACTCTACACTCAACTTCAGCACCGCATTCAGCGCCAATCCGGCACTATTACTCAGTGTACAGTCGACCAATTCCGAGCCCGGTCTGGACCCGACGAACATCTCATCGCCATGGCTGGAAACGGCGGTGGAAACCGGCTCCATCACTACCAGCAGCGCACGGATCGCCATGGAGCGCGGAGAAACATCTAATGGCAGCGTGTCATCAGAAACCATCGCTTATCTGGCAGCCGAGAGTAATATCAACGATACAATAATCGTCAACGGCGGCGCCGGCATCCTGCTGAAAACTCTGACCACGCCTGACAATATCTCGGGATATGACAATGGCTGTTTTAATAACAATTATAACGGCGGTGCTTTTGCCACGACACCATACGTGGTGGCGCAACAGGTAACACGAGACGGCGGTGACGGCGGCTGGTTACGCCGCTGCAATATCAGCAATAGCCAGATCGGACTGACGGTAGATGAAGACAGGGCTGCTGATGCTGAAAGATCGCATACGACTGAAGCTGCTGCAGTTTTCGCATTTGAAAATGCCTTCGAGTGGTGCCCGCCGCAGCTCAACCTGGCAAAGAACAGCGCTGTCATCAGAGACCCGGTAAACGGTACGGGCAATCCGAAAGCTTTACCCGGCGCACTGCAAAGTTATAGCTTGCGTTTGAATAATGAAGGCAGGATCCCTCTGGACAATGACAGGGTAGTCTTAACTGACAGCATACCGGCGAGCACTTCCATTTTCGTACAGAGCAGTGTCAACTACCCTGAACCACCATTCACTTTTACCGATGGTGCCGGAGCTACAGCCTCGGGATTATCGTTTGTATACACGGGGCCAGCCTCGATCACCGACGACGTCGAATTCTCAAATAATAACGGCAGTGATTTTAACTACTCACCAACGCCCGATAGTGATGGTTTTGACAGCCTGGTAACCGATATCAGGATAAATCCGAAAGGAGTTTTCAATCCCTCCAATGGCACCGATATCCCGACCTTTACCGTCAATTTCTCTGTAAGGGTAGACTAAGCGTGTGAATTAATGCTGATGGCCGCCAGGACCATGTACGTGACCGTGCTCGACCTCTTCAGCAGAGGCTTCTCGCACATCCACCAC